>NZ_JBITLU010000007.1:0-324811 GCF_044465525.1 Nonomuraea sp. NPDC049646 | reverse complement strand
GCTCGCCTGCGGTTCCCCGGCGCTCGCCTGCGGTTCCCCGGTACTCGCCTGCGGTTCCCTGGCGCTCGCCTGCGGTTCCCCGGTACTCGCCTGCGGTTCCCTGGCGCTCGCCTGCGGTTCCCCGGCGCTCGCCTGCGGTTCCCCGGCGCTCGCCTGCGGTTCCCCGCCACTCGCCTACGGTTCCCCGGCGCTCGCCGACCGTTCGCCGCCACCCGCTCCACCCTTGCCCGTGTTCCCGCTGTCCCTTCCCGCCACGGGCGTGCCCCGCGCGCTCCCGTGACTCCTCCACCCTCCGTGAGGCGCGCACTACAGTCCTGCCGCCGCGCCTCGGTGTGCTGGGTGCGCGCCCACTGGGGTGCGGCTCACTGAAGGTGCGGGTCCAGGGGAGTGCAGGCCCACTGAGGGTGCAGGCTCACCCGGGGTGCAGGCCCGCTCGGGTGCGGGCTCAGGGAAGCGCAGGTCCGCTCGGGTGCAAGCCCCCGGGGGTGTGGGGCTCACTGGGGTGTGGCCCTGCTGGAGGCGCGGGGCTGGGGGAGTGGGCCTGCTGGAGGCGGGGCTCGCTATGTGGCCCGCTGGAAGTGCGCCGCCTACTTGGAGCCGGGGTGGGTGGCGGGGCCGGTTTGGGCGGAGGCGGGGGTGGGGCCGGGTGGGGTGGTGAGCGGAGCGTGAGCGTGGGGGGAAGGGCCCGGGGACGGCTTCGGGCGGGCGGGAGCGTGCCCTCCGACGGAGCCGCCTCGACCACCCGCGTGAGATCAAAAGCCGCGACGTCGCGAAATATCAATCCCCAACCTATTGATCAGTATGACGTGCGTCACTTTGAGATTGGGTTATTTTTTGTCAGGATTCTGTGACATACGCTGATCCGATAGCGCCGGTTACCGATCTTGGTAACGCGTATTTCCCCAGGTCAACCCCCATGTAGGACCATGACCGACGGCAGCCCCCCACCATGCTTAGTGACCTTACCGTTATGTCGAACTATTGCTGACTGTGATGTTTGGCTAGATATCCTGCGTTTTGATCGCCGTTCCGCGTCATGACTTTTCGCGGCGTAAGACGGTCTTTTTCCATTGCGGGGGTCTTCTCCTACCGGGGTTTCCGGGCCCTCGTTCAGTGCGAACGGAGGGTAATGGGCAAGTACCTGCTCCGCAGGTTGGCGATCAATCTGATCTTGGTCGCGATCGCGGCCAGCTTGGCTTACATGCTCGCCGCGACGACCATGAACCCCCGCGGCGCGTACGAAGGCCGCCAGCCTCCCGTCGCCGAGGAAGTCATCGACGCCACCCTCGACAGCTACAACCTCAACGACAAGACGCCCGTCCTGGAGCGCTACGCGACCTGGGCCAAGGGCGTCGTCACGGGTGACTTCGGCAAGACCTGGAACGGCGGTTCGGTCAACGACGAGATGGGCCGGCGGATCTTCGTCAGCCTCCGGCTGCTGCTGGTGGGCACGATCGTCGGGTTCGTCCTGGGAGTGGCGCTCGGCGCGCTGTCGGCGGTCAAGCAGTATCGGATAACCGACCGGGCGATCGGGGTCGGCTCGTTCGTGATCATGGCGGTGCCGGTGTTCGTGCTGGCCACGCTGCTCGCGATCGCCGCCTACAACCTCAACCGCGGGCTCGGCTTCACGCTGATCGAGTTCACCGGCGAGTACAACCCCAAGCTGTCCGGCTGGGACCAGTTCGCCAACAGGCTGAACCACCTGATCCTGCCGACCATCTCGCTCAGCCTGGGCTCGATCGCCTTCTACAGCCGCATCCAGCGCAACATGATGCTGGACGTGCTCGGCCAGGACTTCGTCCGCACCGCGATGGCCAAGGGCCTGCGGCGCAGGACGGCCCTGATCAAGCACGCGCTGCGCACCGCGCTGATCCCCGCGGCCACGTACTTCGCCTTCGCCTTCGGCACGATGCTCACCGGCGCCACCTTCACCGAGAAGATCTTCGCCTGGAACGGCATGGGCGCCTGGCTGGTCGACTCGATCAACCAGAACGACGTGAACTCGGTGGCCGCGGTCAGCATGTTCGCCTCCGTCTGCGTCCTGTTCGCCGGCTTCCTGTCGGACCTGCTGGTGGCGGCCCTCGACCCTCGAGTGCGGGTGAGCTAAGTGCGTTCCAAGGTTGTTCTCGGGCGGATGCTGCGCAACCGGCAGGCCCGCTACGGCTTCATCGCCCTCCTGCTGCTGGTGGCGCTGGCCTACATCGGCCCCTCCTTCGGCGCCTACGACTGGAGGGACAAGGACTTCCTCGCCTTCCTGTCGGGCCCCTCGTCCGACCACTGGTGGGGCACCACCTCGATCGGCCAGGACATGTACGCCGTCACCCTGCGCGGCATGCAGAAGTCGATCATCATCGGCCTGCTCGTGGCGCTCATCTCGACCGGCCTGGCCGCGATGGTCGGCGCCTTCGCCGGGTACTTCGGCGGCTGGGTGGACCGCGTCCTCATGTGGGGCGTCGACCTGCTCCTCGTGCTGCCCAGCTTCCTGATCATCGCGATCGCCTCGCCTCGCCTGCGCGGCGCCTCCTGGCTCTGGTTCGTGGTCCTGCTGGCGGCGTTCGCCTGGATGATCACCTCCAGGGTGGTGCGCAGCATGACGCTCTCGCTCCGTGAGCGCGAGTACGTGCAGGCGGCCGTCTACATGGGCATCCCCCGCTGGAAGATCATTTTTCGGCACATCGTGCCGAACCTGTCCTCCTTGCTGATCATCGACGCCACCCTCAACGTGAGTGGCGCGGTCATCGGCGAGGCCGCGCTGTCCTTCTTCGGCTTCGGCATCCAGCCGCCCGACGTCTCGCTCGGCACGCTGATCGCCGAGGGCTCCCGCAACGCCACCGGCTACCCCTGGCTGTTCGCCTTCCCCGCCGGGCTCCTGGTGCTGCTGGTCCTGAGCATCAACCTCATCGGAGACGGCCTGCGCGACGCACTCGACCCGGGGAGCAACTCATGAGCATCCTGGAGGTACGCGACCTCACCGTGACGTTCCCCGGCGGCATCGAGGCCGTGCGCGGCGTCAGCTACGACGTCGCCCGCGGCGAGGTCCTGGGCATCGTGGGCGAGTCCGGTTCGGGCAAGTCCGTCACGTCCCTGGCGATCATGGGCCTGCTGCCGCGCAACGCCCAGATCAGCGGCTCGGTCAAGCTCCACGGCCAGGAGCTGATCGGGATGAAGGAAGACGACCTGGTCAAGGTCCGCGGCAAGTCGATGAGCATGATCTTCCAGGATCCGCTGTCGGCCTTCACGCCCGTGTACACGATCGGCGACCAGATCTCCGAGGCGCTGCGCGTCCACCAGAAGCTGGGCAAGGACAAGGCCGCCAAGCGCGCCGTCGAGCTGCTCGACCTGGTCGGCATCCCGCACCCGGACGTCCGGGCCAAGGCGTTCCCGCACGAGTTCTCCGGCGGCATGCGCCAGCGCGCGATGATCGCGATGGCCATCGCCAACGACCCCGACCTGCTGATCTGCGACGAGCCGACCACCGCGCTCGACGTGACCATCCAGGCCCAGGTGCTGGAGGTGCTCAAGACCGCCCAGCGCGAGACGGGCGCCGGCATCGTCATGATCACGCACGACCTGGGCGTCGTCGCGGGCATGGCCGACCGGGTGCTGGTCATGTACGCCGGCAAGCCGGTCGAGCAGGGCAACGTCGACGACATCTACTACCGGCCGCGGATGCCGTACACGATGGGACTGCTCGCCTCGATCCCCAGGATCGACGGCGAGGAGGGGCCGCTGGTGCCGATCGAGGGCAACCCGCCCTCCCCGGCGGCGCTGCCGCCGGGCTGCCCGTTCGCGCCGCGCTGCCCGATGAAGATCGACTCGTGCGACGACGAGGAGCCCCCGCTCACCGACGTCGGCGGCGGCAGGCACGTCGCCTGCATCCGCTCCCGCGAGATCGAGTACAAGGGCCTGACCGGCACGGACGTGTTCCCGGTCCCGGTCATCCCGGTCAGCGAGGTGGTCCGCGTGCCGCGCGAGCAGCGCGCGACCGTGCTGGAGCTGGACAACCTCATCCGGCACTACCCGCTGATGAAGGGCGCGGTGTTCAAGCGCCGCGTCGGCACCGTGCACGCCGTGGACGGCATCAGCTTCGACATCGCCGAGGGCGAGACGCTGGCCCTGGTCGGCGAGTCGGGCTGCGGCAAGACCACGACCCTGCAGCAGATCATGCAGCTCGCCCCGCCGCAGAGCGGCCGGATCGTCGTGCTCGGCCAGGACAGCGCCAAGCTCGGCCCGTCCGGGCGCAAGGCGCTCAGGGGCGACCTGCAGATCGTCTTCCAGGACCCGATGGCGGCGCTCGACCCGCGCATGCCGGTCGGCGACATCATCGCCGAGCCGCTGCGCGCCCACGGGCGCAAGAACGTCAACCAGCGGGTCGCCGAGCTGCTCGAACTGGTGGGCCTGGCGCCCGAGTACGCCGAGCGCTACCCGCAGAGCTTCTCCGGCGGCCAGCGCCAGCGCATCGGCATCGCCCGCGCGCTGGCCCTGGAGCCCAAGCTGCTCGTCCTGGACGAGCCGGTCTCGGCACTGGACGTGTCCATCCAGGCCGGCGTCATCAACCTGCTGGACGAGCTGAAGAACACCCTGGGGCTGTCGTACCTGTTCGTGGCGCACGACCTGGCCGTGGTCCGGCATCTCGCCGACCGCGTCGCGGTCATGTACCTCGGCAGGATCGCCGAGATCGGCACGGTCGAGGAGGTCTACGAACGCCCCGCGCACCCCTACACGCAGGCGCTGCTGTCAGCGATCCCGCTGCCCGACCCCGACATGGAGCGCACGCGCAAGCGGATCCTGCTCGAAGGCGACCTGCCCAGCCCGGCCGACCCGCCATCGGGTTGCCGGTTCCGCACGCGCTGCCCCAAGTTCGCCCTCCTCACCGAGGCCGAACGCCGGCGCTGCGTGGACGAAGAGCCCTCGGTTGCCCGGCTCGCGACCGCCGTGGACCACGGCGCCGCCTGCCACTACGCGGAGGAAGTCGAGGTCATCACGGCCTCGGACGATCAGGAGGAAAAGTGAAGGTTCGTTACCGGGCGGCGGCGGGTATCGCCGTCCTCGCCATGGCCGCGGCGGCTTGTGGCGGTGGTGGCGGCGAGGCCAAGAAGCCGAGCGCCGAGCAGTCGCAGCAGGCTCAGCAGCAGATGTCGGAGCTGCCGGGCATCTCGATCAACCCCGTCCCGTACGAGCAGGTCAAGGACGGCGGCACGCTCACCCTGGCGGTCGGCCAGTGGCCGAGCCAGTGGAACGGCAACCACGTCGACGGCAACCAGCTGGACACGGCGGACATGCTCGACTCGCTGATGCCGATGTTGATGGTCGCCGACTCCCAGGCCAACTTCAAGGCGAACCCCGACTACCTCACCGACGTCAAGATGGACCTGTCGTCGGGCAAGCAGGTCGTCACCTACACGCTGAACGAGAAGGCCCAGTGGTCGGACGGCACGCCGATCACCTGGAAGGACCTCGAGGCGGCGTGGAAGGCCAACAGCGGCAAGAACAAGAAGTTCAAGCCGGCCTCCACCGACGGCTGGGACCGCATCGAGTCGGTCACCAAGGGTGACTCCGACAAGGTCGCCATCGTGACCTACGGCAAGAACTACCCCGAGTGGCAGGGCCAGTTCTCCCGTTCGCCGCACCTCTACCCGGCCTCCCACATGGAGACCCCGGAGAAGTACGAGAAGGACTACCTGCAGAAGATCCCGGTCACCGCCGGGCCCTTCAAGGTCGAGAGCATCAACGAGGGCACCAAGACCCTCACCGTGGTGCGCGACGACAAGTGGTGGGGCCGCAAGCCCAAGCTCGACAAGGTCATCTACCGGACCATCGAGACGCCCGCCGCGCAGGTCAACGCCTTCGCCAACGACGAGCTGGACGCGGTGGAGATCCCGCCGGGCAGCCCGGCCGACCTCAAGCGGGCCAAGGAAGTCCCGAACGTGGACATCCGCAAGTCGCTCAGCCCGAACTGGCGGCACATCACCGTCAACAACCAGAGCGAGTTCCTGAAGGACAAGTCGGTCCGCCAGGCCGTCGCGTACGCGATCAACCGTGACGTGATCACCCAGTCCGACCTCAAGGACATGGAGTGGCCGCTGCAGACGCTGGGCAACCACGTCTTCATGAACAACCACAAGGCGTACGTCGACAACTCCGGCGAGCTGGGCAAGTACAACCTGCCCAAGGCCAAGGAGCTGCTCGACGCGGCCGGCTGGAAGCAGGAGGGCGACGTCCGCAAGAAGGACGGCAAGGAGTTCTCGCTGAGCTTCGTCGTCCCGGCGGGCGTGCCGTACGCCAAGACCGAGGGCGAGCTCACCCAGGCCATGCTCAAGGAGGCCGGGATCAAGCTGACGATCCGCCCGGTCCCCGATGACAAGTTCTTCACCGACTACATCATCAAGGGCGACTTCGACCTGGTGCCGTTCTCCTGGATCGGCACGCCGCTGCCCCTCGGCGGCCTGCCGCAGATCTACAAGACCGGCTCCGAGTCGAACTTCCCCAAGGGCAGCGACCCGGCGCTGGACGCCGCGATCGACGCCGCCGTCGGTGAGATGGACCAGACCAAGGCCTACGAGCTGGCCAACGCCGCCGACAAGCTGATCTGGGACCAGGTGCACACCATCCCGCTGTACCAGCGTCCGGCCATCCAGGCGACCAAGAAGACGCTGGCCAACTTCGGCACCTTCGGGTACCAGGCCCGTGACTACACGGCGATCGGCTTCACCGGCTGATCTCCGTAGCCTTGACGAAAGCCCCCGGCCGGTTCCCGGCCGGGGGTTTTCGGCATGCTTCGCCACCTATCGGGGTAACTGTTCACTTATGGACGACGACTATGGGATCTTCGGCCCCGAGTCGGTGACCTGGCGGGTGATGGGGGAGCCGATCCAGCTCGTCGGCGGCTTCCGGGCGCTGCTGATGCAGGGGCTGCACCCCAGGGCGATGCGCGGCGTGCTGCAGAACTCGGCGCTGCTCGACCCGGCCGAGGCGTGGTCGCGCTTCCTGCGGACCAGCGAGTTCGTCCGGGTGCGCACGTACGGCACCCGCGCGGAGGTGGAGCGGGCCGGCCGCCGGGTGCGCAAGATCCACGCCACGCTGACCGCCCGCGACCCCGACACCGGCGAGACCTACCACCTCGACGACCCCGAAGCGCTGCGCTGGGTGCACGTCGGCGAGGTCGACTCCTACCTGACGGTGGCCCGCCGCGCCGGCGTGCGGCTGTCCGACGCCGACGCCGACCGGTTCGTCGCCGAGTGGCGGCGCGCCGCCGAGGTCGTGGGCCTGAGCGCGGAGGACGTGCCGGGCTCGGTGGCCGAGCTGCGCGGCTACATCGACGGCCGGCGTCCCGAACTGCGGCTGGTGCCCGAGGCGGCCCATCCGCTGCGGCTGTCGCTGCACACGCCGCTGCCCGGCGCGCTGTCCGCGCTGCGGCCCGCCGTGCCCGCGCTGACCGTGCTGGCGCTGGCCACGCTGCCGCGCTGGGCCCGCCGCCTGTACGGCCTGCCCGCCACGCCCGTCGGCGACCTGTGGGCCTCGGCCACGCTGCGCGCCCTGCACACCGGCATCGGCCTGGTCCCCGAGCAGGTCCGCTACGCGCCCTCGGCCCGCCGGGCGCGCAAGCTGATGGCCGCCTGAGCGAGCGCTTGTTCAAATAGCACGGGGGCGGTCGCGCTTTCCGTAATCGGCATGGCAAACTGGTACAAGAAGAGAGCTAGCGTGCTCCGGGGTCGGTGAAAGTCCGAACCGGCGGTTACAGTCCGCGACCCGGCCGATGCCATCGGCCGGTTGACCTGGTGAAATTCCAGGACCGACGGTTAAAGTCCGGATGGGAGGAAGCGCGCGAGGTGTCCGGCGTCCCAGCCGGGCGCCTGACGTGGTGCCGTGCCGGCACCCGAAAACCCCCCGGGGCCCGCCGTGGCTTGAAGCTACTGGCGAGTAGGAGACCCGGGTGGACATCTCAGCCGCCGACGCCGCGCACATGGCGCGCGCCGTCGAGCTGGCCGCGCGCGGACACGGCGGCACCAGCCCCAACCCCGTCGTCGGCTGCGTCGTGCTGTCGGCCGCCGGGCAGGTCGCCGGCGAGGGCTTCCACGCGTACGCGGGCGGGCCGCACGCCGAGGTCGTGGCGCTGGCGCAGGCGGGCGAGCGGGCGCGCGGCGGCACGGCGTACGTGACGCTGGAGCCCTGCGACCACACCGGCCGCACCGGGCCGTGCAGCCGGGCGCTGCTCGACGCGGGCGTGGCCCGGGTGGTCGTCGCCGTCACCGACCCCAACCCGAAGGCCGCCGGCGGCGCGGCGCGGCTGCGCGCGGCCGGGGTGAGCGTGACGCAGGGCGTGCTGGCCGAGGCGGCCGAGCGGGTCAACGAGGAATGGCTCACCTACGCCCGGCTCGGCAGGCCGCACGTGACCTGGAAGTTCGCCGCGACCCTCGACGGCAGGTCGGCCGCCGCCGACGGCACCAGCCAGTGGATCACCTCGCCCCAGGCGCGGGCCGACGTGCACCGGCTGCGCGCCGCCTGCGACGCGATCGTGGCCGGGATCGGCACCGTGCTGGCCGACGACCCCCACCTCACCGTCCGCCTGCCGGAGAACGCCGGGGCGGACGCGGGGGAGGGCGACGCGGGGGCGCTGCTGGCCGGGAGCCCGCCGCTGGCCGGCCGGCCCCTGGGCGCCCGCCCGCCGCTGCGGGTCGTCGTGGACACCGAGGGCAGGACGCCGCCCGCGGCCCGCGTCCTCGACGACGAGGCCCCCACGCTGGTCGCCGTCGCCGACGACGCCGTGACGGAGCTCAAGACCGGCCTGCTGCGCCTGCCCCGGCACGCGGACGGCGGCCTCGACCTGCACGCCCTCCTGCGCGAGCTGGCCGCCCGCGAGGTGGTCGGCGTGTTCCTGGAAGGCGGCCCCACCCTCGCCGGCGCGTTCCTGCGGCAGGGCCTCATCGACCGCGTGATCGCCTACCTCGCCCCCGCCCTCCTCGGCGAGGGCAGGGCCGCGCTCGGCCCGGCGGGCGTCGGCACGATCAGCGGCGCCCACCGCCTCACCTTCGACGAGTTTTCCCCCATCGGGCCGGATCTGCGGCTGACCGCGCGGCCCGCTCCGCATCAAGGCAGGGAGAAGTGATGTTCACCGGAATCATCGAGGAGAAGGGCGAGGTCGTCGCCATCGAGCCGGCGGGCGGGCACGTCGGGGGCGGCGCCCGGCTGTCCGTACGCGGCCCGCTCGTCACCTCCGACGCCGCCCACGGGGACTCGATCGCCGTCAACGGCGTCTGCCTGACGGTCGTCGAGGTCAAGGACGACGTGTTCACCGTCGACGTCATCAGGGAGTCGCTCGACCGCAGCTCGCTCGGCGGCCTCACCGCGGGCTCGGCGGTCAACCTCGAACGGTCCGTACGCGCCGACCAGCGCCTCGGCGGCCACATCGTCCAGGGCCACGTCGACGGCACCGCCCGCCTGCTGTCCCGCGCCCCCGGCGAGAACTGGGACGACCTGCGCTTCTCCCTGCCCGGCCCGCTCAGCCGGTACGTGGCCGAGAAGGGCTCGATCGCCATCGACGGAATCAGCCTGACCGTCACGACGGTTGACGACGACAGCTTCGGCGTGAGCCTCATCCCGACCACGCTGAAGCTGACCACCATGGGCGACCGCCAGGTGGGCGACGTGGTGAACCTTGAGGTCGACGTGATCGCCAAGTATGTGGAGAGGCTGGTGGGCACCCGATGAGCTGGGTGGACGCATCGATTGACATCTTCGGTCTGCCGGTGAAGTGGACCGACCTGGTGGGCAACGTGTTCGCCCTCGCCACGGTGGCGTTCGCGATGCGCAAGTCCATGTGGACCTGGCCGGTGCAGTTCACCGGTTCGGTGCTGCTGTTCCTCGCCTCGATCAGCGCGCACGTCACCGGCAACGCGCTCAAGCAGGCCCTGTTCGCCGTGCTGGCCGTCTACGGGTGGTGGAAGTGGCGGCAGGGCACCCAGGAGCACGCCCTGTCCGTCCGGCCCGCCACGGGCGGCGAGCGGTGGCGGATGCTGGCGGCGCTCGCGGTGGGCACCGCGGTGGTGACGGTGCTGTTCAAGACGTTCGACCTGTCGTGGTACCCGGGCGCGCCGCCGGCCGTCGTGGCCTCCGACGCCTACATCTTCGTCGGCGGCGCGGTCGCCACCTGGGCGCAGGGCCGCGCGCTGGTCGACTTCTGGATCGTCTGGGTGCTGGTCGACCTGGTGGGCGTGCCGGTGGCGTTCAACTCCGGCCTCTACGTCTCCGGCGCCGTCTACGCCGTGTTCTTCGTCATGGTCCTCACGGGCTTCGCCAAGTGGCTGCGCGAGTACCGCGCCGCTCGACCGGAAGTGGTGGCAGCGGCATGAGCGAGTTCAGGCTCGACCCGATCGAGCGGGCCGTCGAGGACATCCGCAACGGCCGTCCCGTCGTGGTCGTGGACGACGAGAACAGGGAGAACGAGGGCGACCTGATCTTCGCCGCCCAGAAGGCCACGCCGGAGCTGTGCACGTTCCTCATCCGGCACACCAGCGGCATGATCTGCGTGGCCATGGACGGCAAGGAGCTCGACCGGCTCGGGCTGCCGCTCATGGTGTCCCAGAACCGCGAGCGCATGCGCACGGCGTACACGATCACCGTGGACGCCCGCGACGGCGTCACCACGGGCATCTCCGCCGCCGACCGCGCCAGGACCATCCGCACCCTCGCCGACTCGGCCACCGAGCCCAACGAGCTGGTCCGGCCCGGCCACATCTTCCCGCTGCGCTACCGCGAGGGCGGCGTGCTGGCCCGGCGCGGCCACACCGAGGCGGCCGTCGACCTGGCCAGGCTCGCCGGGCTGTCGCCCGCCGGGGCGCTGGCCGAGGTGGTCAACGACGACGGCACCATGGCCCGGCTGCCGCAGCTTCGCCGCTTCGCCGACGAGCACGACCTGGCGCTGGTCTCCATCGAGCAGCTCGTCGACCACCGCCGCCGCGCCGAGAGCATGGTCACCAGGGTCGCCGAGACCCGGCTGCCCAACGCGTACGGCATGTGGCGGGCCTACGGCTACTCCAGCGCCCTCGACGGCGGCGAGCACGTCGCGCTCGTCTACGGAGACCTCGGCGGCGGCGAGAACATCCTGGTCAGGGCCCACTCCGAGTGCCTGACCGGCGACGTGTTCGGCTCGCTGCGCTGCGACTGCGGCGTGCAGCTCGACCACGCCATGGGCGCCATCGCGCGGGAGGGCCGGGGCGTCGTCGTCTACCTGCGCGGCCACGAGGGCCGGGGCATCGGCCTGCTGGCCAAGCTCCGGGCCTACAGCCTCCAGGACAACGGCAGCGACACCGTCGACGCCAACGTCGAGCTGGGGCTGCCGGTGGACGCCCGCGAGTTCTCCAACGCCGGGCAGATCCTGGCCGACCTCGGCGTGCGCTCGGTGCGGCTGCTCACCAACAACCCGGCCAAGCTCAAGGGCATGGACGGCTACGGCATCAAGGTGCTCGGCCGCGAGCCCATGCCCGTGGCCCTGAACCCGCACAACGAGCGGTACCTGGAGGCCAAGCGCGAGCGGCTCGGCCACGACATCTCCTCCAGCGTCCCGCACGAGATCTCGGAGGCGTCATGAGTGGAGAAGGCCGTCCCGGAGTGGCCGTGGTGGACGCGGCGGGCCTGGTCGTGGGCGTGGTGGCGGCGAGCTGGCACGCCAAGATCACCGACCAGCTCGTGGCGCGGGCCGTGCAGGCGTGCGACGACAGCGGCGCCACCGCGACCGTGGTCCGCGTGCCCGGCTCGCTGGAGATCCCCGTCGTGGCCCAGGCCCTGGCCCGGCGTTGTGACGCGGTGGTCGCCCTCGGCGCGGTCATCAAGGGCGAGACCGCCCATTTCGACTACGTCTGCGACTCGGTCACCAGCGGGCTGACCCGCGTCTCGCTCGACGAGGAGACGCCCGTCGGCAACGGCGTGCTCACCTGCGAGACGATGGACCAGGCGCTCGACCGCTCGGGGCTGCCGGGCAGCAAGGAGGACAAGGGCTACGAGTCGGCGCTGGCCGCCCTGGAGACCGCACTCCTCCTGAGGGACCTCCACTGACCTGCGGTAGGTTTCCCTCGTGCCCGAGCCCGTGACCCCGCCGCCCCTGCCCGTGACCTGGCGTCCCCGCCGGGGCCGGATCGTGCCCTACGCCTTCGCCCTGGTGGTGGTGGCGGGGGCGGTCCTCATGGCGATCTTCATCGCCGACCCGTTCAAGCTGCCCGACCGGGTGGCGATCGTGGGCTTCGGCCTGGCGGTGGCGTACGTGCTCCACCTGCTGGGCCGGGTCCGGGTGGAGGCCGACGACAAGGGCCTGACCGTCGTCAACGCCCTGCGCGTCCACCGCTACACCTGGCCCGAGGTCATCGACGTGACCCTCCTGGTGGGCGACCCGTGGCCGAAGATCGACTTCTCCGACGGCCGGACCATCGGCGCCATGGGCATCCAGGGCTCGGAGAAGGCCCGCGCCCGCCGGGCCACGGCCGAGCTGGCCGCGCTGATCCGCGCGCGCGGCGAGGCGTCCGAGTCCGGCGACTGAAACCCGATGACGAGGGCGAGCCGATATCGCCGGAGCGGGGTTGCGACGTAGCCTGAAGGCGTGCTGCGGCGGACAATCAGGGCAATGGACATCGAGTCGCCGGACAAGCTCATCGAGCTGCTCGACCGGCACGACTACCTGGCCGACCGGGGGCTGGCCACGGCCGCCTTCCTGGCGCTGCGGATGGGGCGGCCGCTGTTCCTGGAGGGAGAGGCGGGCGTCGGCAAGACCGAGCTGGCCAAGACCCTCGCGACGCTGCTCAAGGCCCCGCTGATCCGGTTGCAGTGCTACGAGGGCCTCGACGCCTCCCAGGCCCTGTACGACTGGGACTTCGCCCGCCAGCTCCTCCACCTCAAGGCCGCCGAGGCCGCCGGGATCACCGACGCGGCCCGGCTGGAGGGGGAGATCTACGACCGCCGCTTCCTGATCGCCCGTCCCCTGCTGAAGGCCGTGGAGACCCAGCCGAGCGTGCTGCTGGTGGACGAGATCGACCGGGCCGACGACGAGTTCGAGGCGTTCCTGCTCGAAGTGCTGTCCGACTTCACCGTCTCCATCCCCGAGCTGGGCACGATCAGGGCCGCCACGCCGCCGGTCGTCCTGGTGACCTCCAACCGCACCCGCGAGGTGCACGACGCGCTCAAGCGGCGCTGCCTCTACCACTGGCTGGAGCACCCGAGCTTCGACCGTGAGGTCGCGATCCTGCTGCGCCGCCTGCCCGGCTGCACCGAGGAGCTGGCCCTGCAGGTGGCGCGGGCGGCCGAGCGGCTGCGCGGGGCCGACCTGGTCAAGCCGCCTGGCGTGGCCGAGACCCTCGACTGGACCGAGGCGCTGCTGACGCTCGGGGCCAGGGAGCTCGACCCCGACCTGGCCGCGGCCACGCTGGGCGCCGCGCTGAAGTACCGCGAGGACGTCGCCGCCGTCCTGGGCGACGGGCTGCTGTCCGGTGGATGAGCCGGTCCGGACCGTGACGGGCTTCGTCAGGACGTTGCGCGCGGCGGGCGTGGACGCCGACCACGAGCGGACGCGGAGCCTGCTGCAGGCCCTCGGCCACCTCGACGCCGGGGACCGGGAGGCGTTCTACTGGGCCGGCCGGCTCACCCTGTGCGCCACGCCCGACGACCTGCCCCGCTACGACCGCTGCTTCGCCGCCTACTTCGGCGGACGGCGGGCGGCGGCGGCCCGTGCCGGGACGACCAGCGTCACCCGGCACCTGGCGGCCGGCGACGGCGAGGAGGCGGGACCGGGCGAGGACGCCGCCGCCCCGGCCACGGCCAGCCGCGCCGAGGTGCTGCGGCACCGGGACGTCGCCCGGCTCACCGAGGCCGAACGGGCCGAGGTGCACCGCATGCTGGCCCTGCTCGGCCGCGGCCGGGCCGCGCGCCGCTCCCGCCGCTTCGAGCGGGCCCACCGGGGCGGGCTGGACCGGCGCCGTACCGTGCGCGAGGCGCTGCGCACCGGCGAGGTGGCCCGGCTCCGCCGCCGCAGGCACACGACCAGGCCCCGGCAGGTGGTGCTGTTCGTGGACGTCAGCGGGTCGATGGCCCCCTACGCCGAGACCCTGCTGCGCTTCGCCCACGCGCTGGTCAGGAGCGAGCCGCGGGCCACGAGGGTCTACTCGGTCGGCACCCGGCTCACCGAGGTCACCGCCGAGCTGCGCCACCGCGACCCCGGCACGGCGCTGAACGCGGCGTCCGCGGCCATCCCCGACTGGAGCGGCGGGACCCGGCTCGGAGAGGAGTTCAAGGAGTACCTGACCCGGCACAGCGCCCGGGGGGCGATCGTGGTCATCGCCTCCGACGGCTGGGAACGCGGTGACCCCGCGCTGCTGGGCGCCCAGCTCGCCAGGCTGGCCCGGCAGGCGTACCGGCTCATCTGGGTCAATCCGCACAAGGGATATGAGGATTACCAGCCGCTGACCGGAGGCATGCGGGCCGCCCTGCCGCATCTGGACGATCTGGTGGCCGGGCACAGCCTGGCCGCCTACGAGGAACTCAGCGAAAGGCTCGCCCATGCGTGACGTGCTCCCGGAGATCATGCGGTGGTGGAGGTCGGGGCTCAGGTTCGGGCTGGCGACCGTGGTGAGCACGTTCAGCAGCGCGCCACGCCCGCCGGGCGCGGCGATGGCGGTGCGCGGCGACGAGGTGGTGGGCAGCGTCTCGGGCGGGTGCGTCGAGGGGGCGGTCTTCGAGCTGGCCTCCGAGGCCGACGCGCCCGTCCTGCAGCGGTACGGCGTCAGCGACGACGACGCCTTCGCCGTCGGGCTGACCTGCGGCGGCATCATCGACATCCTGGTCGAGCCGGTCTCCATCGAGACCTTCCCGGAGCTGGGCGAGATCTTCGCCTCGGTCGAGGCGCACCAGCCGGTCGCGGTCGCCACCATCGTCGCCGGCCCCGGCCCGATCGGCGCCCGCCGGATCGTCTGGCCCGGCCGCTCGTCGGGCACCCTGGGCCTCGACCGCCTCGACGAGGCCGTGGACGACGACGCCCGCGGCATGCTCGCCCAGGGCCTGACCGGCATCAGGCACTACGGCGGGCACGGCGAGCGGCGGCTGGACGACCTGTCGGTGTTCGTCCAGTCGTTCGCGCCGCCGCCGCGCATGCTGGTCTTCGGCGCGATCGACTTCGCCGCGGCCGTCGCCAAGGTGGGCAAGTTCCTCGGCTACCACGTCACCGTCTGCGACGCCCGGCCGGTCTTCGCCACCGCCAAGCGGTTCCCCGAGGCCGACGAGGTGGTGGTCAAGTGGCCGCACGACTACCTGGCCTCGGTGCAGGTGGACGAGCGCACGGTGATCTGCGTGCTGACCCACGACCCCAAGTTCGACGTGCCGCTGCTGGAGGTGGCGCTGCGGACCGAGGCGGGCTACATCGGGGCCATGGGCTCGCGCCGTACGCACGAGGACCGGCTGGCCCGCCTGCGCGAGTCGGGGCTCACCGAGGCCGAGCTGGCCCGGCTGAGATCGCCCATCGGCCTCGACCTGGGCGCCCGCACGCCGGAGGAGACGGCCGTGTCGATCGCCGCCGAGCTGATCCAGCTCCGGTGGGGCGGCTCGGGCCGGCCGCTGTCGCAGACGGGCGGGCGCATCCACGGGGAGCCGGCGTGATCGCCGGGCTGCTGCTCGCCGCGGGGGAGGGCGCCCGGCTGGGCACGCCCAAGGCGCTCGTGGAGTTCGGCGGCGAACGGCTGGTCGACCGCGGGGTGCGCCTGCTGGCGGAGGGCGGCTGCCGTCCGGTGGTGGTCGTGCTGGGCGCGGCGACCGTGCAGGTGCGCGGGGCGGTCAGCGTGCGCAACCCGGACTGGCGCACCGGCATGGGCTCCTCGCTGCGGGCCGGGCTGGCCGCGCTGCCGCCGGAGGCGACGGCCGTGGTGGTCGCGCTGGTGGACCAGCCCCTCGTCCGGGCGGGCGCGGTGCGGGCGCTGGCCGCGTCGGGGGCCGGGCTGGCGGTGGCCACGTACGGCGGACGGCGGGGAAACCCGGTGCTGATCGCGCGCGAGCACTTCGCCGGGGTGGCGGAGCTGGCCGTGGGCGACGTGGGGGCGCGGGCGTTCATGAAGGCGCATCCCGGGCTGGTCACCGAGGTCGCCTGCGACGAGCACGGCGACCCGGCCGACATCGACACGCCGCAGGACCTGGAGCTGCTGGAAGGCCGCTAGAAACGCAGCGAGGCGATCGCCGCGCGGTGGTCGCTGCCGGTGGCCGGGGCCACCCCCGCCTTGGTCGCCGTCATGCCCCTGAACAGGATGTGGTCGGGCCGGGTGATCGGGAACTCGGCCGGCCAGGTGAAGCCGAACCCGTCGCCGGCCACGCTCTGGGCGTCGGTCAGCGGCGGGGTCAGGCCGCGCATGCCGCGGTCGGTGGTGGCGGTGTTGAGGTCGCCGAGCAGCAGGACGCGCTTGCTGGGGTCGGCGTCGACGAGCCGGCGGGCGTGGGCCAGGGAGGCGTCGCGGGAGGCGGTGTGGCCGGGCCTGGCCGAGGCCAGGTGCATGACGTAGACGGTGACCTTGCCCTTGGGGGTGGTCACCACCGCGCGCAGCGCCCGCGGCCAGCCCATGCCGACGTCGAGGGGGCTGGTCTCGCTGATCGGGTAGCGGCTCCACAGGCCGACCGTGCTGACCGGGTAGTGGTAGCGGAACATCTTGTTGAGCTGCTTGGCCGCGGGGCCGCCGGGGGTCAGCTCCTGGGCGGCCAGCAGGTCGAGCTCTTCGGCGATGGCCTTGACCGCCTCACCGGAGGCGCTGTTGCGCACGCCGACGTTGACCGTGCCGACGGCCAGGTCGCTGGGGCCGCCGGGCGGCGCGGCCAGCAGCGTGGAGCCGAACATCGCCGCCCACACCAGGCCGGGCGCCAGCGCCGCGAGCGCGGCCGCCCTGGAACGCGCCAGCAGGGCGAGAAGCAGCAGCAGCGGCACCGCCACCCCCATCCAGGGGAGCAGGCTCTCCAGGACCGGGGTGAACCCGCCGAGCGACGGGATCAGCGAATGACCCGCCAGGGCCAGGGCGACCACTGCGGAGGCGATGACGACGACCCGGCTCAGCACCCGAACCAGGCTAGTGCTTCGCCGCGCGACACGCCGACACGCTAACCTGTTGACGTCGCAACGGAACAACATTCGGTTCATCGGGAGCCCGGCATGCGCATCGGTATGGCACTCAACTACTCGGGCGGTTTCAAGGAGACGGTCGCCGAGCTGGCCGACTACGAGAAGGCGGGCCTCGACATCGTCTTCGTGGCCGAGGCGTACAGCTTCGACGCGGTCAGCCAGATGGGGTACATCGCGGCGAAGACCGAGCGGGTGCAGATCGCCTCGGGCATCCTGCCGATCTACTCCCGTACGCCGACGTTGCTGGCCATGACCGCCGCGGGCATGGACTTCGTCTCCGACGGGCGCTTCACGCTGGGCATCGGCACGTCCGGGCCGCAGGTCATCGAGGGCTTCCACGGGGTGCCGTACACCGCGCCGATCGGGCGTACCAGGGAGGTCATCGAGATCTGCCGCAAGGTGTGGCGGCGCGAGCGGCTGGAGCACGCGGGCCGCAACTACCAGGTGCCGCTGCCCGCCGGGGAGGGCACCGGGCTGGGCAAGCCGCTGAAGATCATCAACCACCCGGTGCGCCCGCGCATCCCCATCGTGGTCGCGGCCATCGGCCCCAAGAACGTGGAGATGACCGCCGAGCTGGCCGAGGGCTGGGAGCCGATCTTCTACTACCCGGAGAAGGCCGCCGACGTGTGGGGCCCCTCGCTGGCCGCCGGCCGGGCGAAGCGCGACCCCGAGCTGGGCGAGCTCGACGTGATCGCCCAGGCGGCGCTGGCCGTCGGCGACGACGTGGCCGGGCTGCGCGACTTCGGCCGGGCGATGGCGGCCCTGTACATCGGCGGCATGGGCGCCAAGGGCAAGAACTTCTACAACGACCTGGCCCGGCGCTACGGCTACGAGAAGGAGGCCGAGCAGATCCAGGACCTCTACCTGGAGGGCAAGAAGGACGAGGCCGCCGCGCTGGTGCCCGCCGAGCTGCTGGAGAACATGTCGCTGATCGGCAGCGAGGGGTTCGTCCGCGACCGGATCGCGGCGCTGAAGGAGTCGGGGGTGACGACGCTCAACGTCGCGCCGCTCGGCCGTACCCACGAGGAGCGCGTCCGCCTGCTGGAGAAGGTCAAGGAGCTGGCCGGCTGATCGGACGGGCTCCGGGAGGGGTGTGACGCACGTCACAATGTCGAGCGGGAATATGCCCCGTTTCGCATGGTGTTGTACGTCCTCGTGAGGTTCTCTGTGGTCATCGTGCGGCTCGTCGAGCGTCTGCACGTGGATCTGTGCCGTCTGCACGGATCCCTCTGTCGCTGACCGGCGCGTCCCCCAGACTCCCCCCTTCCTCACCCGCATGCCCCCTTCGCTGTGGCATGCCTGACTTCCGGAGCCTTCCTCCCGTGAAGAGATTCACCTTCTCCCTTCAGCTTCTGCTCGGCCTCGTGGCCGGCGTCGCCCTGGGGTTCGTCGCCAAGATCTGGGACGTGGCCTGGCTGGCCGAGACGCTGACCCAGGTCGGCAAGATCTTCGTCCAGCTCCTCAAGCTGGCCGTGCCGCCGCTGGTGTTCACCGCCGTGCTGGTCAGCGTGGCCAACCTGCGCAACGTCAACGGCGCCGCCCGCCTGGCCACCAAGACCCTGCTGTGGTTCCTGATCACCGCGTTCGTCTCCGTGGCCTTCGCCATCGCGCTCGGCCTGATCATCAACCCCGGCCAGGGCGTCACCCTCGACACCGGCGCGGCCAAGGCCGTCGACACCGAGGGCGCCGGCACCTGGCTCGACTTCGTCACCGGCATCCTGCCCACCAACATCGTCACGGCCTTCACCGAGGTGAACGTCCTCCAGATCGTGTTCCTGGGGGTCGTCCTCGGCGCGGCGGCCCTGGCGGTGGGCGAGAAGGCCGAGCCGTTCCTCAACCTCAGCCGTTCGGTGCTCGAACTGGTGCAGAAGGCCCTGTGGTGGGTCATCCGCCTGGCCCCGATCGGCACCGCCGGCCTCATCGGCAAGGCCGTCTCCACGTACGGCTGGGACCTGCTGGCCCCGCTGGCCAAGTTCAGCGTCGGCGTGTACGTCGGCTGCTTCATCGTCCTGCTGGCCGTCTACCCGACGCTGCTCGCGGTCTGGGGCAAGGTCAACCCGATCACCTTCTTCCGCAACGCCTGGCCCGCCATCGAGCTGGCCTTCGTCTCCCGTTCCTCGGTCGGCACGCTGCCCCTGACCCAGCGCGTCACCGTCGAGCGCAACGGCGTGGACCGTGACTACGCCTCCTTCGCCGTGCCCTTCGGCGCCACCACCAAGATGGACGGCTGCGCCTCGGTCTACCCGGCCCTGGCCGCGATCTTCGTGGCCCAGGTGTTCGGCGTGCACCTCGGGGTGGGGGACTACCTGCTGATCGCGTTCGTCTCGGTCGTCGGCTCGGCCGCCACCGCCGGTCTGACCGGCGCGATCGTCATGCTGACGCTCACGCTGAGCACGCTGGGCCTGCCGCTGGAAGGCGTCGGCCTGCTGCTGGCGATCGACCCGATCCTCGACATGATCCGCACCGCGACCAACGTGGCCGGCCAGATGGTCGTCCCGGTCCTGGTGGCCCGCTCGGAGGGCCGTCTGGACGAGGCGGTCTTCAACGCGCCGCCGCAGCCGCTCGACGACGCCCCGGCAGCGCCCGCCCGCGCGCCGCGCGCGCCGGAGCCCGCGGCGGTCTGACCGGGATTCCGCTGAGGGCGGGTGGCCGTACGGCCGCCCGCCCTCAGTCGTAGGTGAGCAGGTCGCCGGGCTGACAGCCCAGGGCCTCGCACAGCCGGGTCAGCGTGGAGAAGCGGATGGCCTTGGCGTGGCCGTTCTTGAGGATCGACAGGTTGACGACGGTGATCTCGACCTGGTGCGACAGCTCGGTGAGCGTCATGCCGCGCTGGGCGAGCAGTTCGTCCAGGCGTACCCGGATGGTGCCGGCGGGCATCAGATCGTGGCCTCGGCCGCGTCGAGCAGGGCCGCGCCCCGGCGGACGATCTCCGAGACCCCGAGCGCGCACAGGCCCGCCACGAGCCCCGCGAGCGGCACGCCCGGCGCCGGGACGAACGCCGGACCCGGGGCGGTGAGCGCCCCGAGGCGGCCGAGGACGAGGCCGATGCTCAACAGGACCTCCAGCCGGTCGATCCACTTCATCGTGAATAACGAAAGTCGTCATGTCGAGGGACGGCCGGCGCGGTGTGACGGGGGCTGCGAAGTGTGGATCATGGGGCGGGGAGGGGCTGGGGGCCCTATGGTGGGTCGGAAATAGCCCACTTTTCGAGTTTTTGGCGGGGATATGTCCGACGCTACGCCTTCGATGGTCGCCGACCGGTACCGGCTTGACGAGCTCATCGGCAGCGGTCCGATGGGTGAGGTGTGGCGGGCCTACGACACCCGCGCCGACTGGGTCGTGGCCGTGAAGATCCTGGGCGCTGGAGCGGCCGGCGAGGCCGCCAGGGAGGCGCTGAAGCAGCACGCGCAGGCGGTGGCCAGGGTGATCCACCCCAACGTGGCCATGGTCCTCGACGTGGGCGACCAGGAGGGCGCCCCCTTCCTGGTGACCGAGTTCCTCACCGGGACCAGCGTGGGGGAGGACCTGGCGGCCGAGGGGCCCATGCCGATCGTCGAGGTGTGCGACCTGGTCGGCCAGGCGGCCGCCGGGCTGGACGCCGCGCACCGCGCCGGGGTGTTCCACGGGCAGATCGACTCCGGCAGCTTCCGGCGGGCGGCCAGCGGCGTGCTGAAGGTCGTCGGGTTCGGGCTGCCGGACGAGGAGCCGTCCCAGGCCGAACGCCGCTACCTGGCCCCTGAGCGGGCCTCCGGCCGTCCCGCCACGGCCGCCGCCGACCTGTACGCCCTCGGCGCCGTCTGCTACGAGCTCCTCTGCGGCCGCCCGCCCGCCGCCTCGGACCTCCCGGTAACCGGCATGCGCGCCACCCCGCCCCCCGCCCCCGGAACCCCGGCCGCCGGAACCCCCGGAACCGAGGGCCCGGAGACGGCGGCCCCCGCGGCCCCCGCAACTGCGGGTTCCGGGGGTGCCGGGCAGGGGGTCGTCCCGCCCAGTGCGATCCGGCCCGAGATCCCCGCCGAGCTGGACCGGCTCGTCCTCGCGATGCTCTCGCCCGACCCCGCCAGGCGGCCCTCGGGCGGCGAGCCCGTCCGCCGGGCCCTGGCCGCCATCGCCCGTCCCGGCGCGGCCCCCGGAGCGGCCCCCGCGAACGCCGCCGCCGCGAACCCCGCCGGCGCCCCGACGGGCCGGCCGGGCGACACCCAGGTCTACGACTTCAACGGCGTCCCGCGGGCCGGTGACACCGCCGTCTACGAGTCCGCCGAGCTCGACCAGGCGCCGCCGCGTACCGGGAACAAGCTGCTGCTCCAGATGGGGATCGCCGTCGCCGTCATCGCGGTGGTGGCCGTCGCCATGGTGATGTGGGTCGGCTCGCGCAAGGAGACGCCGGTGGCCGAGCCGAGCGCGAGCACGCCCCCCACGCCCGTCCTGTCGCCGGACGTCACGCCGACCACCAGCCCGACCCCCGAGCCGCCCGAGGCCACTCCCACCGACCTCACCCCGGCCGACGACTCCACCAGCCTGGTCCAGACCGTCGGCCCCAAGGCGACCCTGGGCTCCGGGCAGACCCCGGCGGGCGGCTGGGACCACTGGCTGGTGAAGTTCGACGAGGCGGTGACGGCCCAGGAGGACATCGGCGACATCGACCCCCATGTCGCCGAGAAGGTCCACGACAAGCTCAGGAAGGCCGCCAAGAAGCTCCAGGACGGCCATTTCGAGCCCGCCCGCGGCCAGATCGCCGGCGTCTACCGGGACCTGCGCAACGCCCAGGTGAAGGGCGAGGTCCCCCTGTCCGGCCCGCTCGCCTCCTTCCTGGACGACTTCGCCCTCTCCTGACCGGGACGGGGGCGGCCCGGCCGGGATGGGGGAGGGGCCGGGGCGCGCGTACATTGGCGGGATGACCATCGACCACGCCGCGCGCCGGGCACGCCTGGCCGCGGCGCTGCCCGCCCGCGAGGTCCCCGCGCTCCTCGTCACCTCCCCCGTCAACGTCCGCTACCTCACCGGGCTGGTCAGCTCGAACGCGGCCGTCCTGGTCAGGGCCGACGGGTCGGCGCTGCTGGCGACCGACAACCGCTACATCGACAAGACCCGCGCCCTCGACGTGCCCGCGGTCGAGGCTCCCGACGTGGCCGGCCGGCTGGCCGCGCCGGGCGTGGGCATCGAGGCCGCCGCCATGACCGTGGCGACCTTCCGCCGCCTGGAGGCGGGCCTCAAGGAGAGCGGGGGCGAGGGCGGGGGCCTGGTGCCGCTCGGCCCGCTGGTCGAGGAGCTGCGCGCGGTCAAGGACGAGGCGGAGCTGGAGCTCATCCGCACCGCCTGCGCCCTGACCGACCAGGCCTTCGCCGACGTGCTCCCGCTGATCGCGCCGGGCCTCACCGAGCGCTCCCTGGCCCGCCTGCTCGACAACCGCATGACCGAGCTGGGCGCCGACAAGCCGGCGTTCGACACGATCGTCGCCGCCGGCGAGAACGGCGCGATCCCGCACCACGCCCCCACCGACCGCGAGCTGCGCGCCGGCGACCTGGTCACGATGGACTTCGGCGCCCGCTACCACGGCTACCACGCCGACATGACCAGGACGGTCTGCCTGGGCCCGCCCGCCGCCTGGCAGCGCGACCTGTACGACCTGGTCAGGCGCGCCCAGCGGGCCGGCCGGCACGCCCTGGCCCCGGGGGCCGCGGCCAAGGACGTCGACGCCGCCGCCCGCGGCCTGATCGAGGCGGCGGGCCACGGCGAGCACTTCCGGCACGGCCTGGGCCACGGCGTCGGCCTGGAGATCCACGAGGACCCGTTCCTGGGCCCCTCCAGGACCGGTAGACTAGAGGATCGAGTTCCGATCACCGTCGAGCCTGGGATCTACCTCCCCGAGCGGGGCGGGGTTCGCATCGAGGACACCCTCGTGACCCGTGAGGGCGGGCCGGAACTTTTCACCAAGACGACCAAGGAGCTGCTCGTCCTTTAGAGCGGCCACACGCGGGAGAGAACGAGTGGCGACGACCAACGACCTCAAGAACGGCATGGTGCTGAAGCTCGAGGGCGGTGAGCTCTGGAGCGTTGTCGAGTTCCAGCACGTCAAGCCGGGCAAGGGCGGCGCGTTCGTGCGCACCAAGCTCAAGAACGTCCTCTCCGGCAAGGTCGTCGACAAGACCTTCAACGCCGGCGTGAAGGTCGACGTGGCCAACGTCGACAAGCGCGAGATGCAGTACTCCTACAAGGACGGCGACGACTTCGTCTTCATGGACACCGAGACCTACGACATGGTCAACGTGCCCGCCCGCACCGTCGGCACCGCCGCCAACTACATGCTGGAGAACACCCTCGCCACGATCGCCTTCAACGAGGGCTCGGCGCTCTACGTCGACCTGCCCGCCGCCGTCGAGCTGCTGATCTCCAACACCGAGCCCGGCCTGCAGGGCGACCGCTCCACCGGCGGCACCAAGCCCGCCACGCTGGAGACCGGCGCCGAGATCAAGGTGCCGCTGTTCATCACCACCGGCGAGAAGGTCAAGGTCGACACCCGCAGCGGCGAATACCTCGGCCGGGCCTGAGGTGTCTGCACGCGGCAAAGCACGCAGGCGCGCCCTTGACATCCTCTTCGAGGCCGAGCTGCGCTCGGAGGATCCGCTGCGGATCCTCGCCGAGCGCGTCGAGCGGCAGGAGCCGCCGGTCAACGAGTACACCTCGGCCATCGTCGAGGGCGTGGCCCGCCACCACACCCGCATCGACGAGCTGATCACCACCTACTCCGAGGGCTGGACACTCGACCGCATGCCCGCCGTCGACCGCAACCTGCTGCGCGGCGGCACGTACGAGCTGCTGTGGATGCCCGACGTGCCGGAGGGCGTGGTCATCAGCGAGTGGGTGCACCTGGCGGGCGAGCTGTCGACCGACGAGTCGCCGCAGTTCATCAACGGGCTGCTGGCCCGGTTCAAGCAACTCAAGCCAAGCCTCACCCTTTAGACAAAGGCCGCGAAGGCCGTTTCGGGGTACGTTCCACTCAGACGGTCCGTACGGCTCGCGAAGAGGCGGCGGAAGGCACGCCGCGCGGCCTTCCGATGCGGTCCCCGGCCTGGCCGCGGGGCCGCGAGCCCTGAGCCGTGAGCCGGTCCGGGGAAGTGGCGCGTCACCAGCCGCGACGCGCCCTTTTCCGGCCTTGTCCGGCTTTCTGTGTGAGCATCGGTCCCATGGTGACCGAAGACGAGGTGCGCGCCCTGGCCCTGGCGCTCCCCGAGACCGCCGAGAAACCCATGTACGGCACGCCCGCCTTCTACGTGCGCGGCCGGTGGTTCGCCCGGATCACGCAGGAGGACGGCGTGCTCGCGGTGCCGGTGGGCGGCGTGGAGCTCAAGCACGAGCTGATCGCCGCCGTCCCCGGCACGTTCTTCTCCACGCCCCACTACGACGGGCACGCCGTGGTGCTGGTGCGCCTGGCGGCCGTGGCGGCCGGCGAGCTGGCCGAGCTGCTGACCGACGCCTGGCGGCTGCGGGCGCCCAAGAGGGTGGCGGCGGCCTTCGACGGTTAGGGTCCGGCCTGCGGGCGAGGGCGCGTACGGCGTAGGCTGGGCCCGTCCGCACAGGGCGAGGGCCGCCCGCGGAGGAGAGAGAGGCGAGCCGACGTTGCGAGCAGAAGGCGTCACCACGAAGACCCCGGCGGTGCGCACCGCCGTCGTGTGGGGCGCGTTGCGGTCGGTGCTGGCCGAGCGTGCCGAGGCCGTCGGCCGGGCCGCGCTCGACATCGTCGACGCCGGCGGGGGCACCGGCGGGTTCGCCGTGCCGCTGGCCGAGCTCGGCCACACCGTCACCGTCGTCGACCCCAGCCCCGACTCGCTGGCCGCGCTGGAGCGCCGGGCCAAGGAGAAGGGCGTGGGCGTGCGCGGCCTGCAGGGCGACACCGCCGACCTCGGCGACCTGCTCGACCGCGACAGCGCCGACCTGGTCCTGTGCCACAGCGTCCTGGAGTACGTCGACGACCCCACCGGCGCGCTGGCCGCCGTCGCCGGGCTGCTGCGCCCGGGTGGCGCCGTCAGCGTGCTGGCCGCCAACCCCGTGGCCAGCGCGATCCACCGGGCGCTGGCCGGGCAGTTCGACGAGGCCAGGGCCGTGCTGGCCGACCCGCGCGGCACGTGGGGCGACCGCGACCCCACGCCGCGGCGCTTCACCGCCGAGACCCTGGCGCAGCTGCTGACCGCCACGGGCTTCACCGTCGGCGCGGTCCACGGCGTGCGGGTCTTCGCCGACCTGGTGCCCAGCCGGCTCGTCGACGGCGAGCCCGGCGCGGCCGAGGCGCTCGCGGCGCTGGAGCAGGCCGCCGCCGTCCACCCCGTGCTGCGGGACGTCGCGACCCAGGTGCACGTCCTCGGTCACCGGCCCTAGTCTGGAACGTCTGTTCGGATAGACTCGCAGGCGTGTCCCGCAAGCAGATCACAGGCATCGGCCCCGCGCCGCGGACCGGGGTCGATGACAGCGGCTGCCCGATTCTCCACGTCGACATGGACGCCTTCTTCGCCAGCGTCGAGCTGCTGGAGCGGCCGGAGCTGCGGGGCCGTCCGGTGATCGTCGGCTCGCCGGCCGGGCGCGGCGTCGTGCTCAGCGCCACCTACGAGGCCAGGGCGTTCGGCGTCCACTCGGCGATGCCGATGAGCAGGGCGCGCCGGCTGTGCCCGCAGGCCACGATCATCCCGCCCAGCCACGGCAAGTACTCCGAGGTCTCCAAGGGCGTCATGGAGATCTTCCACTCGATCACCCCGCTGGTCGAGCCGATCGCCTCCGACGAGGCGTTCCTCGACGTCGGCGGCGCCCGGCGGCGGCTCGGCCCGCCCGCGGCGATCGCCGCCATGATCAGGGAGCAGGTCCTCGACCGCTACGGCATCACCTGCTCGGTCGGGGTGGCCTCCAGCAAATTCGTGGCAAAGCTGGCCTCCAAGCAGTGCAAGCCCGACGGGCTGCTGGTGGTGCCAGAAGGGCAGGTGGTCGACTTCCTCCACCCGCTGCCGGTCTCGGCGTTGTGGGGCGTGGGGGAGCGCACCGAGCAGTCCCTCGTACGGCTCGGCATCCGCACGGTCGGCGACCTGGCCAGGGTGCCCCTGGGCACGCTCCAGCGCGAGCTCGGGCAGGCCGTCGGCGGCCACCTGGCGACGCTGGCCTGGGGGCGCGACGAGCGTCCGGTGACCGCGCACGTGCCCGACAAGAGCATCGGCAACGAGGAGACCTTCGCGGCCGACGTCGACGACCCCGAGGTGATCCGGCGCGAGCTGCTGCGCCTGGCCGAGCGCGTGGCGGCCCGGATGCGTAAGGGCGGCCACGTGGGCAGAACTGTAAGTGTGAAGCTGCGCCGGGCCGATTTCACCACGATCACCAGGTCGCGCACCCTGCGGGAGCCGACCGACGTGGCCCAGGTGATCTACGCGACCGCCTGCGAGCTGTTCGAGGCCGCCGGTCTCCAGCGGGTGCGCCTGCGCCTGGTCGGGGTCCGGATGGAGAACCTCCGCCCGGCCGGCGAGGCCACCCGTCAGCTCGGTCTGGGCGAGCGCGAGACCGGCTGGCGCGAGGCCGAACAGGCGATGGACAAGGCGATCCGGAGATTTGGCCCCGATGCGGTGCTCCCAGCGTCGCTGGTACGTGGCAAGCTTGATGAAATAGAGACATGACGCCCATGTCCTACTTGATCGGTCAGTCGGGTAGGAGAAGGATGTCGCGATTTTGGGGGAAGGGGTGCGAGATGGTCCACAATGGAGCCATGACGTCACCTCCGGTTTGGTCTGCGTTGGACGTTTGCTTTCGCCTACGTCTACAGCCTCGTATTCTGGGGATAACCGACCGCGAGGTTCGGACACCCCGTGTCGTCCGTTGCCGTCTTCCCCGTCCTGGGGCTGTCCTTGGGAGGCGCCGTGCCGCTCTCTGAGCACGAGCAGCGCTTGCTCGACCAGATCGAGCAGGCCCTCTACGCCGAGGACCCGAAGTGGGCCAACACCGTAAGGATCAGTGACCCGCGCAGCCATTACAAGCGTCGCCTGATCAAAGCCTCCATCGGCTTTGCGCTCGGCGTCGTGATCATGATGGTCGGCGTGGTCATGAGTCAGATCCCGCTCGGCGTCGGCGGTTTCGTGGTCATGCTCGCCGCGTGTCTGTGGGGTCTGTCCAGCTGGAAGCGCATGAACGGGTTCGGCGACTCGCCGCCGGCCCCGGGCGCGGGCGGCGCGGGCAGGCAGACCAGGCGCGCCAACCGGGGCACCTTCATGGAGCGCATGGAGGAGCGCTGGCGCCGTCGTCACGACGAGCGCTGATCTCCTCGCGGCTCCTCGCCGGCCCCTGACCTTCCGCCATACGCGAACGTGCGGCCGTTCCCCTTCCGGGGAGCGACCGCACGCTCGGTCCTGGGCGGCTCAGGCGCTCTTGTGCGCCGCCGTCCGCCGCAGCCTGATGTTCTCCAGCAGGTCGAAGCCGTCCAGCAGGCGCTCGCCCAGCGCCCGCAGCCGCCGCAGCGTCGAGGGCGGCAGCAGCACCGCCCGCACCCGCCTTCCCCGCGACACCGTCGCCGCCAGGGCCTGCCGCACCTTGCGCAGGTCCTTTCTCATGGGCCCGATCGTGCCCGGGTCCCTGGCGAACAGCACCCGCTCGACCGTCGTCGCGATGGCCGTCATGGCGGCCGCCGACTCGGCGTCGAACTCGTACTGCTGGCTCAGCCGCCGGGCCAGGGCCCGCGGGGTCTCGCTGGCGCCGCGGGTCATGCCGTAGTCGCACAGCACGTCGTCCAGCTCGGCCCACACGGCCGCGATCGACGGGTGGTGGGCGGTCGCGATCCTGGCCGTCAGGTCGTCGGCCGGTTGCGAGACCTTCCAGCCCAGCGCGCGCACCCGCCGGTTCCTGGTGAGCAGCCGCAGCGCCGCCGGGACCAGCAGGAGCAGCAGCAGCGCGCCCGCGCCGATGCCGAGCTTGCCGATCAGCGGCATCGAGTCGTCCGGCGGCAGGCCGCCCGTGGCGATCAGGCCCTCACGGTCGAGCTCGCGCGGGTTGCGCCGGGTGGAGGGGTTGATCGGGTCGTCGGCGCCGGACTCGGTCGCGCCGCTGCTCGGCGAGGTGGACGGCGTCGTCGAAGGCGCCGGCGGGACCGTGTAGTCCGGCACCCGCGCGCTGCCCTGCCCCAGCGACCCGGCCGGCGTCGGCTCGAACGGCAGCCAGCCCACGCCCTCGAAGTACAGCTCGGGCCAGGAGTGCGAGTCGCCGGTCGTGACCGTCCAGTTGTCGCCGACCTTCGTGCCGCCGGTGTAGCCGATCGCCACCCGCGACGGGATGCCGACGATCCTGGCCAGCACCGCCATCGAGGCCGCGAACTGCTCGCAGTAACCCGTGCGGTCGCGCAGCAGGAAGTCGCGCAGCGCGGAGTTGCCGTGGCCCTGCGTGCGCAGGTCGTAGCGGAAGTCGCCGTCCTTGGTGAAGAACTGCTGGAGCTTCACCGCCGCCTCGTAGTTGGAGTTGGTCTGCGCCGTCAGCGAGCGCGCCAGCCGGACGATCTCCGGCGGCAGGTTGTCCGGCAGCTTCAGGTAGCGCCGGTCCACGCTCGGCTGGACGCCCTCCAGCGACTCCAGCAGCTCCGGCGTGGCGGCCGGCTCGCTGGTGGCGACCTCGTACTCCAGGCCGGCCGCCTCGTCGGGGATGGAGAAGACCATCAGCGTGCCCACGTCGGCGCGCCAGTCGCCGTCCACCCGGATCTGCCGCGGCGGGTACGGCAGCGGCAGGAACTGCAGCCGCTCGATCTCGTCGCTCATCCGGATCTTGGTGACGACGTTGCTGACCTTCGTGCTCGCGCTCAGCCCCGGCGGCGGCGGCAGCGGGCCGTTCTCCGTCCTGTTGTCCGGCGAGCCCTTCGGCTCGGTCATGCCGAACTGCTGGCCGTCGAAGGTGTCCAGCGCGTAGATCCGCAGGTACCTGGGCTTGTTGTCGTTGTTGTTGTAGGTGAGCACCACGCGCCGCTCGGGCAGTTCGAGCTGCCCCCGCAGGCTCGCGATCGGGCTCGCGATGCTGATCGAGTTGCCCTTGCCGCCGCCCCGGCCGCCCACGCCGAACTGGAAGAAGGAGACCGGCTCCATCACCGGCAGCGCGGCGGGCAGCAGCACGGCCAGCGCGATGGCGGCGAACCCGATGCGCTTGCCCGACAGCCGCAGCCCGCTGGTGTCGGCCCTGGCCCCGCCGGTGTCCGGACGCGGCCCGGTCGCCGCCCTGGTCCGGCGGACGAGCACCGCCCGTCCCCAGTGGCCCACCCGCTCGCGCCCGTCGGCGATCAGCAGGCTGACGAAGCCGAGCGCGGCGATGATGAAGGCGGGCCAGCTGATCGGCTCGGCCAGGATCGTCGCCGGGACCGTGGCCAGCGCCAGCAGCGGCAGCCCGGCCAGCGCCGCCCGCCGCAGCCGCGCGGCGAGCAGGTCCACGGCGATCGCGATGACGCCCACGCCGCCCGCGGTCAGCAGCGTGATGCCGTCCGTGGACGGCACGGGCGCGGCGTAGCGCTGGATGTCGGCCCAGCCGACCCCGAGCAGCCGGCCCAGCTCCCACACCGACTCCTTGGTCGGGATGACCAGCGCCCACGCCTTGCCGGAGGCGAAGACCACGGTCAGGAAGATCCCTAACGCGGCCAGCCCGGCCAGCGGCGCGGCCCAGGCGGGCAGCGACAGGCGGGAGCCGAGCAGCCCGGCGGCCATCACGGCCAGCACCGCGCCGAGCGACGTCCAGAACCAGGCGCCGCCCTGGAAGAGCGGATAGAGCAGGATCGCCGCGGCGAACGCGGCCACACCCGAGGCGGCCGTCAGCCTCATGCCGCACCTCCCGTGGGGTTGAGCGCGTACCTGCCGCGGTTGGCGGCGTCCGGCCAGACCGAGGCGATGGAGGTGCCGGCGGGCAGCCGGACGATCCGCCACCCGTAACCGGCCAGGACGCCCTGCACGGCGTCGAAGTTCTCGTGCGAGCCGCGGCCGGCGCCCTCCCAGGTGCCGGCGTCGAGCAGGACCGCGACACCGGTGACGCCGCTGTGCCGCAGCCTGGCCAGCTCCCTGGCCTCCTCCGGGTCGAGCGCGCCGAGCACGGCCACGATCAGTCCGTCGCCGCCGCCCTGGCGCAGGGCCGAGACGCCCATCTCCAGCGAGCGGGCCGAGCTGTGCCGCACCACGGCGAGCGTGTCCAGCAGCGAGTAGCTGAGCCCCTGGTCGGTCAGGTGCTCGGCGCCCTGGTCGGTCACCAGCCGCAGGCCCAGGCCCTCGTGGGCGAGGTGCACGCCGATCGAGGCGGCGGCCGAGACCGCCACCTCGAAGGAGGAGCGCGGGCCCTCGCCGCGGTGGGCGTGCCTGCGGGTGTCCAGCAGGAGCGCGCCGCGGCTCTGCCACTGCTGCTCCTCGCGGCGCACCATCAGCTCGCCGTGCCGGGCGGTCGAGCGCCAGTGCACCCGGCGCAGGTCGTCGCCCTGCCGGTACTCGCGCGGCGCCACGTCGTCGTCGCCGGCCGCGGCCACGCTCCTGGTGCGGCTGTCGCCGCCGCCCGTCCACTCGCCCGACAGCCGTACGTGCGGCAACGCCACCACCTGCGGCGTCACCACCAGCGTGTCGCTGATCGTGAACGCCCGCGTCAGCTCCACCAGCCCGAACGGGTCGGCGATGCGCACCGACAGCGGCCCGATCGTGTACCTGCCGCGCAGGTCGGACCGGACCCGGTAGTCGATCTCACGCACGCCCTTGGACTCGACCCGGTCGAGCACGAACCGCGGCCGCACGCCCAGCGCGTACGGCACGGTGTCCTCGATCAGCAGCAGCCCGGTCGGCAGCCGGGTCACGTTCTCCAGGCGCAGCGTCACCGTGGCCTCCCCGCCCACCTCCGCCCGGGGCGGGTCCAGCCTCCGCGCGCAGCTCAGCCGGTACCTGGTACGTGCCACCACCAGCGCGGCCAGCAGCGGCAGCGCCGTGACCAGCACGCCGATCCTGAACAGGTCGTTCTCGCCCAGGATCAGCGCCATCAGCAGCGCCGCGATCCCCGAGGCCAGGAACGACCTGCCGCGGGAGGTCAGCGCCCGCAGTCCGGCCCTCACGACGCTCGCGTCTCCGGCACCGGCACGCGCCTGACGAGGTCGGTCACCACCTGCTCGGGCAGCCGGCGCTGGCCCTGGGCCTCGACGCTGGGCAGCAGCCGGTGCGCCAGCACGGGCACGGCCAGGTCCTGCAGGTCGTCGGGGATGACGTAGTCGCGTCCGGCCAGCGCCGCGTGCGCCCTGGCCGCGCGGACGAGCTGCAGCGTGGACCGGGGTGAGGCGCCCAGCCGCAGGTCGGGGGAGTGACGGGTGGCCACGACGAGGTCGATGGCGTACTTCTTGACCGGCTGCGAGACGTACACGCCGCGCACGGCCTCGATCAGCGCGCGCACCTCGGCGGTCGTGGCGACCGGCTCCAGCTTGTCCAGCGGCGAGGTGCTGCCGTGCACGTCGAGCATCTCCAGCTCGGCGGTCGGCTCCGGGTAGCCCATGGCGACCCGGGCGGTGAACCGGTCGCGCTGGGCCTCAGGGAGGGGATAGGTGCCCTCCATCTCGATGGGGTTCTGGGTGGCGATCACCATGAAGGGGGCGTCCAGGGGGTACGTCACGCCGTCCACGGTGACCTGGTGCTCCTCCATGCACTCCAGCAACGCCGACTGCGTCTTGGGGGAGGCGCGGTTGATCTCGTCGCCCACGACGATGTTGGCGAACACCGGCCCGGGCTTGAACTCGAACTCACGCGTCTGCTGGTTGTAGGCGCTGACCCCGGTGATGTCACTGGGCAACAGGTCGGGCGTGAACTGCACGCGGCGCACCGGGCAGTCGATGGAGCGCGCCAGAGCCTTGGCGAGCATCGTCTTGCCGACCCCCGGCACGTCCTCGATCAAAAGGTGGCCCTCGGCGAGCAGGACGGTCAGCGTGAGACGGACGGCGTCGCTCTTTCCCTCGATCACCGACTCGATGGCCTGCCGGATTCGGTGGGCGGTGGAGACCAGCTCGTCAAGCTGGGGAGGGACGTCATGGGTTAGTGCCACCAGGCCTCCATAGTGCGACGGCTGTCCCGCACGGTGCCATTACGGGAGCCATGCCATTCCTTTTCCATTGTCTGTACGACCCTACGACGCTGCGGGTTCTTGAGCGACATTTGTGGATATTCCAGGGAACCCCGCTGATGTTCCTGTTCTTGTCGCATAGCAGTGCGAATCCCGTGACACTGACCCCCTCGGCCGCCCCACTTTCCTCCACCCCCGCCTTCGCGTCTGCCGCGAGCCCCTATACCGCCGGTCTTTCCAACCCTCGACACGCCCATGAGGGTTGGCCCGCCCCCCGGCGCCCCCCACCCCCGCTCCACCGCCCTGACCTGCGGTAACGCAACGGAAACTGATGATGAAGACGGTTCGAATCAGTTGACGGTGGGGAGAAGTGGAGTATGGTGGTGCGCAGTGGAGGGCCCGGTGCACCAGCGCTGAGCGCTTCGCTGAGGCACGGGAGGTGGCGCCGATGTTCCTCGGCACCCATCAACCGCGTCTTGACGACAAGGGACGGCTGTTCCTGCCGGCTAAGTACCGTGAGGAGCTGGCGGAGGGTCTTGTGATCACCAAAGGCCAGGAGCGATGCCTCTACGTCTTTCCAGTAGAGGAGTTCCAGCGCATAACCGAGGCTCTCAGCACCGCCCCGGTCACCGCCAAGGCGGTGCGTGACTACAGCCGCGTCTTCTTCGCCAGCGCGTCCGACGAGAAACCAGACAAGCAGGGACGCGTCACGATCCCGCAGAGCCTGCGTCAATACGCCGGCCTGGAGCGTGACTGCGTCGTCATCGGGGCCAACACCCGGCTGGAGATCTGGGACTCGCAGGCTTGGGACACCTATCTCAACGCGCAGGAGCAGGCGTTCGCCGATCTGTCGGAGGAGGTGCTGCCAGGGATCTTGTAGTGATCACGGTCGATCCGTCGGTGATGTCGTTCGGCGAGGTCTCCACCCGCAACCACTGCCTGCCAACTGATGCACCTTCCCCGGTGTCAGAGGGCGGGCGTCCACGAAGAGGGTGCGGATGGGGACCTGGCCGGGCGGCGCCGGGTGGGGACCCAGGAATGACTGACGATTGACCGATACGCGTCATCCGCGAGCAGGACGCGAGAGGGGGGGTTGGAGATGGACGACAACGCAGGCACGGGCGGTCACGTTCCGGTGATGCTCGAGCGCGTACTGGAGCTGCTGGGCCCGGCGCTGACGGGGCCGGAGCCGGTCGTCGTCGACGCCAATCTCGGGCTCGGGGGCCACTCCGAGGCCCTGCTCGCCGCCTTCCCCTCCCTGCGCCTCATCGGGATCGACCGCGACCCGTTCGCGATCGACTTCTCCACCCGCAGGCTCGCCCCCTACGCCGACCGCACCACCCTGGTCCACGCCTCCTCGGGCGACCTGGCCCAGATCGTCGCCGAGGCCGGGCATCCCGCGGTCCACGGCGTGCTGTTCGACCTCGGCGTCTCCTCGCCGCAGCTCGACGAGGCCGAACGCGGCTTCGCCTACTCCTACGACGCCCCGCTCGACATGCGCATGGACACCGAGCAGGAGCTGACGGCCGAGCGGGTGGTCAACACCTATCCGGCCGCCGACCTGGCACGAATCCTGCGCGACTACGGCGAGGAACGTTTCGCGCCGAGGGTCGCGGGGCTTATCGTCAAGGAACGCGCCAAGGAGCCCATCACCTCCACCAAGAGACTCGCCGACATCGTGCGCGACGCGATCCCCGCGGCGACCAGGCGCACCGGCGGCAACCCCGCCAAGAGGACTTTCCAGGCGCTGCGCATCGAGGTCAACGCGGAGCTGTCCGCCCTGGAGGCGGCGCTGCCCGCGGCGCTCGACGCGCTGGCGCTGGGTGGGCGGGTCGTCGTGCTCTCCTACCACTCCCTTGAGGACCGGCTCACCAAGCAGGCCCTCACGGCGCGAACCAAGGACACCAGCCCGCCAGGGCTGCCCGTCCCGCTACCGGCACACCAGCCGAGGTTCCGCCTGCTGACGAGGGGAGCCGAGCTCCCCAGCGATGAAGAGCTCGCCCGCAACCCGCGGGCGGCCTCGGCCCGGCTACGGGCGGCAGAGAGGATCCGCGTTGACGATTGAGCAGGAGACCGGCCGGGTCGCGCCCGTCCGCCGCGCCATGCCCAAGCCGGGCACGCGCAGGCCGGGCGTCTCGCACCAGACCAAGCCGCGGCCCCGTCCTGACACCGGCGGCCGGCGGCCGGCGGCCGCGCGTCCCGGCGAGAGCGCCGCGCCCGCGCGCCGTCCCGCCGCGCGGCGACCCTCGACCAAGCGGCAGCGGGCGCCGTTCGTGCTGCTCGTCGTCGGGTTGATGTGCGGCGGGCTGGTGAGCCTGCTGCTGCTCAACATCATGCTCAACCGCGACGCCATCACCGACGCCAAGCTGCGCGAGGAGATCGCGGTGGCCCAGCAGGAGAAGGAAGCGCTGCGGCTGGAGTACGAGCGCAAGATGCAGCCCCAGAACATCGCCGACCGTGCCGAGGCGCAGGGCTACCACCTGGACAAGAACCTGCGGCCCTGGGACAAGGGCGAGCCGAGTGGCCAGGCGGTCCCGGAGCGGTGAGGGATTCAGGCGGCAGGGGACAGCGTCCCGGCCGCGGCGCTGGCGGCGCCGGCTCTCCTGGAGGGCCCGGCGCCGCTCGTCGTACGCCGGGCGGTCCGGGGCGGGCAGGGCGAGGGGGCTCTGCCCGTTCCGACGGGACGGGCCGCCCGGCGGCGCCGGACGACTCGCCGCGCAAGCGTCCTCCCGACCCGTTCGACCTGCCGTTCGACGACGACCTGAGGGGCCGCAGGCCCCACGAACCCGGCGACGACGCGCGCGGCAGCGCCCGCCGCGACTCCGCGGGCGGCTCCCGTGGCCGGCAGCGCCGCGACGACGGCGATCGCGCCCGGCCCCGTGACGACGACGAGGGCGCCCGCTCGCGCCGCGACCCGGGCGACGGCCCGCGCCGCCGTCCGCGCGACGACTCCCGCGACGACTCCGGTAACCGCGCCGCCTCCCGGGGCCGCGACGGCGACGACCGCCCGCGCGGGCGCACCCCGCAGAGCCGCGACGGCGACGACCGCCCGCGTGGCCGCGCCGCCCAGGGCCGCGACGAGAGCGACCGGACGCGTGGCCGTGCCGCCCAGGGCCGAGCCGACGGCGCCCGGAACAGGGCGCCGCAGGAGGGGCCGCGCCGTCGCGGCGACGGCCCCGGCCCCGACCAGGCCCGCGGCTCAAGATCCGACCAGGCCCGCGGCTCAAGGCCGGACCAGGGGCGCGGCTCGCGGCCGGACGAGGGGCGCAGCTCGCGGTCCGAGCCGGCGCGGCCCGGGTCGGGGCCGGGTCAGAGCCGGGGCTCCCGGTCCGATCAGGGGCGCGCCGGCAGGCCCGAGCAGACCCGCGGTCCGAGGGCCGGTCAGGCGCGCGGTCCGGCCTCCGGCCAGGTGCGCGCCTCCGGGCTGGACCAGGCGCGCGGGCGTGAGCGCGGCATGCTGCGCCGCGGCGCGGACGTGCCGCCCCCCAGGGGCCCGCGCCGCCCGCCCACGCCGCCCCGCCCGCCGCGGCCCCCGCTGGTGCTGCGCCTGGGCAGCCCGCGCCGGCGCATCAACATCGGCCTGATCGGCATGACGTTCATCCTGTCGATCTTCGCCGGCCGGCTGATCCAGATGCAGGGCCTCGACTCCAAGGTCTACGAGGCCGCCGCCGTCGGCCAGCGCCAGCACGTCGAGGAGATCCCCGCCAAGCGCGGCACGATCACCGACGTCAACGGCAACGCGCTGGCCCGTACGTCGGAGGCCCGCGAGGTGTCCATCGACCCCTCCAAGGTCCCCGCGGACGTCCGCGCCAACGTGGCCGCGATCCTGGCCAGGCAGCTCGGCAAGACCGTCGAGGAGATGACCGCCAAGCTGTCCAGGACCGGCAGCCGCTACCAGCTCCTGGCCAGAGACGTCGACCCGGTCGTGGCCACCCGCCTGCTGCAGGCCCGCGTGCCCGCGCTCAGCGCGAAGAAGACCTACCGCCGCGACTACCCGGCCGGCGACCTGGCCGGCAGCCTCATCGGCTTCGTCGGCGACGAGGGCAACGGCCTGGGCGGCATGGAGCAGGCCAAGAACACGATCCTGGCCGGCCGCGACGGCAAGCAGCGGGTCGAGACCGGCCGCGACGGCCTGCGCATCCCCATGACCAGCAGCGAGCGCACCGCGCCCGTCAACGGCCAGGACGTGCGGCTCACCATCGACCGCGACATCCAGTGGGCCGCCCAGAAGGCGGTCGCCGAGCAGGTGCGCGAGTCGGGCGCGAGCAGCGGCGCGGTCATCGTCATGGACGTCAGGACCGCCCAGATCATCGCCATGGCCAACGCGCCCGAGCTCGACCTGGGCAACTGGCGCAGGGCCCCCGCCTCCTCCTACGTCAACAAGGCCGCCGCGGACGTGTTCGAGCCCGGCAGCACCAACAAGGTGATCACCGCCGCCGCCGCGCTGGAGGCCAAGGAGGTCACCCCCGACACGGTGTTCCAGGTGCCCGACAACATCAGGTGCGCCGACCGGGTGCTGCGCGACGCCCACGCCCACAAGCCCGAGGCGATGACCTTCCGGCAGGCCATGGCCCAGTCCAGCAACGTCGCCACGATCATGGCCGCCCGCAAGGTCGGCAGCGAGCGCCTGTACGCGATGCTCAGGGCGTTCGGGTTCGGCACCACCCCGGCGGGCGGCGTGCCCAACGCCGAGGCGGGCCTGCTGCCCAACTACAAGAACTGGTCGGGCAGCCAGAGCTGCACGGTCGCCTACGGCCAGGGCGTGTCGGTGACCGCCCTGCAGACCGCCAGCGTCTACCAGACCATCGCCAACGGCGGCGTCCGCGTCGATCCGCAGATCGTGGCGGGCACCACCGACGCCTCCGGCAGGTTCGTCCCGGCTCCCGCGGGCAGGCAGACCAGAGTGGTGAGCGAGACGACGGCCAAGGAGATCACGACGATGCTGGAGACCGCGGTGAGCGCCGAGGGCACCGGCGCGCTGGCCGCCATCCCCGGCTACCGGGTGGCGGGCAAGACCGGCACCGCCGACCGCTACGACGCCGAGCTGGGCCGCTACGACGGCTACACGGCCTCCTTCGTCGGTTTCGCGCCCGCGGACGCGCCCCGGCTGGTGGTGCTCTCGGTGCTCCAGAACCCCAAGAACGGCCATTTCGGCGGCCAGCTCGCGGCCCCCGTGTTCAAGGATGTGATGACGTTCGCCATCAAGAGCAGGAAGATTCCTCCCACAGGCTCGGACGCGCCGCCGGTGCGTACGCGCGCGGGACAGTGAGCAGGGAAGGTACGCTCTCGCCGTGCGTCCCCCGTCGTCTATGCGTCCCAAGACCAGCCCGCCCCGTCCGCTGACCGGGCTCGCGACCATGCTCGACGCCGATTCCGGCACGTCGAGGTCGCCCCATGCCGCCCTGACCGGCGTCACCATCGACTCCCGCGCCGTGCAGCGCGGCGATCTCTACGTGGCGCTGCCGGGCAACCGCGTGCACGGCGCGACCTTCGCCGCAGAGGCGATGGCGCGCGGAGCCGTGGCCGTCCTCACCGACCCGGCCGGGCGGGAGGCCGCCGTGGCCACCGGCCTGCCGGTGCTGATCGTGCCCGATCCGCGCGCGCTGCTCGGGCAGGTCTCCTCCTGGGTCTACGGCCAGCCGGCCCACGACGTCCAGGTGATCGGGGTGACCGGCACGAGCGGCAAGTCCACCACCACCTTCATGGTGGAGGCCGGCCTGCGGGCGGCCGGCCACACGACGGGCCTGGTCGGCGGCGTCGAGATCGCCGCCGGAGACCTGCGCTTCGAGCCTACGCTGACCACGCCGGAGGCCCCGCAGCTGCACGCCCTGTTCGCGCTGATGCGCGAGCAGGGGGTCACCGCGGCCACCATGGAGGTCTCCAGCCACGCGCTGGCGCTCGGCCGGGTCGACGGCATCTTCTACGACGTCGCCCTGTTCACCAACCTCTCCCAGGACCACCTCGACTTCCACAAGGACTTCGAGGACTACTTCGCCACCAAGGCCAGGCTGTTCCAGCCCGAGCTGAGCCGCGTCGGCGTGACCAACATCGACGACCCGCACGGCCGGGAGCTGCTGCACCGGGCCAAGGTGCCGATGACCACGTTCTCGGCGCTCGGCGACCCGGAGGCGGAGTGGCGGGCGCTGGAGGTCCGGCTCGGCGCCGACGGCAGCGCGTTCCGGGTGGCCGGTCCCGGCGGGGTCGAGGCCGACGCGCAGATCTCGCTGCCCGGTCCCTTCAACGTCGCCAACGCGCTCGGCGCGATCGTCTGCCTGGTGGAGTCGGGGGTGCCGCTCCAGACCGCCGTGCACGGCGTGGGCAGCCTCACCGGGGTGCCCGGCCGCATGCAGCGCATCACCTCCGCCGAGGAGGAGTTCCAGGCGCTCGTGGACTACTCCCACAAGCCGGGCGCCGTGGAGTCGGTGCTGCGCTCGCTGCGGGAGGTGACCGCGGGCACGCTGACGATCGTGCTGGGCTGCGGCGGCGACCGCGACACCGGCAAACGCCCGATCATGGGCGAGATCGCCGCCCGGCTGGCCGATGTGGCGATTTTCACCAACGACAACCCGCGCTCGGAGGATCCGCTCGCCATCCTGGCCGCGATGATGGAGGGAGCGCTCGGCGTTCCGCCCCGCGACCGCGCCCATGTGATCATTGAGCCCGACCGCGCGGCCGCGATCGACCTGGCCGTCGGCCGGGCCGGCCGCGGCGACGTGATCGTCGTCGCGGGCAAGGGTCACGAGCAGGGCCAGTACGTCTCAGGCGAAGTGATCCCGTTCGACGACCGCGAAGTGGTCGCCGAAGCGATCGACGCACGCAAGGAAAGCAGGAAGCACCGATGATCCCGTTGCCGCTGGCCAGGATCGCCGAGATAACCTCGGGCGCCCTGTCGGGCATGGCAGACCCCCGCGCCGTGGTGCGCGGGCCCGTAGTGATCGACTCACGCGCGGTGGAGCCGGGATCGCTGTTCGTCGCCCTCGCCGGAGAGCGGGTCGACGGTCACGACTACGCCGCGCAGGCGATCCGGGCCGGAGCGGTCGCCGTCCTGGCCTCCAGGCCGGTCGACGCGCCGGCGGTGATCGTCCCCGACGCCGCGGTCGCGCTGGCCGAGCTGGCCGCCGCGCAGGCCGCCGCGCTGCCGCAGGCCACCGTGATCGGCGTGACCGGCTCGGCGGGCAAGACCAGCACCAAAGACCTGCTGGCCAGGCTGGCCGGCCGGATGGGCCCGACCATCGCGCCCGTCGGCAGCTTCAACAACGAGCTGGGCCACCCGCTGACCGTGCTGCGCGCCGACGTCGACACCCGGTTCATGGTGCTCGAACTGGCCGCCCGCAACATCGGCCACATCAAGGACCTCACCCGCATCGCGCCGCCGACGATCGGCGTCGTGCTCAACGTCGGCACCGCGCACCTCGGCGTGTTCGGCGGCAAGGAGGCCATCGCCAAGGCCAAGGGTGAGCTGGTCGAGGCCCTGCCGCGCACCGGGGTGGCGGTGCTCAACGCCGACGACCCGCTGGTGTCGCAGATGGCCTCGCGCACCGACGCGCGCGTCACGTACTTCGGGCGCGGCGAGGGCGCGGCCATCAGGGCCGAGCAGGAGACGGTCGACGGGCGCGGGCGGGCCTCGTTCACCTTGCGCACCCCGTCCGGGGCCGCGCCGGTCACGCTCCAGCTCTACGGCGCCCATGCCGTGGAGAACGCCCTGGCCGCCGCCGCCGCGGCCTACGAGCTCGGCCTGCCGGTCGCCACGATCGCCGAGGAGCTGTCGGAGGCCACGCCGCGCAGCCGCTGGCGCATGGAGGTCACCGACCGGCCCGACGGCGTCACGGTGGTCAACGACGCCTACAACGCCAACCCCGACTCGATGCGGGCCGCGTTCGACATGTTCGGCGTGATGGGGCAGGAGCGGCGGCGGTTCGCGGTCATCGCGGCGCTGCGCGAGCTGGGCGAGGAGAGCGCGGCGCTCAACGCCGAACTGGGGCGGCTGGCGGGCGGTTCGGGCCTGACGGGCCTGGTCGTCGTCGGTCCCGACGCGGGCCCGGTGCTGGAGGGCGCGAACGAGGCGGCCTCGGCCGTCGCGGGACCGCCAGGTGGCGGAGGGCCATATGCTCCCCAGATGACCCGGATCGTACACGTCCCTGACGCCGAGGCAGCGGCGGCCGCACTGGCCGGCCTGCTGCGCCCCGGCGACGCGGTGCTCGTCAAGGGCCCCCGCGCGATGGGCCTGGAACGCACGGCGGAGCTCCTCCTCGGAGGTGCCGCTCAGTGATCAACATCGTCATCGCCGGCGCGGTGGGCCTGGTCCTGTCGATGCTGGGGACCCCCTTGGCGATCAGGCTGTTCTCGCGGCGCGGCTACGGCCAGGAGATCCGCGAGGAGGGGGTGCAGGCCCACCTGGGCAAGCGCGGCACCCCCACCATGGGCGGCATCGTGTTCGTGCTGGCCGCGCTGCTGGCCTACGGCGGCTCCCACCTGGCCACGCTGTCGCCGCCGACGGTGTCGGGCATGCTCGTGCTGTTCCTGATGACCGGCCTCGGCGCGGTCGGCTTCCTCGACGACTTCATCAAGATCTACAAGCAGCGCAGCCTGGGCCTGCGCAGCGGCGCCAAGGCCCTCGGCCAGCTCGTCGTCGGCGCCGTGTTCGCCGTGCTGATCACCCGCCAGCCCAACGTCTACGGCATCACCCCCGCCGAGACCCGGCTGTCGTTCCTGCGCGACATCGGTCCCTCGATCGGCATCGTCGGCTTCACCATCTGGGTGCTGTTCATGATCGTCGGGTTCTCCAACGCCGTGAACCTCACCGACGGCCTCGACGGCCTGGCCAGCGGCGCGACCGGCGTCGTGCTCGGCGCGTACGTGCTGATCGGCAACTGGCAGCTCCGCAACAACTGCATCGACCAGCTCGGGCCCAACTGCTACTGGGTGCGCGACCCGCTCGACCTGTCGGTGGTGGCCGCGGCCGTGCTGGGGGCGCTGGTCGGGTTCCTGTGGTGGAACGCCCCGCCGGCCAAGATCTTCATGGGCGACACCGGCTCGCTGGCCCTGGGCGGCGTGCTGGCCGGCCTGGCCATCGCCACCCGCACGCAGCTCCTGCTGATCATCCTGGCCGGGCTGTGCGTGATCATCACGGCGTCCGTCATCATCCAGGTCGGGTTCTTCAAGATGACCGGGAAACGGGTGTTCAGGATGGCGCCGCTGCAGCACCACTTCGAGCTGAAGGGCTGGGCCGAGACCACGATCGTGGTGCGGTTCTGGCTGATCGCCGGGCTCTGCGCGGCGCTCGGGCTCGGGCTGTTCTACGTCGAGTGGATGCCCAAGCCATGACATTGACGTGCGTGGCCGGGCTCGGCGTCTCCGGCACCGCGGTGGCCGCGGCGCTGGCCGGACGCGGCGAGCGGGTCGTGGTCGTGGAGGCCGTGGAGGGGGAGCGGCAGCTCGCCGCCGCGGCCGAGCTGGCCCGGGCCGGGGTCGAGACCAGGTTCGGCGAGATGGTCCTGCCCGAGGGCGCGACCAGGCTCGTCACCACCGGCTGGGCCCCGCACCACCCGCTGGTCGCCGCCGCGCTGGCGGCCGGCGTCGAGGTCGTCGGCGAGGTGGAGCTGGCCTGGCGGCTGCGCCCGCCGCACGCCGCGCCCTGGCTCGCGCTGACCGGCACCAACGGCAAGACCACGGCCGTGCGCATGCTCACCTCGATCCTCCAGGCCGCCGGGCTCGACGCCCTGGCCGTGGGGAACGTGGGCGTCCCGGTCGTGCGCGCCGTCGCCGAGCCGTACGACGCCCTGGCCGTCGAGCTGTCCAGCTTCCAGCTCCACTGGTCCGGCACCCTGGCCCCGCACGCCGCGGCGATCCTGAACATCGCCCCCGACCACCTCGACTGGCACGGCTCCATGGCCGAGTACGCCGCCGCCAAGGGCCGCATCTACGAACGCGCCGGCACGGTGATCTACAACGCCGACGACCCCGAGTGCACCCGCCTGGCCGAGCCCTACGAGGGCGCCGTCGGCTTCACGCTGCGGGCGCCGCGCAGCGGCCAGATCGGCGTGGTCGAGGACCTGCTGGTCGACCGGGCGTTCGTGGAGGACCCGGTCGAGGCGGCGGAAGAGCTGGCCACCTTCGCCGACATCCGGCCCCTGGCCCCCCACAACGTGGCCAACGCGCTGGCCGCCGCCGCCCTGGCCCGCTCGCTCGGCGTGCCGTCCGAGGCCGTGCGGCTGGGCCTGCGCGCCTTCAAGCCCGACCCCCACCGCCTGTCCCACGTCGACCGGGTCGGCGACGTCGACTACGTCGACGACTCCAAGGCCACCAACCCGCACGCCGCCGCTGCCGCGCTGAGCGCCTACCCGTCGATCGTGTGGGTGGCCGGCGGCCAGCTCAAGGGCGCCGACGTCGACGACCTGGTCCGGCGGGCCGCGCCCCGGCTGCGCGGCGCGGTGCTGCTGGGCGCCGACCGCGCGGCGATCGCCGAAGCACTCGCGCGACACGCGCCGAATGTCCCCGTCGTGGACATCCCGGGCCAAGACACTGGTGTGATGGACACCGTCGTCACCGAAGCCGCGCGGCTGGCCTCCCCCGGGGACACCGTGCTGCTCTCCCCAGCGGGCGCCTCGCTCGACATGTTCCCCGGCTACCCGGCACGAGGGGAGGCCTTCGCGCGTGCCGTCCACGAGCTGAGGCGGCGGCGTGAGCAGTAGCACCGGCACCGCCGGCGCCCGTCCGGCCGCCGGCGAGCCCCCCAGGACCAAGGCCCAGGAGGGCCCGGCGAGCTGGGTCCGCGAGCAGCGCGCCGTGCTGAAGGAACTGCTCGACAAGCCGCTGACGACCTACTACCTGATCATCATGTGCAGCGCGCTGCTGCTCGCGCTCGGGCTCATGATGGTGTTGTCGGCCTCCGCGATCGAGGCCCAGCAGAAGACCGGCAACCCGTTCTCGTGGTTCATCAAGCAGTCGCTGTCGGCCGGCGTCGGCGTGCCCGTCATGTACGCCTGCTCGCGCCTGCCGCCGAAGTTCTTCCGCTGGGCGGGCTACCCGCTCATGGCGCTGGCGGTGCTGGCGCTGGTCATGGTGCTGTTCATCGGCGAGTCCGAGCTGGGCGCGCAGCGGTGGATCTACCTCGGGCCGTTCACCCTCCAGCCGTCCGAGCCGGCCAAGCTGGCGCTCGTGCTGTGGGGGGCCGACCTGCTGGCCAGACGGGCCAGGCAGGGCCGGATCGAGTGGCGGCAGATGCTGATCCCGCTCATGCCCGGCACCGCGATCCTGGTCGTCATGGTCCTGCTCGGCCGCGACCTCGGCACCACCCTCGTGCTCTTCATGATCTTCCTGGCGCTGCTGTGGGTGGTGGGGGCGCCGATCAAGCTGTTCGGCGGCATCCTGGCGCTGGCGGTGCTGGCCGCGGTCATCATGATCAAGGTGGAGCCGTACCGGATGGCGCGCATCGGGGCCTTCCTCGACCCGTGGGCCGACGCCCAGGGCGCCGGCTACCAGGCCGTGCAGGGGCAGATCGCGATGGGCTCGGGCGGCTGGTTCGGGCTCGGCCTGGGCAGCAGCCGCCAGAAGTGGAGCTGGCTGCCCCACGGCGAGAGCGACTTCATCTTCGCCATCCTCGGCGAGGAGCTGGGGCTGATGGGCACCCTGATGGTGGTGGCGCTGTTCGGCCTGCTCGGCTACGCGGGGCTGCGGGTGGCGGTCCGGGTCAACGACGGCTTCGTCCGCCTGGCCGCGGCGGCCATGGTGGCCTGGATCGTCGGGCAGGCGACCGTCAACATGGGCGCCGTGCTCGGCGTCCTGCCCATCACCGGCATCCCGCTGCCGCTGGTCTCCTACGGCGGATCGTCCCTGCTCCCCACGCTCGCCGCGCTGGGCATCCTGCTGTCGTTCGCCAAACGCGAGCCCGGCGCGCGCGAAGCCTTGGCCGCGCGTGGCCCCGGACCCGCCGCACGGGGCCTAAGCTGGCTTGGCCTGGGGGGTACGTCCAGAGGCCGAGTGAGACGTTAGGGAGTGACCGAGATGAGGGTGGTCCTCGCCGGTGGGGGGACGGCCGGGCACATCGAGCCCGCGCTCGCCCTTGCGGACGCGCTGCGCCATCTTGACCGGAGCGTCGGCATCACCTGCGTGGGCACCGAGCGCGGCCTGGAGACGCGGCTGGTGCCCGCCAGAGGCTACGAACTCGAACTGGTGCCGGCCGTGCCGCTGCCCAGGGCGATCACCCCGAGCCTGCTGACCGTGCCGGGCCGGCTGGCCGGGGCGATCAACGCCGTGTCGGGCGTCCTCGACCGCGTCGGCGCCGACATCCTGGTCGGGTTCGGCGGCTACGTCGCCACGCCCGCCTACCTGGCGGCCAAGCGCAAGGGCCTGCCGATCGTCGTCCACGAGGCCAACCCCCGTCCCGGCCTGGCCAACCGGCTGGGCGCCCGGCTGACCGACCACGTCTTCACCGGCTTCCCCGACGCCGCGCTGCCCAAGGCCGAGTTCATCGGCACCCCGCTGCGCCGCGAGATCGTCACCCTCGACCGGCTGTCCACCGGCGACAAGGCGCGCTCCTGGTTCGGGCTGGAGAACGACCGGCCCACGCTGCTGGTGTTCGGCGGCTCGCAGGGCGCCAGGTCGCTCAACCAGGCCGCGCTGGCCGCCGCGCCGGTGCTGCGCCGGGCCGGCATCCAGGTGCTCCACGTGCTCGGCCTGAACAACACCGTCGAGCACGAGCCGCCGCCCGGCGACCCCCAGTACGTGCTGCTGCCCTACGTCGACCGCATGGACCTCGCCTACGCCGCCGCCGACGTCGCGCTGTGCCGCAGCGGGGCCCTGACCTGCGCCGAGCTGACGGCCGTGGGGCTGCCGGCCGCGTACGTGCCGCTGCCGCACGGCAACGGCGAGCAGACCGTCAACGCCGAGCGCGTCGTGCGCGGCGGCGGCGGCCTGATGGTCGACGACTCCGATTTGTCACCCGATTGGATCATCCAGAACGTGCTGCCCATGCTCCACGACCCCGAACGGGTCGCCGTCATGTCGGAGGCCGCCTCCCGGCTGGGGCGCAAGGACGCCGATATCATGCTTGCCAGGAAAGTGTTGGAGATAGCCCGATGAGTCTCGTCAAGCTGGTCGATCCCGTAGCCGTCGAAGACCTCGGCCGCGTGCACTTCATCGGCATCGGCGGCGCGGGCATGTCAGGCATCGCCCGCATCCTGCTCAAGCGCGGCGTCCGCGTCACCGGAAGCGACGCGCGCAGCTCCGAGCTGGTGACCGAGCTGCGCGAGCTGGGCGCGACCGTGCACATCGGGCACGCCGCCTCGCACATCCGCGACGTCGACACCGTCGTGGTCTCCACCGCCATCCGCGACTCCAACCCCGAGCTGGGCGAGGCGCTCAAGCAGGGCCTGCGGATCATCCCGCGGGCCGCCGCGCTGGCCTCGGTGATGGCCGGCCGCACCGGCGTGGCCATCGCCGGCACCCACGGCAAGACCACCACCACCTCCATGCTCACCGTGGCGCTGCAGAAGTGCGGCGCCGAGCCGTCCTACTGCGTGGGCGGCCAGCTCGTCACCACCGGGCTGGGCGCCGACGAGGGCACGGGCCGGGTGTTCGTGGCCGAGGCCGACGAGAGCGACGGCTCCTTCCTCATGCTGGCCCCCGACATCGCCGTGGTGACCAACGTCGAGGCCGACCACCTCGACAACTACGGCGACCCGCGCGCGGTGCACGACAGCTTCGCCCGCTTCGCCGACCGGGTGGGCTCGCTGCTCATCGTCTGCGCCGACGACCCGGGCGCCGCCGAGCTGGTCGGGCGGGCGCGCGAGCGCGGGCTGCGGGTCAGGACCTACGGCGAGCGGGGCGAGGACTACCGGGTGACCGGCGTGCGTCCCGACGGCTTCGGCACGGTCTTCTCCATCGAGGGCAGGGGAGACGTGCGGCTGGCCGTCCCCGGGGCGCACAACGCCCTCAACGCCACCGCCGCCATCGCCGTGGCCGACGAGCTGGGGCTGGCGTTCGAGGACATCAGAGACGGTCTGGCGGCCTTCACGGGGGCCAAGCGGCGCTTCGAGGCCAAGGGCGAGGCGGGCGGCGTCGCGGTGTTCGACAGCTACGCCCACCACCCGACCGAGCTGGCCGCCGACCTGCGGGCCGCGCGCGACGTCGTGGCCTCCTACTCGGGCACGGGCCGGGTCATCGCGATCTTCCAGCCCCACCTGTACTCGCGCACCCGGTTCTTCGCCGACGACTTCGGCGCCGCCCTCGGGCTGGCCGACGAGGTCATCGTGCTCGACGTCTACGGCGCGCGGGAGGATCCCGAGCCGGGCGTGTCGGGCGCGATGGTGGCCGGGCGCGTGCCGCTGCCCGCCGAGCGGGTGGCCTACGCCCCCGACCGGGCGGCGGTGCCCGACCTGGTGGCCGGGCGGGCGCGTCCGGGCGACATCGTGCTGACGATGGGGGCGGGCGACGTGACCGAGCTGGGGCCGCAGCTCGTGGCACGCCTGTCCTGAGCCGTACGGGCGTGGCGGGCGGGCGCCGGGCGGTCCGGCGGCGTACGTTCGAAGCCGGCGTGCGAGGAGGGCGATGAAGGCGCGTAACGCGTTCCTGGTGCTGTTGACGGCGGGGGTGGTCGGCTCGGCCGCCTGGCTGGTGTTCTTCTCGCCGGTGCTGGGCGTGCGGTCGGTCGAGATCGTGGGAAATCTCACAGTCACCAGCGAGCGCATCAAGCAGCAGGCCGCCGTCCCCGACCTGCATCCGCTGGCCACGGTCGACCTGGCCGACGTCCAGGCCCGCGTGCTCGGCATCCGGCAGCTCGCGACGGCGAAGGTCGACCGGGTGTGGCCCGGCACGCTCAAGATCGAGGTCGTCGAGCGCGAGCCGGTGGCGGTGATCCCCGCGGGCGGCCGGTTCGCCGTGGTCGACAAGCAGGGCGTGGTGATCGAGGTCAAGGACGCGTCGCCGTTCATGCTGCCGTTGCTCAAGGTCGACCGGCCGGCCGCGGGCGACCCGGCCACCATGGCGGCGCTCCAGGTCGTCCAGGCGCTGCCGCCGGTGGTGGCGGGCAAGGTCCGGCAGGTGCGCGCGGCCTCGGCCGAGGGCGTGACGCTGGAGCTGTCCGACGGTCGTACCGTCCTGTGGGGCGGGACCGACAGGCCGCAGGAGAAAGGCCGCATCCTGGTCTCGCTCCTGGGCCGCAAGGCCACCCTGTACGACGTCAGCTCTCCCGACGTCGTGACCTTGAAGTGATCACGAGTGTCAGGGTCTGGCAACTCCGTGGCAAGGGCATCGCGTGCCTGTGCGAGGTGGGGGTCGCGGCGTGAGAGCCTGTAGATCGGAGCTTCGGCAGAGGAAGGCCCCGACCAGGCGCGACTTCGGAGCGAATCGGACAGCCCGCGACACGCCGGACGTGCTTGCGGCGCGGTTAGTTGACCCGCCTGGTAGGGGCCTCCTACTGTCCGTATCAATCCTCAGGTTGACATAAATCTAAATCTCAACCTGAGGTTGAGAGTTACGAAAACTGAGAAAAAGCGGAGACGATCCGCACCGAAATGGCAAGTCAACGAGCGGAAAGGCCCCTCGTCGTGGCAGCACCGCAGAACTACCTCGCGGTCATCAAGGTCGTCGGCATTGGCGGCGGCGGAGTGAACGCCGTCAACCGGATGATCGAGGAGGGACTCAAGGGCGTCGAGTTCATCGCCATAAACACCGACGCCCAGGCGCTGCTGATGAGTGACGCCGATGTGAAACTCGACGTGGGCCGCGAGCTCACGCGCGGACTGGGCGCCGGAGCCAACCCCGACGTGGGGCGCAAGGCGGCCGAAGACCACCGTGAGGAGATCGAGGAGGTCCTCAAGGGGGCCGACATGGTCTTCGTCACGGCCGGCGAGGGCGGTGGCACGGGCACCGGCGGCGCGCCGGTCGTGGCCAACATCGCCCGGTCGCTCGGCGCGCTGACGATCGGCGTGGTGACCCGGCCCTTCAGCTTCGAGGGGCGGCGTCGCGCCTCGCAGGCCGAGGCCGGCATAGAGACACTGCGCGACGAGGTCGACACCCTCATCGTGATCCCCAACGACCGGCTGCTGTCGATCTCCGACCGCCAGGTGAGCGTGCTCGACGCGTTCAAGGCGGCCGACCAGGTGCTGCTGTCCGGTGTCCAGGGCATCACCGATCTGATCACCACGCCCGGCCTGATCAACCTCGACTTCGCCGACGTCAAGTCGGTCATGTCGGGCGCGGGCTCGGCGCTCATGGGCATCGGCCACGCGCGCGGCGACGACCGGTCGGTCGCCGCCGCCGAGATGGCGGTCTCCAGCCCGCTGCTGGAGGCGAGCATCGACGGCGCCCACGGCGTGCTGCTGTCGATCGCGGGCGGCTCCGACCTCGGCCTGTTCGAGATCAACGAGGCGGCCCAGCTCGTCTCGATGGCCGCCGCGCCCGACGCCAACATCATCTTCGGCACGGTCATCGACGACGCCCTCGGCGACGAGGTGCGGGTCACCGTGATCGCGGCGGGCTTCGACGACGTGCCGCCGCCGGCCGAGAAGCCGCTGCCCAGGCCCGCCGCCCGGCCGGCCGGGCAGCAGGCGGCGCCGGTGTCGTCCTCGGCCCTGCGGCCCGGTGTCCCGGCCTCGCCCAGCGTGAAGTCCGAGCCGCCCGCGCCGCGCCCCGAGCCGAGGCCGGAATCGCGGCCTGAGCCGCGTGCCGAGCTCAGGTCGGAGCCCCGGCAGGAGTTCAGGCCCGAGCCGCGCCAGGAGTTCAGGCCCGAGCCGCGGCAGGAGTTCCGTCCCGAGCCGCGCCCCGAGCCTCGCCCGGAGCCGCGCGAGTTCAGGCCGGAGCCGCGTCCTGAGCCCCGCCCGGAGCCGCGTCCTGAGCCGGTGCGCCCGGTCGAGCCGGTCCAGGCCGCCGAGCCCGTCACCGCACTCGGCGACGACGAGCCGCAGGCCCCGGTCTCCATCCCGAGGCCCACGCCCGAACCGGCCAACCCGCCCACGCCCATCACCTCCCGCATGTCGGAGCCTCCCAAACGTCCTCGGGTGATCTTCGAGGAGCAGGAGGAGGAGCTCGACGTCCCCGACTTCCTCAAGTAGCTCACCACCCACCGCCGCTCCCCGCAGGCATACGGGAGCGGCGCCGTCGTGTGTGCCGGGATCCGACCCGCGGCACGGAAAGGGGGCCATCGTGGCGTACGGCGTACGGGCCGAACTGCGAGGCGATGGAGGCACGGAGAGGGAGGCACGCGTGCGGAGGGACGAGATCGCGGCCGGTCTCGGCGAGATCGAGGCCCGCATCGGCGCGGCCTGCCACGCGGTGGGCCGCGACCGCGGCGAGGTGACCCTGATCGCGGTCACCAAGACCAGACCGGCCGACGACGTCCGCATCCTGTGCGAGCTGGGTGTGCGCGACGTCGGCGAGAACCGCGACCAGGAGGCCGCGCCCAAGGCGCACGAGCTGGCCGGCCTGCCGCTGACCTGGCACTTCGTCGGCCAGTTGCAGACCAACAAGGTGCGGTCCGTCGTCGGGTACGCCGACGTGATCCACTCGCTCGACCGCCTCCGGCTGCTGGAGGCGATCAGCAAGGAGGCCGTGCGGCAGGGCCGCAAGGTCGGCTGCCTGATCCAGGTGGCGCTCGACGACGACCCCTCCAGGGGCGGCGCCCGGCCCGCCGACGTGCTCGCGCTGGCCGACGAGGTGGCGCTGGCCGACGGAGTGTGGCTGGGCGGCGTCATGGCGGTCGCTCCCTTGGGGGAGGAGCCCGCCCGCGCCTTCGCCGTGCTGCGCGATGTCGCCGACCGCGTCCAGGAGCAGCATCCGCGGGCCACGATGGTCTCCGCGGGCATGAGCCAGGACCTCGACGAGGCGGTCGCGTACGGTGCGACACACGTGCGGATCGGTACGGCGTTGCTCGGTCGTCGCAGGCCCTTCGTCAGGTAATGTCCCCTCAAGTGGGTCTTCAGGCCCATGATCAAGTAGAGGTCGATCCGCGGTGAGCTCCAAGGGGGTACGGCTGCCGCCTCGGCCCCGGCGACGGGTCCGAGCCAGTGCGACCATGAGCAGGAGGACGACGTAGCGATGGCCGGCGCGATGCGCAAGATGGCGGTCTACCTCGGTCTCGTGGAGGACGACCGCTACGAGAGGTACGAGACCTACACCGACGAGTACGCCTACGACGACGATGTCCAGCGGACCGGCGAGGAACGGCCCGTGGCGGTCCAGGACCGCGACGAGGAGGCCGACTCCGGGGTCCCCGCGCCCAGGCCCGCCACGACGATCCTGGAGCGCCGTACGACCGACCTGGCGCGCATCACGACCCTCCATCCCCGGACCTACAACGAGGCCCGAACCATCGGAGAGCACTTCCGCGACGGCACCCCGGTCATCATGAATCTGACCGAAATGGTTGACAGCGACGCGAAGCGGCTCGTGGATTTCGCGGCAGGTCTGGTCTTCGGCCTACATGGAAGCATTGAACGTGTTACCAACAAGGTGTTCCTGTTGTCCCCTGCCAATGTCGAGGTGACCGCCGAGGACAAGGCCCGAATCGCGGAACGCGGGTTCTTCAACCAGAGTTAGAGTCTCTGTATGTCCATCGCACCCAACCGGGTCCACGCGCGGCCGGGAGGGCACACCAGAAGTGGAGGCGCGGCCGGGCCGTGGAGATCGTGAGTGGGATCTTGGTCGTAGTCCTGTCTCTGTATTTGGTACTGCTCATCGGCAGGATGATCTTTGAGACGGTGCAGGCGTTCGCCCGGCAGTGGCGGCCCTCCGGGGTCGTGCTGGTGCTGGCGGAGGCCACGTACACCGCGACAGACCCACCTCTCAAGTTCCTCCGCCGTTTCATTCCCCCGCTCCGGTTGGGTACGGTGGCCTTTGACCTAAGCTTCACTGTCCTGTTCATCGTCGTTCTGATCTTGATCCAGATCGCTGGGTCACTGGGCGGCCGGTGAGGCGGGCTGGTGGGGTGGCCGGTCGTGATCCAACTCGTGTCCGCGCTGAAGTGATTCGGGTTCACCGTCCCTCCGGACAGACTCCAAGCGCGCCAAGGAGACCAAAAAATGCCGCTGACGCCCGCTGATGTGCGGAACAAGCAGTTCAGTACCACCCGGCTGCGGCCGGGCTACGACGAGGAGGAGGTCGACGCCTTCCTCGACGAGGTGGAGGCTGAGCTCGACCGCCTGATCCAAGAGAACGAGGAGCTACGCGCCAAACTGGCCGAGTGCCTGCGTGGGAAGGTGCCGGGCGGCATGGGCATGCCCATGGCCTCCGCACCCGTCCAGGAGCAGCCGAAGCCGGAGATGATGGCGCCGCCGCAGCCGGAGCCCATGCGGGCCCCCGAGCCGCAGCCGATGCGAGCCCCCGAGCCGCAGCCCGTGGCCATGAGCATGCCTCCCGCCGAGGACAACATGGACACCGCGGCCCGCGTGCTGGCCCTCGCCCAGCAGACCGCCGACCAGGCGATCGCCGACGCCCGCCGGGAGGCGGACGAGACGGTGACCCGCGCCCGCCGCGAGGCCGACGAGATCCTCACCAAGGCCCGCCGCCAGGCCGAGCAGGTCATCGGCGACGCCCGCGCCCGCGCCGAGACGCTTGAGCGCGACGCGCAGGAGCGTCACCGCCAGGCGATGGGCTCGCTGGTGCAGACCCGCGACGAGCTCGAGCGCAAGGTCGAGGAGCTGCGCAGCTTCGAGCGCGAGTACCGCAGCCGCCTCAAGCTCTACCTGGAGAACCAGCTCGCCGAGCTCAACGTCTCCGCGGAGGGCAGCGGCGGGTTCCCGGTCATGTCCGGTCCGCAGGGTCAGGCTCCCGCCATGTCGCACGCGGTTCCCCAGGGTGGCCAGCAGCCTCTTCCCGGTGGCCCCAACCCGTTCGGCGGCGAGGCTCCGCAGGGCGCCTTCCCCGGCGGCGACGGTCCGCACAACGACCGCCGGTAAAGTAACGGGTCACTAGGACCTGTCACTCGAAAGAGCCCCCTGTGATCCTTATCAGTGCTGGTTTGGTGCTCGCGGCGGTCGTGCTGCTGATCGCGGGCTTCGTACTGGCTAAGCCGTTCCTGATCATGTGGTCCATCGTGGTCAGCGTGCTGTCCGCGCTGTTCCTGGTGATCGGGGCGTTGCTGCGGCGTCACGAGCTGTTTCCCGGTGGTGGGCGGGCCGCTGCGCCGGCCACCCCTCCGGCCCCGCTCCCGCCGCCCGGCCTGCCGTACAACCAGACCGGTCCTGCCGGGCCCCAGCCGCACCCGCGGCCGCAACCCCACCCGCAACCGCACCCGCAGACGCTTCAGCGGACCGCCGTTCCGGCCTCCGCGCCTCGCCGCCCCGCGGCGAGCGGCATCTCGCCGGACGCGATCGTGCTGGTGATCCCGGGCCGCAGGAGATACCACGTGCCGGGCTGCCGCCAGCTGGCCGGACGGGATCACGAGGAGCTCACCTACGAGGAGGCACGCGAGGAGGGCTTCACGCCCTGCACCACGTGCCTTCCGGACGCCGCGCTCGGCGGACGGCAGTTGCCGCCTGCCGCCGACCCCGAGCCCGTCGTCGCCCCCGGCCCCGGTGCCACCCCCTCCGCCGTGGCGGAGAGCCGGGCCGAGACCTCCGCGGAGACCCGGGACCTGCGCCCGCCGGTCGTACCGCCGAAGCCCGACACGAAGGCTTCCACCCCCACCCCGGAGCCCGCCGCCCCCCGCGAAGAGGGCGCCACCGGGTGGTTCGGCCGTCCGGCCGCCGCCGTCAAGGCGAGCGACCCGGCCAAGTCCCCCTCCGCCGCCGTGCCCGATCCTGCGCCCGATTCCGGGGCCGGTCCGGACGACGACGAGCAGGGGGAGATCGAGACTTCCTACTTCCGGCCGCCGTCGGAGCGCGAGCGGCCCGCGCGTCCCGCTTCGCCGGACGACGCCAAGGGCCCGTCGGCCGCCCCCGCGAGCCCCGCCTCCAAGAGCCCGGCCAAGAGCTCGTCGGCTGCCGGGGCTGGTGAGGGTGAGGATGCGGCCAAGTCGTCCAAGGGCGCGGCTGCGGCCAAGGCCGGCGCGGGTGCGGCGGCTTCGGGGCAGAGCGGTGATGACGCGGCTGTTTCCGGCAAGTCGAGCGAGAGCGCGCCGGGCAAGCCGTCCTCGGCAGCCCGGCCGTCGCCCGCCGACCAGCCCGTACGGCCCGCCGACCGGCCCGCACGGCCCGCCGAGCAGCCCGAGCAGCCCGCCGATGACGGTGACGACGCGTCCGACCCCGACACGGCTCCGCAGCCTCGTGTGACGTCCTCCGGGCTGCCGGTCCAGCCGGAACCCTCCGGTCGGGCTTCCGGGGCGTCCGAGCGGCCCTCTGGGGCTGCGCCGGCCCCCTCCGCCCGTCCGGCGGGGGCGGCCGCCCCGGCGGCGAAGGGCGAGAGCAAGGACGCCAAGCCCGGCAAGACGGGCGAAGGCTCGAAGGGCGAGACCGGCGCCGCGTCCGGTCCGGCCGCCCGCCCGAGGACGGTCAAGGTCATCACCGGCACCCGCCGCTACCACAGCGCCACCTGCCCGCTGATCAGGGGCGCGGGGGAGACGGGCGTGGAGACCATGACGGTCCCCGAGGCCGAGGACGCCGGTCTGACCAGCTGCCCGGTGTGCCAGCACGACCGCGAGACGGCCAAGTAACACCCGACCTCCCCGGCCCGCCGCGCATTCGCCGGCGGGCCTTTCGGGCTCGTCCGGGGTCCGCGGAGGGCGGGCGTCAGGGGTGGCGTTCGGTGGCGGCGGCGTGCAGGCCGTGGTGCAGGCGGGTGAGCTACGGGTGGGTGGCGTGCTCGGTACGCAGGGCCGCGGCGGGCCAGCGGCGGCGGCCGTCGTCCAGCAGCGGCAGGACGGTCTCGAAGTCGATCTCGTCCTTGGGGCGCGGGCCGTGGACCTGTGGAGGAGCTGCACTTCCGGTGCGAGGCGCCGGAAGCCGTCCCGCGTGATTGTCAGGTCTGTCAGGGGGCGGCGGAGCGATGTCGACGTCGTCGTGCTCGCGGCAGGCGCGTCCGGCGGCCAGTTCCAGCGCGTGGCCGCCGCCACCCATCATGGCGCGGCCGGCCCGCGCAGCAGCGCGACGACCTCCTCCAGAGGCACCGCCTCCCAAGGGCCCCACGGCGTGTTGGTCCACGTCATGCGCCCATTGTCCGACCATGTCCGGACGAAGCGGCTTATCGCGGGCGAGAGGAGGCGGTCATGCGCGTCGGGGGCGCCACCGAGGTCATCGGTGGCGCCCCCGCGCGTTCGCCGGCCGGATCAGGTCCGGCACGCCGTTCGCCGGTCCGGGAGCGGAGGCTCCGCGGCGGGCGGGGTCAGGCGCGGCGGAGGTGGAACGTCAGGCCCAGGTCCTCGTCGTGGTGGGCCGGGAGGTCCTCCTGACCGCCCTCGGTGAGGGACGCGGCCAGGACCTCCTCGGCGACCGTGCCGCCGCCGGAGCGCAGCGCGGCGGCCAGGTCGGGCGAGGAGGACGTCCACCACAGGTCGATGCGGTCGGTGATCGACAGGCCGGAGGACTTGCGGGCCTCCTGGACCAGCCGGATCACCTCGCGCAGCAGGCCCGCGCGGCGCAGCTCGTCGGACAGCTCCAGGTCGAGGGCGACGGTCTCGCCGGTGCCGGTGCCGATGGCGCCGGTCTCCACGGCCCAGCCCGCGCGCGGCTGCTCGGTGACGATCACCTCGTCGGGGCCGAGCATGATCTCGCCCAGCTCGTCCGCCTCGATCATGACGGGGGTGCCGCCACGCAGCGTACGGGCCACGCGGGTGGCGTCGGCGGCGGTCACCGCGGCGGCCACCAGCTTGGTACGCGACCCGAACCGCTTGCCGAGCGCCCGGAAGTTCGGCTTCACCGTGTACGACACGAGATCGGCGTCGAATCCTGACATGTCCTCAAGAGCCTGGACGTTCAGCTCGTCCGCCACCAGCCCCCGCAACTCGGCGGGCAGCGACGGCCAGCCGTGCGCGCCCACCAGCGCCCGGCGCAGCGGCTGCCGCGTCTTCACACCGGAGGAGGCGCGCGCCGAGCGGCCCAGCTCGACCAGCCGGCGGACCAGGGCCATCTGGTCCGACAGCGCCGGATCGAGCAGGTCTTCGCGCACCTGCGGCCAGCTCGTCAGGTGGACCGAGGAGGGCGCGCCGGGCGCGCGCAGCACGTCCCAGAGGTAGTCGGTGACGAACGGCGTGATCGGCGCCATCAGCCGGGTGACCGTCTCCAGGCACTCGTACAGGGTGGCGAACGCCTCGCGCGAACCCTGCCAGAAGCGGCGGCGGGAGCGGCGGACGTACCAGTTGGACAGGTCGTCGAGGAAGTCGGCCAGGCGGCGGCCGGCGCGCTGGGTGTCGTACTCGTCGAGGGACGCGGTGACCTCGGCGACCGTCCGGTGCAGCTCGGCCAGCACCCAGCGGTCCAGCAGCGGACGCTCGGCGGCCGGCGGAGCCGGCTCGGACGGGCTCCAGGACTCGGCGTTGGCGTACAGGGTGAAGAAGGAGGAGGTGTTCCACAGGGTCAGCAGGACCTTGCGGACGATCTCCTCCAGGGCGTTGTGCCCCACCCGGCGGGCCGCCCACGGCGATCCGGAGCAGGCCATGAACCAGCGCAGCGCGTCGGCGCCGTGCTGGTCCATCAGCGGGATCGGCTCCAGGATGTTGCCCAGGTGCTTGCTCATCTTGCGGCCGTCCTCGGCCAGGATGAGGCCGAGGCAGAGCACGTTCTCGTAGGAGGACTGGCCGAAGACCAGCGTGCCGACCGCCATCAGCGAGTAGAACCAGCCGCGGGTCTGGTCGGTGGCCTCGCAGATGAACTGCGCGGGGTAGACGCCCTCCGGCTTGCCGTGCTCGCCCCACTGCGCGAACGGCATCGAGCCCGAGTCGTACCAGGCGTCGATCACGTCGGGCACGCGGGTGGCGAGCGCGCCGCAGGAGGGGCAGTCGAAGCTCACGTCGTCGACGTACGGGCGGTGCGGGTCGAGCGCGGAGACGTCCTGGCCGGCCAGCGTGCCCAGCTCGGCCAGCGAGCCGACGCAGGTGACGTGGCTCTCGTCCGCCGAGCACACCCACAGCGGCAGCGGCGTGCCCCAGTAGCGCGAGCGCGACAGCGACCAGTCGACGTTGTTGCGCAGCCACTCGCCGAACCGGCCCCACTTGATGGTCTCGGGGAACCAGTTGGTGCCGGCGTTCTCCGACAGCATCTGGTCCTTGACCGCGGTGGTGCGGATGTACCAGGACGGGAGCGCGTAGTACAGCAGCGCGGTGTGGCAGCGCCAGCAGTGGGGGTAGGCGTGCTCGAAGTGGGTGCCCCGGTACAGCAGTCCGCGCCGGCGCAGGTCCTCGGTGAGCTCCTCGTCGGCGTCCTTGAAGAAGCGGCCGCCGACCATGGGCACGTCGTCGAGGAAGCGGCCGTCGGGGCCGATCGGGTTGACGATCGGCATGTCGTACCGCTTGATGACGGCCATGTCGTCGGCGCCGAAGGCGGGGGCCTGGTGGACCAGGCCGGTGCCGTCCTCGACGGTGACGTAGTCGCCGAGCACGACGTAGTGGGCGCCGGGGATGTCGACCAGGTCGAAGGGTCGGCTGTAGCGGGTGCGCTCCAGCTCGCGGCCGGTGCAGCGGGCCACCTCGGTGACGTCCTCGCCGAGGACGGACAGCAGCGGCTCGGCCACCACCAGCACCTCGCCGTCGGCGGTCCTGGCCGCGACGTAGGTGACGTCGGGGTGCACGGCGACGGCCGTGTTGGACACCAGCGTCCAGGGGGTGGTGGTCCAGATCAGCAGCGCCGCGCCCAGCTCGGCCAGCGGCCCGGACGTCACGGGCATGCGCACGTAGACCGACGGGCTGGAGACGTTCTCGTAGCCGCCCGGCTGGCCCAGCTCGTGGTCGGACAGGCCGGTGCCGCAGCGCGGGCAGTACGGCGTGATGCGGAAGTCGCGGAACAGCAGCCCCTTGTCGAAGACGACCTTCAGCGACCACCAGACCGACTCGATGTAGGACGGGTCCATCGTCCGGTACGCCTGGGACAGGTCGATCCAGTAGCCCATGCGCTCGGTCATCTGCTCGAACGCGTCGACGTGCCGCAGCACCGACTCGCGGCACTTGGCGTTGAACTCGGCGATGCCGTAGTCCTCGATGTCCTTCTTGCCGGTCAGGCCCAGCTCACGCTCGATGCCGACCTCTACGGGCAGGCCGTGGCAGTCCCAGCCGGCCTTGCGCGGGACGCTGAAGCCGCGCATCGACTTGTAGCGCGGGAACAGGTCCTTGAACACCCGGGCCTCGACGTGGTGCACGCCGGGCAGGCCGTTGGCGGTGGGCGGGCCCTCGTAGAAGACCCAGGAGGGGTTGCCGGCGTTCTGCTCGACGGACCGCTCGAAGATCTTCCCGTCCCGCCAGCGGTCGAGGACCTCGCGCTCGAGCGCGGGCAGGTCGACCTGCGCGGGAAGAGAGCGGAATGTTGGGGAAGACATGTCGGGCGGGACCTCCACGCGTCGTCGGCCGGTTGTGGCGTGCGCGAAGGGACGAAGCCTCGCGGCTCCGCGGTACCACCCTTCTTGGCCTCCGGGGAGGCCCTCTTCATTCGCTTGCTGCCGGGTCTAGTGAGCTCTGCCGAGCCGTTCTTCCGGCGGCTCCGGGGTGATATCCCTCACAGCATCGCTCGCGGTGGGGCCCCATCAACGCCTTGCAGTCTCAAACCATAACGCAGAGTGGAGCCGAAGACTTCCAGGTTTCCTCCCGCTGCCGCCGCCGTTGGTACGCAAGGAGGAAATTTGTGGGAATGGACGTCCCCGGGGAGGAGTTGAACGGGCGAGGCGGGATAGTACGGGTGAGGTAAACCATCCGGCGGGTCGTTTGCCGTTCCGTTATGAGGATCCTAAGCTGCCCGCACCATTCACGGCCTTGATCAGCATGGAGGCAGCCATGGCGGCAGTCACGCAGACCGCTACACCGTCGATGTGGTCGGAAGAGGAGCTGGCCGAGGTACGCGGCAGGCTGCGGACCGAGATCGACGAGCTCGAGGCCGACATCCTCCGCCACGAGTCGGAGATAGCCTCTGGTGACGTCACCCAGGGCGCGGGCGACGACCAGGCGGACGCCGGCGCCAAGACGTACGAGCGCGAACGCGAGATCGCCCTTACCCTGAATGCGCGCGATCTGGTCGCGCAGAACGAACGTGCGATCGCCAGGATCGACGCAGGGACCTATGGAGTGTGCGAATCGTGCCACAAGCCGATCGGCAAGGAACGTCTTCAGGCGTTCCCGAGGGCGACGCTGTGCGTGGCCTGCAAGCAGAAGGAGGAACGCCGCTAGGCAGGCCGCGCGGACGTCTCCTCGCGATCCTCACCTCGCTGGCGGTCGTCGTCTACGCGGCTGACCTGATCAGCAAGACGATCGTGCTGCGAGCGCTCGAAGGCAAGGCGCCGCTCGTCGTCCTCCAGGACGTCCTGCAGTTCCGGGTGATCTTCAACTCGGGCGCGGCGTTCAGCATCGGCACGGGGATGACGTTCGTGTTCACGTTCATCGCGGCGGGCGTGGTGGTGGCGATCGTGCGCACCGCGCGCAAGCTCCACAGCCTGCCGTGGGCGATCACTCTCGGGCTGCTCCTCGGCGGGGCGCTCGGCAACCTGACCGACAGGCTGCTGCGCTACCCGTCGGGGTTCGGCCGGTCCACGCAGCTCCAGGGGCACGTCGTGGACTTCATCGAGGTGCTGCCCGGTCACTTCCCGGTGATCGACTACTTCCCGGTGTTCAACGTCGCCGACTCGGCGATCGTCTGCGGCGGCATCCTGGCGGTGCTGCTGGCCTGGCGCAACGTGCAGATCGACGGCACCAGGGAGACCGACACCACCACGGGAAGCACTGCGGAGACCGGGAAGGAGCCCCAGGATGGCTGAGCGGCGGAGCCTGCCCGTCCCCGACGGGCTGGAGGGCGAGCGGGTCGACGCGGCGATCTCGCGGCTGTTCGGCTTCTCGCGCACCCGCGCGGCCGAGCTGATCGCCGCCGGCGAGGTGCAGGTCGACGGCGGGCAGCCGGCCAAGTCCGACCGCGTGCACGCCGGCGCCTGGCTGGAGGTGACGCTGCCGCCCCCGGTCAGCACGCCGATGCCGGTGGCCGAGCCGGTGCCGGGCATGACGATCGTCTACGAGGACGACGACATCATCGTGGTCAACAAGCCGATCGGGGTGGCCGCCCATCCCACCGTCGGCTGGACCGGCCCGACCGTGATCGGCGGCCTGCTCGGCGCCGGGCACACGATCGCCACCAGCGGCGCGGCCGAGCGGCAGGGCATCGTCCACCGGCTCGACGCCAACACCACGGGCGCGATGGTCGTGGCCAAGAGCGAGCACGCGTACTCGGTGCTGAAACGGGCCTTCAAGGAGCGCACGGTCGACAAGCGCTACCACGCGCTGGTCCAGGGCCACCCCGACCCGTTCCGGGGCACCGTCGACGCGCCCATCGACCGCCACCCCTCGGGCGAGGGCAAGTTCGCCGTGGTGGCGGGCGGCAAGCCGTCGGTCACCCACTACGACACGATCGAGGCCTTCCGGGCGGCCTCGCTGCTCGACATCAAGCTGGAGACCGGCCGTACGCACCAGATCCGGGTGCACATGTCGGCCCTGCGCCACCCCTGCGTCGGCGACATGCTCTACGGCGCCGACCCCACGCTCGCGGCCCGGCTGGGCGTCACCCGGCAGTGGCTGCACGCGGTCTCGCTCGGCTTCGAGCACCCGGCCACCGGCGAGTGGATGTCCTTCAGCACCGATTACCCCGAGGACCTGCAGAAGGCGCTCGACGCGGTCGCCGCCGACGCCTGAGCCGGGCGCTACTCCTCGCCGTCCTGCGAGGGGTCGATCTGGCCGGGGGTTCTGGAGGGGGCGTCGTCCTTCTTGTCGTCCTGCTCGTCCCGCTCGGCCGCCGATCTGGTCGGCGTCGGCTTCTTCGCCGGGGACTTCGCGGGGGTGCTGGTCCGTTCGCCGCTGGTGGGCGAGGGGGCGCTGCGCCGGGGGGCGGCGGACTGCGAGGGACGCGCGGGTTGCGAGGTCGCGGGGGGCGGCTCGGAGTCGGTGACGGCGGTCTTCGGGGCGTCCGTCGGGGCGTCGCTGCCGGGCGGGGTGACGACCGCCGGGATCGTCGGGGCGCGGCCCTGCACCGGCTGGTCCGACTGCTTCGTCCACCAGGCCGCGCCGCCGGTGACCAGGCCCACGAGCAGCGCGCCCGCCGCGATGGCCAGGATCGGCGTCCTGCGCGGGCGGCGTACGGCCATCGGGGGCACCGGCACCGGGCCGGTCTGCTCAAGCGGCCCGCCGGTCAGGACCAGCCTCAGCCGCTGCTCGGCCTCCTCCAGCGACATGCGCTGCGCGGGGTTCTTGCGCAGCAGCCCGAGCAGGACGGGGGCGAGCACGCCCGCGCGGGCCAGCGGCTCCGGCTCGGCGTGCATGACCGCGCCGAGCGTGGCCAGGGCGTTGTCCCGGTGGAAGGGGGAGTGGCCCTCCACCGCCATGTACAGCGTCACGCCCAGCGACCACAGGTCGGAGGCGGGCCTGGCCTGGCCGCCGGCCGCCCGTTCAGGGGCCATGAAGGCGGGGGTGCCGATGAGGATGCCGGTCCTGGTGACGGGGGCCTCGTCCTCGGTGGTGGCGATGCCGAAGTCGGTCAGCACCGCCCGGCCGTCCTCGGTCAGCAGCACGTTGTCGGGCTTGACGTCACGATGGAGCACGCCCGCCGCGTGCGCGGCGCGCAGCGCCTCCAGCAGTTGCAGCCCGATGGCGGCGACCTTGGCCGGCGGCAGCGGGCCGTCGGCGCGGATGGTCTCGCCCAGGGTGCGGGAGTGCACGAGCTGCATGACGATCCACGGATGCCCGCCCTCCTCCAGCACGTCGTAGACCGCCGCCACCCCCGGATGCGCCACCCGGCCGGCCGCCCGCGCCTCGCGGAACGTGCGCACGGCGAACACCTCGCGCTCAGGGCCGCTCAGGTCCGGTGGCGGCAGCACCTCCTTGACGGCCACGTCACGGCCGAGCACCTCGTCGTGCGCCTGCCACACGGTTCCCATACCGCCCTGGCCGATCGTCCTGAGCAGCCGGTAGCGGCCACCGACCATCCCCGCAGAATCGGACATGCACGGCGACTACCCAAGAAACATCCGGGCAAGCGCGGTGACGACGGCCGCCGCCGCCAGGACGACGAGGAACGGCGCCCGCAGCACCAGGGCGACCACGGCCGCCACCAGCCCCGCCGTACGCGCCGGGTCGAACGCGGGCCTGCCCTCCTCGGTGAACATCTGCACCGCGATCAGAGCCGACAGCAGCGCCACGGGCACCAGCTCGGCGAACCTGCGCACCGCCGGATGGTCCAGCACCCGGCGCGGCGCGGCCAGCCCGGCCAGCTTGAGCGCGTAGCAGCCGAGGCTGACCGCGACGATGGCCCACCAGACCGTCATCGCACCATCACCACCAGCACCGCGACCGCCGACAGCAGCACCGGCACGCCCGGCGGGAAGAACGGGCTGGCCGCCAGCGCGACCGCCGCCCCGGCCACCGCCAGCACCCGCAGCCGCCCGCTGGCCGCCAGCCGGGGCCACAGGATGGCCAGGAACGTGGCCGGGCCCACGGCGTCCAGCCCGAGCACCCGCGGGTCGCCCAGGAAGGACGTGCCGACCGCGCCGGCGAGGGTGGTGAGGTTCCAGGCGACGTACAGGCTGGCGAAGGTGGTCAGGAAGCCGGTGCGGGCCGAGGGCTCGTCCGGCTGGGCCAGCGTGACGGCCGTGGTCTCGTCGATCACGCCGTGGGCGGCCAGCAGGCGGCGCGGGCCGCGGACGTTCAGCAGGTCGGCCAGGCGCAGGCCGTAAAGGGTGTTGCGGCCGCCGAGCAGCAGGGCGCCCGCGGCCGCGGCCGTCAGGTCGCCGCCGGCGCCGATCGCCCCGGCCAGCGCGAACTGCGAGGCGCCGGTGAAGGCCAGCAGGCTCAGCACGCACGCCTGCGGCACGCTGAGCCCGGCGGTGATCGCCGCCGCGCCGAACGCGAGACCGGACAACCCCACGGCCAGTCCCACACCGAGGCCGTCACGCACCGCGGCGGAACGGCGAGTTGTCTGTTCCATGGGAAACAGCTTATGAACTGGGCAAATATCCGGTCTTGTACGTTCCTGCGGCCTTTTGGTAGGCGGCGGGCGGCACGCCCACGACGCGTTTGAAGTGCCGGTTCAGGTGGGCCTGGTCGGTGAAGCCCACGTCCGCCGCCACCTGCGCCGGGCGTACCCCCTCAAGGAGTAGCCGGCGGGCCTGCCGCACCCGCAGCGAGGTGAGGTAGGCGTGCGGCGGCAGGCCCGTCACGGCCTTGAACGCGCGCAGCAGCGGGAACGGCCGCACCCCCACCGCCGCGGCCAGCGTCTCCAGCGTCGGCGGGTCGAGCAGGCTCTCGTGCAGCAGCGCCATCGCCTCGCGCACCGCCTGCCGGCCCGCGCCCGGCGGGCTCGCGTCCGGCCTGGGCGCGGCGTGCCTGCTCAGCAGCCGGGCGAACAGCGTGCGCGACAAGGTGGAGGCGGCCAGCGCGTCGCCGCGCTCGGCCGCCCGGTGCGCCCGCCCGAGCAGCACCGCCAGCTCCGGGTCGCGCACCACCTGCTCGGGGAAGTACGGGGTGCCCGGCGGCGCGTCGAGCTCGGCCGCGATCCCGGCCAGCGCCTCGACCGACGGATACAGCATCCGGTACGCCCACCCGCCCGGCGTGCCCGCCTGGCCGGTGTGCACCGAGTCCGCGTTGACCAGCACCAGCTCGCCCGCGCCCGCCCGATGCAGGGTTCCGCGGTACTCGAACTCCTCCACGCCCGCCACGATCAGCCCGATGGCGTACCCGTCGTGGACGTGCCGGGAGAAGCGGTGGGTGACGTAGCGGGCCTTGAGCAGGTCGGTCCCGGGGACCGCCGGATGCCGCCAGAACCGGGCCCGTTCGCGCGCGCCGTCGTGCTCCGGCGTCATTCCGGACGGAAGGTCTTGACGAAGGCGTCGAACCAGTGCCGGTCGGCGGCCCAGCGGGAGTCGAGGGTCTCCCAGTACAGGGCGTACGGGCGGCCGGCCGCGGTGTGGAAGCCGCGGTTGATCACGTGGATGAGCTGCCCCTTGCGCATGTGGGTGAACTCCCAGTCGGAGGCGCGCAGGCCGAGGTATTCGGTGGGGGTGATGCCGATCCGGGTGTACTGGTCGAACTCGCCCTTGGCCTTGATCTCCTTCTCCAGGCCGATCCAGTGCTGTTGCGGGTCCTTCCACGGGATGTCGGGGACGGTCCACTCGACGATCATCGCGCCGGGGGTGCCGGGGCCGGACAGGCGGATGCTGTCCCTGGTCGGGTTCTTGGCGGCCGTCCAGGTCTTGGGGATGGCCATGGAGAAGCGGCCGGCGGCGCTGGTGAGGGGTCGCCAGCCGGCGGGCACCGCCGGGGCCGTCGCGGTGGGCTCGCCGGTGGGCTCCTCGGTGGGCTCCTCGGTCGGCTGGGGGCTCGGCTCGGGCGTCGGGGACTTCGGCGGCGATGTCGACGGCGGTGTCGACGGCGGTGTCGAGGCGGTGGCTTCGCCGGTGGCGGGCGGCTGGGCGCCGGCCGTCGGGGTGGGCGTGGCGGACCCTGACAACTGGTCGTAGAGCAGCACGCCGCCGCCGCCCAGGAGCGCCAGGACGGCCGCCGTGGCGGGCACCGCGATCCACATCGTCCGGGCGCGCCGCCGCGGCTCTCCCGGGACCGTCCGGTGCGGCGGCCGCGCGTCGCCGGTGACGGGCTGCGATCCCTGCGGCGGCGGGTAGGGGCCGCTGGGGGTTGGATGGGGACCGCTCGGCATTGGGTGCGGGTGCGGGCCGCTGGGTGTGGGGTGGGGGCCACTGGGTGTGGCGTGCGGGTCGTGCGGGGCCTGGTCTTGGGGGTACGGGCCTGGGGGGTACGGGCCTGGGGGGTACGGGCCGGGGGCGGCGGGGCCCGGGGCCGGGAAGGGCGTCGACCACATGGGGGTCTGGTCGGCCAGCAGCGGCTGCCCGGTGGCCACCTGGTGGAGCAGGCGCGCCGCCTCGCCGGCCGGCATCCTGGCCGCCGGGTCGCGGCGCAGCAGCCCCATGACGACCGGCTGCAACGCCCCCGCCCGCACGGGCGGCTCGGGCTCGTCGCGCAGCACGGCCGCCACCGTGGCCGCCCACGAGTCGCGCTTGAACGGCGGCCGCCCCTCCACCGCCGCGTAGAGGGTGGCCCCCAGCGACCACAGGTCGGACTCCGGACGGGCGGCCTCGCCGTTGAGCCGCTCCGGCGGCATGTACGCCGGCGTGCCCACCAGCCCGCCGGTCGCCGTCAGCCCCGACTCGGCCTCCAGCGCGGCGATGCCGAAGTCGGTCAGCACCACCCTGCCGTCGTCGGCCAGCAGCACGTTCTCGGGTTTCACGTCACGGTGGAGCACCCCGGTGGCGTGGGCGGCCCGCAGCGCGTCGAGCACCCGGCCGCCGACCATCGCCACCAGCGCCGCCGGCAGCGGCCCGCGCTCGCCGATCACCTCGGCCAGCGAACGGGACCGGACGAGCTGCATGACGATCCACGGCCGGCCGTCCTCCTCGACGACGTCGTGGATGACGATCACCGACGGGTGGTCGAGGCGGCCGGCCGCCCTGGCCTCCCTGATGGTCCGGCGGTTGAGGTCGGCCCGCTTGGCGTCGCCCACGCCCGTGTAGCGGACCTCCTTGATCGCCACCGTACGGTCGAGCAGCTCGTCGTAGGCACGCCAGACCACCCCCATGCCGCCCTCCCCGAGGGGCTCGATGAGGCGATACCGGTTGCTGACCTGCCTTTCCACGCGGGGAAGCCTACTTGGCGGGTTTGAAGGTCGCGCTGAACCCCTCGAAGAAGTGGTAGTCCTTCTTCCAGTGGCTGTTGAGGGTGTGCCAGTAGATGGCGTACGCCTTCCCGTTCTCGGTGATGAAGCCGCGGTCGCGCACCCGGGTCTTGCCCGTGTTGGTGTTCCAGGTGAAGTCCCAGTCGGCGGCGGCCTTCATGTAGTCGACCTTCTTGATGCCGATCTTCTTGTAGCCGCCGAAGTTGTGCTTGAGCGACGGCTCCTGCTTCTTCCAGTCCTTGTACGGGTCCTTGCCGGGCTTGGCCGCCTCCTCGATCATCAGGTACGCGTTCGAGGCCGCGCCGGGGCCCTTGAACTTGACCTGACGGCCGCCGCGGTCCCAGACGTTCCAGCCCTTGGGGAGCCCGATGGAGAAGCCGAGCTCCTTGTCCTTGTACATCTTCCAGCCGCTGGGCAGCGGGTCGGACTCCTCCGTCTTGTCCGGCGTGGCCGAGGGCGAGGAGGACGGCGAAGCCGACGGCGTGCTCGTGGCCGGCGGCTTCGACTCGGTGCCCGAGGCGGGCCCGGACGGCGAGGTGTGGGCCTTGGCCGACTGCCTGGCCTGCGGCGGCCTGGACGAGTGGTCCTCGGGGGCCGATCTCAGGCCGAGATAGCCGCCGACCCCGGCGACCAGCACGACCGCCGCGGCGGCCAGCGCGATCGGCCCGAACTTGCGGCCCTCCTGGCGGCTGCCCACCGTGGGCTCGCCGGTGGGCTCGTCGGGGAGCGCGGAGTCCCTGGTCGAGGGCGGGATCCGCCGGCCGGTCTCGACGGGCGGCGGCGTGCCGGCGGCCCTGCCCCTCGGCGTGGGCGCGGGCCTCGGAGCGGTCCGGGGCGCGGGCCGGGACGAGGACCGGGGCGCGGACCGGGGCGGGGGGACGGCCAGGTCGGGGTCGGTGGGGGTGTCGTCCTCGTCCTCGACGGGGTCCGGGGCCGGGACGGCGGCGCGCAGCTTCCGGCTGGGGAAGCGCCTGGTCTCCGCCGGGCTCGACGCGGTGGCGGCCTCGCGCAGCATCCGCGCGGCCTCCTCGTACGTCAGGCGCTGCACCGGCTCCTTGACCAGCAGCCCGCTGATCACCCCGGCCAGCGGCCCGGCGTGCGGCGCGGGGTCGGGCTCGTCGGTCAGGACGGCGTGCATCGTGGCCAGCGCCATGCCGCGCTCGTGCGGCGAGCGGCCCTCCACGGCCGTGTAGAGCGTCGCGCCCAGCGACCACAGGTCGGACTCGCGGCGCGCGGGCAGCCCCTTGAGCCGCTCGGGCGCGATGAAGGCGGGGGTGCCCGCCAGGCCCGTCACGGTGAGCTGCGTCTCGGTCTCCAGCGTGGCGATGCCGAAGTCGGTCAGCACCACCCTGCCGTCGTCGGCCAGCAGCACGTTCTCGGGCTTGACGTCGCGGTGGAGCACCCCGGCCTCGTGCGCCCGGTGCAGCGCGTCGAGCACGGCGACGCCGATCTCGGCCACCCGCTCGGGCGGCAGCGGCCCCTCCTGCTTGATCACCGCCCCCAGGGAGCGCGACTGGACCAGCTGCATGACGATCCAGGGCCGGCCGTCCTCCTCGATCACGTCGTGGACGACGATCACGTTGGGGTGCTCGAACCTGGCCGCGGCCCGCGCCTCGCGCATCGTGCGCCGGTTGAGCAGCTGCACCTCGTCGCCCAGGGCAGCGGCGTAACGGACTTCCTTGATGGCGACGGTGCGGTCGAGGAGCTCGTCGTGGGCGCGCCAGACGATGCCCATGCCGCCCTTGCCGATGGGCTCCAGCAGCTCGTACCGGCCGGCGATGCGGCGTCCGTCCTGCTTGCGATCCGACATCAACGGCCTCAAACCCTCCCTCTCGGCCAAGAAATACTCCCATAGCGAGGGATCATCGGCGACTCGCCGGAAGGTCAGTCCGCCATATGAGAAGGAACGTCCAGCAGGTGGAGGCGGGTGTAAGGTTTCAGACATGACTTGTCGCTACATCTTTACCGAGCCGGCTCCGGGAGGGCCGGTCGTCAGCTAGCGACCACCTGGAGTCGGCACAAGGCAGAGACGCCCCGTCTCTGCCTTTTGGTTTTTCCTGCCGGCTTCGCTGGGCCGGCCCGAGTGGGGAGTCGAGATGACATCGACCTTGGAGCGGCACATGGTGACGATCGGCGGGCTGCGCGTGGGTCACGGCCCGGCCGTGGTGATCGGCGGGCGGGTGAGCCTGCGCCCGCATCGGGGGCAGGTCGACGCGCGTGAGGCGCTGGGGGAGCGGGCCACGCTGGTGGAGCCGTACTCGGCGGCCGACCTGCCGGCGATCGCGGCGCTGGCCGACGCCGTGGTGGTGGGGGCCACGTGGACGCGCGACATCCCGCTGGTGCGGGCCGCGGCCGGGCTCGGGCTGCCGGTGGTGGTCGAGCGGCGGCCGTCGGCGTCGGTGGAGGAGTGGGTGGGCCTGGCCGGCTACTGCGCGGCCGAGGGGAACGACCAGGTGGTCCTGTGCGAGGGGGGCCGGCTCGACCTCGGGGTGCTGCGGGCGGCGCGGGCCGCGTCGGGGCGTCCGGTGCTGGCCGACGTCTCGCGCGACCCGGGGCTGGCGGCGGCGGCCGTGGCGGCGGGCGCCGACGGCCTCGTGATCGCCGGGCCCGGCGGCTCGGGCACCTCTGGCGGCCCCGGTGGCTCGGGCGCGTCCGGGCGGGGGGAGGAGGCTGCGGACGTGCGGGCGGCCGAGGAGGCCGTGACGCTGGTCGGCGCGCTGTTGCGGCCCGAGTCGCCGGAGACGCTGGCCGAGTGCCGGGAGGCGATCGACCGGGTCGACGCGGCGCTGGCGACCCTCCTGGAGCGGCGCGCCGCCCTGGCGGGCGTCGTGCAGCGGCTCAAGCCGGTGGGCGGGTTCGCCGGACGGGACCTGGCGCGGGAGCGTGCGCTGGTGGCCCGGATGGCGACGCGGGCCCCCCAACTGGGCGAGGAGCGGCTGGCGGCCGTCATGAACGCCGTCATCGAAGCGGGCCTCCACCTGGCCGAGGAACGCGCCCGCCGCTGAGCCCACCACCGAGCCACCCCTGAGCCGCGGGCTGGGCCGTCTCTGAGCCGCGGGCGGGCCGCCCGCTCGCGGATCAGGAGCTTCGAGCTGGACGTCGTGCAGGGGGGCAGTCGGGATGGGGGGCGTTGAGGCCGGGGCGGGAGGCTCGCGGCTCAGGGGGTGGTGAGGTGGTAGTTGTGCAACGGGCGGCCGGGGCCGGTGGCGATCTGGTGGTTGATCAGCTCGGCGAAGCGGCGGTAGCCGTCGCCGGTGGGGTGGAAGCTGCGGGCGTTGACGGTCAGCGGGTCCATGTCGACGGCCAGGCTGTTGAGGTACGGCTGCGGCGTGCCGGCCTCGTGGCCCGTGAACGCCTCGTAGGCGTCGACGTACTCGACGCTGCCGGGGGCGCCGAGGCCGGCCAGGCCGCGGTCGTGCTCGGCCGCGACGGCGCCGACCGTGTCGTTGAGCTTGCGCGTGACGGTGTTGAGCCACCGCTGGTCGGCCACGCTCAGGTTGTCGACCGTGCGGACGGGCGAGGCGGGGAACGGCCTGGGGTAGCCGAGAACGATGACCCGGGCCCCCGGCGCGCGGGCGCGCAGCTCGCCGAGCACCCTGGTCAGGCTCGGCCGCAGCTCGGCGATGCGCCGGGCGACCGCGGCGTCCTGGTCGACGCAGGCCGACGACCAGGGCAGCTTGACGATGCACCCGGTCAGGACGTCGGTGAACCCGGCGTCGTTGCCGCCGATGCTCAGCGTCACCAGGCTGGCCGACGGGCCGACGCGGGTGATCTGGGGCTGCTGGCCGTACTGGCCGGACAGGAGCTGGCGGGTGGTGGCGCCGCTGCAGGCGTAGAAGGCGCTGCCGCCGGTGAACGGGTGTGCCTTCGCCACCAGCGGGACGTAGGAGCCGCGGGCGCGGTGGCAGCGGTCGGCGCCGTCGTTGACCGGGCCGGCGTCCTGCTCGTAGACGCCCTCGCCGGAGGAGTAGGAGTCGCCGAGCGCGACGTACGTGCCGCTCAGCGCGGCCTGGACGGGCGTCAGCCGGGTCAGCCGCGGCAGGTCGCCGCGCGGCTCCTGCAGCGGCCCCGACGGGCAGCCGGGGGAGAGCACGGCGCAGGCGAGCTTCGGGTAGACGCCCAGCGGCACGCCGATCAGCGCGAGCGCGGCACCCGCCGCCGCGGCCGCCACCGCGACCCGCCATCCGGCCCCCCGCCGCTCCCGCCCCCGCCGCTCCGCCCCGACCCCGGCTCCGACCGGGGCCGAGGGCACGGTGGCGGGCTCGGTGGCGGGCTCGGTGGCGGGCTCGATGGCGGGCTCGATGGCGGGCATCGCGGGAAGCATGGTGGCGGGCATGGTGGCGGGCATGGTGGCGGGCATGGCGGCGGGCACCGTGGCGGTGGCGGCCCCGACGGTGTCCGGCGACCCGGCGACGGGCTCAGCGGTGTCCGGCGGCCCGGTGACGGGCCCGGTGGCGTTCGGTGGCTTGGGGGTGGGGGTGGCGGGTGCCGTACGGCCGAGTGTGTCGTCCAGCTTGTCCAGTTTGGCCTCCCCCGAGTGGCGAATCCTGCCCGGACGAGACTAACCCGCCTCCTGCGCGGCCTCCCGCGTCCGGCGGCGGCGGCGTACCATCAGCCAGCCGAGCGCGATGCCCGCGACCAGGGCCGGGATGAGGAAGAAGGCCACCCGCTGATCGCGGTCGGCGAACGGCATCAGCAGGATCACCAGCGCCAGGAACCCGAGCGTCAGCCAGTTGGTGTACGGCGAGCCCGGCATCGGGAACGCCGACCGGTGCCCGGTGGCGCGCAGCCGCGTCTGGCAATGGACCAGCACCCCCCACGTGGTGATCACCCCCAGCGAGGCGACCGCCGTGGCGATGTTGAAGGCGCGCTCGGGCAGGTAGTAGAACAGCGCCACGCCGCCGAGGAACATGGCCGCGGTGAACACGATCCCGCCGATCGGCACGTGCCGGGAGCTGAGCGTGGCGGCGAAGGCGGGGGCCTCCCGCTTGGTGGCCATCGACCGCAGGATGCGCCCGGTGGCGTACAGGCCCGAGTTGCAGGACGAGAGCGCGGCCGTGATCACCACGAGGTTCATCGCGTCGGCCGCCCAGGGCACCCCGAGCCCGGCGAAGAACGTGACGAACGGCGAGGTGCCGGCGCTGTAAGCCGTCCAGGGCAGGACCATGGCCAGCAGCAGCACCGAGCCCACGTAGAAGATCGCGATGCGCCAGATGACGCCGTTGATCGCCCGCGGCATGACCTCGTGCGGCCGGGCGGTCTCGCCGGCGGTGATGCCGACCAGCTCGATCGAGGCGTAGGCGAACACCACCGACTGCAGGCTCATCAGCACCAGCGGGAAGCCGGTGGGGAAGAAGCCGCCGTGCGCGACCAGGTTGCGCGGCCCGGCCTCGCCGACGGCGAAGACCACCAGCACCAGCGCGACCACCAGGAAGATCACGATGGCCAGCACTTTGAGCATCGCGAACCAGAACTCCAGCTCGCCGAACAGGCGGACCGACAGCAGGTTGACCACCAGCACGAACCCCAGCGCGAGCAGCGCGGTCAGCCACTGGGGGAAGCCGCCGGCCCAGTAGTGGACGTACGCGGCGATGGCGGTCAGCTCGGCGATGCCGGTGAAGGCCCAGTTGACCCAGTACATCCAGCCGCTGGCGAAGGCCGCCCACGGGCCGATGAACTCGCCGGCGTACTCGACGAAGGACCCCGAGGCCGGGCGGTAGAGCACCAGCTCGCCGAGCGCCCGCATGACGAAGAAGGCGGCCAGCCCGGCGGTGGCGTAGGAGAGCACGAGCGCGGGCCCGGTGGCGGCCAGGCGGCCGCCCGCGCCGAGGAAGAGGCCGACCCCGATCGCGCCGCCGATCGCGATCATCTGGATCTGGCGGTTGCCCAGCGCGTGGCTGTACCCCTCGTCGGACTGCGTGCGCACCCGGTGTCTCCTTCATTACTTTGCGTGAGGGAGACGATATCGAGGCCGGTGGCCGCGACGCTTCCGGCGCGCCGGGTTCGCGGGGCGCGCGAGGCGGCTCCGGGATGTCGGTCAGGCCCACTAGAGTCGGAGCGCACCATCGCATCCAGACCCGGGGAGGCGCCGCTCCATGTCGTCCAGCGACTCGTTCGTCCATCTGCATGTGCACACCGAATACTCCATGCTCGACGGGGCCGCCCGGCTCAAGCAGATGTTCAAACAGGTCGGCGACCTGGGCATGCCCGCCATCGCGATCACCGACCACGGCAACATGCACGGCGCGTACGACTTCTACCGGCAGGCCACGGGCGCCGGCATCAAGCCGATCATCGGCATCGAGGCCTACGTCGCGCCGGAGCTGCGGCACAACAAGAAGCCCGTGCTGTGGGGCGAGCCGCACCAGAAGAAGGACGACGTCTCGGCGGGTGGCTACTACACCCACATGACGATCTGGGCGCGCAACAAGACCGGCCTGCACAACCTGATGAAGCTCAGCTCGCGCGCCTACACCGAGGGCTTCGTGCGCAAGTGGGCCCGCATGGACGCCGAGATCCTGGCCGAGCACGCCAACGGCCTGATGGCCACCACCGGCTGCCCGTCGGGCGAGGTGCAGACGAGGCTGCGGCTCGGCCAGTACGACGAGGCCCTCAAGGCCGCCGCGAAATATCAGGAAATCTTCGGCAAGGACAATTTCTTCCTGGAGATCATGGACCACGGCCTCGACATCGAGCGCCGGGTCCGCGACGGCCTGACCCGCATCAGCAAAGAGCTCGCCATCCCGCCGCTGGTGACCAACGACTCCCACTACACCTACGAGTCCGACGCCGCCTCCCACGACGCCCTCCTGTGCATCCAGACCGGCAAGCAGCTGTCCGACCCCGACCGCTTCCGCTTCGACGGGTCCGGCTACTACATCAAGACCGCCGACGAGATGCGCGCCGTCGACTCCTCCGACCTGTGGGCCGAGGGCTGCCGCAACACGCTGCTGGTGGCCGAGAAGGTCGATCCGACCGGGTTCTTCGAGTTCAAGAACCTCATGCCCACCTACCCCATCCCCGACGGCATGACGGAGAGCGAGTTCTTCCGCAAGACCGTCTGGGAGGGCATGGACCGCCGCTGGCCCGAGGGCTACGACGACGAGCACAAGCGGCAGGCCGACTACGAGATCGGCATCATCGAGCAGATGGGCTTCCCGAGCTACTTCCTCGTGGTCGCCGACTTCATCATGTGGGCCAAGCAGAACGGCATCCCGGTCGGCCCGGGCCGTGGCTCGGCGGCCGGCTCGCTGGTGGCGTACGCGATGGGCATCACCGACCTCGACCCGCTCCCGCACGGCCTGATCTTCGAGCGCTTCCTCAACCCCGACCGCGTCTCCATGCCCGACGTCGACATCGACTTCGACGAGCGCAGGCGCGGCGACGTGATCCGCTACGTGACCGAGAAGTGGGGCGCCGACAAGGTCGCCATGATCGCCACGTTCGGCACCATCAAGGCGAAGGCCGCCATCAAGGACGCCGGTCGCGTCCTGGGCTATCCCTACGCGCTGGGCGACAAGGTGTCCAAGGCGTTCCCGCCGGCCGTGATGGGCAAGGACATCCCGCTGTCGGGCATCTTCGACAAGGACCACCCGCGCTACAACGAGGCCGGCGAGCTGCGCCGGCTCTACGAGGAAGACGTCGACGTCAAGGCGACGATGGACCTCGGCAAGGGCCTGGAGGGCCTGATCAGGCAGACGGGCGTGCACGCCGCCGGCGTGATCATGTCCCGCGAGGTGATCACCGACCACATCCCGATCATGCGCCGCGACTCCGACGGCGCGATCATCACGCAGTTCGACTACCCGACCTGCGAGACGCTCGGCCTGCTGAAGATGGACTTCCTGGGCCTGCGCAACCTCACGATCATCGACGACTGCCTGAAGATGATCGAGTCCACCACCGGCGAGCAGATCGACCTGCTGAAGCTGCCGCTCGACGACCGCAAGACGTACGAGCTGCTGGGCAGGGGCGACACGCTGGGCGTGTTCCAGCTCGACGGCGGTGGCATGCGCTCGCTGCTGCGGCTGATGAAGCCCGACAACTTCGAGGACATCTCGGCCGTCGGCGCCCTCTACCGTCCCGGCCCGATGGGCGCCAACTCCCACACCAACTACGCCCTGCGCAAGAACGGCCAGCAGGAGATCACCCCGATCCATCCGGAGTTCAAGGAGTCGCTGGCCGAGATCCTCGACACGACCTACGGCCTGATCGTCTATCAGGAGCAGGTCATGGCCATCGCGCAGAAGGTCGCCGGGTTCTCGCTCGGCAAAGCCGACCTGCTGCGCCGGGCGATGGGCAAGAAGAAGAAGGCCGAGCTGGACAAACAGTTCGAGTCCTTCGAGAGCGGCATGAAGGACAACGGCTACTCCTCCGAGGCCGTCAAGACGCTCTGGGACATCCTGCTGCCCTTCTCCGACTACGCCTTCAACAAGGCCCACTCGGCGGCCTACGGCCTGGTCTCCTACTGGACGGCCTACCTCAAGGCCAACCACCCGGCCGCGTACATGGCGGCGCTGCTGTCGAGCGTCAAGGACGACAAGGACAAGTCGGCCCTCTACCTCAACGAGTGCCGCCGCATGGGCATCAAGGTGTTCCCGCCGGACGTCAACGACTCCGACTTCGACTTCACCCCGCGCGGCACCGACATCCGCTTCGGCCTGTCGGCGGTGCGCAACGTCGGCGGCAACGTCGTCGACGGCATCATCGCGGCGCGCAAGTCCAAGGGCCGCTTCGCCGACTTCAAGGACTTCCTGCGCAAGGTGCCCGCGATCGTGTGCAACAAGCGCGTGATCGAGTCGCTGGTCAAGGCCGGGGCCTTCGACTCGCTCGGCCACGTGCGCAAGGGCCTGGTCATGGTGCACGAGCAGGCCGTCGACGCGATCATCGACATCAAGAAGAACGAGGCCATCGGCCAGGACTCCCTGTTCGGCGCGATCGACGGCGGCGAGGACCAGACCTTCGACGTGCAGATCCCGCCCGGGGAGTGGGACAAGAACACGCTGCTGCAGTTCGAGCGGGAGATGCTCGGCCTCTATGTCTCCGACCACCCGCTGTTCGGCGTGGAGCACATCCTGGCCGCGGGGGCCGACTGCTCGATCGCCGCCGTCCAGGACGAGAGCCGGGCCGACGGGCAGGTCGTGACGCTGGGCGGCATCCTGAGCGGGGTGCAGCGCAAGGTCACCAAGAAGGGTGACACGTGGGTGCTCACCCAGCTCGAAGACCTCGAAGGCGCGATCGAGGTGATGATCTTCCCGTCGGCGTACCAGCTGTGCTCGACGATCCTGGCCGAGGACGCGATCGTCTTCGTCAAGGGGCGCATCGACAAGCGGGAGGACGTCGCGAAGATCATCGCCATGGAGGTGACCGCGCCCGACCTGACCCAGGAGGCGGGCGGGCCGCTGCTGGTGAGCCTGCCGCTGACCCGGTGCACGCCGCCGGTGGTCGGGCGGCTGAAGGAGATCCTCACCACGCATCCGGGCACCTCGGAGGTGCACCTCCAGGTGCACAACGGCCCGAAGACGACCGTCATGCGGGTCGACGACCGCCTGCGGGTGTCGCCGTCACCGGCGCTGATGGGCGACCTCAAGCAGCTCCTCGGCCCGGCCTGCCTGGGCGCCTGACCCTCTGCGGCCTCCCCGGCCGGCCCGTCCCGGCGTCTGACCGCGCCGGGGCTCCCCGGCCCGTCTTGTGCGTGGATGCCAAGGCGGGCGGGGGAGGTGGGCAAAGGTCGCCGTCGTGTCCCGGCGCGCGGGTGGGGCAGGATCGCAGGGTGAGCGAACTGCACTACCTGACCGCGACCGAGATGGCCCGCCTGATCAGGGCCGGGCAGGTGAGCGCCGTCGAGCTGCTCCAGGCCCACCTCGACCGCATCGAGCAGGTCAACCCCCGGGTCAACGCCATCGTGACGCTGGTGGCCGAGCGGGCGCTGGAGGCGGCCAGGGCGGCCGACGCGGCCGAGCCCGAGGGGCCGCTGCACGGCGTCCCGGTGGCCCACAAGGACCTGGTGGACACCGCGGGCATCCGCACCACGTACGGTTCGCCGCTGTTCGCGCGGAACGTCCCCGACAAGGACGACCTGATCGTGCGCCGCCTGCGCGCCGCCGGGGCGATCACGATCGGCAAGACCAACACGCCCGAGTTCGGCACCGGCTCGCACACCGTCAACGAGGTCTTCGGCGCCACCAGGAACCCCTACGACCTGGCCAGGTCGGCCGGCGGCAGCAGCGGCGGGGCCGCGGCGGCCCTGGCCACCGGCATGGTCCCGCTGGCCGACGGCTCCGACATGGGCGGCTCGCTGCGCAACCCCGCCTCGTTCTGCAACGTCGTGGGCCTGCGCCCCACGCCGGGGCGCGTCCCCGACCCCTCCGACACGGCCGCCTGGTACACGCTGGCCGTGCCGGGGCCGATGGCGCGCACGGTCGAGGACCTCACGCTGATGCTCGGGGCCGTCGCCGGGTTCGACGCCCGCTCGCCGTACGCGATCAAGGAGACCTTCGCGCCCGAGCCCGAGGAGGGCGTGCGCGGGATGCGGGTGGCGTGGAGCCCCGACCTGGGCGGGCTGCCGGTCGACCCGCGCACGGCCGCGGTGACCGCGACGGCGCCGGCCGTGTTCGAGGAGCTGGGGGCGCACGTGGAGCAGGTCGCGCTCGACCTGTCCGACGCCGAGGACGCCTTCCGGATCTACCGCGCCTGGTACTACGCGCTGTCCTTCGGCGACCTGACCGGCCTCGGCCCCAACACGAGCTGGAACGTCGAGCGCGGCCGCACGGTCACCGGCGCCGACCTGGCCCGCGCCGAACGGCTGCGCAGCGGCCTCTACCAGCGCATGGCCGGCTTCTTCGACACCTACGACGTGCTCATCGCGCCGGTCAGCCAGGTGCCGCCGTTCCCGGTGGAGCAGCCGCACGTGAGCGAGATCAACGGCGAAAGGCTGCCCGACTACCTGGCCTGGATGCGCTCGGCGTACTGGATCAGCGTGCTGCACGCGCCGGCGGCCTCGGTGCCGGCCGGGTTCACGCCCGAGGGGCTGCCGGTCGGGGTGCAGATCGTCGGGCGGCCGTTCGCCGACGCCAGGGTGCTGCGCGTGGCCCGCGCGTTCGAGCAGGCCACCGGCCACGGCCTGCGCCGCCCGCCGGTCTAGGGCTCGATGCCGTACGGGTGCCGCAACGGCGACTCGCGGTAGCCGTGCATGCCCTCCAGCAGCCCGAACAGGCCGACCGCGAGCAGCGGCCAGGCCACCAGCACCCCTTCGGCGGTCAGCTTCAGCGCTCCCGGGACGATCCGCACCCCGGGCTCGGCCGCGGCCTCCACCGCCACCGCGCCGACCGTGAACGTGGACCCGGCCCACAACGTGAGGAAGCTGCCCGCCACCCCGCCCGCGCACAGCCCGAGCAGCACCGCCAGCATCCAGCGCCGCCCGGCGAACCACGCCAGACCGCCGCAGAGCAGCCCCAGCGCGCCCGTGATCACCGCGAACCAGCCGTCGGCCGCGATCAACGCCTGCGTGGTGAGGTCGGCCAGCACCAGGCCGTGCTCGGTCACCTGGTACGGAGCCCGCGGCGAGATCGCGGACCAGCTCAGCCCGGCGGCGACCCCGAGAGTGGCGAGTATGAGGACAGTTACCGCAAAAGCGCGTACTTCCCTCGTCACGCCATTCCCCCTCACAACTGCATCCGAACCAGCTCGATGGTATCTCCCGGTTAGGCTCGCTTCGTGATTGCAGAAGAGGTCTGGCTGATCGAGCCCTCCGGCCCCCTCCGCGGGGACGTCGTCGTACGGGGCTCCAAGAACGGTGTGTCCAAGCACATGGTCGCCGCCATGCTGGGCAATGGCGAGAGCAGCATCCACAACGCCCCCGACGTGGGCGAGGTGGGCATCACCGCGGCGATGCTGGAGGCGCTCGGCATCCACGTCGAGATCGCCGGTCCCGAGATCCGCATCGAGCGCGGGGCGGAGATCAGGCCGCGGGTGCCCGACGCGTTCACCGGGCTCAACCGCATCCCCATCCTCATGCTCGGGCCGTTGCTGCACCTGGCGGGGGAGGCGTTCGTGCCGCTGGTCGGCGGCGACCCGATCGGGCGGCGGCCGGTGAACTTCCACGTGGAGGCGTTGCGCTCGATGGGGGCCGAGGTGGAGGTGGGCGACACCGGCATCTCGGCCAAGGCCAAGCGGCTCAACGGGGCCCGGCTCGAACTGCCGTACCCCAGCGTGGGGGCGACGGAGACGATCCTCATGTCGGCGGTGCTGGCCGAGGGCAAGACCGTGCTGAAGAACGCCGCCATGGAGCCCGAGGTGGTGGAGCTGGCGCTGTTCCTGCAGCGCATGGGCGCCCGGATCGAGCTGTCGCCCGACCGCCGGATCGTCATCGAGGGCGTCGACCACCTGCGCGGCGCCTCCACCTGGCTGAACGGCGACCGCATCGAGGCGTTCTCCTACCTGGCGGCCGGGCTGATCACCGGGGGCGAGGTGCGCGTGCACGGCTGCCCCCAGGACCGCCTGGTCACCGCGATCACCACGCTGGCCAGGATGGGCGCCCGGTTCGACATCAACGACGAGTACCTGTGCGCCACCGCCCCGCCCGAGGGGCTGCGCTCGGCGGCCGTGCAGACCGACACCCACCCCGGCTTCATGACTGACTGGCAGACCCCGCTCATGGTGCTGTTCACGCAGAGCCAGGGCATGTCGGTGCTGCACGAGACGGTCTTCGAGAACCGTCTGGTCTACGTGCCCGCGCTGCAGCGGATGGGCTGCGAGATCGAGGTGTTCGACCAGTGCCTGGGCGGGCCTGCCTGCCGTTACCACGACACCAACGCCCGGCACTCGGCCGTGGTGCGCGGCGTCTCCAAGCTCAGGGGCGCCGACGTGACGCTGCCCGACATCCGGGCCGGGTTCTCGGCCGTGCTGGCCGCCGCGGTGGCCGACGGGACGTCCACGCTGCGGGGCGTGCACCACATCGAGCGGGGCTACCACCGGCCGTACGAGCAGTTCGCCTCGCTTGGTCTGAACATCCGAAGAGAACGGTAAAGACCGAGGAAGTGGGCGTTTGCCGATGATCTGCTGGTTGCAGATCATCTGCGTGACCGTACTCAGATCCATCGGTGGCCTCGCCATGGCGGGGGCGCTCGGCGGGGTGCTGGCGGCGGCACTGGCCGTTCCCGTGGTGAGCGGCGGCGGCCTGGCCGCCAAGAACGTCGCCGACACCTTCGTCGACCTGCCGCCCGCGCCCCGCGAGGAGCCCCTGGCGCAGGTGACCAGGCTGCTGGACAAGGACGGCAGGCAGTTCGCCCAGTTCTACGAGGCCAACAGGACGGCCGTGCCGCTCGCGTCCGTGGCGCCCATGATGCGCAAGGCCATCGTGGCCATCGAGGACGCCCGCTTCTACGAGCACGGCGGCCTCGACGTCCGGGGCACGTTGCGGGCGCTGCTCACCAACACGCAGGCGGGCGGCATCCGGCAGGGCGGCTCGTCGCTGACGCAGCAGCTCGTCAAGAACATCCTGGTCGAGAGCGCACGCACCGACGCTGAACGGGACAAGGCGCGCGCCCCCAACCTGGCCCGCAAGATCACCGAACTGCGGTACGCGATGGCCCTGGAACACAAGTACCGCAAGGACGAGATCCTTGAGCGTTACCTCAACATCGCCTACTTCGGCGCCGGCGCCCACGGGGTTGAGGCGGCGGCCCGGCGCTTCTTCTCCACCACCGCCTCCAAGCTGACGCTGACCCAGGCGGCCACGCTGGCGGGGGCGGTGCGGATGCCGTACTCGACCGATCCCTCGCTCGGCCGCTCGCACCAGGCGCGGCTGAAGGAGCGGCGCGACCTCGTGCTGGACCGGATGGCCGGGCTCAAGCTGATCACGCAGGCCCAGGCCGGCGCCGCCAAGAGCACGCCGCTGGCGCTGCGGCTGCGGCCCGAGCCGGGCGGCTGCGGGCAGAGCCCGTACCCCTATTACTGCCTGTACGTCCAGAACGAGATGTTGTCGAACCCGGCGTTCGGCAACACCCCGGCCGAGCGGCGGGCCAGGATGGCGAGGGGCGGCCTGGTGATCAGGACCGGCCTCGACCCGGTCGCGCAGCGCGCGGCCGAGCGCGCGATCCGGCGGCACGTCTCGCCGGAGGACACCGAGGTGGCCGCGGAGGCCATGATCGAGCCCGGCACCGGCCGGATCAGGGCGATGGCGGCCAGCAAGGAGTTCGGCCGCAACCGCGGAAACAAGAAGAACGGCCCGAGGACCACCTTCAACCTGCCCGCCGACGTGGCGCACGGCGGCGGCCAGGGCTTCCAGGCGGGCTCGACGTTCAAGGTCTTCACCCTGGCCACGGCGTTGCAGCAGGGCTGGCGGTTCGGCGACGGCTTCCAGACGCCGGGCGAGCTGGTGCCCGCGCAGGGCTACCGCAACTGCGCCGGCCGCCCGGTCAACGACCCCGGCACGCGCATTCTCAACGCCAGCGGCGAGGGCTCGGGCGGCCCGCACAGCATCGAGACCGGCACCTGGAAGTCGGTGAACATCTTCTACATGATGCTGGAGCGCAAGGTCGGGCTCTGCAACGTGGTCAAGACGGCCAGGGCCCTCGGGGCGGTGCGGGCCGACGGCAGGCCGCTGCGCGAGGTGCCGACGTTCACGCTGGGCGTCAACGAGATGGACCCGGTGACGGTCGCGGGGGCCTTCGCCACGTTCGCGGCCCGCGGCGTGCACTGCCGGCCGCTGGCGATCGTGGAGATCACCGACCGGAGCGGCCGGCGCGCGCACGTGCCGCCGTCCTGCGAGCAGGTCATGGAACGGCCGGTCGCCGACGCGGTCAACCACGTCCTGTCCGGGGTGTTCGACAAGGGCACCATGCAGGGGCAGAGCATCGGCCGCCCGGCAGCCGGCAAGACCGGCACCAACAACGGCTACACCTCGGCCTGGTTCGCCGGGTACACGCCGGACCTGGCCGCGGCGGTGAGCCTGGGCGACATCCGGGGCTCCTACCGCTACCCGCTCCAGGGCGTGCAGATCGGCGACCAGTACTACGGCGCCGTGCAGGGGGCGTCGCTGCCCGGCCCGATCTGGGTGGAGTCGATGCAGCAGGCCCTGGAGAACACCGGGCCGAGGGGGTTCCCCGGGCCGGACATGGGCCGGTTCGGCGGCGGGTTCACGCCCGGCCTGAAGGAGGCCGAGGCGCTGGAGCAGGACAAGAAGAAGAACCGGCGGCAGGGCGAGCGCGCGTTCTTCCGGCACCACCGGCGGCTGTTCGAGTGGCTGCTCGGGCAGGGCCCGCCCGACCCGTCGTTCCGCCGCCCGCGCCACCGCTCCCGGTAGCCGCCCGGCGGGAGGCTCAGCCCGCCTTGCCGATGGGGGCGGTGACCGCGCGGGTGAGGGTGATCAGGTTGTCGGGGCCGGTCTCGATCTGGAGCCCGCGCCGGCCGGCCGAGAAGTAGATCGTCTCGTGGTCGAGCGCCGAGGAGTCGACCACGGTGGGAAGCTGCTTGCGCTGGCCGAGCGGGCTGATGCCGCCCACCACGTAGCCGGTCACCCGCTCGACCTTGGCCGCCTCGGCCATGGCGGCCCGCTTGCCGCCCAGCGCCGAGGCCAGGGCCTTGAGGTCGAGCTTGCCCGACACCGGCACGACCGCCACCGCGAGGCCGCTGTCGGTCTCGGCGACCAGGGTCTTGAAGATGCGGTCGTAGGGCACGCCGAGCGCGTCGGCCGCCTCCTCGCCGTACGCCTGGGCGCTCGGGTCGTGGTCGTAGGGGTGGAGCGTGAAGTCGGCCTTGGCCTTGGTCAGCGCCATGGTGGCCGGGGTGCCGCCGCCCTTGCCTTTCGTTTTGCTCACGTCTGACAAGTGTAGCGAATCTACATTGTAAAGGCGCGGCCCGGCGTGTACCCGAGCGCCCGCCGGAAGACGTCGATGAACGCGCTGGCCGAGGCCCAGCCGCAGCGATGGGCGACCACGGTCACCGGCAGGCCGTCGGCCAGCAGCAGCAGCGCCTGGTGCAGGCGGAGCTGGGTGCGCCACTGGGGGAAGCTCATGCCGAGCTCGCGGCGGCACAGCCGGGCGAGCGTCCGCTCGCTGGTGCCCGCCACGGCGGCGAGGGTGGCCAGGGTGCGCCCGTCGGCGGGGTCGTCGTGCAGGGCGGCGCAGACGGCGGCCAGGCGCGGGTCGCGCGCGGCGGGCACGTGGAAGGGCTGTTCGGGGGCGCGTCTGAGCCGGTCGAGCAGGACGGCGAGCAGCCGTTCGCGCTCCGCGCCCACGGGGGCGTCGTCGTCGGTGTAGGCCATGACGAGCTCGCGCAGCAGCGGGCCGACGGCGAGCACGGCGGGCCGGTCGAGGCCGAGCGGGTTGCCGGTGAGCCCGACCAGGCGCAGGTCGGTGCTGCCGTGGGCGCGGTGTTCGTGCACGGTGCCGGCGGGCACCCAGATGGCGCGGTTGGCGGGGGCGACCCAGGTGCCGGCGTCGGTGGTGACGGAGAGCATGCCGGCGCAGGCGTAGGCGATCTGGTGGGTGTCGTGCCGGTGGGCGTCGATGCCCGTGCCGGGGGCCAGGGGGCGGCGGCCGGTGGGCGCCACGGGGGTGTGGCGGATATTCGGCATAGGTTGGCATTTTATCGGAAGCAGGCCAGATCGGGTCGGGGACATCATCGGGGGCGTGAACAGGATCCGGTCGCTGGCTGCGGGGCACGCGTGTGTGGACTTCTACCAGGGCGCGGTGCCGGCGTTGGTGCCGTTCCTGGTGTCCGGGCGGGGGTACGGCTATGTGGCGGTGTCGGGGATCGTGCTGGCGGCCACGTTGTCGTCGTCGGTCGTGCAGCCGGTGTTCGGGCTGCTGACGGACCGGTGGCGGATGCCGTGGCTGATCCCGTCGGCCATGGTGGTGGCGGGGGCGGGCGTGGCGTGCGCCGGGGTGACGGGGTCGTACGCGGTGACGTGGCTGGCGGCGGCGGTGTCGGGGCTGGGGGTGGCGGCCTACCATCCGGAGTCGGCGCGGCTGGCCAGGATCGCCAGCCAGGGCGGTCATGTGCGGATGAGCTGGTTCTCCTTGGGCGGGACGCTGGGGTTCGCCGCGGCGCCGGTGCTGGTGACGCCGCTGTTGTCGGCGTGGGGGCTGGGGGCCTCGCCGCTGCTGGCCGGGCCGGCGGTGCTGGGGGCGGTGCTGACGCTCCCGGCGGTGCGGGCCCTGGCGGGCGGGCGGGGCGGGGCGCGTCCGGCGGTGCGGGCGGCGGGTCGTGACGACTGGCCGGGGTTCGTCCGGCTGACGTCGGTGATCGTCTTCCGGTCGGTGGTGTACGTCGGTCTGAGCGCGTTCGTGGCCCTGTACGTGGGCGGCGGCGCGGCGGGCGCGGCGGCGTTGTTCGTGCTGTTCGCGGGCGGGGCGGCGGGCACGGTGCTGGGCGGGCGGCTGGCGGCCCGGTGGGGGAGGGTGCCGGCGATGCGGGCGGCGTACGCGGCGGCGGCGCCCGCGGTGGCGGGGGTGGTGCTGGCGCCGGGCCCGCTGGTCTACGTCTTCGTCGCCGCGTCGTCGGTCGCCCTGTACGTCCCGTTCTCCCTGCATGTGACCCTGGGCCAGGATCTCCTGCCGAACCGGGTGGGCACGGCGAGCGGCGTCACGCTGGGGCTGGCGGTGAGCGTGGGCGGCCTGACCAGCCCGCTGGTGGGCGCGGTGGCCGAGGCCGCCTCGCTCAGGACGGCGCTGGCCTGCCTGATCGCCTTCCCGGTGCTGGCCTGGCTGCTGGCGCGGACGCTGCGGGAGCCGGCGCCGGCCGCGGCCTGACCGGTGGCGGTGCGCAGGCGCACGACGGCGGAGTTGTCGCGCTGGGCGGGGTCGAGGCGGGTGGAGGTGACGTGCAGGGTGACCGGCAGGGCGGCCTCGGCGTCGCGGCCGACGGAGACCTTGGCGGAGATGCGGACCGGCCGGCCGGGGTGGATGACGTCGATCACGCATTCGGCGCGGTGGTCGCCGTGGCGGCAGGCGGCGCCGTCGACGGAGGTCAGGGTGGCGCCGGACGGGAGCGTGAGGGTGACGGGCACCTGGGCGGCGGCCATGAGCCCGCGCATGGTGACGGTCGCGGTGACGGTGGCGGTGCCGCCGCGGCGGACGGGCGCGCCGGGGCCGGCGGCGTCGAGGGAGAGGGAGTCGTAGACGCCCTTGGGGTCGGCCTGGCGGACGATCGCGCCGTAGCCCTCGGCGTTGAGCGCGGTGGCGACGGAGTTGCCGTCGGGCTCGCCGTCCTCCTTGCCGGCCGACAGCACGCCGACCAGGTCGTCGCTGCCGCGGACGATCCATGGCCCGCCGCTGTGGCCCTTGGCCAGGTGGCAGTTGTAGGTCTCCATCCGTCCGGCCGGGTCGCCGGCGCCGGCCAGCCGGGCGGCGAGCATGTCGCCGGTGGTGTTCTCGCCGCGGGCCTGCTGGGTGCGGCCGAGGCACCAGAGCTGGTCGCGGCCGTCGTAGGGGCGGCGGCCGAGCACGCCGGGGTAGCCGGTGGTGGCGATGGTGAAGCGGCCGCCCTCGTTGCGCAGGGGCGTGAGGGCGCCGACGGTGTCCTGCAGGGTGCGGTTGCGGCCGCCGACCTCGACGAGCGCGACGTCGTAGACGGAGTTCCAGTCGCCGCCGGTGCGTCCGGTGTAGGCGTCGGGCTTCCAGGCGCGCCGTCCGCCCCATCTGCCGTACGGCTCGCGCTGCGCGGCGGTGGCGGCGCGGCCGTCGTAGGCGGGGACGAACGCGAAGTTGGTGTGCCACGTGCCGGACGCCGAGCCGTCGGGGCTGCTGTAGACGCAGTGGGCGGCGGTGATGACCAGCAGCCTGCTGGCCGAGCGGACGACGGAGGCGCTGCAGGAGTCGTCGCGGCCGGTGGCGTTGACGAAGAACAGGCGTCCGGTGACGCGGCTGCTGCCGTCGGCGGTGTACGGCCGGCGCACGGGGGCGTAGCCGTTGGCGTCGCCGCCGGGGGTGAGCCGTTTGGCGCCGGGCACGCTGCGCCGCTCGGCGGCGCTGTGGTCGGCCGGGTCGGGGACGGACGTGCTGAGGGGGAGGGGGACGGCCTTGGCCTTGGCCTGTTTGCCGGGCGTCCAGTAGCGGGCGGCGCGTCCGGGTCGCATGAGCGGCGACGAGGCGGCGCCCGGACTGCGGTCCCGGTTTCTGGTCGCGGCAGGGCTCTGGGCGGGGCTCTGCGCGGGCCGCTGGGCGGGGCTCTGCGCGGTGGCGGCCCTGAGCGGGGGCGGTTCGGCGGTGGCTGGTGCGGTGGCGAGCGTGCTGGCGAGTGCGGTGGTGAGTGCGGTGGTGAGCGAGACGCCGGCGAGCGCGGCCAGCGTGGTGACCAGGGTCTTCGACACGATGTCCCCTTGAGCGGTCCGGAGCGATTCCGATCACTGTAAGTCATGACTTCATCGCTTACCGTGGCCAAGCGGGACGTGTCGCGCCATGTCCTGCGCCCGGTCAGCCCGCCGCGGCGTCCCCCGGGGCGAGGAACTCGGCGGTGCTGGCCTCGCCGGGTTCGCGGTCGGGCCGCAGGCCGCGCCAGGACGGGTGGCGCAGGCGGCCGTCGCCGGTGACCTCGGCGTACTGGACCTCGCCGACGACGCGGGGTTCGACCCAGCGCGCGTGGCGGGCGTGCTCGCGCGGGACGGGCTCGTCGAAGGGCGGGCCGGGGCGTTCCAGGGGCGTGAGGAGGTCCTGGAGGTCGCGCAGCATCTGCTGGGTGAAGCCGGTGCCGACGTGTCCGACGTAGAGCAGCCGGCCGCGCGGGTCGTAGGCGCCGAGCAGCAGCGAGCCGATCATGCCGGACCGCCGTCCGCCGCCGGGGTGCCAGCCGCCGATGACGACCTCGGCGGCGCTGACGTTCTTGACCTTGGTCCATTCGCCGCTGCGCCGGCCGGGCCGGTAGGGGGAGCCGAGCCGCTTGCAGACGATCCCTTCGAGCCCGAGCTGGCGGGAGGAGTCGAAGGCGCGGTCGGCGTGGTCGGCGAACCACACGGGCACCTCCCAGCGGAAGCCGGGCCGCAGGGTGCCCTCCAGCAGCTCGCGGCGCTCGCGGTAGGGGCGGCCGATGACGCTGTCGGCGTCGAGGTGCAGGATGTCGAAGGCCATGAACGTCACCGGCACCGCCCGGGTGAGCTCGGCGACGGTGGCGGGGTTGCGCTGGTGCATGCGGGGCTGGAGGGCGGCGAAGCTGGGGCGTCCGGTCTCGTCGAAGGCGACGATCTCGCCGTCGATCACGGCCGCGTGCCGGCCGGTGGAGCCGGCCATGAGCTGCAGCTCGGGGTAGGCGGGGGTGATGTTCTTGTTGTTGCGCGACATCAGGCGGACCGAGCCGCCTTCGACGTAGGCGAGGGCGCGTACGCCGTCCCATTTCATCTCCACGGCCCAGCCCTCGCCCTGGACGGAGGTCAGGGTGCCCAGCTGGGCCATCATCGGCGCGTAGGCCGGCAGCCCCACCATGGATCATGCCGTACCCCGGGGGGTTGATCGACAGTGGCGGGCCGGGGTCTACAAATGGTCAAGCGGGGTGTCTTCCACCAGTTCGCCGAGGTCCACGCCGTGTTCGTCCAGTTCGGACACCGTCTTGCAGTAGCCGCGCAGGTACGTCCGGCCGTTGACGCGGTGGGAGACGCGCAGCAGTGGACGATCACCGAGGATGATCGCCTCCACCAGGATGCCGCCGGGGGCTCGCCACTGTCCCATGCCGCCCAGAGTAGGCGAGCGGACATAATGGACATGTAATGCGAAAGGCGTTACGAACCGCCTACGCCGCGCCGAGCGGGGCAAACAGCCGCAAGGTTATTTTTAACTCACCGAGAGTTTTCTTTGCCGCAGGGTGTTAGACGCCTGGCGCGCCGGGCAGAAGGGGGCCAGGCCATTCCCCCGGCCGTGACCGCGCCCCCGTGGCGGCCACGGCCACTCGGCCCCGGCTTGGCCCGGTCCGGGGCTCCGGCGGCCGCGAGCGCGGTGTCGGCGAACGCCGCGCTCGCGGCCCCCGTAAGGCGTCCTGCCTGCGTCCCGCATTCTGGACAGAAGCGGATCCGGGGCCCGGACTCCGTAGACTGTCAGGGTGATTTCCCGTATTGACATGCGCGGTTCCCTTCCTGCGGACCTGCGCGACGTGCTGCCCCGCGCCGAGCTCGACGTCGAGGCCGCCCTGGAGAAGGTGCGGCCCATCTGCGACGACGTGCGCCATCGCGGGGCGGCAGCCGTACGGGAGCTGACCGCCAGGTTCGACGGTGTCGAGATCGCCTCCGCCCGCGTCCCCGCCGACGCCGTCCGGCGGGCGCTCGACGAGCTCGACCCCCGGGTCAGGGCCGCGCTGGAGGAGTCGATCAGGCGGGCCCGGCTGGTCCACCGCGACCAGCGCCGCTCCGACGTCACCACGCAGGTCGTGCCCGGCGGCACGGTGACCGAGCGCTGGGTGCCGGTCGACCGCGTGGGCCTCTACGTGCCCGGCGGCCGTGCCGTCTATCCCTCCAGCGTGGTCATGAACGTCGTCCCGGCCCAGGAGGCGGGCGTCGCCTCGCTGGCCGTCACCAGCCCGGCGCAGAAGGAGTTCGGCGGGCTGCCCCACCCCACCGTCCTGGCCGCGTGCGCGCTGCTCGGCGTCGAGGAGGTCTACTCCGTGGGCGGGGCGCAGGCCGTGGCCATGTTCGCCTACGGCACCGAGGAGTGCCCGCCCGCGACCATGGTGACCGGCCCCGGCAACATCTGGGTCGCCGCCGCCAAGCGCCTGCTCAAGGGCCGCATCGGCATCGACTCCGAGGCCGGCCCCACCGAGATCGCCATCCTGGCCGACGAGACCGCCGACCCGGTGCACGTCGCCGCCGACCTGATCAGCCAGGCCGAGCACGACACGATCGCCGCCGCCGTCCTGGTCACCACCAGCCTTGAGCTGGCCGAGGCGGTCGAGAAGGAGCTGCCGGGCCAGGTCTCGGCCACCCGCCACTCCGAGCGCATCACCGAGGCCCTGGGCGGCCGGCAGTCGGGCATCGTGCTGGTCTCCTCGATCGACGACGGCATCAAGGTCGTCGACGCGTACGCGGCCGAGCACCTGGAGATCCACACCGCCGACGCGGCCGAGGTCGCGGCCCGGATCCGCAACGCCGGGGCGATCTTCGTCGGCCCCTACGCGCCGGTCTCGCTCGGCGACTACCTCGCCGGATCCAACCACGTGCTGCCCACGGGCGGCTGCGCCTGCCACTCCAGCGGCCTGTCGGTGCAGTCGTTCCTGCGCGGCATCCACGTCGTCGACTACACGCGCGACGCGCTGGCCGGCGCGGCGGCCCACGTGTCGGTGCTGGCCGACGCCGAAGACCTGCCGGCGCACGGCGCCGCGATCCGCGCCCGTTTCGACTGGCGAGTCCCCACGGAGTCAGAGTGAACCCCACCGACGTGCCGCCCGGCGTGACGCCCACTGACGTGACGCTCGACGACCTGCCGATCCGCGATGACCTGAAGGGTCGCTCGCCCTACGGCGCGCCGCAGATCGACGTGCCGGTCCGGCTCAACACCAACGAGAACCCCTATCCGCCCTCGCCGGCGCTGGTCGCCGACCTGGCCGAGGCGGTCGCCGCGAACGCCGGCGAGCTCAACCGCTACCCCGACCGCGACGCCACCGGGCTGCGCGCCGACCTGGCCGCCTACCTGGGCCACGGGCTGAGCCCCGAGCAGGTGTGGGCGGCCAACGGCTCCAACGAGGTGCTCCAGCAGATCCTGCAGGCCTTCGGCGGCCACGGGCGCACCGCGATCGGGTTCGAGCCGTCGTACTCGATGCACCCGATCCTCACGACCGGCACCAGCACCGAGTGGATCAGCGCCGCCCGCGAGGACGACTTCTCCCTCGACCCCGGCAAGGCCGTGGCGGCGATCGAGGAGCACCGGCCCGACATCGTCTTCCTGGCCTCGCCCAACAACCCGACGGGCACCGCGCAGCCGCTGTCGACGATCGAGGCGGTGCTCGCCGCCGCGCCGGGCGTGGTGGTGATCGACGAGGCCTACGCCGAGTTCGCCCGCCAGGGCACTCCGTCGGCGCTCACGCTGCTGCCGCGCCACCCGAGGCTGATCGTCACCCGCACGATGTCCAAGGCGTTCGCCATGGCCGGCACCCGCCTCGGCTACCTGGCCGCGCACCCGGCGGTGGTGCAGGCGCTGCTGCTGGTGCGGCTGCCGTACCACCTGTCCACGCTCACCCAGACGGCCGCGCGGGTCGCGCTGCGCCACCGCGCCGAACTGCTCGGCACGGTCGACGCGCTGCGCGCCGAGCGCGACGCCACGGTCGCGTGGCTGCGCGGCAAGGGGCTGTCGGTGGCCGACTCCGACGCCAACTTCGTGCTGTTCGGGCGGTTCCCCGACCGGCGCGCGGTGTGGGAGGGGCTGCTGGCGCGCGGTGTGCTCATCCGCGAGGTGGGCCCGCCAGAATGGCTGCGTGTGTCGATCGGCACCGGCGAGGAGATGGCGGCCTTCCGCGCCGCGATGGAGGAGGTTCTGTGAGTCGCGTAGGGCGCGTGGAGCGGGCAACGAAGGAGACCTCGGTCCTGGTCGAGGTGGGCCTCGACGGCACCGGCCTGGTCGACGTCTCGACCGGGGTGGGCTTCTTCGACCACATGCTGGCCCAGCTCGGCAAGCACGGTCTGTTCGACCTGACCGTCAAGACCGAGGGCGACCTGCACATCGACTCCCACCACACGATCGAGGACACCGCGCTGGCGCTGGGCGCGGCCTTCCGCCAGGCGCTGGGCGACAAGTCCGGCATCCGGCGGTTCGGCAGCGCGTCGTGCCCGCTGGACGAGTCGCTGGCCCAGGTCACGGTCGACCTGTCCGGGCGGCCGTACCTCGTGCACACCGAGCCCGAGGGCATGGCGCCGATGATCGGCCCCGACTACGACACGACGATGACCCGGCACATCCTGGAGTCGCTGGTGGCCCAGGCGGCCATCTGCCTGCACGTGCACGTGCCGTACGGGCGCAACGCCCATCACATCGTCGAGGCCCAGTTCAAGGCGCTGGCCAGGGCGATGCGCGAGGCGTCCGAGCTCGACCCGCGCGCCTCGGGCGTGCCGAGCACCAAGGGCGTCCTATGACCGACAACCTCATCGCGGGCGTGATGGTGTTCCTCGGGCTGTTCCTCGCCGGAGGCGTGTTCTCGCTGGCCAAGCAGGGTCTCAAGGTGGGCGCGGCCTGCTGCGCGCTCGGCGCGGCGATGGCGATCACGGCGGGGGTGTTGTGGTGGTGAGCAAGAAGATCGTGGTGCTCGACTACGGCTCGGGCAACCTGCGCTCGGCCGAGCGGGCCCTGGCCAGGGTGGGCGCCGACGTCACCGTGACGGCCGACTTCGACACGGCGCTCGACGCCGAGGGGCTGGTCGTGCCGGGCGTCGGCGCGTTCGCCGCCTGCATGGCGGGCCTGAAGGGCGTCCACGGCGACCGGGTCATCGGCCGCCGCCTGGCCGGCGGGCGGCCGGTGCTGGGCATCTGCGTCGGCATGCAGATCCTGTTCGCTCGGGGCGTCGAGCACGGCGTCGAGACCGAGGGCTGCGGTGAGTGGCCGGGCACGGTCGAGCGGCTGGAGGCGCCCGTGCTGCCGCACATGGGGTGGAACACGGTCAAGGCGCCCGCCGACAGCGTGCTGTTCGCCGGGCTCGACGCCGACACCCGCTTCTACTTCGTGCACTCCTACGGCGTGCGCGAGTGGGAGCTGCAGCCGGCCGACCCCGGTTTCGCCGCGCCCGTGGTGACCTGGGCCGAGCACGGCGTGCCGTTCGTGGCCGCCGCCGAGAACGGCCCGCTCATGGCCACCCAGTTCCACCCGGAGAAGTCCGGCGACGCCGGAGCCGCCCTGCTGAGGAACTGGCTAGAGACGGTATGAGCAAGGAGCGGGCGCGCCGGCGGGCCGAGCGGGAGGCCGGGCGGGCGCGCGCGATCCGGCTCAACGAGGAGCGGCAGGCGCGCCGCGCCCGGCGCCGCGCCCTGACCGCCCGTCTGATCCCGCGCCCGGTCAGGTTCGCCCGGCAGGGCGGCCTGATCGCCCGCCGCCATCGCGCCCAGAACGTCGCGGTGGCGCTCGGCTTCCTGATCGTGCAGGCGATCGCGTGGCTGGTCTGGGGCTCGCCGGCGGTGAGCCTGGCCGTGTTCGTCTTCTCCCTGCTGCTCGCACCTGTTGTCGTGACCCTCGCTTTCGACCGGAGGACCTGAATGTCGCTCGTATTGCTGCCCGCCGTGGACGTCGCCGATGGCCAGGCCGTACGTCTCGTCCAGGGTGAGGCCGGGACCGAGACCGGCTTCGGCGAGCCGCTCGCCGCGGCGCTGGCCTGGCAGGAGGCGGGCGCCGAGTGGATCCACCTGGTCGACCTCGACGCCGCGTTCGGCAGGGGCTCCAACAAGGAGCTGATCAGCGAGGTGATCGGCAAGCTCGACGTCAAGGTGGAGCTGTCCGGCGGCATCCGCGACGACGAGTCGCTGGCGGCCGCCCTGGCCACCGGCTGCCGCCGGGTCAACATCGGCACCGCCGCCCTGGAGAACCCCGACTGGTGCCGGAAGATCATCGCCGAGCACGGCGACCGGATCGCGGTGGGCCTCGACGTGCGCGGCACCACGCTGGCCGCCCGCGGCTGGACGAAGGACGGCGGCGACCTGTGGGAGGTGCTCGACCGCCTGGAGGCCGACGGCTGCCCCCGCTACGTCGTCACCGACGTGACCAAGGACGGCATGCTCCAGGGGCCCAATCTCGACCTCTACCGGCGGATCTGCGCACACACCGACAAGCCCGTGATCGCCAGTGGCGGCGTGTCCAGTCTTGACGACCTGGTGGCACTGGCTTCTCTCGTCCCGGACGGAGTGGAGGGAGCCATCGTGGGCAGGGCCCTGTACGCTCACGCGTTCACTCTGGAGGACGCGCTGGCCGCGGTACGCGTTTAGCTTCGCCGGGAGGGGGCGGAATGAGCGTCAGCATGGAAAGCACCGGTCCGAGGGTGTTTTCGGGCGGCATCTGGGAGGAGAAGTACGGCTACGCCCGCGCCGTGGTCGTGGGCGAGCGCGTGATCGTCTCCGGGTGCACGGCCACGATCGACGGCGAGGTACGCCACGTCGGCGACGCCTACCGGCAGAGCCTGACCGCCATCGACATCGCGCTCGACGCCGTCGAGGTAGGCGGCCTGACCCGCGAGGACGTCGTCATGGTCCGCTACTACGTGGTGGAGCAGCGCCACTTCGACCTCGTCGGCCGGGCCATCTACGAAGTCTTCGGGCACGTGCGGCCCGCCTGCACAGGAGTGAGGGTCGCCGGGCTGGTCGACCCTCGAATGCTGGTCGAGATCGAAATCGAGGCACTGCGAGCATGACCGTAGCGGTAAGAGTGATCCCCTGTCTCGACGTGGACGCCGGGCGGGTCGTCAAGGGCGTCAACTTCGAGAACATGCGCGACGCGGGAGATCCGGTCGAGCTGGCCAGGCGCTACGACGAGGAGGGCGCCGACGAGCTGACCTTCCTCGACATCACCGCCTCGTCGGGCGAGCGGGAGACCATGCTCGACGTGGTGCGCAGGACCGCCGAGCAGGTGTTCATCCCGCTCACCGTGGGCGGCGGCGTGCGCGCGGTCGACGACGTCAACCGGCTGCTGCGGGCCGGGGCCGACAAGGTGTCCCTGAACACCGCGGCCATCGCCAGGCCCGAGCTGCTGACCGAGGCGTCGCGGCGGTTCGGCGCGCAGTGCGTGGTGCTGTCGGTCGACGCCCGCCGGGCGCCGGGCATGCCCAGCGGGTTCGAGGTGACCACCCACGGCGGCCGGCGCGGCACCGGCATCGACGCGGTGGAGTGGTCGGCGCGCGGCGAGGAGCTGGGCGTCGGCGAGATCCTGCTCAACTCCATGGACGGCGACGGCACCCTCGACGGCTACGACCTGGAGCTGCTGCACGCGGTGCGCGCGGCGGTGCGGGTGCCGGTGATCGCCAGCGGCGGGGCCGGCCGGCTGGAGGACTTCCCGCCGGCGATCGAGGCCGGGGCCGACGCCGTGCTGGCCGCCAGCGTGTTCCACTTCGGCACGCTGAAGATCGGCGACGTCAAGGAGACGCTGCGGATGGCGGGCCACCCGGTCCGCTGACACCGGTCCGTTGACACCTGGTCCGTTGTGACCGGCCGTCGGCCCCGCCCGTGCGGGGCCGGCGGCGTGGGCCCGGCGGCCGGTCAGAACACGCGCATGTGGTGGAAGAGCTCGTAGGAGGCGTCCTTGGCGGCGAACGCGGCCGCCTCCGAGCGTTTGACCGCCAGGTACGCGCTGCGCCGCAACGGCCCGAGCGCCTCCATGAGCACCTCGTCGGCCTCCAGCGCGTCGAGCGCCTCCTCCAGGGAGCCGGGCAGGCGGGGATAGCGGTCCGGCACGGTGTCGGGATCGACGTCCACGGCCTCGCCCGGGTCGAGCTTGCGGCGGATGCCGTCGAGCCCGGCGTGGATGACCGCGCCGAGCGACAGGTACGGGTTGGCCGAGGAGTCCGACGGCTTCAGCTCCAGGTTCGGCTCGCCGCTCTCGCCCAGCGGCGAGCACACGCGCACGGCCGCCTCCCGGTTGTCGGGGCCGTAGACCGCGTAGGCGCTGGACCACATGCGGGGTGCGAGCCGGCGGAAGCTGTTGACGCTGCCGCAGGTCAGGGCGGTCAGGCCGGGCAGGTGGGCGATCAGGCCGCCGATGAAGTGCGCGCGTTCGGCGCCGTCCTCGGCGAACAGGTTGTGGGTGTCGCGCCACAGCGACAGGTGCAGGTGGGCGCCGTTGCCGGCCTGGTCGGCCAGCGGCTTGGGGGCCAGCGAGGCCCACATTGACATGCGCATCGCCACGCCGCGCACGGTCTCCCGGTAGAGCACGTGGTTGTCGGCGGCGCGCAGCGCGGGCGCGTGGCGCACCGACAGCTCCTGCTGGCCGGGGCCGAGCTCGGGGTGGTAGTGCTCGACGCGCAGGCCCTGGGTCTCCAGCGCGCGCATGAGCTTGATCGTGTAGTCGTGCGCGGTGTCGAAGCCCGTGCCGGCATAGCAAAGAGAGTCGTCGAGCGGCACCAGCCGGTCGGGGCCGCCGTTGAGGTCGGGCAGGCGGCGGCCGAGCGTGAACTCGGGCTCGAAGGCCGCCTCGATCCGGTAGCCGTCGCCGGCCAGCTCCGCGACGGCGTCCTTGAGGAACGTGCGTGCGCAGGCTTCCCAGGGCGAGCCGTCGGGCCGGCGCAGGTCCGACAGCATCGCGGCGGCGCCCGGTGCATGGGGCAACGGGACGAACGTGGCCGGGTCGGGGACAATGCGAACCTCGCCCACCGGACCCAGATGCTCGACCTCCTGGAGCTGGTCGAGCATGTTCATCGCCATCATGGCCACCGTGTGCCCGATGCCCGAGTTGAGCCGTTCGGCCAACCGGGACCGGGACGCCGCCTTGCCACGGACCACGCCACCGTGGTCGGCGTACAGGAAACGGATCAGCTCGATGCCCTCAAGCTCTGCCCGTTCGAGGACGCGCCGGGCCTGCGGATCGAGCTGATTGATCTTGGTGCCGCTGGGGCGATCTCTCATCCTGCCTGCGTAACACGATCTGTCAGCGCGTGGAAGCACCTAGCGCGGACAGAACGCGAACATCAGGTCAGAACATTCGTAAAGAAGACCGCCAATTGGTTGGCTCCTTGGACAATTCCGTCAAACACACCGTTGACCGCGGCCGCCGCCTGGGCCGGCCGGGTGAACAGGTAGAAGACCACGAACGCCACCAGAACGTACGTAGCCACCTTCTTGACCTGCATGGGGGGCCTCCTGCAGTCCATTCCCAGCCGTATATACCCGGATCTGGGCGATCACGGTCATCTTCTGTGAAGATGTCCAAGATCCTAACCGGGGGGCTTCTTTCCTGTGCCATCGTACGGGCTGGAGGTTTAAGACGAGGGGTTTCTGGGCCGAGGGTTTCGGTCAGAATCCGAGCCGGGCTTCGGTTGCCCGGCTCACCGCCGCGTCGTCGCCGGTCAGCTCCACCCGGGCGTGCTCCTGCCGGCCGAAGCAGAACAGCAGCAGCTCCTGGGCCGTGCCGGTGACCTGAACCTTGGCGCCCTCCCGCGCCCCGCCGAGCGCCACCCCGCCGGCCGAACCCCGGCCGGCCGCACTTCCGCCGCCCGTGCGGCGCAGCACCAGGCGCACCGGCGAGCGGCGCAGCATGATCCGGGCGCCCGCCGACACTCGCTTCCAGATGAGCTCGTCGAGGTCGGCCGGCAGCTCGCGCGGCTCCCATCCGGGCTGCGCGCGGCGCACGTCCTCGTGGTGGACGAAGAACTCCAGCGTGTTGACCGCCGTGTCCAGGAAGGGCAGCAGGCCGTAGACGCCGCCCGGCCGCCGCACGATGCCCACCAGCTCGGGGTAGGGGTGCTTGGCCTTCAGGCCGTTCTGGACCGAGGCCGTGTAGCCCGCCAGCGCGCTGATCCCGATGCCGCCCATGGCGTCCGGCCGGCGCTCGCGCAGGACGAGGTGGGCGGCCAGGTCGTAGGTGGTCCACCCCTCGCACAACGTGGGCGCCTCGGGGCCGAGCCGGTCGAACAGGTCGCAGAGCGCGGTGCGTTCGCCACGAGCGTGAGTCACCCGGCCAAGCCTACCTGTGGGAATAAGGAGACGATCGGCCGTGATAGGGACATAGATAGAAATATCGACGTTTGAAGGGAAAAATATCGAGTGGCGAGCAAGGTCACCTCGGCCGTCATGCGTCAAGGACTGCGGGTCCTTGGGGTGGCCATTCGCACGGAGAGAGCCGTGTTCGCGATGGCCGCGCTGGCCAGCGCGGTCTACGGCGGCATGACCGTCGCCTCGGCCTGGGCACTGGGCTGGGCGACGCAGAACGTGGTGCTGCCCGCCTTCGACCAGGGCCGGACCTCCGCCGGCGCCATGTGGACCGGAGCACTGCTGATCATCGGCACCGCGCTGCTCAAGGCGATCGGCGTGGCGGGGCGGCGCATCCTGGCCGGCGTCGTGCAGTACCGCATGCAGGCCAGGTCGCGCAGGGACGTGACCAAGCAGTACCTGCGGCTGCCGCTGTCCTGGCACCACCGGCACCCGACCGGGCAACTGCTGTCCAACGCCAGCGCCGACGCCGAGGCCGCCTGGGCGCCGCTCGCGCCGCTGCCGATGGCCGTCGGCGTGCTGGTCATGCTGTTCACCGCGGCCGTCGCCATGCTGTTCACCGACCTGGTGCTCGCGCTGGTGGGCTTCCTGATCTTCCCGGCCATCGCCGTGCTGAACCTGATCTACCAGCGCCGGCTCAGCCCCCTGGCCACCCGCGCCCAGCAGTTGCGCGCCGAGGTGAGCGAGATCGCGCACGAGAGCTTCGACGGCGCCCTGGTCATCAAGACCCTCGGCCGCGAGGAGCTGGAGACCGACCGGTTCCGCCGCCGCGCCCACGAGCTGCGCGACGCCAACATCGCCGTCGGCCGGGTGCGCGGGCTGTTCGACCCCATGCTGGAGGCGCTGCCCACGATCGGCGTGCTGGCCGTGCTGGCGGTCGGCGCGCTGCGCCTTTCCACCGGCTCGATCGACTCCGGCGATCTGGTGCAGGTCGCCTACCTGTTCACGCTGCTGGCCTTCCCGATCAGGGCGCTGGGCTGGGTGCTGGCCGAGCTGCCGCGCAGCGTCGTCGGCTGGCAGCGGGTGCAGGCCGTGCTCGACGCCGAGGGCTCCATGGACTACGGCGACACGCCCGTGGCCGCGTCCGGGCCCGCCGAGCTGAAGGTGGCCGGCGTGTCCTACGCCTACGACCAGGCCAAGGTGCTGCACGACGTCACCTTCGACGTGCCGCCCGGCCGTACCGTGGCCCTGGTGGGGCCGACCGGGTCGGGCAAGTCGACGCTGGTCCAGCTCCTGGTCCGGCTCGTCGACCCCGACTCCGGGCAGGTGCTGCTCGACGGCGTCGACGTGCGCGACCTGCCCTACGGCGCCATCGCCGCCTCCGCCGCCCTGGTGCCGCAGCAGACGTTCCTGTTCGACGACACCGTACGCGGCAACGTCGCGCTCGGCCTGGACGCCGCCGACGAGGACGTGCGGGCGGCGCTGCGCCTGGCCCAGGCCGACGGCTTCGTCGGCCGCCTGGGCGACGGGCTCGACACCCGCGTCGGCGAGCGCGGCGCCTCGCTGTCCGGCGGCCAGCGCCAGCGCATCGCGCTGGCCCGCGCGGTGGTCCGCCGCCCCCGCCTGCTCATCCTGGACGACGCCACCTCCAGCGTGGACCCCCAGGTCGAGGCCAAGATCCTGCACGGGCTGCGGGACACCGCGCACGCCTCCACCGTCGTGGTCGTCGCCTACCGGATGGCCACCATCGCCCTGGCCGACGAGGTGGTCTACCTCGACCACGGCCGGGTCGTGGACCGCGGGACCCACGAGGAGCTGCTCGTGCGCTGCCCCGGCTACCGCAACCTGGTGACCGCCTACGAGCGCGAGGAGGCCGAACGGGCCGCCATCGACCTGTCGCCTGCGGGGGACGCCGAAGAGGAAGAGGAAGAGGTCAGCGCATGAGCGAGGCGCTCCAGGGCAACGTCGAGCGGTCGGCGCTGGCCACCATCTGGCACGGCCTGTCGCTCACCCCCGAGTTCCGCAAGGGCCTGGCCGGCACGCTCGGACTGGCCGTCGTGGCGACCATCGGCAAGATCATCGTGCCGATCGCGGTGCAGCAGACGATCGACACCGGCATCAAGAGCGGCACGCCGGACCTGCCGTACATCACCCGGGCCGTCCTGGTGTGCGCCGCGGCCGTGCTGCTGACCGCGCTGGCCGGCTACGTCATGAACGTGCGCCTGTACAAGGCCACCGAGTCCTCGCTGGCCAGCCTGCGCGTGCGCGGGTTCCGGCACGTGCACGACCTGTCGGTGCTCACCCAGAACAGCGAGCGGCGCGGCGCGCTGGTCTCGCGGGTCACCAACGACATCGACCAGATCAGCACGTTCATGCAGTGGGGCGGGCTGATGATCATCGTGGCGTTCGGCCAGCTCTTCGTGGCCAGCGTGCTCATGCTGGTCTACTCCTGGCAGCTCACGCTGCTGGTGTGGGTGTGCTTCGTGCCGCTGATGATCGCGCTGCCGCGCTTCCAGCGGCTGTTGTCGCGGGCGTACACGACCGTGCGCGAGCGGACCGGCGACATGCTGGCCGCGGTCAGCGAGTCCGTGGTCGGCGCGGCCGTCATCAGGGCCTACGCCTCAGAGCGGCGTACCGCCGACCGCATCGACAAGGCCGTGGACGCCAACCGGACCGCGCAGATCAAGGCGCAGACCATCGTCGGCTTCGTCTTCCCGCTGACCGAGATCGTCGCGGCGCTGGCCATCGCCGGGATCGTGCTGCTCGGGGTCCGGCTCGGCGTGTCCGGCGACATCACCGCGGGCAAGCTGGTGGCCTTCCTCTTCCTGGTCACGCTGTTCGTCTCGCCGCTGCAGACCGCCACCGAGGTGCTGAACGAGGCCCAGAACGCGGTGGCCGGGTACCGCCGCATCCTGGGCGTCCTGGACACCCCGCCGGACGTCGCCGACCCCGGCGACAAGGGCGTGCGGCTGCCCAGGGGCCCGATCTCGGTGGCCTTCGAGAACGTGCACTTCTCCTACCCGGGCGGCCCGCCCGTGCTGCGCGAGGTCTCGCTGGAGATCCCGCCGCGCTCGCGCGTCGCCGTCGTCGGCGAGACCGGGTCGGGCAAGACCACGTTCGCCAAGCTGCTGACCCGGCTCATGGACCCGGTCGGCGGCCGCGTCACGGTGGACGGCCACGACCTGCGCGACGTGCGCTTCTCCTCCCTGCGCGAACGCATCGTCATGGTCCCCCAGGACGGCTTCCTGTTCGACGGCACCCTGGAGGACAACGTCCGGTACGGCAGGCCGCCGGCCACCCGCGAGGAGATCCAGCTCGCGATGACCGAGCTGGGCCTGGCCGACTGGGTCGAGGGCCTGCCCGCGGGCCTGGACACGCCCGTCGGCCAGCGCGGGGAGTCGCTGTCGGCGGGCGAGCGCCAGCTCGTCGCCCTGGCCCGCGCCTACCTCGCCGACCCCGACCTGCTGCTGCTGGACGAGGCCACCTCGGCCGTCGACCCGGCCACCGAGGTGCGCCTGGCCCGCGCGCTGGAGGGCGTCACCAGGGGCCGGACGGCCGTCTCGATCGCCCACCGGCTCTCGACGGCGGAGAACGCCGACGAGGTGCTGGTGTTCGACGCCGGCCGACTGGTGCAGCGCGGCCCGCACGCCGAGCTGGTCACCCAGCCGGGCGTCTACGCCGACCTGCACGCCTCCTGGGTCTCGGCGGCGCACTCCTGAGCACGCGGTCCTAGTCGAGGGCGGCGGCGAACGTCACGCTCGTGCCCGCCGGGCCGGACACGATCGTGATGTGGTCGCACAACATCCGGGTCAGCCACAGCCCCCGCCCGCGGAACTCCAGCCCCGCGGGCGGGCGCGCCTGGCCCATCCAGCCGGGCGGCAGCCCCGGGCCCTGGTCGGTGACCTCGCACCACAGCCGTCCCTCGCCCGACCAGAGCCGCAGCCGTCCCTGGCCGCCGCCGTGCAGGACCGCGTTGGTGGTGACCTCGTTGACCGCCAGCACGAAGTCCTCCAGGCGCCGCCCGCTCAGCCCCTCGTAGGCGGCCTGCTCGGCCACGGCCCTGCGCAGGAACGTGATGCGCCCGCGCGCGAAGGTCGCGCGCAGCACCTGCCTACCCATCGCCCACCCGGCGGACGACGACGTGCGTGTCCGCCCTGACCAGCCGCAGCACCCGGGCCACCCGCTCGGCGCAGACGACCACGGTCGAGCCGTAGGGCCTGGCCGCGGCCGTGACGGTCAGCAGCCGGGCCGAGCCGGCGTCGATGAAGTCGAGGTGGGAGGCGTCGATCACGACCTGCCCCGGCTCCTTCTGCAGCGGCGACAGCACCGAGCCGAACGCCGGCCTGTTGGTGAGGTCGACGTCGCCCCACACCCGCAGCCCCGGCGGCGCGGAGGTGCTGGCGAAGCGCAGCAGGGCCTGCTCGGGCGCGATGGGGTGCACCGCGGTGGCGCGCTCGATGGCGTCGAGGGGGAACAGCTCGCGGTCGTACTGGCACACCGCGGCCAGCCAGCGCTCGCCGAACAGCTCGTTGGCGGTGGCCTCGAACGCCGCCTGGGCCTGCGCGTCGCGCGCTCCCCAGGAGGCGTCGATCAGGGCGTAGACGCCGTGCTGGCCGTGCCTGCGCGCCCGGTGGTGGGCGTCGGCCAGGGCGTGCAGCAGGCGGTCGGGGTCGAGGCGGCCGCCGGTGAAGTGCGTGTCGGCGCAGGACAGGATCTCCACCTGCCCGGCCGCCTCGGCGTCGTCGAACCCCGGGACGAGCGGCGCCAGCCAGCCCCGGGTGCGCTCAGGGGTCTCCGCATGGGTGATGATCACCACCTTGGTCCGGCGGCGCAGCCCGTTGAGTGTGAACTGCCTGGTCGTCGTCATGCGCTCCCGCTCGCCCTCGAACGGCAGGCAGACGTGGTCCCCCAGATCCGGGTCGAGGACCGAGCCCGCGACGTGCACCACGATGTGTCCTCCCTAGCACGCGTCGCCTAGAAATTACCGTGATGCCCGCGATCACGTAGCGCGTTCTCGGCAAAACACACCGTCACCCGTTCCGCCGGTGTACGTTTTCGGCGGGGCCGCCCAGGAAGGGTCACGAAAGGCATGGGCGTGGACGTTCTGGAGACGACGCACAGCAGGCACGGGGAGATCGTGGTGGTCGCCCTCGCGGGCGAGGTCGACGTGGACAACGTCGCCCAGGTCAGGAAGTGCCTCGACGAGGCGATGGCGGCCGACGGCACCCGGCTGGTGGTCGACCTGACCGGGCTGACCTTCATCGACACCACGGGGCTCGGGGTCCTGGTGCGCCAGCTCGCCGCGTTGCGCGACAGGGACGGCACGATGGCGCTGGTGGCCTCCGACGGCCAGGTGCTGCGGCGGCTGCGCAGGACGAACCTGGCGGCCCTGTTCCCCATCCACGACACCTTGCCGCAGGCGCTGGCCCAGCCGGAGGCGGGAGCACGGGGGCGGGCTGGTTGAATGGCAGCATGTCCCTCGACCCCGAGATCGCCGCACGGCTGAAGCGCAACGCGGACGGCCTCGTGCCCGCCATCGCCCAGCAGCACGACACCGGCGAAGTGCTCATGATGGCCTGGATGAACGACGAGGCGCTGCATCGCACGCTCACCACCGGCCGGGCCACCTACTGGTCGCGCAGCCGCGACGAGCTGTGGGTCAAGGGCGACACCTCGGGCAACGTCCAGCACGTCAAGAGCGTGGCCCTCGACTGCGACGGCGACACGATCCTGCTCAAGGTCGACCAGGTCGGCGCCGCGTGCCACACCGGCGACCGCACCTGCTTCGACGCCGGTTCGCTCGGTTAGCGGCTTCCGGCATGACGTCTGGTGAGGTTTCCGGCAAAGGCTCCGGGAACGGGCGGCGCGAGTTGTGGGCGTGGCTGGCGCTGACCGTCCTGGGGAGCTGCCTCGTGCTGCTGGCGGCCGGTCAGGTGTGGGTGCGGGTGCTCGGCGCGCAGGCCGCCGACGCGGCCGCGCCGACCGGCGGCGACCTGAGCCCCGTGCTCTCGCCGCTGGGGCTGGCGGGGCTGGCGGGCGTGGTCGCCGTGCCGGCGACCAAGGGCGCCGGGCGCCGGGTCGTCGGCGCGCTGGTCGCGCTCTGCGGCGCGGGCGCGGCGGCGGGCACGTGGGCGGGGCTGGCCTCGAACACCGTGACCGGCTGGCTGCGCGAGCACAACGCGGTCCGCGCGGTGGCCGGCCTGCCGTGGGAGCCGGTGCCGGGCTGGCCGGTCGTGGCCGGGCTCGGCGCGTTCCTGCTCCTGGCCGGCGGCGTGCTGGCCGCGGTGCGCGGCGGCAGGTGGGCGGGCATGTCGTCGCGCTACGACAGGGCGGCCGACGCGACGGGCGAGCGGGCGGGCGAGCCGGCCGGCGAGCGGGCGGGCGCGGTCGCGGCCCGCAGGGGCCATGAGGACCGCGAGCTGTGGGACGCGCTCGACCGCGGCGACGACCCGACGGAGTCCCCGGAACCCCGCTGAGGTCGGTAGTTACGAAATCTCCACGGTTCTGAACCTCTGTCTGCTTGGCAAACGTTTTCTCAATAAGCTGCCGGTGCAACTCGTCAAAAGACAAGAGGAGCCAGCTCATGAGCTACGGGGACCAGGGCGGCAGCGGGGGCTACGGCGCGCAGCCCCCCGGCGGCGGCTACGGCCAGCAGCCGCCCACCGGCGGCGGCTACGGCCAGGGCCCGGGCTACGGCCAGCAGCCCCAGAACAACGGGGGCTACGGCCAGCAGCCGCAGAGCGGCGGCGGTTACGGTCAGCAGCCCCAGAGCGGCGGCGGTTACAACCAGCAGCCGCCCAGCGGCGGCGGTTACGGCTACAACCAGCAGCCGCCGAGCTACCCGCAGGAGCCCCTGGGGTACGGCCAGCAGCCCCAGCCCCCGAGCGGCGGCTACGCCCAGCCCGGCTACGGCCAGCAGAATTACGGGCAGCAGGGCTACGGCCAGCCCGGCTACGGCCAGTACGGCGCCCCGCAGCCCCGCTCCACCAACGGCATGGCGGTGGCCTCGCTCATCCTGGGCATCGTCGGCCTGGTCACCTGCGGGGCGACCAGCATCGTCGGCGTCGTCCTCGGCCACATCGCGCTCAACCGCATCAAGCGCACGGGGGAGGAGGGCCAGGGCATGGCGATGGGCGGCCTGGTGACCTCCTACATCATGGTCGTGCTGTTCGTACTCTTCTGGATCTTCTTCGGCGGCTTCTGGCTGACCCTGATCGGCCTCGGCTCGGCGGCCTCCGTCAGCGACTACTCGTGAACGGGCGGGGCGCAGCGTGACGCCCCGCTTGCGGTGTGATTACGAATTGTCCGCAACGTGGGCGTTAGTCCACGTAGGGGATGCTTTATCGCTAGGCTGCCGCGCGCAACTCGCTTCACGCTGACGACATGAGGAGTCACGAGCATGAGTTACGGAAACCAGGGCGACGGCGGTTACGGCGCCCAGCCGCCCGGCGGCGGTTACGGGCAGCAGCCGCCGAGCGGTGGTGGCGGCTACGGCCAGCAGCCGCCCAGCGGCGGCGGTTACGGCGGCGGCTACGGCCAGCAGCCTCCGAGTGGCGGCGGCTATGGTGAGCAGCCCCCCGGTGGCGGCTACGGCCAGCAGCCCCCGAGCGGTGGCGGCTACGGCCAGCCCCCTGGCGGCGGTTACGGGCAGCCGCCCGGTGGCTACCCCGGTGGCGGTTACGGCCCCGGCGGCACCCCGCCGGACAACCAGCTGGTCCCGGCGATCCTCACCACCCTGTTCTGCTGCCTGCCCCTCGGCATCGTGGCGATCGTGAAGTCGTCGCAGGTCAACTCCAAGTGGCAGGTCGGCGACGTCCAGGGCGCCATGCAGGCCGCCGAGGAGGCCAAGACCTGGTGGAAGCGCAGCCTGATCTTCGGCATCATCGCCATCGTCCTGCTCATCATCTTCTACGTGGTGGTGTTCGTGCTGCTCGCCGCCTCGACGAGCAGCTACGGCTCGTACTGACAAGCGGGATACTGAAAGCATGGACATCGCAACAACCGGGCGGCGGGGGACGGGGCGGCTGAAGGGCCTGCTCGCGCCGCTCGGTGTTGCGGCCGCGACGGGCGCCGTGTTCGGGGTGGTCGGCGTGGTCGACCCCAACCAGCCCGGCCACTATCCGACCTGCCCGTTCCTGTGGGTCACCGGCCTCTACTGCCCGGGCTGCGGCACGCTGCGCACCATCCACGCGCTGGCCCACCTCGACCCGGTGGCCGCCCTGGGGCTCAATCCGCTGGCCGTCGCCATGATCCCGTTCCTGCTGTTCTGGTGGGGCCGGTGGGTCGTACGGGCGTGGCAGGGCAGGCCGCGGCGCACCACTTTGGCCCATCCGGCGTGGCTGTGGGCCTTCCTCGCGGTCGTGATGGTCTACTGGGTCGTCCGAAACCTCCCCTTCGGGGCGTTCCTCGCGCCGTAGTACGGGCCCTGTGGCGAGGTGACCCCGGTGGGGCCGATACCATCGCAGGACAAGGCCGAGAGCGGACGCGAGGCGAACTCTCTGCCACCCCCACTGTCAACCGGAGGGACCCCAAGCGCGTGAGTGAGCGGACGGAAGGACCGAGTGTCCTCGACGACATCCTCGAAGGGGTGCGCGCCGATCTCGCCGCACGTCAGCAGGCCGTGTCGATCGACGAGCTCAAGCGGCGAGCCGAGCGGGCCCAGGGGCCCAGAGACGCGATGGCCGCCCTCGGGGGTGACAGGATCTCGGTGATCGCCGAGGTCAAGCGGTCGAGCCCGTCCAAGGGCGCGCTCGCCGCCATCGCCGACCCCGCCGCGCTTGCGGCCGACTACGAGGCCGGCGGGGCCCACGTGATCAGCGTGCTGACCGAGCGGCGCAAGTTCGGGGGCAGCCTGGAGGACCTGGCGGCCGTCCGCGCCCGCGTCGACATCCCCATCCTGCGTAAAGATTTCATCCTCACCTCCTACCAGCTCTGGGAGGCCCGGGCCCACGGCGCCGACCTGGCGCTGCTGATGGTCGTCTGCCTGGAGCAGGAGGCGCTGGTGTCGCTGATCGAGCGGGCCGAGTCCATCGGGCTCACCCCGCTGGTCGAGGTGCACACCGAGGAGGAGCTGGAGCGGGCGGTCGCCGCCGGGGCGCGGGTCATCGGGGTCAACGCGCGTAATTTGAAGACTCTTGAGGTCGACCGCGACGTCTTCGCGAAGCTGGCGCCGAAGATCCCGGATAATGTGATCAAGATCGCCGAGTCGGGCGTGCGCGGCCCGCACGACCTGCTCGCCTACGCCAGGGGTGGCGCCGACGCCGTCCTGGTGGGGGAGAGCCTGGTCACCGGCAAGGATCCGCGCAAGGCCGTGGAGGCGCTGGTGACCGCCGGCGCTCACCCGTCGACGCGCCCCGACCACTCAGCAGAGGGATAGCAGTGGCTAACGAAGGCTCCATCCTCAGCGCCGCCGACCTGGCCGGTGGCGCCGCGTACGGCAACGACCCCGACCTGCACGGCAAGTTCGGCATCTTCGGCGGCCGCTACGTGCCCGAGGCGCTGATCCCCGCGCTCGACGAGGTGGCCGCCGTCTACGACAAGGCCAAGACCGACCCCGAGTTCCTGCGCGAGTTCGACCACCTGCTGCGCACCTACGCCGGCCGGCCGACCACGCTGACCGACGTGCCGCGCTTCAGCCAGGAGGCCGGCGGCGCGCGCATCGTGCTCAAGCGGGAAGACCTCACCCACACCGGCGCCCACAAGATCAACAACGTGCTCGGCCAGGCGCTGCTGACCAGGCGCCTGGGCAAGAAGCGGGTGATCGCCGAGACCGGCGCCGGCCAGCACGGCGTGGCCACGGCCACCGCGGCCGCGCTGCTCGGCCTGGAGTGCGTCATCTACATGGGCGCGGTCGACTGCGAGCGCCAGGCGCTCAACGTGGCCCGGATGAAGCTGCTCGGCGCCACCGTGGTGCCCGTCCACAACGGCTCCAAGACGCTGAAGGACGCCATCAACGAGGCGTTCCGCGACTGGGTGACCAACGTCGACACCACCCACTACCTGTTCGGCACCGTCGCCGGCCCCCACCCGTTCCCCGAGATCGTGCGCGACTTCGCCCGCATCATCGGCGTCGAGGCCCGCCGCCAGATGCAGGAGCTGACCGGCGCCCTGCCCGACGCCGTGTGCGCGGCGGTCGGCGGCGGCAGCAACGCCATCGGCATCTTCCACGCCTTCATCGGCGACGAGGGCGTGGCCCTGCACGGCTACGAGGCGGCCGGCCACGGCCTGGAGAGCGGCGAGCACGCGCTCACCCTCACCGCCGGCTCGGTGGGCGTGCTGCACGGCTCGCGCACGTACGTGCTCCAGGACGACGAGGGCCAGACGATCGAGTCCCACTCGATCTCGGCCGGCCTCGACTACCCGGGCGTCGGCCCCGAGCACGCCTGGCTGAAGGACTCCGGCCGCGCCACCTACCACGGCGTCACCGACGACGAGGCCATGGCGGCGTTCTCGCTGCTGGCCAGGACCGAGGGCATCATCCCGGCCATCGAGTCCTCCCACGCGCTGGCGGGCGCGCTGAAGCTGGGCCGCGAGCTCGGCCCCGAGTCGACGATCCTGGTCAACCTGTCCGGGCGCGGCGACAAGGACATGGGCACCGCCATGAAGTACTTCAACCTCTGACGCCCTCGGCAGCGCGGCGCGGGTGACCGGACGACGGCCCGCGTCAGGGCATCATGGTGGGACTCGACCTTCGAAACGGACAGACATGACGACTCTTCAGACGGTTTTCGCCAAGGCGAAGGCGGACAACCGGGCCGCGCTCGTCGGCTACCTGCCTGCCGGCTTCCCGTCCAAGGACGGCGCGATCGCCGCCGCCGCGGCCCTGGTCGAGGCGGGCTGCGACGTCATCGAGATCGGCCTGCCCTACTCCGACCCGCTCATGGACGGGCCGACGATCCAGGACGCGGTGCACCGCTCGCTGGTCAACGGCACCCGCATCGCCGACGTGATGCGCACCGTCGAGGGGGTCGCCGCCACGGGCGCCGCCACGCTCGTCATGACGTACTGGAACCCGATCGACCGCTACGGCGCCGACCGGTTCGCCCGCGACCTGGCCAACGCGGGCGGCGTGGGCACGATCACGCCCGACCTGACGCCGGAGGAGTCCGAGCCGTGGCGCACCGCCTCGGCCGCGGCGGGCATCGACACGGTGTTCCTGGTGGCGCCCAGCTCCACGGAGGAGCGCATCAAGGCCGTGGTCGACTGCTGCACCGGCTTCGTCTACGCCGCCTCGCTGATGGGCGTCACAGGCGCCAGGGAGAGCGTGAACTCGGCGGCCGAGGGCCTGGTCAAGCGCACCCGCGCGCACACCGACCTGCCCGTGTGCGTGGGCCTGGGCGTCGGCACGGGCGCGCAGGCGGCCGAGGTGGCCCGCTACGCCGACGGCGTGATCGTCGGGTCGGCGTTCATCCGCCGCATCCTCGACGCGCCCGACGAGGCCGCCGGGCGCGAGTCGATCATGGCGCTGGCCGGCGACATGGCCCGCGGCGTGCGCCGCTGAGTCCTCTGCGGGCTGTCCCGATCATCACGAAGGCGCGTCCCCTGAGCGGGGGCGCGCCTTCCGTCATGTCGTGCCGCGGGGGTCAGCCCAGGTCGGGTTCCGCGCGCAGTTCCACGGCCGGGCCCACCTGGTCCAGCTCCAGGACGACGATCTCGTTCGTCCCGGCGTGCAGCAGCGGGGCCGGGACGTAGAGGGTGCGCTGCGGGCCGCGGTCCCAGTAGCGGCCCAGGCAGAAGCCGTTCACCCAGACGTACCCCTTGCCCCAGCCGGGCAGCGCCAGGAACGTGTCGGCGGGCTCGTCCACCTCCAGGACGAACCGGAAGAACGACCTGGGCCCGGCCTGCGCGCCGTCGGCGAACGGCACCGCGGAGACGTCCCGCAGCGGGATCGGCCGCGCGCTCCACCCGTTCAGGTACTGCTGGTGGTGCAGGACCCCGCCGGTCAGGCCCTTGCTCTCGCCGGTCAGCGGCCCGTAGTTCGTCCGTCCCATCGACTCCACCAGCAGCTCCACCGTGGCGGGGCCGGACACCGTCACCTCCGGCTCCTCGGCGTCGCGCTCGAACACCCCGGCGAGCCGGCCGTCCACGAACACGTGCGCCCGGTCGCGCAGCCCCGGCAGCCGCAGCCGGTACGCGCCGCGCGGCCCCGGCACCTGCGCCCTGTACAGCACCAGCCCGTGCTCCAGCCCCAGCTCCTCGAACGACGGCGGCACCGGCGCGCTCGCCGGCGGCCCCGCCACCGCCTCCAGCGCGTCGACCAGCGGCACCGACTGGACCGGCCGCAACGTCGCCGGCGGCAGCACGGCCGGGACCGGCGGCACCGCCGGCGGCTCGCCCGCGAAGCGCGACAACACCTCGCGGAAGCGCCAGAACTTCTCGGTCGGCGCCCCGCGCTCGTCGATCGGCGCGTCGTAGTCGTAGGAGGTCACGGTCGGCCGCCAGTCGCCCATCGCCCGCTCGCCGGCCTGGTTGGCGCCCGCCCAGGTGCCGAAGTTGGTGCCGCCGTGCGCCATGTACAGGTTCACCGACGCGCCGAGTTCGAGGATGCGCTCCAGGACGGCGGCCGCGTCACCGGCGTCCCTGGTCATGTGCTTGTGGCCCCAGTGGTCGAACCAGCCGCACCAGAACTCCATGCAGAACGGCGGGTCGTCCGGCCGGTGCTCGCGCAGCGCGGCGAACGCCCGGTCGGGGTCGGAGCCGAAGTTCACCGTGGCCAGCACGCCCGGCAGGGTGCCGCCGGTCAGGTACCAGTCGGCCGGGCCGTCGGAGGTGAACAGGGGCACCTCGACGCCCCTGGCCGTCAGGCCGTCGGCCAGGTGCCGCAGGTAGGCCGGGTCGCTGCCGTAGGAGCCGTACTCGTTCTCCACCTGGACCATGATCACGTTGCCGCCGCGGGTCACCTGCCGCTCGACGACCTGGGGGAGCAGCCGGTCGAAGTAGCGGTCCACGTGGCCCAGGTACTCGGGGTCGCAGGTCCTGATCCGGCCGGTGAGCCAGGCGGGCAGGCCTCCGTTGTCCCATTCCGCGCAGATGTACGGGCCCGGCCGCACGATCGCCAGCAGCCCCTCCTCGGCCGCCGCGTCCAGGAACGCGCCCAGCTCCTCCAGCCGGTGGAACTCGCCCCTGCGCGGCTCGTGCAGGTTCCACGGCACGTACGTCTCGACGGTGTTCAGCCCCATCGCCCGCAGCATCGCCAGCCGGTGCCGCCACTGGCCGGGATGCACCCGGAAGTAGTGCATGGCGCCCGACAACACCCTGAACTCCGCACCGTCGAGCCGGAACACTCCGTTCTCGACCGAGAAAACACCCATAACTCTTCCTCCGGTAGGATTTCGCGCCCCGCAACCCTGCCAAGACCGCAGGTCAACGGCCATGGACAAACCCAGACAACCTGTTGGACTCACCCGCGGAGACCGGATGACCCCGCCCTACGACAAGTGGATGCAGTACCTGACCCCGGGCCCCGCCCATCGCGGGCTCGGCCTGGTGTGCCTCGGCGTCGGGCGGCAGGAGGGGCGGCTGCCCACGGTCGGGCCGCGCACCCTGCAGCACCACGTTGCCGTCCTGGTGACCGCGGGCCGCGGCTGGTTCTCCCAGGGGGAGGGGCCCGTCGTAGACGTCGTCGCGCCCGCCGTCATCTGGCTCCTGCCCGGCGTACGCCACCACTACGCGCCCGACGAGGCCGGCTGGGACGAGTGGTTCGTCGACTTCACCGGCCCCGCCGCCACCGCCTACCAGGACCTCGGCTTCGTGGACGCGGACAACCCGGTCACCCCGCTCACCACGGCCGAACCGGCCGCCCACGCCATCGGCCGCATCGCCCAGGCGTGCCGCAGGGGCGGCCCGTACCTGGAGGTGGAGACCTCGGCCATCGTGCACGAGGTCCTGGTCGCCCTCAGGCGCGGCCGCGCCGACGAGGACCCCTACGGCGACCCGGTGCTGGCCGGGCTGGCCAGGGACGCCTGCCTGCCGGTGCCGGTCGCCGAGCACGCCAGGCGCCTCGGCATGCCGCTGACCGAGCTGCGCCGCGCCGTGCGCCGGCTGGCCGGGTGCAGCCCCAAGGACTACGTGCTGTCCATCAGGCTCAACCGGGCCAAGGACCTGCTGGCCACCACCGACCTGCCGGTCGCCGCCGTGGCCCGGCGCGTCGGCTACGACGACCCGGCCTATTTCACCAGGTTGTTCACCCGCCGCGCCGGTCTGCCGCCGAGCGAATTCCGGGCGCAGCAGTATCGTGGACTTCCTACCATTTCATGAACGGGACTCTGCCTTAGCCGACGCTTATCCCGAGCGTGATCGGATGATGTCCCGGTACTGTGCGCATTCCCGGCGCAGAGAAAGAGGAGATCACCCGTGGCCGCGTCACAACCGTCACACAACGGCAGATCGGCGATACCCTGGGTGACGACCGTCGCCCGGCTGATCCTGGGGGGCGTGCTGATCGCGGCGGGGGCGCTGAAGATCGGCAATCCGTCCGACTCCGTGGTCGCGGTCAAGGCGTACCAGTTGCTGCCCGAGTCGATCGCCGAGATGGTGGGCTACGTCCTGCCGATCCTGGAGATCGTCGTCGGCGTGCTCCTGGTCGTCGGTCTGCTGACCAGGGTGGCAGCGGTGATCGCCGCGCTGCTCATGTTCGCCTTCGTGTTCGGCATCGCCTGGGCCTGGGCGCACGGCCTGCGGATCGACTGCGGCTGCTTCGGCGGCGGCGGCCAGCTGGAGACAGGGCAAGAGCCGGCCTACCTGCTCGACATCCTGCGCGACTTCGGCCTGGTGCTGCTCGGCGCATGGACGGCCCGCTTCCCGCCGGGACGGTTCGCCCTCGACGGGGCGCTCGGACTGGCGGGTGCCGAGGAGGACACAGGTGACGAAGAGGAGATCGAGGATGAACAAAGCGCAGCGCACCAAGTCTGACCAGAACATGTCGGCGCGCGAGAAGATCAGAGAGCAGCAGGCGGCGGCCCGTGCCCAGGAGAAGCGCAGGAAGCTGGTGACCTACACCACGGCGGCCGTGGTCGCGGTGGCCGCGGTCGGCCTCGGCGCCTGGTACACGATCAGCTCCTCCAAGTCGGAGGAGGCCGGGGCCGAGCTCGCGCCGATCACCCTGCAGCCCGACGGCAGCGCGGTGATGGCCAAGGCGGGCGTGACGCAGCCGGTGGTCGACGTCTACGAGGACTTCCAGTGCCCGGTCTGCAAGGAGCTGGAGCGGGTCAGCGGCTCGACCTTCAAGAACCTGGCCGCCGAGGGCAAGGCCAAGGTCGTCTTCCACCCGATCACGATCTTCTCCAGGGAGCCGACGAAGGGCAACTCCGTACGCGCGGCCGCGGCCGCCCGCTGCGTCGCCGACGGCAAGCAGTGGATGGCCTTCCACGACCTGATCTACAAGAACCAGCCGGCCGAGACCGTCGAGGGGTTCAAGACCGACCAGCTCGTCGAGTGGGGCAAGGAGGCCGGGGTCACCTCGCCCGATTTCGAGAGTTGCGTCACGTCCCAGAAGCACGCGCCCACCGTGCTGACCGACAGTGCGAAGATCATGTCGGCGCAGTCGATCGAGGGCACGCCCACCGTGAAGCTCAACGGCACCGGCATCGGCGAGGCGGCGTTCTCGCCGCAGCAACTTCGCGATGCGGTCACGAAGGCCGCCAAGTAGCCGCAGGCTGCGCTACCCTCACCTGACATGCCCCTAGCCTCGATTCCCAGCCCTTCCCAGGGGGTCTGGTATCTCGGAATCATCCCGATCCGGGCCTATGCACTGTGCATCGTGCTCGGCGTCGTCGTCGCCGTCTGGCTGAGCGAGCGGCGCTGGGTCGCCCGCGGCGGCCAGAAGGGGACGATCATCGACATCGCCGTCCCCGCGGTGATCTTCGGTCTGATCGGCGGCCGGCTCTACCACGTCATCACCGACTGGCAGACCTACTTCGGCAGCCGTGCGATCAAGGAGCCGTACCAGGCCCTGTTCATCTGGGAGGGCGGGCTCGGCATCTGGGGCGCGATCGCGCTCGGCGGCGTCGGCGTGTGGTGGGCCGTGCGCAAGCGCGGCATCTCCATGAGCGCCGTCGCCGACACGGTCGCGCCGGGCATCGCCTTCGCGCAGGCCATCGGCCGCTGGGGCAACTGGTTCAACCAGGAGCTCTACGGCGGCCCGACCACGCTGCCGTGGGGCCTGGAGATCGACGTCGACCACGGCGGCGAGCCGGGCGTCCTGTACCACCCGACCTTCCTGTACGAGTCGTTGTGGGACGTCGCGCTCGGCTTCCTGCTCATCCTGGCGGGCAAGCGGTTCGCGCTGCGGCACGGGCGGCTGTTCGCCCTGTACGTCGCCGGCTACACGCTGGGCCGCTTCTGGATCGAGGGCCTGCGCATCGACCCTGTCGGCGGGGTCGACCACGCGGTGACCTTCCTCAGCCTGCGGCTCAACCAGTGGACGTCCATCGTGCTGTTCGTCGGCGCGCTGGTCTACCTCTGGGTGACCAGGAACAAGGACACCGAGGAGCGGGTCGTGCCGCTCGACCTGGCGGTGGATCCGGCGCACGAGAGCGGCCAGGCCGATCCCGGCTCGTCCGACGCGCCGGCCGCCTCGGCCGCCTCGGACGAACCCGCCGAACCCGCCGGCACCGGCGCGGGCAACGACGCGGATGACGACGCCGACGACGGTGCCGCGACGAAGGAGAAGAACCCGCGATGACCGGCGGCGCGGAGATCCACCATCGCCATCGCGACGTCAGCGGGGGCTGGTTGCGTCCCTCGGTGTTCGGCGCGATGGACGGCCTGGTGTCGAACTTCGCGCTCATCGCCGGCGTCGCGGGCGGCACCGCCAGCACCAAGGTCGTCGCCCTCAGCGGCGTGGCCGGGCTGGCGGCCGGGGCCCTGTCCATGGCGGGCGGCGAGTACGTCTCCGTGGCCAGCCAGCGCGAACTGGCCCAGGCCGAGATCGCCGTGGAGCAGCGGGAGCTCGCCGGCAACCCGGAGGCCGAGCTGGCCGAGCTGGCTCAGTCGTTCGTGGACAAGGGGGTCGAGCCCGACCTCGCCGCGGCGGTGGCCGGGCAGATCTCCCGCAATCCCGAGCGGGCCCTTGAGGTCCACGCCCAGAACGAGCTGGGTGTCGTTCCCGGCGCGCTGCCCTCGCCGAAGGTGGCGGCGGTGTCGTCGTTCCTGTCGTTCAGTGTGGGGGCGGTGCTGCCGCTCCTGCCGTACCTGTTCGGAGTCGAGGGGCTTACCTTGTCGGCCGTGGTGTCGTGCGCGGCGTTGTTCGGGGCGGGCGCGCTGGTGTCCGCCGTGACGGCGCGCAGCTGGTGGTACTCGGGGTTGCGGCAGCTCGTGGTGGGCGCGGTGGCCGCGGGCATCACGTACGGGCTGGGCAACCTGATCGGGGCGTCAGGGCTGTGAGATCGGGACGACGCTCCGGCGACTCCGCCGGCGACAACACTCCGGGCACCGGCGGACCCTTCGGCTCCGGCGGCGCTTCGGGCGGGTATGGCGGTGCTCCTGGCACCTATGACGGTTCCGGCCGTTCCAGCGGTGCTCCCGGTGTTCCCGGCGCTGCGGGCGTTCCGGGCGCTTCGGGTGCTCCTGGCGCTCCCGGCGCTCCCGGCGCTGCTGGCACTGCCGGTGGCGTCGGTGGCGGCGGCGCTCATGGCGGGGCCGACGGCGGTGCTGCTGGCGGGGGCGGTGCTGCTGGCGGGGTCGGCGGCGGGCGAGGCGGTGGTTCGCGTGGCGGGCGTGGCGCGGGGTCCGGGAGGGCTCGTCGCCGTGCCGCTGCTCGCGCTGCCGAGGCCGCGACCCCCGAGCAGCCGGTGGCCGGTGCCGAGGGCGGACAGGACCTCTGGGCGGCCCGCCGCGCCGCCCGCCCCCAACAGCCCGCCGACGCAGGCTGGGCCGCCCGCCCACCCGCCCCCCAGGGGCCCGACGCTTCCTGGCCTTCGCATCCCGCCCCTCAAGGCTCCGACGCACAGTGGGCGGCTCGTCCGGGCTCCCAGGGCTCGAACGCGCAGTGGCCCGCCGCCTCTCAGGGGTCCGACGCACAGGGGGCGGCTCGTCCGGGCTCGCAGGGTTCCAACGCGCAGTGGCCCGCTGCCTCTCAGGGATCGAACGCGCAGTGGCCTGTGGGTTCTGGGTCGCAAGGGTCCGACGCGCAGTGGCCCGCCGGGGCCGGTGCGCAGGGGGCGGACGCGCAGTGGGCGGCTCGGGGTGAGCGGAGTGACGGTCAGCGGGCCGCGTCCCCGGCTTCCGATGCCGGACGGGCCGCGCAGCCCGCTGCGCCGGCGGCGTCCATGCCTGCCGACGACGCCGACGCGCCGCGCGGCAGACGTTCCCAGCGGGGCAGACGTTCCCAGGCAGGCCCGGAGTCCAGCCGGGGCAGGCGTGCCCAGGAGGGCGGAGAGGCGTCCCGGGGGAGACGCGCCCACGACGGCGGGGAAACCGCTCGCGGGAGGAGGCGGGCGTCGGACGACGACGACTCCGTCTGGGCCGCGAGCATGGACGACCTGGCCGAGGCCGCCCGTACGGGCCGTCGAGCCGCGGCCACCGACGGCGGCGCGCAGTCCCGTCCGGGACGCCGGAGCGCCCCCGCGGACGGTGGCGGGCACGACGACGCAGAGGGTTTCGCCGCGTTCGGGGCGTCGGTATCGTCCGCGGAGTCCGGAAGGACCGGGGAGTCCGCCGAGATCCCGACCGGCTCCGGGTCGCGCAAACGACGCCGCACACCGCGTTCCGACTGGCAGTTCCCGGTGCTCACCGAGTGGGGCCTGCGCCCGGAGCAGCAGCGGCTGATCGTCATCATCGCCACGGTCATCGGCGTCGTCGCGGGCGCGGCGGGGCTGGTGGCGGTCGTCGGCTCGCTCGGCGACTACGCCCCCGAGCGGGAGGCCAGCGCCGCCGTCCTCGGCCCGGACGCCGCCATGCCGATGTCCTACCAGGGCTGGAGCTCGCCCAAGCTGTTCGCGGCGCTGGCCGACCGGGCCAAGGACAGCCGGGAGCTCACCGACAAGGAGGTCTTCGGGCAGAGCGAGCTCGCGGTCTCCAAGAAGCTCACGCTCAAGCTGGCCGCCAAGCGCATCGACGCCGACTGCTCGGCCGCCCTGTGGGGCACGGCCCTGCTGGAGAAGGTGGCCGACGCCGACTGCCTCCAGGCGGCCCGCGGCCTGTACGTCAGCTCCGACGGCCGCTACGTCGGCCAGTACACGCTGCTCAATCTCAAGGACGGCCAGTCGGCCGGCGACCTGGTCGAATCCCTGAAGACGCTCTACCGGGGCGGCTGGGCACGGCCGTTGACCTCGTCCAAGGCGGCCTTCCCGGCGGGCGGCTACTCCGAGGGCGGCGGCTACGCGCTCGGCCACTACGTCGGCCTCGTCTGGCTCGGCAAGACCGACGGCCTCGACCCCACCGCCCGGGACGACTTCGTCTCCGTCACCCTGGCCCTGCGCGGGGCCGAGAAGTCCGTCTACCGCCGCGTCGTCGCGATCACGGGACCGGCCTCGTGACGTCGCCTCGGGCGGTCGCGATCAAGGGAGCGGCCCTGATGTCCCGCGTCGGGGTGGGATGCGCGTGATGTCCCGTCGTGTCGTCGTGGTGGCGGGGGCGGCCGTGGGGGCGCTGGCGGTCGCCGTGGCCGGGTGGTTGTGGCTGCGTCCGGGGGAGCCGCGGCCGGCCGCCTTCCGGGGCGAGCCCACCTCGGCCTTCTACGCGGCCGTCGACTCCCGTCAGGCCGACGCCGCGCCGCTGACCGCGCAGGAGGTCTTCACCGCCGAGACGCAGACGCTCGGCGCGCTGCGGCGGGTCTCCACGCAGGAGCACGACGACTGCGACGAGGTCCTGTGGGGGGCGTCGGCGTCCGGGTGCACGCAGGTGCTGGCGGCGGCGTACGAGGGCGACGGGCTGGCCGGGCAGTTCGCCATCTTCAACCTGCCCGACGGGCGCGCGGCCGACGCCCTGGTGGCGGCCCTGGGCAAGGACGGCTTCGTCCGGCAGGACGCCGCGTTCGACGCCGCCCGCAGCCGTGCCCAGGCGCGTGCCATGGGCCACTACGTGACGGTGAGCTGGGCGGGCGGCACGGTCTCCGCCGACGACCTGGTCACGGCGCTGGTCGCCCTCGACGGTCTCGGCCGCGTGGTGCAGAACCGCATCCTCGCCGCCACCTGACCGCCCACCCCGTCCAGCCACCCTCTCCTGCGGGCTCCGGGGTCAGGGGATTGTGGTGGTGAGGGCGGTGACGCTGGTGGAGACGGCGGCGGGTAGGCCGCTCAGGCGGTGGAGGGGGGCTTCCAGGGGGGTCAGGTCGTCGGACCAGGGAGCGGTCTGGCGGATGAGGGTGCGGGCCTCGTTCTTGGTGAGCGCCGTGCCCTGGTCGCGGGCGACCGCGATGAGCGCCTCCCGCCAGGTGTTGGCCAGCTTGGCGTGGCCGTTGTCGAGGATCCTGCGCAGCACCGCGCCGGCCGCCCCGGCGGGCTGCGGGCGGCGTACGGCGTCGAGCGCCCCGCCCGTGCGGCGGAACTCGTAGACGGCGGACAGCGCCTCCGGCAGCGAGGGCAGGTCGGCCCCCCACACGCGTACGTGCGCCGCGCGGGTGGCGAGCAGCACGCGGGGGAGCGCCGCCTCCAGCCCCGGCGGCAGCGCGACGGCCACCCGCTCGACGGCCGCCGCGTACGGCTTGGCCAGCCAGGTCGCCAGCCGCACCCGGGCCTGGGGCAGCTCCTTGGGCCACTCGCCCACCAGCAGGTCAGCCTCGAACCCGGCCAGATCGGAGGCCGGGACCGCCGCCGGGGCCGACTCGACCGACTGGGGGCCCTGGGTGTAGATGGCCGTGGCCTGACGGCCCAGCCGGGCGTTGACCGCCGGGCGGGTCTTGGTGGTGGGACGCAGCAGGTAGAGGTCGGCCGCCGAGCCGATCGCCTCCGCCCCGAAATAGCGATTGAAATCCGGATAGATCGCCTCATAGGCGAGGTTGAGCTCCGACAACGCCTGCTGAACCTTGAACGCCAGCATCGGCGTACGCTCGCTGGCCCCGTACGCCACCAGCACCCGCCCGTCGTCCTTCAGCCCCTCCACGGCGCGCGCCGCGAACAGCCCGATCCCCTCCGGCGTGTACGGCGGGTCGGTGAAGGCCAGGTCGTGCTCCCGCGCCGAGGCCGGCAGCCCGAGCCGCAGGTCGGCCCAGCGCGTGCGGACCCCGAGCCCCTGCTCGTCGATGTAGGCCAGGATGCGCTCGTCGACGTCGACCACCGTGACGTCGGTCTCGGGATGGACCAGCTTGACGGCCAGCGAGGTCAGGTCGTGGTCGCCGACGCACAGCAGCCGCGCCCCGGGCAGCCAGAACCGCGCCCCGAGCAGCAGCGCGCGCCGCAGGGCCGTCTCGGGAGTGGCCGAGACGTGGTCGAGCACGTGACGGGCCCGCGGCGCGCCCGCGACCAGCGCGGTCAGGCGTTCGAGCACGCCGGGGTAGTGGGGGAGCATGTGGGCCACCGGGTCTTCGGGCGGCGGCGCCATGGCCAGCAGGTCCTGATAGGCGGGCGTGTCGCCGGGCGGCACCCGGAACCTCTCGCCCGAGCGCTCCAGGCGCACCTCGCGCAGCAGCGCCTCGACGGTCCGCCGGGAGGTGGCGGTCTCCCTGACCAGACCTGCCAGGGACCACCACTGGCCGTCGCACAGGAGGGTGAGGGCGTGCCGCAGCCGCCTGCCGTCGACGCCCGCCTCGGCGAGCAGGCGCTCCACCCCGTCACGATCCATGCGCCAACCCTATCGAGGGGCGGGCCCGGCTCCGGCCGCCCGCCGGGGAGGGGCGGGCCCGTTCGGGGGAGCGTCCGGGGTCTGTGAGGGCCATGGGACAACAGGGGCGTGAACTGGGAATTCTGATGGCCGGGTCCGGGGTTTGGGATGGGGAGTTCGGATGCTGGAACCCTGCGCAATGTTCGCAATGCGGACGTGGCGGGCACCATTCCGGCATCGTGCGGTAATCTCTACCCACGATATGCAGCAGGGCCAACGTCGTCCCCGCCTGTAGAGCAGTTCTTGACAGACGAAGACGACGGGAGGGATTCAATGCCTGCTGCCCACCTCGGATTCCCCGAGCCTCAGGGCCTCTACCACCCCGCCAACGAGCATGATGCCTGCGGTGTCGCCATGGTCGCCGACGTCGCAGGACGCCGTGGGCACACGATCGTGGTCAAGGCGCTGACGGCGTTGTGCAATCTCGATCACAGGGGAGCCAAGGGTAGCGAGCCGGACACCGGCGACGGAGCCGGGATCCTGACGCAGATCCCCGATGAGTTCTACCGCGCGAGCGTGCCGTTCGCGCTGCCCGAGGCCGGCGCGTACGCGACCGGCATCGCCTTCCTGCCGGCCGACGAGCAGGCCAGGGCCGTCGCCACCGCCCTGATCGAGGAGATCGCGGCCGAGGAGAACCTCACGGTGCTGGGCTGGCGGGACGTCCCCGTCGACCGCGCCCTGCCGGGCCCGAGCGCCCGCGCCGTCATGCCGCACTTCGCCCAGCTCTTCGTCTCGAGCCCCGGCGGCGAGCAGGGCCTCGACCTCGACCGGCTGGCCTTCTGCCTGCGCAAGCGGTCCGAGCACGAGGCGGACGTCTACTTCCCCTCGCTGTCGGCCCGCACGGTGGTCTACAAGGGGATGCTCACGCCCGACCAGGTGGAGCCGTTCTTCCCCGACCTGAGCGACGAGCGTTACGAGAGCGCGATCGCGCTGGTGCACTCGCGCTTCTCCACCAACACCTTCCCGAGCTGGCCGCTGGCCCACCCCTACCGGTACGTGGCGCACAACGGCGAGATCAACACGGTCAAGGGCAACCGCAACTGGATGCGGGCCCGCGAGGCGATGCTGTCATCGGCCCACATCCCGGGCGACATCTCGCGGCTCTTCCCGATCTGCGACCCCGACGGCAGCGACACCGCCAGCTTCGACGAGGCCCTGGAGCTGCTGCACATCGGCGGCCGGAGCCTGCCGCACGCGGTGCTGATGATGATCCCCGAGGCGTGGGAGAACCACACCGAGATGGATCCGGCGCGCCGCGCCTTCTACGAGTTCCACTCCTCCCTGATGGAGGCGTGGGACGGCCCGGCCTCGATCACGTTCACCGACGGCACCCTGGCCGGGGCCGTGCTCGACCGCAACGGGCTGCGTCCCGGGCGGTTCTGGGTGACCGCCGACGGGCTGGTCGTGCTGGCCTCGGAGGCCGGCGTGCTCGACTTCAAGCCCGAGGACGTCGTCCGCAAGGGCCGCCTGCAGCCGGGCCGCATGTTCCTCATCGACACCGCCCGCGGCAAGATCATCGAGGACGACGAGATCAAGGCCGAGCTGGCCGCCGCGCTCCCGTACGAGGAGTGGCTGCACGCCGGGCTGGTCAGGTTCGAGGAGCTGCCCGCGCGGCAGCGGGAGATCCCCACGCACGAGGCGCTGGTCAAGCGGCAGCAGACCTTCGGCTACACCGAGGAAGAGCTGCGGATCATCCTGTCGCCGATGGCCAGGACCGGCGCCGAGCCGATCGGCTCGATGGGCACCGACACGCCGGTCGCGGTGCTGAGCGAGAAGCCGCGGCTGCTGTTCGACTACTTCACCCAGCTGTTCGCGCAGGTCACCAACCCGCCGCTGGACGCCATCCGGGAGGAGCTGGTCACCTCGCTGGCCAGCGTGCTCGGCCCCGAGGGCAACCTGCTCGACCCGGGCCCGACCTCCTGCCGCCAGCTCGTGCTGCCGTACCCGGTGATCGACAACGACGAGCTCGCCAAGATCATCCACATCAACGACGAGCACGACCTGCCGGGCTTCCACCCGCACGTCATCAGCGGCCTGTACGAGGTCGCCGGCGGCGGCCAGGCGCTGCTCGCGCGCCTTGAGGAGATCAGGGCCGAGGCGTCCGCGGCCATCGCCGACGGCGCGCGCATCATCGTGCTGTCCGACCGTGGCTCCTCCGACGCGCTCGCCCCGATCCCGTCGCTGCTGCTCACCGGCGCGGTGCACCACCACCTGATCCAGGAGAAGACCCGGACCAAGATCGGGCTGGTCATCGAGACCGGCGAGGCACGCGAGTGCCACCACATGGCGCTGCTCATCGGCTACGGCGCCGGCGCGGTCAACCCGTACCTGGCGATCGAGACCGTCGAGGACCTGGTCGACACCGGTGTGCTGCAGATCGGCAAGCACAAGGCGGTGCGCAACCTGATCAAGGCGTACGGCAAGGGCGTCATCAAGGTCATGTCGAAGATGGGCGTGTCCACGGTGGCCTCCTACACCGGCGCGCAGATCTTCGAGGCGCTCGGCCTGAGCCAGGAGGTCATCGACGCCTGCTTCACCGGCACGACGTCCCGGCTGGGCGGCGTCGGCTTCGACGTGCTGGCCGAGGAGACCGCCCAGCGTCACCGCCACGCCTACCCGCGGGCGGAGAACGCCCACCGCAGGCTCCAGGTCGGCGGCGAGTACCAGTGGCGGCGCGAGGGCGAGCCGCACCTGTTCAACCCCGAGACCGTCTTCAAGCTCCAGCACGCCACCCGCACCCGCCGCTACGAGATCTTCAAGGAGTACACGAGCCTCGTGGACTCCCAGGCCGAGCGGCTGATGACCCTGCGCGGCCTGTTCAAGCTGCGCAAGGGCCGGTCGATCCCGATCGAGGAGGTCGAGCCGGTCGAGAGCATCGTCAAGCGCTTCTCCACGGGCGCGATGTCGTACGGCTCGATCTCGATGGAGGCGCACGAGACGCTCGCCATCGCGATGAACCGGCTCGGCGGCAAGTCCAACACCGGCGAGGGCGGCGAGGACCCCGAGCGCCTGTACGACGCCACCCGCAGGTCGGCGATCAAGCAGGTCGCCTCCGGCCGGTTCGGCGTCACCAGCGAATACCTGGTCAACGCGACCGACCTGCAGATCAAGATGGCTCAGGGTGCCAAGCCCGGCGAGGGCGGCCAGCTCCCCGGCCACAAGGTCTACCCGTGGATCGCCAAGACCCGCCACTCCACGCCCGGCGTCGGCCTCATCTCGCCGCCGCCGCACCACGACATCTACTCGATCGAGGACCTGGCCCAGCTCATCCACGACCTGAAGAACTCCAACCCGGAGGCCAGGGTCCACGTGAAGCTGGTCGCCGAGGTCGGCGTCGGCACGGTCGCGGCGGGCGTGTCCAAGGCGCACGCCGACGTGGTGCTCATCTCCGGCCACGACGGCGGCACCGGCGCCTCGCCGCTGACCTCGCTCAAGCACGCGGGCGCGCCCTGGGAGCTCGGCCTGGCCGAGACCCAGCAGACGCTGCTGCTGAACGACCTGCGCGACCGCATCGTGGTGCAGGTGGACGGCCAGCTCAAGACCGGCCGCGACGTCGTCATCGCCGCCCTGCTGGGCGCCGAGGAGTACGGCTTCGCCACCGCCCCGCTGGTCGTCTCCGGCTGCGTGATGATGCGGGTCTGCCACCTCGACACCTGCCCGGTGGGCGTGGCCACGCAGAACCCCGAGCTGCGCAAGCGCTTCAGCGGCAAGCCCGAGTTCGTGGTCAACTTCTTCGAGTTCATCGCCGAGGAGATCCGCGAGTACCTGGCCGAGCTGGGCTTCCGCTCGCTCGACGAGGCGATCGGGCACGTCGAGATGCTCGACACGACGGCCGCCGAGAACCACTGGAAGGCCGGCGGGCTCGACCTGTCGCCGATCCTGCACCAGCCCGAGCTGCCCGCCGGCACGCCCAAGCGGCGCACCGTCGAGCAGGACCACGGCCTGGAGCACGCCCTCGACAACACCCTGATCCAGCTCGCCGAGGGCGCCCTCGACGACGGCACCCCGGTCACGCTGGAGCTGCCCATCCGCAACGTCAACCGCACGGTCGGCACCATGCTCGGCTACCAGGTGACCAAGCGGTACGGCGGCCAGGGCCTGCCCGAGAACACCATCGACATCGGCTTCACCGGCTCGGCGGGCAACTCCTTCGGCGCGTTCGTGCCCCGCGGGATCACGCTGCGGCTGACCGGCGACGCCAACGACTACCTCGGCAAGGGCCTGTCGGGCGGGCGGATCACCGTCCGGCCGCACGAGGAGGCCCCGCTCGACGGGCACATCATCGCCGGCAACGTCGCCCTGTACGGCGCCACGTCCGGCGAGGTGTTCGTCCGCGGGGTGGTCGGCGAGCGGTTCTGCGTCCGCAACTCCGGCGCCACGGCGGTCGTCGAGGGCGTGGGCGACCACGGGTGCGAGTACATGACCGGCGGCCGGGTGGTCGTGCTCGGGCCGACCGGGCGCAACTTCGCGGCCGGCATGTCCGGCGGCGTGGCGTACCTGCTCGACCTGCGGCCCGAGCGGGTCAACCGGGAGATGGTCGCCATCGAGCCGCTGACCGCGCAGGACGCGGAGTTCCTGAAGGAGACGGTCGAGAAGCACTTCGCCGAGACCGCGTCCCCGGTGGCCAAGCAGCTGCTGGCCGACTGGGACGCCGCGCTCGCCCGGTTCGGCAAGATCATGCCGACCGACTACAAGAGGGTGCTGGAGGCCGCCGAGGCCGCCCGCGCCGAAGGCAGGGACATCGACGAGGCCGTCATGGCGGCTGCGGTTCAGGGCTAGGGAGGCGTACTCGATGGCTGACCCCAAGGGTTTTCTCACGCACGAGCGGGAGCTGCCGGCGCGCCGCCCGGTCGACGTCCGCATCAGCGACTGGCGGGAGGTCTACCAGGACTTCCCGCAGGAGAAGCTGACCAGGCAGGCGGCTCGCTGCATGGACTGCGGCATCCCGTTCTGCCACAACGGCTGCCCGCTCGGGAACCTCATCCCCGAGTGGAACGACCTCGTCTACCGCACCGACTGGCGCGAGGCGATCGAGCGGCTGCACGCCACGAACAACTTCCCGGAGTTCACCGGCAGGCTCTGCCCGGCTCCGTGCGAGGCGGCGTGCGTGCTCGGCATCAACTCCGACCCGGTGGCGATCAAGCGGGTCGAGGTCGAGATCATCGACCGCGCGTTCGCCGAGGGCTGGGTGACCCCGCAGCCGCCGCGGGTGCGCACCGGCAAGAAGGTGGCCGTCGTCGGCTCGGGCCCCGCGGGCCTGGCCGCCGCCCAGCAGCTCACCAGGGCCGGGCACGACGTGGTGGTGTTCGAACGCGCCGACCGCCTCGGCGGCCTGCTGCGGTACGGCATCCCCGAGTTCAAGATGGAGAAGCGCCACATCGAGCGGCGCCTGGAGCAGATGCGGGCCGAGGGCACCCGGTTCCGCACCGGCGTGAACGTCGGCGTCGACGTCACCGCGGCCGAGCTGCGCGAGCAGTTCGACGCGGTGGTGCTGTCGGGCGGCGCCACCCAGTGGCGCGACCTGCCGGTCGCCGGGCGCGAGCTCAAGGGCGTCTACCAGGCGATGGAGTACCTGCCGCTGGCCAACAAGGTCCAGGAGGGCGACTACGCGGTCGCGCCGGTCTCGGCCGAGGGCAAGCACGTCGTGGTGATCGGCGGCGGCGACACCGGGGCCGACTGCATCGGCACCGCGATCCGGCAGGGCGCCGCCTCGGTGACCCAGCTGGAGATCATGCCGCAGCCGCCGGCGTCCCGGCCCGGCACCCAGCCGTGGCCGACGTTCCCCATCCTGTTCAAGATGGAGAGCGCGCACGAGGAGCTGGCCGACGGCGGCGGGGAGCGCGTCTACGCGGTCTCCACCACCGAGTTCGTCGGCGACGACGAGGGCAACGTCAGGGCGCTGCGCCTGGTCGAGGTCGAGGGGCCGCAGAACGGCTTCAAGCCGATCCCCGGCACCGAGCGGGAGATCCCGGCCGAGCTGATCACGCTGTCCATGGGCTTCGTCGGGCCGGAGAAGGGCTCCCTGCTGGAGGACCTGGCCGAGGTCGCGGGCGAGGGCTTCTACGACGCCCGCGGCAACGTCGCCCGGGACAAGACGTACATGTCGAAGGTGGACGGCGTGTTCGTGGCCGGTGACATGGGCCGCGGGCAGTCGCTCATCGTGTGGGCCATCGCCGAGGGCCGTTCGGCCGCCTCGGGCGTCGACCGGTACCTGAGCGGGGAGACGGCGCTGCCGTACCCGATCCTGCCGACGGCGCGTCCGCTGGTCTGACCTGCGCGAAGGGCCCCGGAGCCGGCCGGCTCCGGGGCCCTTCGTCTTTTGCACACTCTGCAAGTCTTGCAGAGTGTGCAAAAGCTGCGTAGAGTGCAACGCATGGAGAGTCCGGAACAGCGCCGTGAGCGCCGCCGGGCCGAGAAGCGGCAGGCCATCCGGCTGGCCGCGGTGCGGCTGGCGCTCGACGAGGGCCTCGACGCCGTGACCGTCGAGGCCGTCAGCGCGGCGGCCGACATCTCGCCCCGCACGTTCTTCAACTACTTCGCCTCCAAGGAGGAGGCGCTCGTCATGGAGCCGATCTGGCGGCCCGACGACATCGCCGCCATGCTCGCCGACCGCCCGGCCGACGAGCCCGCCTTCCGGTCGCTCAAGACGGTGGCCCGGGAGCTCGCCGTGCGCGTGCGCCCGATCTGGGACACCATGCAGCCGTTCATGGAGCTCAACAACCGTTATCCCGAACTGGCCGCCAGGGCGCGCGCCGCCGACCAGACCCAGATCATGGAGACGGTCCTCGGCGCCGTGCGGGCCAGGCCCGGGGTGACCGGCGGCATGCACGCCCGGATGCTGCTCATCACGACGTTCGGCGCGATGATCTCGGCCATCCAGGAGTCGGCGGCCACGGACCAGCCGGTCGAAGAACTGCTCGACGAGGCGTTCACGCTGCTCGAACGCGGACTCTGACACATCCGGAAAGTAAGCGGCGATCGGGGTGGCACCCCCGACCGCCGCGGATTCCTCCTGCCCTCGCGAAAGAAGCAAGGAGACAACTGAATGGTATCGACAATCGCCCAGGAGGCCGCACCTCGGCGCGGCCTCCTGCTCAGCATGGGCTCGCTCCTGCTGTGCCTGTTCCTGGCCGCCGTCGACCAGACGGTGGTGGCCACGGCCACCCCCACCATCGTGGGCGAGCTGAACGGCCTGGAGAACGTGTCGTGGCTGGTCACGGCCTTCTCCCTGACCTCGGGCATCGTCGCGCCCCTCTACGGCAAGCTCAGCGACATGTACGGCCGCCGCAACCTGTACCTGTCGGCCATCGCCCTGTTCCTCGCCGGCTCGGCCCTGTGCGGGCTCGCCCAGACGATGGCCCAGCTCATCGCCTTCCGCGCCTTCCAGGGCATCGGCGCCGGCGGCCTGATGGTGCTGACCCTGGCGATCTCGGCCGACATCGCCACCCCGCGCGAGCGCGCCAAGTTCCAGGGCCTGTTCGGGGCGGTGATCGGCGTGGCCGCCGTCCTCGGGCCGATCATCGGCGGCTACCTCACCGAGCACGTCTCCTGGCGCTGGATCTTCTACATCAACCTGCCGCTCGGGGCCGTCGCGCTGGCGGTCGCGTTCGCCGTGCTGCGGCTGCCGCGGCGCACCTCGCCGCACCGGATCGACTGGGCGGGAGCCGCGCTGATCTCCGGGGTGCTGACCTGCCTGACGCTGTTCGCCTCGTGGGGCGGGACGACGTACGCGTGGACCTCGCCGGTCGTCGTCGGGCTGGGCGTCGGGGCGGTCGTGCTGGCGGGGCTGTTCGTGCTGGTGGAGCAGAGGGCGAAGGAGCCGGTGCTGCCGCTCGGGCTGTTCCGCGACCGCACGCTCACGATCGCCACGGCGACCATCGTGCTGATGGCCACCGGGATGGTGGGGGCGGCCACCTTCCTCCCGCTCTACCTGCAACTGGCCGCCGGGGCCAGCGCGTCGAACTCGGGGCTGCTGCTGCTTCCCCTGATGGCGGGCATGATCGCCGCCTCGGCCGTCGCGGGGCGGGTGGTGACCGCGCTGGGGACGTACAAGTGGGTCGTGGTGATCGGGGCGGCGCTGGCGACGGTGGCCGCGTTCCTGTTCTCGACCATGGGGCTCGCGACCGGGGCGGTCACGTCCGGGCTGTACATGGTGCTGTTCGGGGTCGGGCTCGGCATGGTGCTGCAGAACCTGATGCTGGCCGTCCAGGTCAGCGCGCCCGCCGCCGACCGGGGCGCGGCCACGTCGGTGGTGTCCTTCGCCAGGAACGTGGGCGGCGCCGTGGGGGTGGCCGTGCTCGGGGGCGTCTTCACCGGCAGGCTGGGGCAGGCGGCCCTGGCCGCGGGGGCCGCGGGTGCGGTGCCCGAGTCCGTACGGCCGGCCTTCGCCGAGGCGGTCACCGGGGTCTTCGCCTGGGTCACGCCGGTCATGCTGGCCGGCGTCGTGTTGCTGGTCTGCCTGCCGAACGTGCGCCTGCACCGCGACTCCTGACCCCGTACGACGCGGGCTCCCGACAAAAACCCCCAGAGCCCGCGTCACCCCCCATCAGCCGAAATTTCACACCTAAGTTGCATCAGCCGTTGACTGTCGGGAAGATGCAGATTCTGCGACAGTCGGTGGATGGGGGAGCAATGCGGCGAGTCGCCACTGGACTGACGGCGCTGGCCGTCGCCGCCGCGCTGACCGCGTGCTCGGCCGCCGCCGGCGACCGGGCCACCCCCGAGGAGCCCGCGCAGGACGGCCCCACCAGCTCCACGCAGGCCACCCAGTCCGCGCAGCCCGGCGCGACCTCCCCCGCCGGCCAGAACCAGAACCTGGTCTTCTACGCCGACGGCAAGCAGGGCCAGGCCCTGGCGGCCGTCAAGCGCGCCGGCGGCACGGTCGTCGAGGAGGACGGCAAGCTCGGCTACGTGCTCACCCAGGGCGGCGGCGACGGTTTCGCCGAGAGCGTCGGCGCCGACCCGGCCGTCGTCGGCGTCTCGCCCGACCGCCGCGTCATCGGCGCCACCTCCTCCCTCGCCGCCCGCGCCGGCGGCAGGGGCTTCCCCGACGCCGGATCCATGGCCGGGAAGGGCCTGGCCCAGGAGCCCCTGGCCCACCTGCAGTGGGACATGAAGATGATCGGCGCCGACCGGGCCAACGCCAAGGCCCCCGGCAACAAGAAGGTGCTGGTCGGCGTCATCGACACCGGCGTCGACGGCAAGCACCCTGACATCGCGCCCAACTTCGACCGCGAACTGAGCCGCAACTTCGTCACCGACAAGCCCAAGGACGAGCGCGGCGAGACCCTGGACGGCCCCTGCGAGGTCCCCTCCTGCAAGGACCCCGTGGACGAGGACGACGACGGCCACGGCACCCACGTCGCCAGCACCATCGCCTCCCCGATCAACGGCATCGGCATCGCCGGCGTCGCCCCGGACGTGCGGATCGTCAGCATCAGGGCCGGCCAGGACTCCGGCTTCTTCTTCCTCAAGCCCAGCCTCGACGCCCTCACCTACGCCGCCGACATCGGCGTGGACGTCGTCAACATGAGCTACTACGTCGACCCCTGGCTGTTCAACTGCGCCGCCAACCCGGCCGACACCAAGAAGGAGCAGCTCGAACAGCGGGCCGTCGTCGTCGGCATGCAGCGCGCCCTCGACTACGCCCGTGGCAAGGGCGTCACGCTCATCTCCGCACTCGGCAACGGCTCCACCGACCTCGGACACCCCACGGCCGACAAGCAGAGCCCCGGCTACCCGCGCGGCGACGAGAAGACCCGCAAGATAGACAACTCGTGCATCAACGTGCCGGCCGAGTCCAAGGGCGTGATCTCGATCTCCGCCGTCGGGCCGTCCGGACGCAAGGCCGTCTACAGCGACTACGGCCTGGAGCAGACCGACCTGGCCGCCCCCGGCGGCGACGCGCTGGACGGCAAGGGCGCCGAGGCCAGCCGGTCGATCCTGGCCGCCGCCCCCGAGCACGTGCTCAAGGCGGGCGGCCGGATCGACGCCTCCGGCAAGCCCAAGGGCGCCGACGTCGTGCGCGACTGCCACAAGGGCGTCTGCTCCTACTACCAGTACCTCGACGGCACCTCCATGGCCGCCCCGCACGCCACCGGCGTCGCCGCCATCCTGATCAGCCGGTTCGGCAAGCCCGGCCCCGGGGGCCTGTCCATGGACCCGGCCACCGTGGAGGACCTGCTCTACCGGACCGCGACGCCCGTGGCCTGCCCGACCCCGCGCGCCTACGTCTACAAGGTGTACGGCGAGAACGAGACCCATCAGTGCGAGGGCGACCAGGCCAGGAACGGCTTCTACGGGCACGGCGTCGTGAACGCCTGGAAGGCGGCCACCATAGAGCCATGATGTACCGCCTGCTCGCGGACGCGGTGATGGTGACGCACTTCGCCTTCCTCGCCTACGTGGCCCTGGGCGGGTTCCTGGCCTGGCGGTGGCGGCGGACGATCTACCTCCACCTCGCGGCCGTCGGCTGGGCCGTGGTGACGCTCGTCACCCACGTGGACTGCCCGCTGACCGTCGCCGAGGACTGGGCGCGGCGCAGGGGAGGGCTGCCGGGCCTGCCGCCGAGCGGCTTCGTGGACCACTACATCGAAGGCGTCGTCTACCCTGAACAGTACGCGAACTTGGTACGGCTGGGACTCGCCGTTCTCGTGTTGTTCTCCTACGTCGGGTACGTTCTCCGTCGTCAGTGACTGCCAAGTGGTCTGTACCAATTAAGGTAGGACTCGTGACTCGTCGCGCGAAAATCGTCTGCACCCTAGGCCCAGCCACTTCGTCCAAAGAACGCCTCCACGAGCTGATCTCCGCGGGCATGGACGTGGCACGGTTCAACCTCAGCCATGGCAACCATGACATGCACAGAGAGGTCTACGACCGGGTCCGGGAGGTGGCGGCCGACCTCGGCCGCGGCGTAGGCGTGCTCGCCGACCTGCAGGGCCCCAAGATCCGCGTCGGCACCTTCGAGGAAGGGCCGGTGCGCCTCGGCTTCGGCGACGTCTTCACCATCACCACCGAAGACGTGCCCGGAGACCGCGAGCAGGTCTCGACCACCTACAAGGGCCTGCCCGGCGACGTGCGTCCCGGTGACAAGATCCTCGTCGACGACGGCCGCCTGGTCCTGGAGGCCACCCGCGTCGACGGCGACCGCGTCATCACCCGCGTCGTCATCGGCGGCATGATCTCCAACAACAAGGGCCTCAACCTGCCGGGCGTCAACGTCAGCGCGCCCGCCCTCACCGACAAGGACGAGGCCGACCTGCGCTGGGCGCTGCGCACCGGCTTCGACATGATCGCGCTGTCCTTCGTCCGCCGTCCCTCCGACGCCGACGTCGTGCGCAACATCATGGAGCAGGAGGCCGTCCGCCTGCCGCTGCTGGCCAAGATCGAGAAGCCGCAGGCCGTCGACCGCCTGCCGGAGATCGTCGAGGCCTTCGACGGCATCATGGTCGCCCGCGGCGACCTCGGCGTGGAACTGCCCCTGGAGCAGGTGCCGATCGTCCAGCGGCGCATCATCGGGCTGTGCCGCGAGAAGGCCCGCCCGGTCATCGTCGCCACGCAGATGCTCGACTCCATGATGAGCGCCCCGCGCCCCACCCGCGCCGAGGCCAGCGACGTCGCCTACGCCGTCATGGACGGCGCCGACGCCGTCATGCTGTCGGGCGAGACGTCGGTCGGCAGCTACCCGATCGAGTCGGTCGCGACGATGGACCGCATCGCCTGCGCCGCCGAGAAGTCGTCCCTGCACGCCACCCACAGCCTGGAGCGCCTGCCGGAGACCACCGGCGGGGCCATCGCCAGGGCCGCGGCCGAGGTCGGCGCGATCGTCGGCGCCAAGGCGCTGATCGCGTTCACCATGTCCGGCGAGACGGCCCGACGGCTGGCCCGCTACCGCTCGCCGATCCCGCTGCTGGCCTTCACCTCGGCCCCGCACGTGCGCGGGCAGCTGTCGCTGACGTGGGGCGTGGAGACGTTCCACGTGCCGTTCGTGCACCACACCGACGACATGGTGCGGCAGGTGGAGGCGTCGCTGCTGTCGCTCGGGCGGCTGGAGAAGGGCGACAAGGTGGTCATCGTGGCCGGCTCGCCTCCCGGCACGCCGGGCAGCACCAACGCGCTGCGGGTGCACACCATCGGCTCCGCGGTCTCGCACGCGAACTGACCGCCCCGCCCACGCCCCGCGCGGGCTCGCCCGTCCGGGCGAGCCTCCGCCGGTGCGTCCCGCGGCTTTTCCTTCCTTACGGCTTCGCCCGGCCGGCCACCCGCCGCACTCCGGCCGGGGGCCCTCCAGGAAACGCCCGCTGACCCTTCACCGGCGCGCCACCGTGACGCAGCGCCCTGTGGGCCCCCTCCGTGGCACATGGCCGGCGGAGAGGGCCTTGATGGGGGTCAGTGGGCGTGCAGGGCGGCGTTCAGGGTGATGCCGGAGCCCGTGCGGGGCAGGGCCTCCACCGCGCCCGACTGCGAGTTGCGGCGCAGCAGGATCCCGTTGGAGCCCGACAGCTCCGCCGCCTTGACCACCGTGCCGTCGGGCAGCGTCACCCGGGTGCCCGCGGTCACGTAGAGGCCCGCCTCCACCACGCAGTCGTCGCCCAGCGAGATGCCGATGCCGGCGTTGGCGCCCAGCAGGCAGCGCTCGCCGATCGAGATGACCTGCTTGCCGCCGCCCGACAGCGTGCCCATGATCGAGGCGCCGCCGCCGACGTCGGAGCCGTCGCCGACCACCACGCCCGCCGAGATGCGCCCCTCGACCATCGAGGTGCCCACCGTGCCGGCGTTGAAGTTCACGAAGCCCTCGTGCATGACGACCGTGCCCGACGCCAGGTGGGCGCCCAGCCGCACCCGATCGGCGTCGGCGATGCGCACGCCCTCCGGCAGCACGTAGTCGACCATCCGCGGGAACTTGTCCACCCCGTACACCGTCACCACGCCCTTGGCCCGCAGTCGCAGCCGCGTGCGCTCGAAGCCGGGCACCGGGCACGGCCCGAAGTTGGTCCACACCACGTTGGCCAGCAGGCCGAACTGGCCGTCCAGGTTCACGCCGTGCGGCCGGACGAGCCGGTGGGAGAGCAGGTGCAGCCGCAGGTAGACGTCGTGGGCGTCGACCGGAGGCTCGGAGAGCTTGGCGACGCCCGTGCGCACCGCCACCACCTCGACGCCCCGCGCCGCGTCGCGGCCGGTCAGCGCGGCCAGCTCGCCGGCCTCCTCGGCGGAGATCCGCTCGGTGCCCGTCGCGGGCGGCTCGCCCAGCTCGGGAGCCGGGAACCAGGTGTCGAGAACGGTGCCGTCGTCGGCGATGGTGGCGAGGCCGACGCCGAACGCGCCGGTCGAGGTGGGATCGATAGCAGTCACGAGCCAAAAATACCGGGCGCCCGCTCAGCCCAAGGAGCCCAGGTCCGCCGACAGCCACCGCTCGGGCCGCATCCGGAACGTCACCAGGACGTGCAGGTCCGAGCCGTACACGTAGCCCGACACCGCCTCCTGCGGCAGGTAGCGGGCGGCGATGCGGGTCAGCTCCTCGATCGTCGTGGGGTCGGAGCGCACCACCGGGCCCTCGACCGACACGTACCGGTAGGTCGGGCTGACCCGCTGGACCAGCATCGTGAACCGGCCCGCCTTCGCCACCAGCCGCGCCTTGCGCGACTCGCTGTCGGTCAGGAACCTGATCTCGCCGCCGGGGCTGTAGTCGTACCAGACGGGCACGGCCAGCGGCGACCGCCCCGCGCCCGTCTCCACCGCCAGGCTCGCGATGTGCGGCTCGGCCAGGAACGTCTCCCGTTCGGTCACGCTCAACGGCATCCCCCGCCACCCCCGTCTCGTCCGTCGCAACTCGTCACAAAGGACTGTTCCCGGCGAACCGCCCGCGAAATCCCGCGCCTCGGCTCCTTGATCACGCCGGTGCCTTCACGGGTGAAAACCACTCGCACCGCCGCCGAGGGTGCCGCCATCATCGACAGGTTGGCCACCCGCGGGCCGCACGCGCCGGCCGGGTGGGTTCTTCGACGATGACGGGACATCGCCTTGGCAGACATCATCGAGCTCAACCGGCGGTCGGTGCTGGCCACCGTCGACCTGGTGAACACGATCAAGCCCGCCGACCTCGACCGGCCGACGCCCTGCGCCGGATGGGCCGTCCGCGACCTGCTGGAGCACCAGATCGTGCAGAACCACGGCTTCGCCCTGGCCGCCTCGGGCGCGCGGTCGGAACTGGCGAGCTGGCAGCCGCGCCCTCTGGGCGAGGACCACGCGGCCGAGTACGCCGCCTCCGCGCAGGCCGTCGTCGCCGCCTTCGCCGCGGACGGCGTGCTCGACCGGGCCTTCTTCCTGCCCGAGATCCGCGACGGCGGCCCGTTCCCGGCGGCCATGGCGATCGGCTTCCACTTCATCGACTGCGTGGTGCACGCCTGGGACTTCGCCAGGGCGCTCGGCGTGCCGCCCGGCATCGACGACGCCCTCGCCGCGGCCGCTCTCCCGCTGGCCGCGCAGGTGCCCGACACGCCGGAATCGCGCGGTTCGGGGAAGGCGTTCCTGCCCGGCGTCGAGCCCGGGGGAGCCGCCACGGCGCTCGATCGCGTGGTCGCCCTGCTCGGCCGCGCGCCCTCCTGGACGCCCTGAACCGGTCGGCATTTCGGGCCTGCCCGTCGAGGCGGCAGTCATGGGGAACGAAAAACCGCCCGGCCTATGAGGGAGCCGGGCGGTCAGGCCGGTGCCCCGGGTGGGATTCGAACCCACACTGTATGGATTTTGAGGCCATCGACTCTGCCGTTGGTCTACCGGGGCGACTTCGTCCGGTTGGTGATCTCGCAGCGTAATGCCCGAGGCCGCACCGGCGTGGATCTAATCTACCGGACGTCTGTACTCTTCTGCTCGTGAGTACGCAGCGGCGAGTAGTGATCGCGGAAGACGAGGCCCTGATCCGCCTCGACCTCAAGGAGATGCTCCAGGAGGACGGTTACGTCGTCGTGGGCGAGGCCGGTGACGGGGAGCAGGCGATCCAGCTCGCCGCCGACCTGCGGCCCGACCTCGTCATCCTCGACGTGAAGATGCCCGTGCTCGACGGCATCTCGGCGGCCGAGCGCATCGTGGCCGACCGGATCGCGCCGTGCCTGATCCTCACCGCCTTCTCCCAGCGTGACCTGGTGGAGCGGGCCCGCGACGCGGGGGCGATGGCCTACCTGGTCAAGCCGTTCACCAAGGCCGACCTGGTGCCGGCGATCGAGATGGCGGTCAGCAGGCACGAGGAGATGGTGGCGCTCAGCGCGGAGGTGTCCAGCCTCTCCGAGCGGCTGGAGACCCGCAAGCTGGTCGAGCGGGCCAAGGGCCAGTTGATGGCCCAGCACGGCTGGACCGAGCCGCAGGCGTTCCGGTGGATCCAGAAGGCGTCGATGGACCGGCGGCTGAGCATGCGGGAGGTTGCTCAGATCGTTATAGACGACGCGGCCGAGCGGGCATGAAAAGCGCCTATATCAGGTGATTTAGCCCCGCGGGTTGTGGCCCGGTCACGACTGGGCATCCAACCGGCTTCGGCTTCTTTCTGCGCAGGCGTCCCGGCGCATGCTGATGGGCGGACGGAAGGTCCGCTCATCTCGAACGGAGACGCTTTCGATGATCCGCATTTCCCGCGCGCTGGCCGTCGCCACAGCGGCGAGCCTGGCACTGGCGGCGTGTTCGACCGGCGGCACGACCGCCGGGACGGGCGCCACCGGCGCCGCGTCCGTGCAACCCTCCACGGCCGCCGCGGCCAAGGGGGACGGCACGCTGACGATCGGCACCGTGCTGCCCCAGACGGGCAATCTCGCCTATCTGGGACCACCCGAGTTCGCCGGGGTCGACCTGGCGCTCAAGGAGATCAACGACGCCGGGGGAGTGCTCGGCAAGCCGGTGGCGAAGATCGACACCGACTCGGGCGACACCACGACCAACATCGCCTCGCAGTCGGTGGACAAGCTGCTCGGCCAGAAGGCCGACGCGATCATCGGCGCGGCGTCCTCGTCGGTGTCGGAGTCGATCGTGGACAAGATCACGCGGGCGGGCGTGGTGCAGTTCTCGCCGGCCAACACCTCCGACAAGTTCACCACGATCAACGACCAGGGCCTGTACTTCCGCACGGCGCCCCCGGACAAGCTCCAGGGCCGCGTGCTGGGCGACCTGGTGGCCGCCGACGGCAACGACACGGTCGCCATCCTGGCCATGCAGGACTCCTACGGCTCGGGCCTGGCCGACCAGGTGACCAAGACGGCCGAGGAGGCCGGCGCGAGCGTGGTCGAGCGGGTCGACTACGACCCCAAGGCGGCCGAGTTCTCCGCGGACGTGGCCAAGGTCAAGGCCAAGAACCCGAAGGCGATCGTGCTGATCGGCTTCGAGGAGACGGCGAAGGTCGTGCAGGAGCTGGTCAAGCAGGGCCTGACGGCCGACAAGGTCAAGTGGTACATGGTGGACGGCAACATGTCGAACTCCAACTACCTCAAGATGCCCAAGGGCACACTCAAGGGCGTGAAGGGCACGATCCCCGGCGCCGCGGCCCCGGAGGCGTTCCAGAAGCGGCTGCTGACGGTGAACCCGAAGCTGACGAACTACACCTACGCGGCGGAGTCGTACGACGCGACGACCCTGATCGCGCTGGCGGCCGAGGCGGCCAAGGACGACTCGGGCACCGCGCTGGCCCCCAAGCTGATCGAGGTCAGCAAGGGCGGCGAGAAGTGCCAGGACTTCAAGGCGTGCGCCGACCTGCTCAAGGCGGGCAAGGACATCGACTACGACGGCGTGAGCGGCCCGGTGGACTTCAACGACGCCGGTGACCCGTCGATCGCGACGATCGGCGTCTACCAGTACGACAAGGACAACAAGTACGACGCGGCCAAGGCGCTCGAATATCGCAAGGGCAACATCGCCGGCTAGGGCAGTGCCCCCCGGCAAGCCGGACAACCCGCCATACAACCACCCCAGTCCCGAAATTTCGGGCTGGGGTGGTTCATATGGAGTCATGACCGTAACGCTGATGAAACATGCAATTACAGAGGGTGATTGCGACATTACAAATTAGCATAAAAGTACCCGAAATCCCCACATCTCCCCGGCAAAGAGGCATGCTGAGCTCGGAAAACGCAGCGAGGGAGATCGTTCCCCCGCTGGGAATAAGGGGAGTCTCTTTTATGATCCGCATTGCTCCAGCAGGGCGCTTCCTGGCCGTCGCGGCAGCGGCGAGCCTGGCCCTGACGGCCTGTGGCGGCGGTGGCGACACGGCCGCGCAGCAGACCACGTCCGCGGCGCCGTCCTCGTCGGCCCCGGCCACCCAGACGGAGGCGGCCAAGGGCGACGGCACGCTCACGATCGGCACCGTGCTGCCCCAGACCGGCTCGCTGGCGTTCCTCGGCCCGCCCGAGTTCGCCGGCGTCGACCAGGCCGTCAAGGAGATCAACGACGCGGGCGGCGTGCTCGGCAAGCCGGTCACCAAGATCCACACGGACTCGGGTGACACCACCACGAACGTGGCCTCGCAGTCGGCGGACAAGCTGATCGCGCAGAAGGCCGACGCCATCATCGGCGCCGCCTCCTCGTCGGTGTCGGAGTCGATCATCGACAAGGTCACCGGTGCCGGCGTGGTGCAGTTCTCGCCCGCCAACACCTCTGACAAGTTCACCACCATCAGTGACCAGGGCCTGTACTTCCGTACCGCGCCCCCGGACAAGCTCCAGGGCCGCGTGCTGGGCGACCTGATCGCCGCCGACGGCAACGACACCATCGGCATCCTGGCCATGCAGGACTCCTACGGCTCCGGCCTGGCCGACCAGGTGACCAAGACCGCCGAGGCGGCCGGCGCCAGCGTCGTGGAGCGCGTGGACTACGACCCCAAGGCGGCCGAGTTCTCCGCGGACGTCGCCAAGATCAAGGCCAAGAACCCGAAGGCGATCGTGCTGATCGGCTTCGAGGAGGGCGCCAAGGTCATCCAGGAGCTGGTCAAGCAGGGCCTGACGGTCGACAAGGTCAAGTGGTACATGGTGGACGGCAACATGTCGAACACCAACTACCTCAAGATGCCCAAGGGCACGCTCAAGGGCGTCAAGGGCACGATCCCCGGCGCCGAGGCTCCGGAGGACTTCCGCAAGAAGCTCCTGGAGATCGACCCCAAGCTGGAGGACTACACCTACGCCGCCGAGTCCTACGACGCCGCGATCCTCATCGCCCTTGCGGCCGAGGCCGCCAAGGACGACAGCGGCAAGTCCATCGCCGCGAAGCTGCCCGAGGTCAGCAAGGGCGGCGAGAAGTGCAAGACCTTCAAGGAGTGCGCCGACCTGCTGAAGGCCGGCAAGGACATCGACTACGACGGCATCAGCGGCCCGATCGAGTTCAACGACGCCGGTGACCCCGCCGTGGCCACCATCGGCGTCTACCAGTACGGCGAGGACAACAAGTACGCGCCCAAGGCCCTGGAGTACCGCACGGGCAACATCGAGGGCTGACCCTCACCCGCCGCCCAGGCCGCACACTCGCAACGAGTACTGGATCAACCGGTCCTGCAGCGGCTTGGGCGGCACCACGATCACCACCCGCTCGGGCCCGCCGTCCACGGTGGCCCGCACCGGGAACAGGAACGCCTTCTTGGCCTCGGCGAAGGCGTGGGGGTCGCAGCGGCCGGGGGTGAGCGTCACCGGCACCTCCGTCCGCTGCTGCCCGCTCTCCAGCACGGCCACGGGCCGCCCGCCGGCCTCCGGCGTGATGATGTAGTGCGTGGTGCCGTCGAGCTCGGTCAGCGTCACCTTGCCTGCGCCGCGCCGGGTGACCACCAGCTTGCCCCGCATTTCCTTGCCCACCTGCTTCCAGTCGGGCCCGAACTCGATGCCGGCGGCCTCCTTGATGAGGAATTCCGAGCATTCGTCCCGAAGCAGGCGGGTCAGCAGCGGGCTGGGGTGCGGCACCTTGAAGACCACCCGGCGCGGCTGCTCGGCGCCGGCGCGGATGTTGGCCACCACGGTGGCGGGCTGAAGCTGGGGCAGGCCCGCGGGCAGGCAGTTGGCCGCGCCGTAGGTGATGCGCAGGTCGGTGCGCTCGGTCCGCCTGATCGTGGCGTCCGTCTTTTCCGGTGGCAGTGTTTTGAACGACGGCGTCACGAGCTGGACGTCGGCGAAATACACGGGTATGCCGCTGGTATTACGGACGGCCACCTCCAGAGCGTGCACGGGCTCGTCGGAACGCCATTGCTCCAGCGTGACCGATACGCCGGCGGGAGGATCCGAGGAAGGCGGCGGGGGCGGCGGCGACGAGGCGCACCCGGCAAGAAGGACCGCCGTGACTAGGACAGGCGTAAAACGCTTCACCCGTCGCACATTAAGCCTGCTAGCGCAGGTCCGTAAGTTGAGGACTGATTACGACTCCGCATCCAAGTGCCGACAGTTCACCCCGCCATCTGGTTCGAGTACACGGCGATTTTGTACGTTTCCGTCATTCGATCGGGAGCGCTCGGCGGTGCTGACGATCCCGGCCTGGAAATGAAGGAGACACTTCATGATCCGCATTGCTCCCGTGGGGCGGGCGCTGGCTGTCGTGGCCGCCACCAGCTTGGCCCTGACGGCCTGCGGCGGTGGCGGCAGCAACACCGCCACGCAGTCCTCGCAGCCGGCCGCGCCATCCTCGTCGGCTCCCGCGGCCAAGGGCGACGGCACCCTCACGATCGGTACGCTGCTGCCCCAGACCGGTTCGCTCGCCTTCCTCGGCCCGCCCGAGTTCGCCGGCGTCGACCTGGCCATCAAGGAGATCAACGAGGCCGGGGGCGTGCTGGGCAAGCCCGTCACCAAGTACGACACCGACTCGGGCGACACCACCACGAACATCGCCTCGCAGTCGGTGGACAAGCTGCTGGCCCAGAAGGCCGACGCCATCATCGGCGCGGCGTCGTCCTCGGTGTCGGAGTCGGTGATCGACAAGATCACGGGCGCGGGCGTCATCCACTTCTCGCCCGCCAACACCTCCGACAAGTTCACCACGATCGAGGACAAGGGCCTGTACTTCCGCACCTCGCCGCCGGACAAGCTGCAGGGCCGCGTGCTCGGCGACCTGGTGGTGTCCGACGGCAACGACACCGTCGGCATCCTGGCGATGCAGGACTCCTACGGCACCGGCCTGGCCGACCAGGTGCAGAAGACGGTCACCGACGGCGGCGGCGAGGTCGTCGAGCGCGTGGACTACGACCCCAAGGCCGCCGACTTCTCCGCCGACGTGGCGAAGATCAAGGCCAAGAACCCCAAGGGCATCGTCATGATCGGGTTCGAGGAGACCGCCAAGGTCATCCAGGAGCTGGTCAAGCAGGGCCTGCCGGCCGACAAGCACAAGTGGTACATGGTCGACGGCAACACCTCCAACACCAACTACGTCAAGATGCCCAAGGGCACGCTTGAGGGCGTCAAGGGCACCATCCCGGGCGCGGCCGCTCCGGAGGAGTTCCAGAAGAAGCTCCTCGGCATCAACCCAAAGCTGGAGGACTACAGCTACGCCCCCGAGTCCTACGACGCGATGAACCTGCTCGCCCTGGCCGCCGAGGCCGCCAAGAGCGACGCGGGCACCGACATCGCCGCCAAGCTGGCCGAGGTCAGCAAGGGCGGCGAGAAGTGCAAGGACTTCAAGAGCTGCGACGACCTGCTCAAGGCCGGCAAGGACATCGACTACGACGGCGTGAGCGGCCCGGTCGAGTTCAACGACGCCGGTGACCCCGCCGTGGCCACCATCGGCATCTACCAGTACGGCAAGGACAACAAGTACGCCACCAAGGCGCTGGAGTACCGCACCGGCAACATCGCCGGCTGACCGGCCTCCCGCAGCACCTCTGAGAAGGGCCCGGTCCGCGCGGACCGGGCCCTTCCGTCATGCGCAGCCGGCCACGATCTGGTCGGCGGCGGCCCGGTACTGCCGCAGCAGCGCGACCTGCCGCGCGTGCGGCACGTCGTTCCTGGACAGGCCCGCGGTGGCCGTCTCGACGCTCTGGACGGCGGCGTGCAGCGAGGCCGGCAGCCGGTCGCCGAACTGGAGGGTGATGCCGCGCAGCTCGGCCAGCCGGCCGATGACGGCGTCCTCGAAGTACTGCTGCTCCTCCTGGCCCTTCGGCCGCAGCATCAGGTCGGCGTAGCCGATGGCCGAGACCACGCGCGCGCACGGGCTGTCGGTCGGGTCGCCGCCGGTGCTGTACCGCTGCGCCGAGGAGGCGTCCTCCTGGCAACCGACGAGCAGGACGGGCAGGACGAGCGCCACTGTCAGCATTCGTTTCACAGCGTTCATTAAAAAACGGAGAAGGGACCCCGGGGGAGCCCCTTCTTCGTTCGATTCGGTTACGCCTTGGCCAGCGTGCCCAGGTACAGCTCGATGACCTTGGGGTCGTTGGCGAGCTGCCTGCCGGTGCCGGTGTAGGCGTTGCGGCCCTGGTCGAGCACGTAGCCGCGGTGGCAGATCTGCAGGCAGCGGCGGGCGTTCTGCTCCACCATGATCACCGTCACGCCCGCCTTGTTGATCTGCTGGGCCTGGATGAAGACCAGGTCCTGGAGCTTGGGCGACAGGCCCGCCGACGGCTCGTCCAGCAGCAGCACCGACGGCTCGGTCATGAGCGCCCTGGCCATGGCCACCATCTGCCGCTCACCGCCGGACAGGGATCCCGCGCGCTGCTTGCGCCGCTCCTTGAGGGCCGGGAACAGCTCGGCGACGAACTCGAAGCGCTCCTTGAACTTGCCGGGCACCTGGAAGGCGCCCATCTCCAGGTTCTCCTCGATGGTCAGGCTGGGGAAGACGTTGTTGGTCTGCGGGACGTAGCCGACGCCGCGGGAGACCAGCGAGTGCGCCTTCATGTTCGTGATGTTCTCACCCTTGAGCAGCACCGTGCCGCTGCGGATGTTGACCAGCCCGAACATGGCCTTCAGCAGCGTCGACTTGCCGGCGCCGTTGGGGCCGATGATGCCGATCAGCTCGCCCTCTTTGACGTAGAGGTCGGAGCCGTTGAGGATGTTGACGCCCGGCAGGTAGCCGGCGATCAGCTCGTCGCACCGCAGCACGGCGTCTTCGGCGCCTTCCAGGTGCGCGGCGCGGTCGGTGACGGCCGCCTGCGACTCGGGGGCGGCCTCGGGGGCGTCGCTCACTTCTGCGTCTCCTCTTCGATCTCGGCCTCCAGAGCCGCCTCGGCCTCGTGGAGCTGCGACTCCAGTTCGGTGTCCGAGAGCGGGGCGTCGTGGTGGGCGCCGAGGTAGGCGTCGATCACGCGCTCGTCCGACATGATCGTGTCGGGCGGGCCCTCGGCGATCACGGCGCCCTGCGCCATGACGATCACCCAGTCGCTGATGTCGCGGACCATGTCCATGTCGTGCTCGACGAACAGCACCGTCATGCCCTGCTCGCGCAGGTCCTTGACGTGGCCGAGCAGCGACTGGGTCAGGGCCGGGTTCACGCCCGCCATGGGCTCGTCCAGCATGACCAGCTCCGGCTGGACCATGAGGGCGCGGGCCATCTCCAGCAGCTTGCGCTGGCCGCCGGACAGCGAGCCGGCGAAGTCGTCCCGCTTGGCGCCGAGCTTGAAGCGTTCGAGGAGCTCCTCGGCGCGGGCGGTGATCTCGTCCTCCTGGCCGCGCCACATCGACGGGATGAGCGCCCGCCAGAACGTCTCGCCCTTCTGCCGCTGGGCGCCCAGGCGCATGTTCTCCATGACGGTCAGGCGGGACAGCGCCTTGGTGAGCTGGAAGGTGCGCACCATGCCGGCGCGGGCGACCTTGTGGGCCGGCACCCCGCTCATGCTGCGCCCGTTGAACGTCCACGAGCCGGAGTCGGCGGTGTCGAAGCCGGTGAGCTGGTTGAAGAACGTCGTCTTGCCGGCGCCGTTGGGGCCGATCAGCGCGGTGATGGAACCCCGCTGGATCTCGACGTGGGCGACCTCGACCGCGGTCAGGCCGCCGAAGCGGCGCACGACGTTGTCGACGGTGAGGATCGGGTCCGGCTTCGGCACGCCCGGGTCGCGGGCCAGGTCCTTGAAGGCGGCCAGCGCCGCGGCCTTGCGCTCGGTGGCCGTGGTTTCAGCGTGCATTGATTGCTATCTCCCTCTTGTCGCCGAAGATGCCCTGTGGCCGGAAGATGAGCAACAGGACGAGACCCAGGCCGACCAGGATCCAGCGGACGGCGCCCACCTGGTTCGTGTCCATGAAGGTGATGATCCCGGCGCCGACGGCCTCGGACAGCACGCCGTAGATCAGGACGAGCAGCACCCAGAAGATCGACGCGCCCACGACGGGCCCGAGCACGCGGGCGGCGCCGCCCAGGATGACCATCGTGTACGCGTAGAACGTGGTCTCGGTGCCGAAGATGTCCGGCTGGACCGAGGCGTAGGCCAGGCCGTAGATGAAGCCGCCCAGGCAGCCCACGACGCCGCCCAGGATGAGCGACTGCATCTTGTAGGAGAAGACGTTCTTGCCGAGGCTGCGCACGGCGTCCTCGTCCTCGCGGATGGCCTTGAGCACGCGGCCCCACGGGCTCTTCATCAGCAGGTAGACCAGCCCGCAGCACAGGGCGATGAGCACCCAGCCGACGGTCAGCACCCACAGCACCCGGTGGTTGAAGAACAGGGGGACCGAGCCGAGGTTGAAGCCGTACTGGCCCTCGGGGTAGGGGTTGAGCGCGTAGAAGCCGTCGGAGAAGCCGCGCTGGCCGTCCGAGCCGCCGAAGACGCTCTTGAACGCCACCGAGCGGAACACCAGCCGGACGATCTCGGCCGCCGCGATCGTCACGATGGCCAGGTAGTCGGCGCGCAGCTGGAGGGTCGGGATGCCGAGCAGGATCGCCAGGAGCACCGCGGCGAGCAGGCCGACGATGATGCCGACCCAGAACGGCAGGCCCATGACGGTGACGGTGACGGCCAGGCCGTAGCCGGCCACGCCCATGAACGCCGCCTGGCCGAAGTTGAGCAGGCCGGTGTAGCCGAATTGGATGTTGATGCCGATCGCGGCGAGCGCGTACAGCACGGTCTCGACGCCGACCGCGGACTTCAGCGTCGTGCTGATGATCGTGATCCAGTCCATTCTGATCCTCCCCCGATCAGCCGATTCGCTCGCGGCGGCCCAGGATGCCCTGGGGCCGGACGAGGAGCACGATGATGAGCACGACCAGCGCGCCGACGCTCTTGAGCTCCGGCGGCACCCACAGGGTCGAGACCTGGATGAACAGGCCGACCACCAGCGAGCCGACCAGCGCGCCGAAGGCGGTGCCGAGCCCGCCGAGCGTGACGCCGGCGAAGATGAGCAGCAGGATGTCCTGGCCCATCGTGTACTTCAGGTTCTGGGAGAGCCCGAGCATGATGCCGGCCAGCGCCGCGATGGCGCCGCCCAGGGTCCAGATGATCCGGATGACCCGGTCGACGTTGATGCCGGACGAGGCCGCGAGCGCGGGGTTGTCCGACACGGCCCTGGCCGCCTTGCCGGTACGGGTGCGCAGCAGCGCGAAGCCGACCAGGAGCAGCACGGCCAGCTCGATGCCCATCGCCACGAAGTTCTTGGGCGCCGCGGAGATCGGCCCGAACTGGACGCCCGGCTGGGCCGTGTACTGGGCGTAGGCCTCGTTCTGGCCGCCGAAGAAGATCAGCATGACGTAGCGCATGACCAGCGCGACGCCGATGGAGACGATCATCATGGCGACGATGCCGGTGCCCCGCCTGCGCAGCTGGCCCCAGAACAGGCGGTCCTGGGCGTAGCCGAACGCGCCGCCCAGCGCCACCGCGAGCACCGCGGCGGGGATGAGATGGAGCCCGAAGCCCACGTTGAACATGTAGGCCAGCACCGCGCCGAGCGTGACCAGCTCGCCGTGGGCGAAGTTGGTCAGGCCGGTCGTGCCGTAGATCAGCGACAGGCCGAGCGCGGCCAGGGCGATGATCAGGCCGAGGTTGAGCCCTTCGAAGGCGAGCTGCGCCGCGGTGTCCCAGAAGGTGGCCGCCCCGCTCTCCTCGTCTCCCTGGGGCTGGCCGGCGACGCCCTTGGCCTGCAACGCGAACAGCACGGTCGAGCAGTTGCCCTCGAAGACGGTCGGGGTGCGGACGTTGCTGCCACCGCGCACCTCGGCGTTCTTCGGAAGGGAGTTCGGGTCAAGGGTGACCTTGAACTTGCCCTTGTCGGTAGGAACTTCCCACGTGCCCTGTGCGTTTGTTGTGACCTCCTTGACGGGTTGTCCGCCCTCGGTGGTCACGGCGATTTTGACGCCGTTCACTGGCTGGCCTTGGAGTTTGAGCGTCCCCTTCAAGCCCTGGCATCCGGCCGGCCCCGCCTGCGCGGGACTGGCCAGCAGGAAGATGAGTCCACCCAGGAAGGCCGTGAACGCGATCACGGCTCTGCGCAATGGTGCTCCCTCAAATAGGTCAAGGCGGGGTTGTACCCCTCCATCTCGACACGCGCGCATCGCAGGCACAACTGGGATGCAATGGCGGGAGCTTATTCCGCAGACGCCCGTTTCAGCATGGTTCGTCACCAATTAGTGACATGCGTGTGCCACACATGTGAGCAAACAACGCGGCAGGTCAGGGGCTAAATGAGGGAAGACGCCTGGCCGGGCCGAAAACGAAACGGTAACGATGGGGAGAAAACGTGAACGAGCCCGCGGAGCGGCCTTTGGGGCCATGTAGGGCTTCCCCGGCCGTACACGTTATCTACCGGGCCTCCCCGCGGGCTCTGTTCGGACAACCGTAGCGATCGATGGGGCCGCTGCGCAAAGGTTCGGTCAAAGTGACGTCAGGGGCGCTGGTCGCGCAGCATGCACGTCAAGCGGGAGGTGCACACCCGCCGTCCCTCCTCGTCGGTGATCTCGATGTCGTACGTCGCCAAAGTGCGTCCGCCGTGCAACCTCGTCGCGACCCCCGTCACGTACCCGGAGGTCGCCGAGCGGTGGTGGGTGGCGTTGATCTCGATGCCGACGGCGATGCGGCCGGGGCCGGCGTGGATCGCCGCGGCCACCGAGCCCAGCGTCTCGGCCAGCACCGCCGACGCGCCGCCGTGCAGCAGGCCGTAGGGCTGGGTGTTGCCCTCGACCGGCATCCTGCCGACGACGCGCTCGGGCCCGGCCTCGACGAACTCGATGCCCATGCGGTGGGCCAGCGTGCCCTCGTGCACCGCGCCGTAGGCGGAGAAGTCGAGAGGATCGGTCTGCGTCAAGGGGATGTCTCCACTCTTCCGAGCTCGGGTTTTCTGTCGTTGACGCAGACTAGGCTGCGTACGTGCCGAAGAGTGAAGTGACCCCCAGCCGCCCGTGCCTGTTGCTGCTTGACGGGCATTCCCTGGCCTACCGCGCCTTCTACGCGCTCAAAGACGCCAACCTCATGACCACCGACGGTCAGCACACCGAGGCGGTCTACGGGTTCACCTCGATGCTGACGAACATCCTGCGCGACGAGCAGCCGACGCACGTGGCGGTGGCCTTCGACCGGTCGGAGCCGACGTTCCGCCATGAGGAGTACTCCGACTACAAGGCCAACCGGAGCGAGACCCCCGAAGACTTCCGCGGCCAGATGCAGCTCATCTACGAGCTGCTCGACACGCTGCGCATCCCGCATCTGTCCAAGGCGGGCTTCGAGGCCGACGACCTCATCGCCACCCTGGCCACCCGCGCGGCCGCCGAGGGCATGAACGTCCTGATCGTCACCGGCGACCGCGACGCCCTGCAGCTCGTCGACGAGCACGTCACCGTGCTGATGACCCGCCGCGGCATCAGCGACATGACCCGCTTCACCCCCGAGGCGGTCGAGGAGAAGTACGGCCTGACCCCGGCCCAGTACCCCGACTTCGCCGCCCTGCGCGGCGACCCCAGCGACAACCTGCTGTCCATCCCCAGCGTCGGCGAGAAGACCGCGGCCAAGTGGGTGCGCGAGTTCGGCTCCCTCACCGCGCTGGTCGACCGCGTCGACGAGGTCAAGGGCAAGGTCGGCGACAAGCTGCGCGAGCACGTCGCCCAGGTGCTGATGAACCGCCGCCTGACCGAGCTGCTGCGCGACGTGCCGCTCGACGTCGCGCTCGGCGACCTCACCCAGGGGGCGTGGGAGCGCGAGGAGATCAACAAGCTGTTCGACACCCTGCAGATCCGCGGCGAGCTGCGCGAGCGCGTCTTCAAGGTGCTCGGCACCGGCGAGGCGGAGCCCGAGCAGGGCTTCGAGGTCGAGACCGTCATCCTCGGCCCCGACCGGGTGGCCGGCTGGCTGGCGGCGCTCCCGCAGGGCCGCGCCGGGCTGGCCTTCAAGGGCTCCTACGGCAGCGGCTCGGGCCGCATCGACGGCATCGCCGTCGCCTCGCCCGACGGCACCGCCGCCCACATCGACCCCGTCAAGCTCACCGAGGCCGACGAGGCGGCGCTGCGGGCCTGGCTGGGCGACGAGAGCAGGCCCAAGGCCGTCCACGACGCCAAGGGCCCGATCCTGGCCCTGTGGGCCCAGGGCATGGAGCTGCGCGGCCTGAGCTGCGACACCGCGCTGGCCGCCTACCTCGCCATGCCGGGCCAGCGCACGTTCGCGCTTGAGGACCTGGCCAGGCGCTACCTCCACCGCGACCTGCGGGCCGAGGAGGAGTCCGGCGGCCAGGCCGCCCTGTTCGGCGACGACGAGGACGCGCCGGCCAAAGACCTCGCGCTGCGCGCCCACGCCGTGCGCGAGCTGGCCGACTCCCTGGAGGGCTTCCTGGCCGGCCGCGGCGGCACCCAGCTCCTGGCCGACGTCGAGCTGCCGCTGCTGTCGGTGCTGGCCGGGATGGAGCGGGCCGGCATCGCCGTCGACAGCGAGTACTTCGCGGGCCTGGAGGCCGAGTTCGGCGCCGCGGTCAAGCACGCCGTGGAGGAGGCCCACCGCTCCGTCGGCGAGCAGTTCAACCTGGGCTCGCCCAAGCAGCTCCAGGAGATCCTGTTCACCCGGCTCAACCTGCCGAAGACCAAGAAGATCAAGACCGGCTACAGCACCGACGCCGACCAGCTCGCCTGGCTCGCCACCCAGACCGAGCACGAGCTGCCGACGATCATGCTGCGCCACCGCGACCAGCAGAAGCTGCGCACCACGGTCGAGGGCCTGATCAAGGAGGTCGGCGACGACGGGCGCATCCACACCACGTTCAACCAGATCATCGCCGCCACCGGCCGGCTGTCGTCGGAGAAGCCCAACCTGCAGAACATCCCGATCCGCACCGCCGAGGGCCGCCGCATCCGGCAGGGCTTCGTGGTCGGCGAGGGCTACGAGCGGCTGCTGACGGCCGACTACAGCCAGATCGAGCTGCGCATCATGGCCCACCTGTCCGGCGACGAGTCGCTGATCGAGGCCTTCGAGTCCGGCCACGACTTCCACCAGGCCACCGCGGCGCGGGTGTTCGACCTGCCGCCCGAGCAGATCGACAGCGAGCTGCGGGCGCGCATCAAGGCGATGAACTACGGCCTGGCCTACGGCCTGTCCGACTTCGGCCTGTCCGGGCAGCTCAACATCCCGGTCTCGGAGGCGCGGGCGCTGAAGGAGGAGTACTTCACCGAGTTCGGCGGCGTGCGCGACTTCCTGCAGGCCATCGTGGCCCAGGCGCGCACCGACGGCTACACCGAGACGATCATGGGCCGCCGTCGCTACCTGCCCGACCTGACCAGCGACAACCGCCAGCGCAGGGAGATGGCCGAGCGCATGGCGCTCAACGCCCCCATCCAGGGCTCGGCGGCCGACATCATCAAGGTCGCCATGCTCCACGTCCACCAGGCCATCGCCGAGGAGGGGCTGGCCTCGCGGATGTTGCTGCAGGTCCACGACGAGCTGGTGTTCGAGGTCGCGCCGGGCGAGCTGGAGACGCTGCGGCAGCTCGTGTGCGACCAGATGAACGCCGCCTACCACCTGCGCGTCCCGCTGGAGGTCTCGGTGGGCGTCGGGCGTACGTGGCAGGACGCCGGCCACTGACGATGTTTATCCCGACACGGCGGGGCAGTCCGACATATCGCGAACGGCGAGGCCCCGCCGTCTCCGGGGCATCTCGTCTACGCTGAAGACAGTTTTGGCCGAGATGCCGGGAGATTTGTGCGGGTACCAGCGTCCTATACGCGGATCATCGCAATCGCGAACGTGGCCGTGGTGAGCGTGGCCGTCGTGGGGCTGAGCCTCTTACCCGACGGTGACACTCCTACTACCCAGGCGTCGGCCCGGGTCGGCGTGATCGCCCCCGTCTCACCCCCGCAGGGGCAGCCGCAGGACACCTCCCAGCCTCCCGGCGTGGTCGCCACCCCCGACTTCGCCCGGCAGGTGCGCGCCAACGAGGCGGGCCTGGTGCCGGTCATCATGTACCACCGGATCCTGCGCAAGCGCGTGGCCTCCATCGACCGCACCCCCGGCCAGCTCAGGCAGGAGCTGGAGAAGCTGGCCAGGCAGGGCTACGTGCCCATCACGGCCAGGGAGTTCGCCACCGGCGACATCCGGGTGCCGGCCGGGCGGTTCCCGGTCGTGCTGACGTTCGACGACGGTCATCCGAGCCACTTCGCGCTCGACGACTCGGGCAACCCCAAGCCCGACACCGCCGTCGGCGTGATCCTCGACGTGGCCAATCGTTACCCCTCGTTCCGGCCGGCCGCGACGTTCTGGATCACCCGTGAGCCGTTCGGGCTGCGCGACCAGGAGCGGCAGGCGGCGGCGGTGCGGTGGCTGGTCGATCACGGCTTCGAGGTCGCCAACCACACCTGGTCCCATCCGGACCTGCGGCGGCTGGGCAAGAAGAAGGTGCGCGAGCAGATCGTCCGGCTGGAGCGCCTGCTCAAGAAGCTCGGGGCGCCGCCGGACAAGACCCTGGCCCTGCCGTACGGGTCGGTGCCGCGGCCCAAGAAGCTCGCCCGTACCGGCTCCTGGGACGGGACCCGCTATGATTTCGCGGGCGTGTTCCTCGCCGGGGCCCAGCCGTCCCTTTCGCCCTTCGCGAAAAACTTCGACCGTGGGGCGATCCAGCGGATCCAGAGCAACGGCAAGCGGGGAGAGTGCCGCAAGTGGTGCTCGCAGTACTGGCTGGAGTGGCTGAACAAGCACCCTGGCGAGCGCTACGTGTCGGACGGCGACCCCACGCGGATCTCCGTCCCGCGCAAACTACGGGGTAATATCAACCCCAAGCGGGAGTCCCAGATCATCGCGTACTGATGTGCCTCCGGATTGACCCCGCGGCCAAGGTCTCATATGCTGATCGCTGCGCTGTGGGCTCGCGCGCGCCTCAGACGGAGCGGGCTCGCGCTCGGTCACGTCGATGTCGTAATTCCTCGGCTTGATGCGGAAGAGGGCCTGCCGCGCACGCCACATCGACATCTGTCCGCGTTCGGAGCAATTCCACACATGACGTCCAGCACTGAGGCCACCTCGAGCACCCCGCAGGTAGCGGTCAACGACATCGGGTCCGAGGAAGCCTTCCTCGCCGCGATCGACGAGACCATCAAATACTTCAACGACGGCGACATCGTCGAGGGCACCGTCGTCAAGGTCGATCGAGACGAGGTCCTTCTCGACATCGGCTACAAGACCGAGGGTGTCATCCCCTCGCGCGAGCTTTCGATCAAGCACGATGTCGACCCTGCTGACGTCGTGGAGGTCGGGGAGCACGTCGAGGCCCTTGTTCTCCAGAAGGAGGACAAAGAGGGCCGCCTGATCCTGTCCAAGAAGCGCGCGCAGTACGAGCGCGCCTGGGGCACGATCGAGAAGATCAAGGACGAGGACGGCATCGTCACCGGTACCGTCATCGAGGTCGTCAAGGGTGGTCTCATCCTCGACATCGGCCTGCGCGGCTTCCTCCCCGCCTCCCTGGTCGAGATGCGACGGGTCCGCGACCTGCAGCCGTACGTCGGCCGCGAGCTCGAGGCGAAGATCATCGAACTCGACAAGAACCGCAACAACGTGGTTCTCTCCCGCCGCGCCTGGCTGGAGCAGACGCAGTCCGAGGTTCGCCAGACGTTCCTCAACACCCTGCAGAAGGGCCAGGTCCGCAAGGGCGTCGTCTCCTCGATCGTCAACTTCGGCGCCTTCGTCGACCTCGGCGGGGTCGACGGTCTGGTCCACGTGTCCGAGCTGTCCTGGAAGCACATCGACCACCCGTCCGAGGTCGTCGAGGTGGGCCAGGAGGTCACGGTCGAGGTCCTCGACGTCGACATGGAGCGCGAGCGCGTCTCCCTGTCGCTCAAGGCCACGCAGGAAGACCCGTGGCAGCAGTTCGCCCGTACCCACCAGATCGGCCAGGTCGTGCCGGGCCGCGTCACCAAGCTGGTGCCGTTCGGTGCGTTCGTCCGGGTCGAGGAGGGCATCGAGGGCCTGGTCCACATCTCCGAGCTGGCCGAGCGCCACGTGGAGATCCCGGAGCAGGTCGTCCAGGTCGGCGACGAGATCTTCGTGAAGATCATCGACATCGACCTCGACCGTCGTCGCATCAGCCTCTCGCTGAAGCAGGCCAACGAGGGTGTCGGCACCGAGGTCGAGTTCGACCCGACCCTCTACGGCATGGCGGCCACGTACGACGACCAGGGCAACTACATCTACCCCGAGGGCTTCGACCCGGAGACCGGGGAGTGGCTCGAGGGCTTCGACAAGCAGCGTGAGGAGTGGGAGCGGCAGTACGCCGAGGCCCAGACGCGCTTCGAGGCTCACCGCAAGCAGATCGAGGAGGCCCGCAAGGCCGAGGCGGAGGCCGGCGAGGCCGCTCCCTCGTCCTACAGCGGCGAGACCGCTCCTCCGTCGGGCAGCTCGTCGTCGGCTCCGGCCAGCGGCGCGCTCGCCTCTGACGAGGCGCTCGCAGCCCTCCGCGAGAAGCTCGCGGGCGGCCAGAGCTAAGGCTCAGCCTTGAAAAGCCCCGCACGGGTTACCCGTGCGGGGCTTTTTCATGCCCTCTTCTCCGGGACGGGCGTGGGGTCCCAAGGGGCTTCCGTGACGCCCTTCGCCTCGGCGTTCCGGAGCCTGCCGCCCAACTCGCGGCCTTGTCGAACCACCTTGCCCGGTACGCCTCAGGCCCGCGTAGGCGGCGCGCCCTGGCCGCTCCCCTCGGCAGCAGCCCGCTGCTGAGACGCAGCCGCACTCAGTGAGGCCGTCGGGGCTCCTTGCGGCGGGCTCGGAGGGGCCGCGCCGGAGATCGAGCAGTGGACGGTGTCGCACAGGGCTGGCGCGCGGCCCACCGCGAGGCCCGCCCGCATTCGTCGCCATCCCTACCCCGGCGGGCCCGCCGCCTCCCTCCCACCATCACCCAAGCCGTCACCGCCGCCCTGCGCCGGCACAGTGGCGTATGAGCGTGCGGTCATCGGGGTGGCCGTCAGCTTCGTTTCACTCGGCCGGCGCCGCCAGGTCCTCGCCGGCTGAACCCGCTTGAGAGTGGTCTGCGGGTGTGGCGACTGCCGCATGGCCCCTGAGAGGGTGATACGCCCGATCTGTCTTTTCCGTCCTCTGGCCCGAGCGGGGTTCTCTAAGGGGTCGGGGAGTCGGTGGCACGGAGAATCGCCGAGCGGGCGCGAGATTTTACCCATCGACCTTTTACGACTTCTCTACCTGCGAAGACGGCCGCTGGGAAACTGGCATGCGGCTGGAGGTACGAGCGTTCGGGGGCGATGCGGTGCGTATGGTTCGGCGCGTGATCCCGATGGTGGCGGCGGTCACCGTCCTGGTCCTGGCGGCAGGCGGGGGAGTCGGGCAGGAGATGCGCCTGATGGCCTCGCCGACCCCGTGGCCGGAACGCGACGCGACCGAGCTCGCGGAGCCGCGACCCGAGACCGCCTGGCCTGAGCAGCCGCGGCAGGGCACGGCCGGATCGTCCGGGGCGGAGCTGGGGTCGGCCGGATCGACGGCGTCCGAGCTCGGGACGGCCGGGTCGGCAGCATCGGAGCTCGGGTCAGCCGGAGCAGCCGGGGCAGCCGGCGCGGCGGGGGCGGCAGGGCGGGAGCTGGGGGCGGCCGAGCCGGGGGCGGCGGGTGGGAAGCAGGGCGTCGCCGGGCGGGTGCGGCCGGTGCCAGGGCGGGAGACGCTCGCCTGGTCCGAGTGCGGTGGCGGGCTGCGGTGTGCCACGTTGCCCGTCCCCGCCGACTGGGCCAGGCCGCGCGAGGGCCGCGTGACCGTCCGGCTCGCCATGGTGCCCGCCCAGGACCCGCTGCGGCGGCTCGGCGCGCTGGTGGTCAACACGGGGGCCGAGTCGGTCGTACGAGAGGTCGCAGCGCGGCCGGACACCGTGGGCGAACTGGCCAGATGGTTCGACGTCGTGCTGGTCGAGGCGCGCGGGGCCGGGGATGGGGGGCACGCGGGGGCGTGCCCCCGACCCCGGCCGGACCCGGCCCGGCTGCAGGTGTCCGAGGGGCGGACGGCCTGGCGCGCGTTCGCCCGGGACAACGCCGTCTACGACCGGGCCTGCCGCGCCGCGCTCGGGCCCGCCTACGCCGGGCTGACGTCCTGGCAGGTCGCCCACGACCTCGATGCCGTACGTGCCGCGCTGGGGGAGTCGCGCCTGCGCTACCTCGGCAACGGCTACGGGAGCGTGTACGGGCAGGCGTACCTGGAGCTGTTCCCCGGCCGGGCCGGGCGGATGTACCTGGAGGGGCTGCCCGACCACACCGAGACCGGGCTCGAACGGCGACTGCTCGCCCATGCCCGCGCCCAGGAGCGGCAGCTCGGGTACTTCCGCGACTGGTGCCGGAACCGTCCCGGTTGCCCGCTCGGCCGCGCGGACGCCGTCCGGGTGTTCGACGGCCTGGTCAGGCGCGCGCCGCTGCGGCTGGGGGGCGGCGGGCGTACGGTGAGCGGGCACGAGATCGCCGCCGCCGTATGGGCTGGCCTCACGCCCGCACGATGGCCGGCGCTCGCCCACGCCCTCTCCAGCGCCCGTACGGGCGACGCCACGAGCCTAGCCGCCCTCCTCCCGGCCCAGCCCCCACAGCCCACCCCTCCCGGCCCAACAGCGGCCACCCCTGGCGCAGGACAGCCGGCCCCCGGGGGTACGGCGGGAGCCCGCCTGGGCGCTGGCCAGGTGCCTCCCGGCCCGATGGGGGCAGTCCCCGGCGCGGGACTGGTGCCTCCTGGTACGGCGGGGGCAGCTCCCGGTGCGGGACAGGCGGCCCCTTCGGGGATGGCGGGAACACCCCTTGGTGCAGGGCAGACGCCTCTCGGAACGGCCGCGACCGGGCCCTCTGAGGCGCTGCCGGGGAGGCCGGGGGCGACGCCTCAGAGGATGGTGGGGGCGACCCCTCGGGGCGGGGCGGTAGTTCCTGGAGCGGCGGTTTCTGACACGGCGGCTCCTGGAGCTGTGGCCCCTGGTGCCGCGGCCCCTGGAGTGGCCTCCGGAGCGGTGACCCCTGGAGTGGCGGATGGAGGCGTCGTGTCCGGTGCGGGGGCGGCGTCAGGGACGGTGGGGGCGGTGCCGCAGCCTCGGGAGGCGGTTCCCGGTGCGGTAGGGGGAGTGGCGTCGGAGGTGGGGACGGAGAGTGCTGAGGGGGTCAGGTGGTGTCATGACTTCGGGTTGGCGGTGCCTGGTTATCGACGGTTCCTCCAGGTGGAGGCGCTACTGCGGAAGGAGGCCCCGCGGGTGGGGTGGCTGAGCGGGCGGGCGGAGGTCGGCAGGTGCCTGGGGGTGGCGCGCTCGCCGGGCTGGGCGCCGCACTCGTTGGCGGCCGGGCTCAAGGTGCCCCCGGTGCTGGTCGGCGTGGGACGGCTGGACAACGAGACCCCGTCCTCCGGGGCCGCCCGCGTGGCGGCGCAGATCCCCGGGGCCAGGGTGCTGTGGCACGGGGACGGGCAGGGCGCGTACCTGGCGCAGGGCGTGAGCAGGCTGCGCGCCGCCTGCCTGCGTACGAAGGTGCACGACTACCTGGTCAACGGCGTGCTGCCGAAGCCGGGCACGTTCTGCCCGGGCGAGCTCACGGCGGGCAACGCCCCCTAGCAGGCAGGCGCGGGAGGAAGGACCGGGGCCGGGAACCAGGATGCCGGAGGGCCTGGAAGTCGGCGGTGGCGGTGGGAAGGCAGCAGATAGGGTGCTGGCGTGAAGATCGAACGGGCGGTGGCGGCGGACGCGGGCGAGATCCTCACCCTGCAGCGGGCGGCGTACGTGAGCGAGGCCCAGCTCTACGGCGACCCCTACATCCCTCCGCTCGTGGAGTCTCTGGAGCAGGTGCGCAAGGCCGTCGAGACGGGCGTCGTCCTCAAGGCCGTGGACGCCGGCCGGATCGTCGGCGCAGTGCGTGGGCAGGTGGCCGGCACCACCTGCCTGGTCGGGCGGCTCGTGGTCGCGCCCGACCGCCAGGGCCAGGGGCTCGGTACGGCGCTGCTCGCGGCGCTGCACGAGCAGGTTCCGGAGGCGGGGGCGTTCGACCTGTTCACAGGGCATCTGTCGGAGGGGAACCTGCGGCTGTACCGGCGGCTCGGCTACCGCGAGACCCGGCGCGAGCGGATGGACGACCACCTCACCTTGATCCACTTGCGCCGCAGCCCGGCCTGATCGTTTCCCCGGCGCGGCCTTCCCCGCGACGGCGCAGTCCCTACCCCGCCCTCGCAAACCGACAAGGGCGAGGCGCCCCGGCGAAGAACGGTGGCATGGGCGCTTCGGCCCAGAACGGCGTCGCGGGCGCTCCGGCTCAGAACGGCGGTGCAGGCATGCCCGCTGTCTGCGCGGCGAGTCCGGCGGCGTCTTGGCCACGGGCGCGCAGGTCTTCCACTTGGGCCAGTTCGCCTCGCCCGACGCCGCCTTCAGCAAGCTCCCCGCCCGGTAACCCTGCCCGGGCCGGGACCGATCGCCCCGGGCAGGGTCAGCCGTTCAGTGACCTTCGTACGGCGGCGTCCACGAGCTGGTGGACCTCCTGCTCGCTGAAGATGTCCGGCAGGGTCAGTCGTTCGACGATGAGCCAGTTCAGGGCGAGGTAGAGCAGGACCACCGAGGTCGAGTCGCCGGGCAGGCCCGACGTCGCGTGGTAGCCGATGTTGGCGTCGATGTCCTCGCGGATGCGCTTGGTGAGCACGGCGCGCAGCTCAGGACGCCGGGTGGACTCCAGCCGCAGTTCGAGCAGGGCCAGGTAGCCGGAGTTGAAGGCGGTGATCCGGTCCACCAGCTCGTGCATGAGCTCGGCGTAGCGGGTCTCGTCCTGGACGCCTTCCTGGCCGCGGGCGAGCGTGGCCGCGTCGGGCAGCAGGCGTTCGTAGATGCGTCCGCCTGCCTGGGTGAACAGGTCGTCACGGCTGGCGAAGTAGTTGGAGGCCGTGCCGGGAGGCACGGCCGCCTCGGCGTCGACGGCCCGGAACGTCAGCCCGCGCGCTCCCTCCCTGGCCAGCACCTCGATGGCCGCGTCGATCAGCGCCTGCCTCCGCTCGGGGTTCTTCCGCACTTGACACCACTCCAGACGTAGTACTACGTTCAAACCACTCCACTCATAGTACTACAGCGGGAGTTGCTGCGAATGCGAAAGCTCGTCTACTACATCGGCGTGTCCCTCGACGGCTACATCGCCGGGCCCGGCGCCGAGTTCGACTTCTACCCCGTGTCCGCCGAGATGGCCGAGTGGATCAACACCCGCTATCCCGAGACGCTGCCCACCCACATCCGCCGGCTCGTCGGCCTTGAGGGCGTGCCCAACAAGGTGTTCGACACCCTGGTGATGGGCCGCGGCACCTTCGAGCCGGCCCTGGAGGTGCCCACCACCAGCCCGTACTCCCACCTGCGCCAGTACGTCGTCTCCAGCACGCTGACGATCGACGACCCCACGGTGCACGTGGAGAAGGGCGACCCGATCGAGCTCGTCCGGCGGCTGAAGGCCGAGGACACCGGCATGGACATCTACCTCTGCGGCGGCGGCAGGCTCGCCGGCTCGCTGCTCCCGGAGATCGACGAGATCATCCTCAAGCGCTACCCCGTGGTGGCGGGGGCGGGCATCTCCATGTTCTCCGGCCGCTTCAGCCCCACCCTGTTCACCCCTACCAGGCGCGAGTCCTTCGACAACGGCGCCCAGGTCACCTGGCTCACCCGGGCCTGACACACACCCCCGAGGAGGAAACGTATGCGAATCAAACTTCCCGCCACGATCACCCAGGCCAGGTCCGGCCGGCCGGCCCGCTCTCCGGAGCGGCACGACCAGCAGCCGCGCGACCTCAAGCCCGCGGGCCGGCTCACGGGCCCGGCCAATCTCTCCCGCCGCCCGACCGCCGCGCCACGCCGCGGCGGCTACTGAGCGAGCCGCCGGGATGACCGGGTACGCCGGGATGGGTAGTCTTTTCCGGTGCTGAAGATTGGGCTCACCGGCGGCATCGGCTCCGGCAAGAGCGAGGTGTCCAAGCGGCTGTCGGCCAGGGGCGCCGTCGTCATCGACGCCGACAAGATCGCGCGGGAGGTGGTCGAGCCCGGCACGGTGGGGCTGTCCCGGGTGGTGGCCGCGTTCGGGGAAGGGGTGCTGCGCCCCGACGGCTCGCTGAACCGGGAGCGGTTGGGCTCGGTGGTCTTCGCCGACCCCGACCGGCTGGCCGCGCTCAACGCCATCGTGCATCCGCTGGTGGGGGAGCGGGTGGCCGAGCTGCAGGGCCAGGCCGCCGACGACGCGATCGTGGTCTACGACGTGCCGCTGCTCGTGGAGAACAAGCTGGCGCCCATGTACGACCTGGTGATCGTGGTCGACGCGGCCGACGAGGTGCGCATCCGGCGCCTGGCCGACCATCGCGGCATGCCGGAGGCCGACGCCAAGGCCCGCATCGCCGCCCAGGCGAGCCGGGAGGACCGCCTGGCCGCCGCCGACCTGGTGATCCCCAACGAGGGCTCGCTCGACGACCTGGAGGCCCGGGTCGAGGAGGTCTGGCACGAGCTCGTCCGCCGCGCCGCCCGCGGCTAGCCGACCGCCTGCGGTCAGAAGGGCGAGTCGAGCGGCACCTGACTCACCTCCGGCAGGTACGGATCCAGCTCCCCCAGCTCGAACCGCGACATCCCGATGACGTGCCAGAACTGGCCGCCCGGATCGCCGTGCACCTTGTACCGCCCGTCCGGCGCCAGGGCGGCCCAGCCCTCGGGCAGCCCCAGCAGGGTCGCCCGCCGCTTGCCGCCCTCCCACAGGATCACCACGCCGTCGTCGCCGGCGCTGGCCAGCAGGTCGGACGTGGGGCTGTAGGCCACCGACCACACCCGGCGCGCGTGCCCGGAGAGGGTGTGCAGGAGCTGCCCGGTCGCGGTCTCCCACACCCGTACGGTCATGTCGTCGCCGCCGGTGGCCAGGTGGCGGCCCGTGGCGTCGAAGGCCAGGCTCCACAGCCGGCCGTCGTGCTGGGTGAGCGTGTGCGCCAGGCGCGGCTGCCAGGGCTGGCCGGGCCGTAGCTCCCACACCATCGCCCGGCCGTCGTTGCCGGCGCTGGCCAGGTAGCGGCCGTCGGGGGAGAAGGCCACGGAGTACACCCGGTCGGTGTGGCCCTCCAGCGTCGCCACCCGGCCGCCGGAGGAGACGTGCCACAGGCGGACGAGCTTGTCGTCGCAGCCGGTGGCCACGTAGTCGCCGAGGGGGCTGAAGGCGATCGAGCGCACCCGCCCCCGGTGGTCGACCAGGTCGACGGCCATGCGGCCGGTCGGCCGGTACCAGATCTTGACGCTGTCGTCGTCGTTGGCCGTGGCCAGCATGTTGCCGTCGGGGCTGAACGCCTCGGCCCACACGTGGTCGGTCTCGGCGTGCAGCTCGCGCTCGTAGTCGCCGGTGGTGGCGTTCCAGAAGTGCACGCCGCCGTCGTTGCTGGAGGTGGCCAGCACCGGGCCGGCGGGCGAGAACAGCGCGGAGATCAGCCGGTCGGCGGTGCCGGTGAACTCCCGCAGCCGCCGCCCGGTGTGCGGCTCCCAGACCCGGACGACGCCGTCGTTGCCGCTGGTGGCCAGCATCGAGCCGTCGGCGCTGAAGCGCACCGACGAGATGCGCCGGCCGTGGCCGCGCAGCAGCCGCTGGCACTGCCCGGTGAGCGGGTCCCACAGGCGGACGGTGCCGTCGTTGCTGCTGGTGGCCAGCTGCTGGCCGTCGGGATGGAACGCGAAGGGCCAGACCGAGCTGCGGTGGCCGGTCAGCTCGACGCGCTTGCCGCCGCCCATGGGCTGGAGCCGGACCGTGCCGCCGGAGTCGCCGCTGGCCACCGTGCGGCCGTCGGGGCTGAAGGTCACCTGGTAGACGGCCGCCGCGTGGGTGGTGTGCACGCCGAGCGGCTCGCCGGACGGCTCCCACAGGCGCACGCTGCCGGACGTGTCGCCGCTGGCCAGCATCGAGCCGTCGGGGGAGAACGTCAGGCAGTAGACGCTGCCGGTGTGCCCGGTCAGCTCGTGCCGGGGGGACCAGGTGGCGGTGTCCCAGAGCCGGATCGTGCCCGCCTGGTCGCCGGTGGCCAGCAGGGTGCCGTCGGGGCTGTGCACGGCCCGGTAGACGCTGCCGCGGTGGCCGTCGAGGGTGACGGCCGTCTGCCCGGCGGTCAGGTCCCAGACCCGGACGACGCCCGCCGAGTCGCCCGTCACGAGCTGCGAGCGGCCGAAGGAGGCGGTGTAGACGGGGGCGCGGTGGCCCGGGAGCTCGTGGACCAGCCGGCCGGTCGCGGTCTCCCATACCCGGACCACGCCGTCGCCGCCGCCGGCCGCCACCAGCTCGCCCGAGGCGCTGAGGCGTACCGGCCACACGCCGTCGGGGTGGCCGGTCAGGGTGTGCAGGCGCCGGCCGGTGAGGGCGTCCCAGAGCAGGACCGTTCCGTCGCTCGCGCCGGTGGCCAGCAGGTCGCCGGCGAAGGTGACGGCGTAGACGCGGCCGCGGTGGCCCTGGAGGGTGCGGACCGGGGAGCCGCCGACGCACAGCAGCACGCCGCCGTCCTCGTTGCCGATGGCGATGGTCGAGCCGTCGGGGCTGTAGGCGATGGGCTCGGGCAGGCGGGACGTCTGGAAGTGGTAGCCGTACGGGACGCCGATGCCGGCGGGCGCGAACTCCACCTCCACCGGTTGCCCCGGCACCACCGCCGCGCCCGGCAGGCGCGGCAGCGTGCCGGTGACGTTGATCAGGGACGCCCGGTGCCAGCGGGCGCCCTCCACCGTGACGTCGCTCAGGTCGACCTGCGCCAGCCGCGCGCCCGACAGGTCGGCGCCGGTCAGGTCGGCGCCGGTCAGCCTGGCGCCGTCGAGCCGGGCGCCGGCCAGGCTGGCGTCGCGCAGGACGGCCCTGGACAGGTTCGTGCCGGCGAGGGTGGCCTCCGACAGGTCGGCGCCGGTCAGGTCGACCTCCTGCAGGTCGCGCGCCGACAGGTCCTCGCCCTTGAGGTTCGCGCCGCGCAGGTCGGCCTTGGCCGGGGTGCGCAGCCTGGCCGCGATCTTGACCGCGTTCGCCCTGGCCACGTCGTCGGCGGGCGGGTCGGCCACCCAGGCGCGCAACGCCCGTACGTCGGCCAGGTCGCACAGGAACTCGACGGTCAGCGCCGACAGCGGCCTGCGGGCCAGCGGGAGAGGATTGTCGAGGTTCGCGGCGATGTGGCGGGCGATGAGCCATTCCATCACCGAGGCGTGGATGAACCCGAACATGCCCTCCTCGGTGCGCACCAGCAGGCTGCCCGAGCCCATGGCGTGCGCGGCGTGCGCGGGGGAGAGCTGGCCCGAGGCCAGGTCGCTCAGCGTCTCGCCGATCTCGGTCAGCTCGTCGACGCCGAGCAGCGTCTCGCCGCTGTCCCACAGGCGCAGCGCCAGCGCGGTGACCACCCGCCACAGCTCGCCGATCGACAACGCGCCGGGCGAGCCGGGGACGCGGGCCCGCCGCTCCTCGAAGGCCAGCCAGGTGCTGAGGATCTCCTCGTACAGCAGGGCCGGGCTGAGGGTGTGCTGGGCGCCGGCGACCGTGCGCAGGCGGTCGGCGTCGAGGTCGGCGATGAAGCTGAGCATGCGCGGGTTCTGGGCCAGGGCCAGCAGGTCTTTGATCTCGCCCATGAGCGACATGCGGGCGCCGGCCTCGTCGCCGTCGTCGAACCGGTTGTCCAGGTAGGAGCGGATCTGGTCGTGCGTGAAGTCCTCCACGCTGAGCACCCGCCGCTGCGGCAGCACGCCCACCATCTCGCCGAGCGAGGTCAGCACCTGGCTGTGCGACTTGAAGTGCTGCGTACGGCTGGCCACCACGATCTTGGCCTTGTCCTCGGCCGCGGCGAGCAGGGTGGCCAGGTGGTCGGCCGCCCGGTCGTAGGTCAGCCGGGTGACCAGCTCGTCGAACCCGTCGAACAGCAGCACGATGCGCCCCTGCCGGAGCAGGTAGCGGAACGCCTTGAGGTCGATGAACTCCTCGCCGTGCCCGGCCAGGTGCGCGGCCACCAGGGCGTCGACCGAGTGGGCCTTGTCGAGGGCGCGCAGCTCGATGAAGATCGGCGTCAGGTGCGGCAGCTCGGCCGGGATGCGCCTGGCCAGCTCGCGCAGCGCGAACGTCTTGCCGTGGCCGAAGTCGCCGAGCAGCAGCAGGAACCGGCCGTGGTCGGCGGCCAGCAGCCGCATCAGCTCGTCGGTGAGCCCCTCCCTGATCTGGCTGCCCGGCCGGTCGAGCTCGCGGTAGCGCTGGGGGACGTAGAGGCCGGGCGGGTAACGGCGGTCGCCGGTGAGCCTGGCGGTCTGCTCGGCGACGTATCCCGACAGGTCGAGCAGGCCCTGGAACTCCAGGAAGCTGCGCACCCGCACGCCCTTGCGCATGAGGTCGTCGCGGAGCGCGCGGGAGGCCGGCGGGCCCTGGTAGATCAGCTCGGCGGCCAGGTCGGCGGCGTGGGCGCGGCGGGCGAACCCGGTCGCGGCGGCCTCGGTCAGCTCGCCGACGTGCGCGCCGATCATGAGCTGCCGGACGAACCCGTCCTCGGGGTGGGTGACCACCAGGTGGTCGGGGAAACGCCGGATCTTGGCCCGCTCGTGCCGGGCCTCGCAGACCTCGGTGATGCGGTCGAGCAGCAGCTCGACGGGGCTCGGCTCGCGCTCCTCGGGCTGGGGGACGGGCGGCGGGGTGCCGGGGGTCTCGCCGGTGAACGTGGCCCGAACCGCCCGCCAGCCGTGCCGGGCGCGAGCGGGCTTGCCGGTGTCGGGCGTCCAGGTGCGCATGCCGTCGGGGGAGATCTCGACCACCTGGTGGCGGCCGGAGCGCGGGGCCACGACCGCGGCGAAGCCCGGCCGCGGCTCGGCGGCCGGGACGCCCGCGCCGGAGCCGTGGAAGAGCAGGTTGAGCCGGTGGGTGAGCAGCCGGTCGAACGTGGGCGCGTCCCGCAACGCGGCGGGCGGATGGCCGATCGCGCCCAGCCGCAGCCAGGCGCTCTCCTCGTAGGGGCGCAGCCGCTCGGCGAACCACGCGGCCTGCGCCTCGCCCAGCAGCGCGTACGCGTCGCGCTCCAGATGGCTCATCGCCATCGTCGAGTTGAGCCCCGCCACGACCACCCGCAGGTCGGGCACCTCGAACAACGTCCAGGGCTGGCCCCCGTCGAACACCCGGTCGTCGAGCCCCTGGTACACCTCGCGGAACAGCCCGGCGAAATGCCGCCACTTGGGCCAGTAGGGGGGCTGCGGGCTCACGTCGTCGGCCTCGCAGGTCATGAAGTACGCGCTGGCCGCGGCCTTGGTGACGTCGCGCGGGCCGGGCAGCAGCACCAGCCGGTGGGGCTCCAGCCCGATCAGCAGCCGCAGGTCGGTGACGAACTGCGTGGCCTGCGCGAACTGCCCCAGGCTGCCGGACTCGGTCAGGTCGCCGCTGACCACCATGAGGTCGGGACGCGGCATGCCCCGGTCGTACATGGCCGTCAGGTCGGCCCAGATGCGGGCCTGCATGTCCTCCGGCGTGAACGGCTCGCCGGGATCGGGCAGCGCCCGCCCGAACCTCGGCCCGCCGATGTGCAGCACGTTGACCGACTCGCGCCCGCGGTCGTCGCCGCCCGAGGGCGGGAACTTGGGGGCCGTCACCGGGGTGCGGCGGGCCCTGGCCAGGTCGGTCGTCGGGGGCAGCGTCGGGGTGGCCGGGGGCGGGACGACCCGGCCGGAGGGGAAGGCGGGGGCGGACTCGGGCTTGGCCCGCCCGGCCAGCGCCTCGCCGACCCGGCCCAGCAGCAGCGCCCTGGCCTGCCCCGAGTCGGTGACGCCGAGCAGGTCGACCCAGGTGATGGTGGACAGCAGGCCCTCCAGCTGCACGTCCTCCAGCCGGATCGTGACGAGCTTGTTGGAGGGGTTGTCGGGGTCGGCGCGCATGGCCGCCTGCCATTCCATGCGCCCGTAGCGCGAGGTGAGGTAGTTGCGCGAGAGCACGGCCACGACGAGCTGCGCCTCGCTGACCCCGCGGTCCATGAAGTCGATGAAGTTGGTGCCGGGCACGAAGTCCCAGGCTTGGATCATGGTCCGGTAGCCGGCCGCCTCCAGCTCCCAGGCGATCCAGGTCGCCCAGGCGGTGTCGGCCGGGGAGTAGCTGACGAAGATCTCGGTCGGCCTGCCGTCACGTGCCATCTGCTCAGTATCCACCGAGGAATCGGTGATTTGGAGTCAGTGTGCGATCATCGTCGAGTGTGGCGGCGTCTGGCTGTGCTCGATCTGATCCGGATCGGGCTGCTTGCTCTCGGTCTGATCTTCGTGGCGACCGGTCTGCTGCCGTGGCGCGACGCCGCGGAGAGCCTCGCTGACATCGGGCCGTTGCTGGTCTTCCTGGTCGCCATCATCGTGCTGGCCGAGCTGACCAAGGAAGCGCAGGTCTTCGACGCCATCGCGGCTCGGATGGCGGTGCTCGGCCGCGGCAACTACACCGCGCTTTTCTTTCTTTGTACGGCTTTCGCGTCATTTGTCACGATTTTTCTGAACCTCGACACCACCGCCGTCCTGCTGACCCCCGTCATGCTCGCCCTGGCGCCCCGGGCCCGCATCGCCGCCCTGCCGCTGGCGATGACCACCATCTGGCTGGCCAACACCGCGAGCCTGCTGCTGCCCGTCTCCAACCTGACCAACCTGCTCGCCATGGACAAGCTCGGCCTCGACGCCCAGGGCTTCGCCGCCCGCATGTGGGCCCCGCAGCTCGCCTCGATCGCGGTGACGATGGTGTTCCTGTGGGTGTTCTTCTGGCGCCGGGGCGAGCGCCGCGACCTGCGCTACACGCCGCCGGTGCTGGCGCCGGTGGCCGACCGCGTGCTGTTCGGCGCGGCCTCGGCCGGCTGCCTGCTGTTCATCGTCCTGCTGCTGCTCAAGGCGCACGTCGCCGTCGCCGCCACCGCCGCGGCCGTGCTGGTGGTGGCGGCCTTCCTGGTGCGCGACCGGGCCCGGCTGACCTGGAGCCTGATCCCCTGGCAGCTCGTCGTCTTCGTGACCGGGCTGTTCCTGGTGGTGCCCACGCTCAGCGCCCACGGGCTCGACGCGCTGATGACGTGGATGATCGGTACGGAGGGCGACCCGTACCGGACGGCCGCGGTGGGCGCGGGCCTGTCCAACGCGATCAACAACCTGCCCGCCTACAAGGCCGTCGAGGCGGTGATCCCGGCCGCCGACCAGGATCACCTGCTGGCCCTGCTCGTGGGCACGAACGTGGGCACGGTGATCACCCCGTGGGCGTCGCTGGCCACGCTGCTGTGGTTCGAGTCGTGCCGCCGCCACGGCGTCGCGGTGCCGCTGCGCCGCTTCCTGCTGACCGGCGCGGGCCTGGCTGTCACCGGGCTGCTGGCCACGGTCTGGGCCCTGGTCACGTTCGGCTGAGCGCCGGGGCGATCTACCCGGGCAGCAGCGCCATCAGTCCGGGCAGCGCGCGGGGGTGGGCGGCCACGAAGCTGCGGTCCTCGGCCGTGCCGTCGATGCTCTCCTCGAACGGGCCGCCGTCGAGCGCCCTGATCTCGATCCCGGCCTCCTGGGCCAGCAGCGCGCCGGCCGGCAGGTCGACCGCCTCGGCGCGGTAGCCGACGATGCCGTCGATGTCGCCGCGGGCCAGCATCGCCCACGACAGCAGCGGCGCCCACAGTTGCAGCACCCGCCGCGCGCCCACCTCCAGCGCCGTCTTCAACGCCAGCACGGTGGCGTCGCCCCTGCTCACGCCGTACCCCTGGGTCCAGGCCAGCAGCAGGCCGTGCGGGCTTGCCGTGTACGGCGGCGCCAGCCGCGCCCCCGTGGACGCCACGGCCCCACGGCCCCGGATCGCCGACCACGTCTGGGCCGTCACCGGGTCGTGCACCACGCCCAGCACCGGCCGCCCGGCCCGGCACAACGCCACCCCCACCACGTACGTGGGCAGCCCGATGGCCACGTTGTTGGTGCCGTCGAGCGGGTCGACCAGCCACGTCCACTCGCCGCCCGCCGCGCCGATCAGCCCCGACTCCTCGGCCACGATCGCGTGCGAGGGGAAGGCCGTCAGGATGCGCTCGACCAGCAGCTTCTCCGAGGCCAGGTCGAGATCGGTGACGACGTCGCCGGCGTCGCCCTTGGCCCGGATGCCGACGGCCCCACGCGTGCCCGCCGCGAGCAGCGCCCCGGCGGCCTGGGCGGCCTCGACGGCCACAGAGCGAGCGTGATCCAGGTCCATCGGGCACCCCTCAGGTCAGGTGGGCGGTGATCAGCCGGACGGCCAGCGCCGTCTCCTCGGCGTTCAGCGGTTCCCGGGGAACGTGGTGGCCGCCCGCCCCGAGCGGGCCGAGCGACAGGTCGCGGCTGCCGGGCCGGCCGCGCCCGAGCGCGATCGTGGCCGCCTCGCCGCCCTCCGGCACCACGCTGCTGTGGAAGCGGTCGGCCGGCAGGGTGTAGGTGTCGCCGGGGCCGAACAGCTCCACCAGCCCGGTGGCGTGCCGCACGGTGCGGCGGGTGGGCGAGATGCGGTCGCCGTCGGCGCCGCTGACCACCTCGAACACCCGGTGCGTGGCGTCGGGCCCCGCGTCGGTGACCACCGCGTGCACGTTGCGCACCTGGCCGTAGAGCACGTGGCTGACCAGGTCCCAGCTGTGGCAGTGGATCTGCGAGGTGGTGCTCTCGGCGTGCTGGAGCGAGTCGGACCACAGGTGGAGGCATACCCCCTCGCCGCCCTCTCGCTCCAGCGGCAGGCAGACGAAGCCGAGCGGATGGCGTACGGCCCTCGGGCGCGCGGTCTCCCGCAGCACGCCGAGCGCCCACGACCTGGCCTGTCCGTCGCGGACCCGCTGGAAGACCGACCGATAGCTCATGAGCTGCACTCACGTTCCGTCTCGTCGGAGGGCCGCAGGACGAGCCTCGCCGTAGGGATCGACGGCGCGCAGGGCCTTGCGCGCGATGTCCACGACGTCGCGGCCGTCGTAGGCCTTGGGAAGAGGCACCCCGATGCGACCGAACAGGTCCTGGACCTCCTCGATCGTGGGCTCGTCGCCGAGCGGCGCCTTCTTGTACATGTCCATCGGCACCCGCCGCGCCTGCTCGAAGCTGAGCCGCAGCTCGGTGTCGCAGTTCTCGTAGTAGAACGTGCCGGCCAGCGCGGTCATGGCGCGGTTGGGGTCCTCCACCGTCATGATCAGCCGGGTGGCCGACAGGTCCCAGCGGAACGTCGTCATCGACGACGACAGGCCGACCTCGATGTCGAGCAGGCCGTAACGCTGGCGGTACCAGAAGGCGGCCAGGATCGTCGCGTACGACTCCTTCCTGACCCGGTCGGTCGTCCACGTCTCGCCGGTCGCGTCGGGGGAGTCCGACAGGGAGCGCCGGTAGTGGGCGTAGGTCTCGCACACCTCGACGTTGGACGGGTCGATCACCTCCACCCGCACCACGAGGTGGCGTTTCTCCCGGCGGGCGGCGGCCACGCACTCGGGCAGGGTGACCGCGCGCAGGTAGGTGCCGGTGCCGCCCTTGAAGCTCCACCGGGTGGTGTCCTTGCGCGCCTCGGCGTGCATCTGGGCGATCTCCTGCTTGCTGCCCAGCACCCTGACCAGTTGCAGCGCGTCGAGGGCCTTGCGGGTGCCGTGGACGAGCGTCTCGATCTCCTCCAGCCGCGACAGCCGGACGGGGAGCTGGGCCAGCGCGCCGGAGGTGATGGTCTCCTCGACCGGGGCCTGGCGGGCGCGGTCGCGCAGCAGGGCGGTGGCCACCAGCGCCATGATCACCAGCGTCGCGGCGTTGACGAGCTGGGTCTGCACATCGGTCGGCACCACCGTGTCGGGCATGATGCCGAGCACGCCGATCACCACGGCCAGTAACAAGGCGATGGCGCCGTCGGCGTTCTGGGCCGCCCATGGGGCGACCCGCTTCAGCGCCGCCATGAACCGTGCCATCGTTCGCCCGCCCGTCCGACGATCAGTCAATCCCCTAGGTCATCGTAACGACCGTCGGCATGCGACTTCCAGCGCACGGGAAGGAGGTATCTCCTACCCGGGAATGACATGACATCTCCCCCTGGCAGCTCAGGACCGGGACCTGACCAGGTTCGATACTGGAATCGCACGGGGGTGGGGATGAAGGGGATCAGGATGTTCTCGGCGGCCGCGCTGGCGCTGGTGCTGGTGGCCGTGCTGGCGTGCCCGGCCCCGCCCGCGGCGGCGTGGGCGGAGGTGCACCGGCCGTCGTCGTCGGAGCGGTTCCTGCAGGTCGTGGCCCATCCGGACGACGACCTGCTGTTCATGAGCCCCGACCTGTACGGCGCCGTCCAGTGGCACCGTCCGACGGTGACCGTCTACCTGACCGCGGGCGAGGGCCAGGCCGGCTGGGACGACGACCGCGACCCCGTCGCCTACGCCCGCGACCGCGCGCAGGGCCTGCGGGCCGCGTACGCCTTCCTGGCCGGCGCGCCCGACGTCTGGCGGGTCAGGACGATCACGGCGGGCGGCTTCCCCGTCCGGCTGGAGGAGCTGGCCGACCGGCCCGCGGTCAGGCTCGCCTTCGTCGGGCTGCCCGACGGCGGCGACCCGCGCGCCGACGGCGGCCGCGACGCGCTGACCAGGCTGTGGCAGGACCGCTCCTGCGTGCGCCGGTTCGGCGCCGGCCCCGAGCCGCGCTGCGTCGGCAGGAGGGACGTGGTCGGCGTGCTGCGCGCGCTCTACGCCCGCTTCCAGCCGACGGTGCTGCGCACGCTCGACCCCGAGCCGCCCACCGGCCGGGGGTTGTGCGACCACCCCGACCACGTCGCCTCGGCCCGCTTCGCGCTGGCCGCGGCGAGCGGGCTGGGGCTGCGGGCGGTCTCCTACCGCGGCTACCCGATGACCGGCTGGGCGCCCAACGTGGCCGGGTCGCTGCGCGAGCTCAAGCGCCAGGTCTTCGGCGTCTACCTGGGCCACGACTACCGCGTCGGGCACACCTGGCGCTACCGGGCCTGGACCGAGCGCATGTACCGGGTCCCCTGAGCCGGGACGCCGCCCGGCTCGGGGAGCGCCCGGCTAGAACCAGCCGCGGCGGCGGGCCATCTGCTCCAGGCCGTGCTGCAACGCCTGGTCGGCCGCGCCGGGGTGGTCGTCGTAGCGCACCGTGAAGCGGTTGTAGGTGTCGTGGCCGGAGGTCAGGAAGCCGTCGCGCTGGTCGGCCTCCAGGATGACGTCCATCTGCCGCGGCCCGGCGATGAACGTCAGCTCCAGCTCGTTGAAGTGCCGCCGCCACTGGCCGCCCGCGTAGTACTCGATCTCCTGGAAGAACGGCATCGTCGAGCCGTACAGCGTGCCGCGCTCCAGGTCGGCCTTCTTGAAGCCGAAGCCCAGCCGGTCGAGGGCGGCGATGACGTGCTCCTGGGCCGGCAACGGGCTGACGAACAGCGGGTCGAGGTCGCCCTTGTCGATCGCGCCCGCCAGCGCCAGCTCCGTCTGGACGCCGAGCCGCATGCCGTGCAGCGGGTGGCCGCCGATCGCGCTGATCGGCGTCTCCCACGGCACCATGATCTCGAACGGCTGCTGGTGCTGGGCGCCCGAGGCGAGCTGGAACGTCCCGGCCACCTGCTGGCGCAGGAAGCTGTAGGTCGTCTTGTACTCGTTGTCGCCGCTCTCGACCTCCACCACGGCGGTCAGGTCGAGGTAGATGCCCTCGACCTTGTAGTCGGAGCCGCCGCCCCGGAAGTGCACGACGCCGCGCAGCGGCGAGCCGGGACGCACGGTCGTGTCGGTGAGCACCGTGTCGACCTCGACGCCCGCGCCGAAGGCGGCCATCAACTTGCGGAACACCATGGGGTCTCTCCTATGCGGTGGGGGTCTGGCCGTTGACGGCGGCGTGTCCCGTGCCCGAGATGCGGGGGAGCAACTGGGCCAGGACGAGGGTGGACAGCGCCGAGTCGGCCTGGCCCTGCTGGGTCCGTACGACCAGCGGCTGGGGGGCGTTCTCGGCGAGCTTGGCGCCCACGTCCAGGCGCCGGCGGGCCAGCTCGTACTGCAGCACGGCCCGGTTGTCGCGGTAGGACTCGGCCAGCCTGCGCAGGGCCTTGGCCTCGTTCTCGGCGGCGGTCAGATCGGCCCTGCCGCGCGCCTCGATCTCCCACGTCACGCGCTGGGCCTCGGTCTCCTGCTCCTCCAGCATGCGCGCCACGTTCTTGCGCGCGTTGTTGTGGGCGGCCTTGACCTCGACCACGCGGGCGTCGCGGGTCTTCTTCGATCGCTCGATCTCCATGAGCAGCGTGTCGATGCGGCGCTTGCGGGTCAGCTCCCACTCGCGCTCGTAGGCCGACAGCTCCTTGGCGACCTTCTCCCGGGTGGCCAGGTGCTGCTGGTACTGGTCGGGGAGCTGGACGTCGGGGATGTTGGCGCCGGTGACGCGCACGCCGTACCGGCCGAGCTGGCGGTTGAGCGCCTCCTGCATGTCGCCGACGTCGGAGCCGCGCAGGTCGTAGGCGCGCTCGGTGTTGACCCGCCGGCTGCGCTGCCGGATCGCGTCCTGCACGGCGCTGGAGAGCACGAGGTCGAAGTTGCCCGCGCCGATCGTCCGGACGAACGCCACCGGGTCCACGATGCGGAACTTCAGGAAGAACTCGATCGACTTCAGCGGCACGTTCTCGGCCGTCGGGCAGGCCACGATCGGCGCCGAGTACGGGATCTCGGTGGAGGTGTCCACGACCGCGTCCACCCGGTCCCACGGCAGCCACAGGTAGTGGCGGCCCGGCGGGAGCGTGCCGGTGATCGCGCCCCAGCGGCTGCGCACGCCGGTGGTGCCCTCCTCGATCTCGATGATCGCCTTGCGCCACATCGTGACCAGCGCCACGACCAGGAAGAACAGCGCAGCCAGCGCGGCGGGCAGGGTGAGGTCGGTGAGCGCGGCCATCCCGGCGAAGTACAGGGCCAGCAGGACGAGCGCCATCCAGGCGAAGCCGCGCCGGTCCTTGGGGATCACCACCGGCACGAGCTGGCCCTGCTCGCCGCCGCGCAGGAGCTGGCGGATGTCGGACCAGGAGGCCAGCGACTCCTTGATCTTGGAGAACTCGCGGGTCATCGGACCTCACCCTCGCTCAGGTGGCCGGGCAGCAGGCGCTCGACCGTGCGTTCCAGGTCGTTGTCGGGCTCGGGCGTGGCCTGCGGCTCGCTCACGTCGGCGGCGGCCTTCTTCAGCAGGGCCGCGATCTCGTCCTCGCGGCTGCTGACGCGGGCGGCGATCTCGTCGAGCCGGCCGCGGATGGCGGCCATGTCCTCGGGGGAGAACAGCGTCGCGCCCTTGCCGCCCACGAGCTGCTGGGCCAGCGCCAGGAAGTCGATGTCGGTCTGCTCGCCCACCTGCACCACCTGCGGCAGCCGGGTGGCCACCGACTCCAGCTTGGTCAGCAGGTCCTGCTGGAAGCGGTAGTCGAGGATCTCGGGGGCCTCGGCGGCCGACAGCGCCCGGATGTCCAGGGCCTGGGCCTCCAGCAGCGCGGCGTTGGCGTTGGCCGTGGACTCGGCCTCGACCAGGCGCTGCCTGGCCTGCGCGGTGGCCTGGTGGCTGGCGCGTTCGAGCGCGGTGTCCATGCGGGCCTGGTAGCCGGCGATCTCGGCCTGGATGGCGCTCAGCGTCTCCTGGAGGCCGGCCAGCTCCTTGACCAGGTCGCCCTCGTTCTGCTCCTTGCGGAGCTGGAGCTCGTACTCGTAGGTGTAGGCCTCCTTGGCCACCCTGACCATCTCGGGGGCGGCCAGGTCCATGCGGTACTCCTGGCTGGACGGCTCGGCGTGGGTGATGTTCACGTCGGTGAGCCGTACGGCGGGCAGGAACTGCTGGTTCAGGTTCTCCAGCATGCCGAGGGTGCTCTCGCCCACCAGGTCGTAGATGTCCTCGGCCCGCTGGGCGTAGATCAGCGAGCGGGTGACCTCGCTGATGGCGTTCTGCAGCTTGGACTGGAAGCCGCTGACCGAGCCCAGCACGAAGATGAACTCGGCCGGGTTCTCGATCCTGAACTGCAGGAACAGGTCGACGCTGGCCTTGACGCCCTGCTGCGTCGGCGCCTCCCTGATGGGCGCGTTGAACGGGTACTCGCGCGTGGTGTTGACGATGTAGCTGACCCGCTTCCACGGGTTGAACAGCGTCACCCGGCCCGGGTCGGCGATGTGCACCAGCTTGCCGAACTTGGTGATCAGCGCCTTGCAGCCCTCGGGGACCATCACCACGCTCCTGCGCCACCACAGGAACGCGGCGGCCAGCACCAGCACCACCCAGTAGTGCGGGCCGAAGAAGATGTCCGACCCCGGCACGATGCCGCCGAGCGCGCCGATCAGGCCGAGGACCACCAGGACCGTCAGCGGGATGACCACCTTGGCCGTGCTGCCCTTGGGGATCACCACCGGCGAGATGACGTGCATGCCGTTCTCGGCGAAGCTGCGGTTGACGATCTCGCCGGCCTCGTTCAGCGAGGCGGACCTGGCCTCGATCAGCGTGCCGACGGAGGCGCCGCCGTCGCGGGCGGCGGCGAAGTCGTGCGGGTTGAGCGCGAAGCCGGGGGCCTGGCCGGTGAGCTGGCCGGCCTGGTCGGCGACCTGTCCGATCGCCTGGCTCATCGCCTGCCGTACGTCACCTCCTTGAGCGACCGCTTGGGCTATGCCCTGACCTGCCTGGATCAGTGCCTCTCGGGGTCGTGACATCGAACCTTCCTTTTCCGCTACAGGCGAATCCGACCGTATCGGGTATGACTTGCTGTTCGCTTGCAATGTGTCGTCATATGACTATTACGTCCCATAGCAGGTGTGTTATGGATGGAGCAGGTCTGCTACATGGAGGGTTGATGAGTGAGACCGTCCACAACCGCATCGCGCTGCTGCGCGCCGAGCGGGGGGTGAGCCGCAGGCAGCTCGCGCAGGCGCTGGGGGTGCACTACCAGACCGTGGGATACCTGGAGCGGGGCGAATACAGCCCGAGTCTTCACCTGGCGTTGCGCATGGCCGGATACTTCGGGGTGCCGGTCGAGGTGGTGTTCTCCACCACGCCGTTCCCCCGGATCGGGCAGCCCACGGCCTGACGGTTTCTGTCGGTGACGCCGCCTACAGTGGCAGCATGCGTCCGGTCACAGATTTGCAGCGGAAGGTGGCGCCTTTCGAGGTCGTCACCGAGATGACTCCATCCGGCGACCAGCCGACGGCCATCGCCGAGCTGGAGCGCCGCGTCCGGGCCGGGGAGAAGGACAGCGTCCTGCTCGGCGCCACCGGCACCGGCAAGACGGCCACGATCGCCTGGCTGATCGAGCGGCTGCAGCGGCCCGCGCTGGTCATGCAGCCCAACAAGACGCTCGCCGCCCAGTTCGCCAACGAGCTGCGCGAGATGCTGCCCAACAACGCGGTCGAGTATTTCGTCTCCTACTACGACTACTACCAGCCCGAGGCGTACGTGCCGCAGAGCGACACGTACATCGAGAAGGACTCCTCGATCAACGACGAGGTCGAGCGGCTGCGCCACTCGGCCACCAACTCGCTGCTCACCCGCCGCGACACCATCGTGGTCGCCTCCGTCTCGTGCATCTACGGCCTGGGCACCCCGCAGGAGTACGTCGACCGCATGGCCAGGCTCCGCGTCGGCATGGAGGTCGACCGCGACCAGCTCCTGCGCCGCCTGGTCGACATGCAGTACACGCGCAACGACCTGGCCTTCACCCGGGGCACGTTCCGGGTGCGCGGCGACACGATCGAGATCATCCCGAAGTACGAAGAGCTGGCCGTGCGCATCGAGATGTTCGGCGACGAGATCGAGAAGCTCGCCACCATGCACCCGCTGACCGGCGAGGTCATCACCGAGGACGAAGAGCTCTACATCTTCCCCGCCTCCCACTACATCGCCGGCGAGGAGCGCATGGCGGCGGCCGTGGCCGGCATCGAGGCCGAGCTGGCCGCGCGCCTGTCGGAGCTGGAGCGGCAGGGCAAGCTGCTGGAGGCCCAGCGGCTGCGCATGCGCACCACCTACGACATCGAGATGATGCGCCAGATCGGCACCTGCTCCGGCATCGAGAACTACTCCCGCCACCTCGACGGCCGCGCCGCCGGCACCGCGCCCAACACGCTGCTCGACTACTTCCCCGAAGACTTCCTGCTGGTCCTCGACGAGTCCCACCAGACCGTGCCGCAGATCGGCGCGATGTACGAGGGCGACGCCTCGCGCAAGCGCACGCTGGTCGACCACGGCTTCCGGCTGCCGTCCGCGCTGGACAACCGGCCGCTCAAGTGGGAGGAGTTCCTGGAGCGCATCGGGCAGTCGGTCTACCTGTCGGCCACGCCCGGGCCGTACGAGCTGGGGCGGGTCAAGGGCGACGTCGTCGAGCAGGTCATCCGGCCCACCGGCCTGGTCGACCCCGAGATCGTCGTCAAGCCCACCAAGGGGCAGATCGACGACCTGGTCCACGAGATCCGCGAGCGCGCCGAGCGCGACGAGCGCGTCCTGGTCACCACGCTGACCAAGAAGATGTCCGAAGACTTGACCGACTATCTCCTTGAGCTCGGCATCCGGGTGCGCTACCTGCACAGCGAGGTCGACACGCTGCGCCGCATCGAGCTGCTGCGCGAGCTGCGCATCGGCGAGTTCGACGTGCTGGTCGGCATCAACCTGCTGCGCGAGGGCCTCGACCTGCCCGAGGTGTCGCTGGTGGCCATCCTCGACGCCGACAAGGAGGGCTTCCTGCGCTCGGAGACCTCCCTGATCCAGACCATCGGCCGCGCCGCCCGTAACGTCTCCGGCCAGGTCCACATGTACGCCGACAAGATCACGCCGTCGATGGAGCGGGCCATCGACGAGACCAACCGGCGCCGGGCCAAGCAGATGGCCTACAACGAGGCCAACGGCATCGACCCGCAGCCGCTGCGCAAGAAGATCGCCGACATCCTCGACTCCCTCCAGCGGGAGGACGCCGACACCGACAAGCTGCTCGGCGGCGGCCGCCAGCAGTCGCGCGGCAAGGCCCCGGTGCCCGGCTTCGCCGCCCGCCAGGCGGGCCAGCACGCCAAGGCCATCGCGGGCGAGATGCCGCGGGCGCAGATGGAGTCGCTGATCGAGTCGCTGACCGAGCAGATGCACCAGTCGGCCGCCGACCTTCAGTTCGAGGTGGCCGCGCGGCTGCGCGACGAGATCAAGGAGCTCAAGCGCGAGCTGCGCGACATGCGCGAAGCAGGCGTCAAGTAGCGGCCTGCGACAGGCGTGACGCAGGCGTCGAGTAGTGGCCGGCGACAGGCGTCACGTAGCAGTCGGCGAGGTGCGTGGCGCGGGCCTCCAGTGGCGGCCGGCGACAGGCGCGGAGTGGCCGTCCAGTACGGGCCGGTGGGTCGGTGGTGGGTGCCCGGGTGGCGCGTCTCGCCGGCCCCGGGCCTGGCCCGGGGTTCTGACCTGCGGGAATGAAGCCGGGTTCCTGGGGCAGCGGTCCAGGTATGAACAAGTCGATCATCGGGGCACTGGTCGGTGCGGCACTGCTCGCCGCCGGCTGCGGCGCCGTACGGGAAGTCGGCCAGTTCGCCGTCGAACCGACGCCGGGCCCCACCATGGGAAGCCCGACTCCGACGATGGAAAGCCCGCCCGAGACGGGGACCATGTCCCCCTCACCGGGCGCCACGTCCATGAAGCCAGGAGCCGGAGAGCTCAAGGACGCCGCCAAGGTCGCGATGGCCGCGGTTCCCGGATCAAAGGTCGTCTCCGTCGAGAGCGAGGAGAACGGCATGCTCTGGGAGGTCAAGGTCGTCGGCTCCGACGGCACGGAACACCAGGTCGACGTCCAGGCCGGCAAGGTCGTCAAGGGCCCGACGACCGAGCAGATGGACGAGCAGGAGAAGGCCGAGATGCACACCCGCATCACCGAGGCCAAGCTCGACTACGCCCAGGCCGCCGACAAGGTCGCCGCGGCCGTACCGGAGGGACACGTCGCCAAGCTGAAGCTCGACACCGAGAACGGCAAGACCGTCTGGCAGTCGGACGTGATGACCCCGGACGGGACCAAGCACGAGGTGATGGTCGACGCCGCCACCGGTGAGGTCACCAAGAAGAACGAAACCAGCTGACCCACGGGGGAGCAGGCCACCTCCGGCCATCGGCGGAGGTGGCCGTCCCGGGGTCTGGGAGCGCTGGACGCCTGCCGGGGACGGGGGAGCCAGGGCAGGTGCTCTACAGGTTGTAGAGTAAAGTCCTGATCGCGTTTTCGGCCGCCACCCACGGCGGTTCGCCGAGCAGCAGAGAGACCTCTTCCCCCATGACCACTCCTTTCCAGTGGCTCGCCGCCCGGGTCGCCTTCGAACGAGCCGCCCTGCGAAGGGCCGCGGGCGCGGCGCTGGCCACCAGCCTGATGATCATCGTGACCGGCGGAGTCGTCCGCCTGACCGGGTCCGGGCTGGGCTGTGACGGGTGGCCGCGCTGCTCGGAGGCCGGTTTCGCGGCCACGCCCGAGCTCGGCGTCCACGGTGCGATCGAGTTCACCAACCGGGTGTTGTCCGGGGTCGTGTGCGTCGCCGTCGGCTGGCTCATCGTCGTCGCCCGGCTGCAGCGCCGTCCGGTGCCCGAGCTGACCCGGTGGGGGTGGGCGCAGTTCTGGATCGTCGTGCTGAACGCCGTCGTCGGCGGCCTCACCGTGTGGGCGCGGCTGAGCCCGTACCTCGTCGCCGCGCACTTCCTGGCCGCCGTGCTGTTCCTGACCGCCACCACGGTCGTCTGGCACAAGGCCCGCCTGCTCGACCGGCCCGCGCGGCCGCTGTCCGCGCCGTCGGGCCGGCTTCCGGCGGCGCTGGTGGCGTCCGTGGCGCTGCTGGTCGCGGCGGGCACGATCGTCACCGGCACCGGGCCGCACGCGGGTGACTCCTCCGACGTGCCGCGCATGCCGTTCAGCTGGACGGCGATGGTCTGGCTGCACGGGGCCGCCGCCGCGCTCAGCCTCGGCCTCGCCGTCGCCCTGTGGCTCAGGACCCGGCGCGAGCCGGGCTCGGCGGCCCACCGGCGCACCACGCTGTTCCTCGCCGTGCTGCTCGCCCAGGGGCTCGTCGGCCTGACGCAGACCGTGACCGACCTGCCCGAGCTCGTCGTCCTCGCCCACCTGCTCGGCTCGGCGATGGTGTGGGTGGGGGCGGTGCGCGTCCTGCTCGACACCCGGCTCCCGGCGGCGGCAGAGGAGGAACGGCCCCTGCTCGCCCGTACGTAACCGGTCCGCGCGGACGGGTCCGGGCGCCGGCGCCCGGACCGTGCGGGTTCCTCCGGTCACATCCGGCCCGACTCCTTGCGGAGCAGGTCGGCGAGCGCGTCGGGGTCCGCGGCGGCCACGCCCTTGGCTGCGAACCAGGTGGCCACGTTGCGGGCGTCCCGTTCCAGGTACGACGGGCCCGCGGGGTGGGCGATCACGTCGACGATCTGCGGCAGGTCGATGATCACCAGCCGCCCCTGGTGCACCAGCAGGTTGTACGGCGACAGGTCCCCGTGCGCCAGCCCCTCCGCGGCCAGCGTCACCATGGCCGCCACGAGCTGCTCCCACAGGTCGTCGAGGCCGTCGGAGACCTGGGCCAGGCGCGGGGCCGCGTACCCGTCGGGGGTGCCGACGAACTCCTCCAGGATCTCCGTCCCCACGATCTGCACCGGGTACGGCACCGGCACCCCCAGCTCCCAGAGCCGGCAGAGCGCCGTGAACTCGGCCACCGCCCACTGCGCGGCGATCACCTGCTTGCCGAACGCCGTGCGGTTGGCCATGGCCCGGTTCATCCGGCTCTCGCGGGCCCTGCGGCCCTCCAGGTACCCGGAGTCCCGGTGGAACAGGCGGTGCTCGGAGGAGCGGTAGCGTTTGGCCGCCAGCAGGCAGACCCGGTCGGTGCCGGGCACGCCCCGCGAGATCAGGTGGACGTCGGCCTCTTTGCCGGTCTTGAGCAGGCCGAGCTCGGTGTCGACGGCGGCCAGCTCGGTGACCAGCCAGCCGGGGTACGGCTTCGGCCCCTTCTCGGTGGGCGTGCTCTGGTCCCAGGTGGACCAGCGGTCGCCCTCGGGCGGCCCGTCATCGGTCTCGGGGGCGCTTTCGAGCCATTCGAGGTCGTCGGCGTCGAGCGCGAACTTGCCACGGCGGCGGTGTTGCGAGTGCTTGGGCACGGTGAGATGTCTCCAGTTACGAGGCCCCACCGGCTCGCCGCACGGATCAGGTCAGCGGACGCCTGGTGGGAAGGTCTGAGGGCGCGGAAAACGGCACGCGGGCAACGGTCGTCACGGTCTCAGCCTCCCTTCGTCTCGCTGCGAGCAACGCGGACGAGTATGCCGGGTCCGGCACGGCACTCGCAATCGAATAAACGGCGGCCCGATAATCGGGGGCGCCGCCACTCGCCCGGCTTGTACGGTCTCGGCCATGCGGCGATGTGAGGTGTGCGGACATCTGGAACCCGCCGGCGCGCCCGATTGTGACCGCTGCGCCGGGCTGGTGGACGAACTGGTCGAGGAGGGCTGGCGGGCCTTCCTGCTGGCGGAGTTCGGCACCGTGGCCCCGCCGGACGAGCAGCTCATCGCCCGCATGGTGGTCGACGAGCCCGACAAGCACCCGTGGCGGGTCGTGGACGCCGCCTACGACCGCCTGACGTGCCCCGAGTGCGGCGGCCGGCTGAGCCGGGGCCCGGCCGGATGCGCCTCCTGCGACCTCGCGAACGGCTTCCGCTATTCGGCCGTCGAGATCGACCGTCCCGGCGTGCCGCCCGGCAACGAGCACGCGCTGCGGGTCAACGTGGCCGTGGCGCGCCGCCCGTACGGGATCGCGGCCACGGAGGTGCTGGTGCGCCGGCTCTCGCTGCCCGTGCTGATCGCCGGCCGCCTGCCCACGACGGCCCAGGCCCAGGCCACCAAGGCCCTGATCCGCAAGGGCGTCACGGAACAGGAGCTGGCCGCGGCGATCTACGCGGACTGGAACAGCTGAGTGTGACGCGGCCGGTCCCGGTGGGTCTCGTCACTTCTGGTCGGCGGCGGGGCGGTCGGCGGAGTCGCGGGCGAGGGCGACGATCCGCTCCAGGGCCGCCGCGTGCCGCTGGAAGGCCGACCGCCCCTGCGGGGTGAGCTGCACGTACGTCCGCCGCGCCCGTTTGTCCTGGTCCTTGCGGACGACCACGTACCCGGCGGCGGCCAGCGCGGAGACCTGCTTGGACAGCGCCGAGTCGCTGGTGCCGACCGAGTCCCTGAGGAAGCCGAAGTCCACCCAATCGGCCGGCGCCAGCAGCGCCACGACCGACAGTCGCGCCGGGACGTGCAGGAACTCGTCGAAGAGCGGATCCATCAGGCGACCCCGCCGTCCTGCCGCACGATCGACCTCATGACCCGGCGGTTCAGGGGCGTCGCCGCGACGTACACCACGGCCGCCACGACCGCGCCCGCGACCGCCTGCGACGCCGCCCCGTGCGGCGGCAGGCCGAACAGCGCGGAGGCGGCGATCCGGCCGACAGCGAAGGCCACCATGACGCAGGCCAGCAGCACGCCGTGGAACAGGGCCTCCCGGCCGGTGGCCTTCCGCCGGACCGAGGCCCGGTGCTCGCAGACGATCCCCACGCCCCCGTACACGACCACCCCGAGCGCCGCGCCGAGGTAGTACCACGGGCTCGGCAGGTCGATGGCGGCGAGCATGACGAAGAGGGCGAGCGCGGAGACGGCCACGCGGGGCAGCGAAAAGCTCTGGCGGACGATCTGCTGCCGGGTCCTGGCCTGGAGGCGGTGGATGTCGTCGAGCGAAGTCTGGGCGTCGTGCTGGTTCATGGGCCTTCCCCGAGGGTCGACTGCTTTCCTGTAAGGAAAGTACCATCTGTTTTCCTCTTGGGAAAGTCGTCAGCGGCCGAGCGGTCGGCGCCGGAGGTGAGACCTGTCCCTTTGATCTCTGACGTCGGCGGAACTAGGGTCGCTGCATGGTCAAGGCCAGGGGTGACAAACCGTGATCGGCCGCGCAAAGCTCGCCCTGGGGCGGCCGCTCGGGCGTGAGGGCCAGGGGATGGTCCACGAGGAGCTCAGCGGCAGGATCAACGGCCGGCCCGGCGTCGCGTACAAGGAGATCGACTACGACGTCCGCCCCGGGCTCGACGTCGCCGTTCTCACCGCGATGACCCAGTTGACCGGCCGTCTCTCCCCGTCCGACGCCGATTGGCTGGCGGAGCGGGCGGCCTGGCCTGCCGAGCTGGTGGAGGAGAACGGCGCCGTCGTCGGTTTCCTGATGCGGACCGTGCCGCAGCGGTTCTTCCGCGAGAGGCCGGGCCCGTCCGGCGGCGTCCGCCGGCTCGCGACCCTCGACCGCCTGTTCGGCCAGGAGGACGTCACCGACCGCGACCGCCTGCTGATCCTGGCCGATCTCGCCGACACGCTCGCCCGCCTGCACGCGATGGGCATCGTCGCCGGCGACCTGGCCCCCGAGAACGTGCTGTTCACGACAGAGCCCCGGCCGGGGTGTTTTCTCATCGGCTGCGACGCGATGGGGCTGGGCGGAGCGCGGGCGCTGCCGCCCGTGGAGACACCGCCCGACCGGCGGATCCCCGCCGGGGAGCAGCCGGGGACGCCGCAGGCTGACGCCTACCAGTTCGCCCTGCTGGCCATCCGCGCCTTCGCCCGTGACCCGTCCGCCACCGACGTCGCCGCGCTGGCCGCCGTCCATCCCGGCCTGGCGGAGTTCGCCACGACCGCGCTCGACCGGCCCGCGTTCAGCCGTCCCATGCCCGCGCAGTGGGCCACGCGATTACGCGAGGCCGCGCAGCCGGAGCCGGTCTCGCCGCCTGTCCGGCAGGCGGAGGCGGCTTCGGGTTCCGGACGGTCGAGAATGGTCGGCATCGGGGCAGCGGTGGGAGCCGTCGTGCTGGTTCTGCTCGCGATGATCGGGAAGAACGTGATCAAGAACAACGTGCGCGAGGCCCTGACCGGTTCCTCGACGGTCACGGCCGAGCCCGCCGAGACGTCGCCGGCGTTCCCCGCGCCCACCGACGTCCCCACCCAGGCGCCGCCGACCTCGGCCGTGGCCCCGACTGTGGCCCCGACTGTGGCCCCGACCTGGACCCCGACCGTGGAGCCCAGTGAGCCGGTGGCCGACTTCAAGGTCGGTGACTGCCTGTCCGGCCTGCCGGACGCGCCGGTGACCGACAGTTGCAAGCAGGGCGCGCCCTATCGGGTGGCCGCCATCACCACTCCCTCCGGGCTCTGCGACGGCGAGACCAACCACCGCTACCTCGTCCACAACGACGTGCTGTACTGCCTGGCGTACCAGTTCGGGCGTAACTACTGCTACAAGTGGTCGAAGAACGACGAGTTCGTGGACTTCGCCCGCAAGTGCCGAGCGCCGAAGACGTTCACCGTGCGGCGCGTCCTGCGGGGGAACGCCGACAAGGACGCCACCGCCTGCGACGGCGTGACCAGACATTCGTGGACGTGGCCCGTCCCCGCGCTGACCATCTGCGTCGACAAGTACTGAGCGGCGTCCGGCCGGGCACCGATGAGTTCCGGGCGGCTCCGATGTCCTACGTGTCACCGGACGACCCGAGACCACGGAGACACGCTCATGCGGAAGCTGATTGCGACGGTGTTCAACTACTCCCTCGACGGCCTGCTCGCCGACGAGGGCACCGACTTCTGGAAGTTCTGCTTCGACCTGCCCGAGAACAACCGGCCCGACTCCCCGGCCTACCTCGACTTCCTGCGGAGCGCCCACGCGCACGTCATGGGCCGCGGCGCCTACGAGGGCATCGCCAAGGGCATGACGACCGCCACCGACCACCCGTTCGCCGACATCCTGACCGCCGGGCGCAAGGTCGTCTTCTCCCGGACCATGAAGACGGCCGACTGGGCCAACACCACCGTCGCCGGCGGCGACACGGCGGAGGAGATCGACAAGCTCCGCCTGGACGGCGACGGCCACATCCTGGTCTGGGGCGGCGTCGGCCTCTGGCGGTCGCTCATGCGGCTCGACCTGATCGACGAGTTCCGGCTGAGCGTGTTCCCCTACGTCGCGGGCGAGGGCACCCGGCTGTTCGACGGCTTCCCCAAGTCCTACCGCCTCGACCTGGTCTCCAGCTCCGCCTCCGACGGCGGGATCATGGAACTCCAGTACCGCCGACACCGCTGACCCGCCCGGCCGGCGCCGTCGAGGGGACCCGCCTGGGCGCCCCTCGACCACCGTGTCAGCGGCCGGAGCTAGCCAGGTGGCCACTCCAGGCCGAGGTCGATGTCTACGTCAAACCCGACGTACGTTCGCAGCCGCTTGCGGTGGATGCCGGTGGGGACATAGGCCCTGACTGCCGGTTCCAGCTCGAAGGTGTACACGACCGGCAGGCCGTCTTCCTGCTCCACCCGCCAGAAGTGCCGGATGCCGGCATCCGAGTATTTGATCGGTTTGGTGCTGCGATCCCGCTCCTTGGACTCCTCTGAGACCACCTCGGCGACGAGGTGGACGTCCTCTGGGCGGAAGGAAGTCGTCTTCGGTCCGATCGCTGACTTCTCCACCACCAGAATGTCCGGTTCCGGCCGCTGCCGGAGGCCCAGAGTGATGGTCATCTCGCGGACCACCGCGAGACGTGCGGGAGGTTTCAGGGCGTTCTCCAGCAACCTGATCGTGTACAGGTGGAAGGCTGTCTGTGGAGACATCATGATGAGCGACCCATCGATCAGCTCGACGTGCCGGGGCGCGCCGGGGGGGAGGTGATCGAGCATGTCGGCGGTCCAGCCGCCGGGTGGGCCGGGATAGAACCACTCAGGAAGGGCTGTGCTCATGCGCGCCTCCTAAGATGTACTCGGCGAGCTTATTGTGTCACAGACGGTGACCGTCAGGAGTGGTCCTTGCGCTGGTCCATCGAGCGGCGGTAGAGCTCGTCGATCTGGTCCAGCGGGTCCGGGGGGCGGCGGCGGGCCTCGATCTCCAGCTCCGTGCGCGAGTACAGCTCGTCGATGCCGGAGGACGCGTGGTGCATCTGGTCGCCCAGGAGGTCGGCGCGGATGCGGGCGCACATGGCGGTCAGCTTGGCCTGGTGCTCGCGCAGCCGGTCGAGGGCGGCGTGGTCGACGTACGGCGAGACGCGGCGCTGCTGGGCGTACGTGGCGAGCTGCCCGTCGTGCACGTCGGCCTGGGCCGACAGGTCGGCCAGCAGCCGGGGCAGGTCGCCGAGGCCCCAGCCGCGCTGCTGGGCCTGTTCGACGGCCTGGCGGGTGAGGGTCACCTCGCGGCGCAGGTCGAGGCGGAGGCGTTCGACCTCGGCCGCGTCGCCGGTGCCCATGGCGTTGACGTGCGTGGTCAGCCGGGTGGTGGCCTGCCGGGCCTTCCTGGCCGCCTTCTTGCCGACTTTGACCAGCAGATAGACGCCCACGCCGGTCAGCAGCAGGAGAAACGCCAGGATGGCCAGCACGATGACAAGGAACTCGCTGATCTCCGCCACCTCCCGTGGGGTTGTCACCTAGAAGGATAGTTCGACACCCGGGGGGTTCAACGCGTGACGGGGATCCCGGGTTCCGGCGAGCGGGCCGAGCAAGCCCTTGATCGGGGACGTGGGCGCGTGTTTCAGTGCACATGTTCGGTCGTCTCGGATGAGGGGTGCGCGTGCTCGACGGCAAGGTAGTGATCATCACGGGCGGCGCCCGGGGCATGGGCGCGGCCACGGCGCGCCGATGCGCGGCGGCCGGGGCGCGGGTCGTGCTCACCGACGTGCTCACCGAGGAGGGGACGGCCACCGCCAAGGACGTCGGGGGCACGTTCGTCCCGCACGACGTGACGGACGCGGAGCAGTGGGCGGCCGTCGTGGCCGCGACCGTCGAGGCGCACGGACGGCTCGACGGGCTGGTGAACAACGCCGGGATCGTCACCGTGCGGACGATCGAGCAGCAGTCCCTGGCGGAGTTCGAGCGCGTGCTCCAGGTGAACCTGGTCGGCGTGTTCCTCGGGCTGAAGGCCGTGGCCGGGGCCATGCGGGCGTCCGGCGGCGGGGCCGTGGTGAACCTGTCGTCGGTCGCGGGCCTGACCGCGCTGCCCGGCACGGGCGGGTACGGCGCGTCGAAGTGGGGCGTACGCGGGCTGACCAAGATCGCGGCGCTGGAGTTCGGGCGGGACCGCATCAGGGTGAACTCGGTGCATCCCGGGATGATCGTCACCCCGATGACGGCCTCGCTGGGCGCGGTCTCCGGCGAGGGCACGTTCCCGCTGGCCGCCGCCGGGCGATGGGGTGAGCCCGAGGAGGTCGCCGAGGCCATCGCGTTCCTGCTGTCCGACGCGGCCTCGTACGTCACGGGCGCGGAGCTGGCGATCGACGGCGGCTGGACGGCGGGGGAGACGGCCCTGCTCGGCTCCGTCCCGCGCCAGGCCGCTCCCGCCGCGGAGGAGGAGGCCGGAGATGGCCGTTGACGAGCCGACCCGCGCGGTCATCGACCTGATGAGCGAGTTCTTCCCCAAGGGGGAGGGGCCCTGGGACCCGGTGGCGGCGCGGCGGGTGCTGGCCTCGGTCCCGAGCCCGGAGCCGATGCCCGTGGGCCGGGTGGAGGACCGCGACGCGGCGGGCGTCCCCGTGCGCGTCTACTGGCCGGACGAGGTCGCCGAGGGCGCAGAGGGGCGGCCGCTGGTCGTGTACTTCCACGGCGGCGGGTTCACGCTGGGGTCGCTGGACAGCCATGACGGCGTCTGCCGCCAGATCTGCGCCGGGTCCGGGGCGGTGGTGGTCGCCGCCGACTACCGGCTCGCGCCCGAGCACCCCTATCCGGCCGCCGTCGAGGACGCCTTCGCCGTCACCCGGTGGGCCCACGAGCACGCGGCCGCGCTCGGCGCCGACCCGGGGGCGCTGGTGGTGGCGGGCGACAGCGCGGGCGGCAACCTCGCCACCGTCACCTGTCTGCGGGCGCGCGACGAGGGCGGGCCGCCGATCGTGCTGCAGGTGCTGGTCTATCCGGCGACGGACGCCGTCCGCCACTGGCCCTCGTACGACCAGAACGGCGAGGGATACTTCCTGACGACGGCGCACATGCGGTGGTTCTGGAACTGCTACCAGCCCGACCGGGAGCGGCGCGGGGAGCCGTACAGCTCGCCTCTGGGCGCGGACGTGAGCGGCCTGCCGCCGGCCCTGGTGATCACGGCCGGGCACGACCCGCTGCGCGACGAGGGCGAGGCGTACGCCCGCCACCTGCGCCACTCCGGGGTCGAGGCGGAGTGCGTCCGGTACGAGGGCCTGTTCCACGGCTTCTTCGGCACGGGCCCGATCCTGCCCGCCGCCGCCGACGCCACGGACCGGGTGTGCGCCGCCATCCGCGCCCTCAAATAAGGGGATATTTCATGCCACACGCCGAAATTTCGGCAACCATCAGCCTCTTCTACACCGACGACGGCCCCGGCGAGGGCACCGGAACCGGCCAGGGCCCCGGCGAGGGCGCCGGCCAGGGCGCCGGCCAGGGCGGCCCGCCGTTGCTGCTCGTGCACGGCTGGGGCGCCGACTCCCACCAATGGTCCTGGCACATCGACGCCCTGGCCGCCCGCCACCGCGTCATCGCCGTGGACCTGCGCGGCCACGGCTACTCCTCGGTCCCGGAGACCGGCAACACCCCCCAGGCGATGGCCGAGGACCTGAACACGCTGCTCGACCGCCTGGACGTGCCCGAGGTGATCGCGGTAGGCCACTCCATGGGCGGCCAGGTCGTCTCGATCCTCGCGGTCGAGCATCCCGGCCGCGTACGGGCGCTGGTCACCCTCGACCCCGGCTACGGCATGAGCCAGGACCTCGCCGCGGGCTTTCCCGGCATGATCGCGGCCCTGCGCGGCGAGCACCCGCACGCCGCCGCCGAGGAGATCGACCGGTGGTGCACCACCTCCGCGACCCCCGCCGTGATCCGGCGCTGGCACAAACGCCGCCTGTACGGCATGCCCCCGCACGTGCTGGCCGAGGCGTTCGAGGCCATGTTCACCGCCCCGGGGGCCATCGGCGTGCGGCCGGCCAGCGACGAGTACCTGGCCCGCCGGCGCTGCCCGGTGTTGTCGATCTGGGCCGACCCCGGACGCGCGGCCTGGGAGTCGGGGCTGCTCAAGCATCCGGACTCGAAGGTCGTGTGCTGGGAGGGCTCGGGCCACCGGCTGCACGAGGAGCGCCCGGCGGAGTTCGTCCGCGTGCTGGAGGGCTGGCTCAGAGGGCGTTGAGCGGCCGCAGGGCATAGTGAAGGGCCCGGCAGCGCGGACGCTGCTGCCGGGCCCTTCGTGTGAGCGCGCACAGGGGGTTGGGGGCCATGGCGCTCACACGTCTATGCGGGCGGCTCCACCCGGACGATCTCGCCCTTGCCGGGGGTGAAGCCCTTGTTGGACACGTAGACCGAACCGTCGCCGGCGACCGCCATGCCCAGCGGCACGGTCAGCGTGCCCGGCTTGAGCAGCTCGGTGCGCGTGCCGTCGGCCTCGATCCGGTAGAGCGACGTACGGGGCTGATGGTCGGCGGGCACCGGGCCGACCGAGCCGAGGACGAGCAGCCGGCCCGAGGCGTCGAAGGCGACGTCGACCGCGGTGGTGAAGCCCTTGACGGCGGTCTCGGCCTTCTTCCCGGCCAGCCTGAACACCCGGGCCACGCCCTCGGGCTGCGGGAACCCGGCGTGCTCGGCGACGTAGTAGGAGCCGTCGGGGGCGGCCGCGATGCCCATCGGCACCGACTGCATCGGCACCTTGCTGCCCTTGGGGAGCTTGAGCATGGCCGGGGCCGCGACCTTGCGCGCGTGGAACACCGCCCGCAGCGTCACCTTGCCCGACGCGCTGACCTGGAGCACGTCGTTGCCGCCCACGTCGGTGACGAGCGCGCCGCCCTGCGGGGTCGGCACGACCGCGAACGGGTACGAGTCGATCGCGCTGCCCTTGTCCTTCTTGTCGGGGTTGTGCTTGACCTCGAACGCCAGCAGGTCGCCCATGACGGACGACTTCCCGTCCTTGATCTTCAGCAGCGTGCCGAGGGTGCGGGCCTTGGGGCCGAGGTCGGCCCGCAGCTTGCCGTTGCCGCCCAGGCCGACGGGCACCAGCATGGAGCCGTCCGCGGCGAAGGCGACGTCGTGCGGGCCGGTGCCGAGGCCGTCGGAGCCGGCCGAGGGCAGGCCCTTGACCACGGTGGTCAGCCGGCCGTCGGCCAGCTTGGAGATCTTCCCGGTGAGGCCGAGGCACACCTTGCTCGCCTCGCCGCCCGGCTCGGCGGGCACGGTCGCGCACTTGATCGTGCCGCCGGAACCGGACTCGGCGACGTACAGGGCGCCGTCGGGGCCGAAGGTCAGGCCGCGCGGCCCGTCGAGCTTGGCGGCGACGACCGTGACGCTCGCCGGCGCGGACGCTGACGCCGGGACGGGCGCGACCGACGCGGCCAGGCCGAGAGCAGCGACTCCCCCCGTGATGATGACTCGCTTCATGAGGGAACACCGTAGAAGCGCGGGACGGGGCGGCGGATCAGCCCGCAGGGTGAGGCGCACTCAGCCTGCGGGTGGATTCCTCCTGATCCTGCGCCGGGCGCGCAGCCGGCGTACCCGCCGGAACGTCCACCACGCGAGCAGGACGAGCAGCAGCAGCGCGACGATCACCAGCACCGGCAGGAACACCGCGATCAGGCTCATGCCGAGCGAGCCGGCGTCCTCGGCGGTGCTCACCACGGGCGCGCCCACCCCCGCCGTGCCCGCGTTGATCACCGGCCGGGCCGTCGCCTTCAGTATGTGGACGGCCAGCGCCATCACGATACCCAGCAGCCAGCCGGCCCACGGGTTCTCGGTCATCCAGGTGGAGTGGTCGAGCTCGGCGGCGGCGTTGGTGGCGGAGAAGACCACGCCGCCCGCCGCCGGGCGCACCACGGTCTGGATGGCGTCGTTGACGGTGTCGACGGCCGGCACCTTGTCGAGGACCATCTCGGCGAGCAGCAGCACCGCGATGATCGCCAGCACGCCCCAGTTGGACAGCCAGGAGTAGCCGTCGGGCAGCTTCACCCTGTCGGTGAGGTTGGCCAGCACGCCCACGACCAGGAGAGGGATGTAGGCGTTAAGGCCGGCGGCGGTGGAGAGGCCGAGGCCGGTCAGCGCGGCGAACATCCCCCTAGTCTGCCCCCGCCGCGGCCTCCATCACGCGGGCCAGGCCCGGCCGGGTGAACTCGGCGGCCGCACGCTCGTACTTCTCCATGCCCCAGGACCAGAAGTCGAAGTCGATCGTGTCGTTGGCGCCGTCCTGGATCGAGGCCCACAGGGTCCAGCCGTACTTGGACATCAGGCCGAGCAGCCGGGCGCGGGCGATCCTGTGGCGCAGGCGGCGGCCGTAGTAGGCGGTGACGAGCTCCTCCAGGTGGCCGGGCGGCAGGTCGGCCTCGCTCCAGAGGTTGCCGAGCTCGAAGCAGGGGTCGTTGTTGCCGGCGTACTCGTAGTCGATGAGGTGCAGGCGGTCGCCGCACTCGACGATGTTGCCGGGGAGAAGATCGTTGTGGCACGGGACGGTGGGCTCGGCACGTACCGCCAGACATTTCCTGATTTCTGCGGCGGCGGGCATGAAATCCAGATATTTCGCAGGAAGTCGGAAACCTCGCTCCTGGACGATCCGCAAATACCCCCGCTGCACCTCGAACATGTCGAAATCGCGGACGAAGCGCGGCCCCGCGTGCAGCCGCCGGCACACCTCCGCCACCCGCGTCAGGTTCGCCGGCTCCCACAGGTCGGCCTCGGTGAACGTCCGGCCCGGCAGGAAGCCGATCACCAGCACGCCCGCCTCCGGCAGGTAGCCGTGCACGGGCGCCCCCACCCCGGCCCGCGCGGCGGCGACCGAGTCGGCGTGCTCGGCGTCCTTGTCGATGCCCAGCAGGGAGCCGTCGCTGGCGGCCACGCGCACGACGTAGACCCCGGCCGGGGTGGTGACCTTGTAGTTGCGGTTGGTCATCCCGCCGGGCAGCTCCTCGACGGAGCGCGGCAGGCCGGACAGCAGCGGGATGCGGTCGAGGACCCGGGCGATCGCCATGATCGATGCTAGCTCCGCCGTCCTAAACGGTCTAGACCTTTTAGGGTACGCGGGTTAGCCTCGCGACCATGAGCGACTCGGCCCGCATCGTGATCATCGGCGGCGGGGTGGGCGGCGCGTCCGTCGCCTACCACCTCACCCGGCGCGGCGAACGCGACGTCGTCCTGCTGGAGCGGGACGAGCTCACCAGCGGCTCCACCTTCCACTCCGCGGGCCTGGTCGGCCAGCTCCGCTCCGACCCCACCCTGACCCGGATGAACCAGTACTCCGTCGAGCTCTACCGCACCCTCGACGCCGGCTGGACCGAGTGCGGCGGGCTCAAGCTGGCCTCCACCCCCGAGCGGATGGCCGAGATCCGCCGCCAGATCGGCTGGGCCAGGACGTTCGGGCTGCCGCTGGAGGAGATCTCGGTCGCAGAGGCGGTGGAGCTGTTCCCGCTGATGGACCCGTCGGGGGTGGTGGGGGCGGCGTACCTGCCGACCGACGGCCAGGTCGATCCCTCGATGCTGTGCTACGCCCTGGCCGCCCGCGCCCGCGAGGGCGGCGCCCGCCTGCGCACCCGTACGCGGGTGCTGGGCATCGACGTCGAGCGCGGGCGCGTCACCGGCGTCCGCACCGACCAGGGGGACATCGCCTGCGAGATCGTGGTCAACTGCGGCGGCATGTTCGCCGCCGAGATCGGCCGCATGGCCGGGGTGCGGATCCCGATCGTGCCGATGTCCCACCAGTACGTCGTCACCGACGCCTTTCACGACCACCCCGTCCTGCCCACGCTGCGCGACCCCGACCTGCTCGTCTACTACCGGCAGGAGGTGCGCGGCCTGGTCATGGGCGGCTACGAGCGCACCTGCGCCCCCTGGACGGCCTCCGCGACCTCCTACGACGCGGTGCCGGCCGACTTCAACGGCAGGCTGCTGCCCGAGGACTGGCCGCGCCTGGAGGAGATCTCCGCCAATTCCCGGATCCGGGTGCCCGCGATGGCCGACGTCGGCCTCCGCAAGCTGATCAACGGGCCCGAGGCGTTCACCCCGGACAACGAGTTCTGCCTGGGGGAGACCGAGGTCGGCGGGTTCTTCGTGGCGGCCGGGTTCTGCGCCCACGGCATCGCCGGCGCGGGCGGCATCGGCAGGGTGATGGCCGACTGGATCGTCGACGGCGAGCCCGGCATGGACGTCCACCACATGGACGTGCGCCGCTTCGGCGGCCAGTACCGGTCGCCGTCGTACACGGTCAAACGCTCGGTCGAGAACTACGAGACGTACTACGACATCCGCTACCCGAGCCACGAGCGCGCGGCCGGGCGCCCGCTGCGGGTCTCGCCCGTCTACTCCTGGCACGCCGCCCACGGGGCCGTCTTCGGCGAGAAGGCCGGCTGGGAGCGGGTCAACCACTACTCCGCCGCCCCCGGCGGCGCGGACGAACGCCCCCGCGGCTGGGCCGGACGCCTGTGGTCGCCCGCCGTCGGGGCCGAGCACCGCGCCACCCGCACCACGGCCGGGCTGTTCGACGAGAGCTCCTTCGCCAAGATCGAGGTCACCGGCCCGGACGCCGCCGCCCTGCTGGAATGGGTGTGCGACAACCGCGTGGCCCGCCAGGTGGGCGCCGTCACCTACACGCAGGCGCTGAACCGGCGCGGCGGCATCGAGTGCGACTTCACCGTCACCCGGCGCGGCGAGCAGGAGTTCCTGATCGTCACCGGCACCGCGTCGGGCTCGCGCGACCTCGCCTGGCTGCGCCGGCAGGCCGCGCTCACCGGCTCGACGGCCAGGATCGCCGACGTCACCGGCCAGTACGCCTGCTTCGCCCTGTGGGGCCCCCATGCGCGCGACATCCTGTCCGGGCTGACCCCGGAGCCGCCGGACCTGCCGTTCATGTCGGCCCGGGAGCTGACCGTGGGCGACGTGCCCGCGCTGGCGCTGCGGGTGACGTTCGTGGGCGAGCACGGCTGGGAGCTGTACTGCTCCAGCGAGTACGGGCTCGCGCTGTGGGAGACGCTGTGGCGGGCGGGCGAGCCGTACGGGCTGGTCGCGGGCGGCTACCGGGCCATCGACAGCCTGCGGCTGGAGAAGGGGTACCGGGTGTGGGGCGCCGACATCGGGCCGGAGACGACGCCGTACGAGGCCGGGCTCGGGTTCTGCGTCAAGCCCGGCAAGGACTTCCTCGGCCGCGACGCCCTCGACCCCGGCCCGGCCCGCCGCCTGCGCTGCCTCACCCTGGCCGACCCGCGGGCGGTCGCCCTGGGCAACGAGCCCGTACGGGTGGACGGCCAGGTCGTGGCCCGGGTCACCTCCGGCGGGTACGGGTACACGGTCGAGCGGTCGATCGCCTACGCGTACCTGCCCGCCGGGCCGGGGGCCGAGCCCGGCGCCGCGGTGGAGGTCGAGATCGAGGGGGAGTGGGTGCCGGGCGTCGTGGTCAGGGAGCCGCTGTACGACCCGGCGGGGTCGCGGGTGCGGTGACGCCGCTGCGCACCGACAGGCGCACCCGGTCGGGGCGGAACAGGTCGCGGGCGTACTCGACGGGGACGCCGCCGGCGGCGTAGGCCGTGCGCTCGATCAGCATGAGCGGCGCGCCCGCCGCGATGCCCAGTTCGGCCGCCTCCTCCGGACCGGCGATCACCGGGTCCAGATGCTCGACCGCGGTCCGCGGCTCCAGCCCGTAGCGGCCGGCCAGCAGCGCGTACAGCGAGCCGCCGAGGTCCTCGCCGAGGAAGCCGGGCAGCGCGGGGAAGAAGGAGCGTTCGAGCGCCACCGGCGAACGGCCGGCCGACCGCACCCGGGCCACCTCGTGCACCGGCTCGCCCGGCCCGACGCCGAGCGCGGCGGCCACGGCCGCCGGCGCGGGCACGGTGGCGGCCGTCAGGATCCGCGCCTCGGCCCGCAGGTGGGCGCGGCGCATCTGCTCGGTGAACCCGGCCAGCCCCGTCAGGTCGCACTCGATGCGCGGCTCGGCCACGAACGCGCCGCCCGACCTGCCGGGGAGCCTGATCAGCACGCCGTCGCGTTCGAGGGTGGAAAGGGCCTGGCGCAGGGTCATCCGGCTCACGCCGAGGCGGGCGGCCAGCTCCCGCTCGCCGGGCAGCCGGTCGCCCGGGGCCATCTCGCCGGAGGAGATCGCCGCCAGCAGCCACTGCTCGATCTGCGTGTGCGCGGGAACCCCGGTGCCACGCTCCAGCTCAGGCGGTGTCCCGACCACACGCGCATGCTACCGGGCCATACGGGAGGAACCACTCCGCACGGGACGGGCCTTCAGGACGACGTGAGGCGGGTCACGGCGTCGGTGAACTCGCTGATCATGTCGTACACCACGTCACGGGCAGGTCGCACGCGGTCGAGCTGGCCCACCGCCTGGCCCACGTAGTAGGTGACGAGCTCCACGGCCCCGGGGTCGCCGCGGTCGGCCGCCGCGCCGATGCGGGCCATCGCCCCCTCGGCCAGCAGCAGTTGCAGGGGCATGCCCAGCGGCCCGGGGCTCTCCGGCCCGGAGTCCCACTCCTCGGTCCAGGCCGACCTGAGCTGCCGCGCCGGCTTGCCCGTACGCGACCGGGACCGCACGGTGTCCAGCGACGAGGCGGCCAGCAGCTTGCGCCGGAGCGCGGGCGAGGTCTCCGCCTCCTCGGTGGTCAGCCACACCGAGCCGCACCAGACGCCCTCGGCCCCGAGCGCCATGGCCGCGGCCATCTGGCGGCCCGAGGCGATGCCGCCCGCGGCCAGCACGGGGACCGGCGCGACCGCGTCCACGACCTGCGGCACGAGCACCATCGTGGAGATCTCGCCGGTGTGGCCGCCCGCCTCGGCGCCCTGGGCCACGACGATGTCCGCCCCGGCCGCCACCTGCCTGCGGGCGTGCTCGACGGTTCCGACCAGCGCGGCCACCGGCACGCCCGCCTTCCTGGCGCCCGCCACCATCTCCGGCGGCGGCGGTCCGAGCGCGCTGGCGATGAGCCCGATCGGATGCTTGAGCGCCACGTCGACCAGCGCGGTCGCGCCCGGTGCCGTCACCCGCCTGCCGAACTCGTCGGCCACCGCGCTCAGGGGTTGCGGCGGGGCGTGCACGCCGTACTTCGACAGCAGGTGGGCGACGAAGTCGCGGTGGCGGTCGGGGACGAAGTCCAGCAGGTGGGCCCGCAGGTCGAGCGCGGAGGCGTCGATCCGGCCGGGGACGAGCACGTCCACCCCGTACGGCCGGCCGCCCACCCGCCCGTCGATCCACGTCAGCTCGGCCTCCAGCCGCTCCGGCGAGTACGCGACGGCTCCCAGCACCCCGAACCCGCCCGCGTTCGTGACCGCGGCCACCACGTCGCGGCAGTGGCTGAAGGCGAACAACGGGAACTCGACGCCCAGGCGCTCACAGATGGCGGTCCGCATGCACCGACGCTAACCTCCAGAAGCTTGTTCGGTCCATCCCCGTTCCCGGCCGGTCCCCGGCTTCAGGACGGCCCGGCCTGCCCGTCGAGCGCCAGGGCGATCGCGGCGGCGGCCTCGGCGGCGCCGGGCGCGTGCCAGCCCAGCTCCGGCGTGTACCCGCGGACGCGCTTGGCGGGCACCCCGGCGACCACGCTGTGGTCGGGGAACTCGCCGCGCACCACCGCGCCCCCCGCCACCACGCACTGCCGCCCGAGGACCGTGCCCGGCAGGATGATCGCGCCCGTGCCGAGCCAGGAGCCGGCGCCGATCGAGACCGGGCTGTTGCGCGGCCACTGCCGCCCGATCGGCGTCTCGGGGTCGTCGTAGACGTGGTTCTGGTCGGTGATGTAGACGTACGGGCCGGTGAAGACGTGGTCGCCGATGTCGATCGACTGGTGGGCCACGATGTGCGAGCCCCTGCCGATCGAGCACGAGCCGCCGATCCGCAGGATCGAGTCGGGGCCGAGCTCGACGCCCGGCCACATGCCGCAGGAGATCGACACGCGCTCGCCGATCAGCGTGTGCTCGCCGATCTCGATCCACCGCTCGCCGAAGATCGCCCCCGGGGGGAAGGCGATGCTGACTCCCTCGCCGATCCGGCGGAATCGGTAACCCGCCGTGGAGTCCGGAGAGATCGCCCCGGCGTGGCGGATCGCCGCGTACGCACGGTGAATCAGTGCGCCCATGGCCCGGCGTACTAGTGACATAGGGCCCAAAGTTACCGCTAGGTCATGCCGTTCGGGCATGTGAGGGGCGTTGTTTGATATCCTGAGAGCCCGTGGACACTTCGGCCACCACTCGAGCCACGGGAGCCCCTTTGCGCAGCGCATCGCAAACCAAGCATCTGTTCGTCACCGGCGGTGTCGCCTCCAGTCTGGGCAAGGGGCTCACGGCCTCCAGCCTCGGCCGTCTGCTCAAGGGGCGCGGTCTCCGGGTCACCATGCAGAAGCTCGACCCCTACCTCAACGTCGACCCCGGCACGATGAACCCGTTCCAGCACGGCGAGGTCTTCGTCACCGACGACGGCTCCGAGACCGACCTCGACGTCGGCCACTACGAGCGGTTCCTCGACACCGATTTGCACGGCTCGGCCAACGTCACCACCGGCCAGGTCTACTCCAACGTCATCGCCAAGGAGCGGCGCGGCGAGTACCTGGGCGACACCGTCCAGGTCATCCCGCACATCACCAACGAGATCAAGGACCGCATCCGGGGCATGGCCGGCCCCGACGTCGACGTCGTCATCACCGAGGTCGGCGGCACGGTCGGCGACATCGAGTCGCTGCCGTTCCTGGAGGCCGTCCGCCAGATCAGGCACGAGGTCGGCCGCGACAACGTCTTCTTCCTGCACGTGTCGCTGCTGCCCTACATCGGCCCGTCCGGCGAGCTGAAGACCAAGCCGACCCAGCACAGCGTGGCCGCGCTGCGCAGCATCGGCATCCAGCCCGACGCGATCGTGCTGCGCTCCGACCGTCCGGTCCAGACGGCGATCAAGCGCAAGATCAGCCTCATGTGCGACGTCGACGAGGACGCCGTCGTCTCCGCCGTCGACGCCGCCTCCATCTACGACATCCCCAAGGTGCTGCACGCCGAGGGCCTCGACGCCTACGTCGTGCGCCGCCTCGGCCTGCCCTTCCGCGACGTCGACTGGAAGGAGTGGGAGCAGCTCCTGCGCCGCGTGCACCGCCCGGCCAAGGAGGTCACGATCGCGCTGGTCGGCAAGTACATCGACCTGCCCGACGCGTACCTGTCGGTCACCGAGGCGCTGCGCGCCGGCGGTTTCGCCAACGACGCGCGGGTCAACATCCGCTGGGTCAAGAGCGACGACTGCGAGACCCCCGAGGGCGCCGAGCGCGAGCTCGACGGCGTCGACGGCGTGCTGATCCCCGGCGGGTTCGGCGTGCGCGGCATCGAGGGCAAGATCGGCGCCATCCGGCACGCCCGCGAGGGCCGGATCCCGCTGCTCGGCATCTGCCTCGGCATGCAGGGCATGGTCATCGAGGCCGCCCGCAACATGGCCGGCATCGAGGACGCCAACTCCGCCGAGTTCGACCCCGACACCAAGCACGCGGTCATCTCCACCATGGCCGACCAGGAGGACGTCGTCGCCGGCGAGCGCGACATGGGCGGCACCATGCGGCTCGGCAGCTACACCGCCAAGCTCGGCGAGGGCACCCTGGCCAGGCAGCTCTACGGCGGCAAGGCCAAGGCCGACGAGCGCCACCGCCACAGGTACGAGGTCAACAACGCCTACCGCGAGCGCCTGGAGAACGTCGGCCTGGTCTTCTCCGGCCTGTCACCCGACGGCCGCCTGGTGGAGTACACCGAGCTGCCCGTCGACGTGCACCCGTTCTTCATCGGCACGCAGGCGCACCCCGAGTTCCGCTCCCGTCCCACCCGGGCCAACCCGATGTTCAAGGGCCTCATCGGCGCCGCCCTGGCCTACGCCGACAGCCGTGTGACCACCAAGGTCGGCAAGTGAGGATCGAGGATACGCCCGAGGCGTGGGACGTCGTCGCGTCCAAGGAGCACTTCCAGGGTTACGTGATCAAGGTCGTCACCGACACGGTCCGGATGCCCCAGGACGAGGTCGCCGACCGCGACTACGTCGTCCACCCCGGCTCGGTCGCCGTGCTCGCGCTCGACGACCGCGACCGCGTCCTGATGATCAGGCAGTACCGCCACCCCACCCGGCAGCTCATGTGGGAGCTGCCGGCCGGCATCCGCGACGTGGCGGGCGAACCGCTCGCCGACACCGCGGCCCGCGAGCTCGCCGAGGAGTCCGGCTACCGCGCCGACACCTGGCACACCCTGGTCGACCTGCGCTCGTCTCCCGGCATGACAGACGAGCGGATCAGGGTCTTCCTCGCCCGCGGCCTGAGCAGGATCCCCGACGAGGAGAACACCTTCGTCCATCGGCACGAGGAGATCGGCATGCCGGTCGAATGGGTGCCGCTGTCCGACGCGGTCGAGAAGGCGCTCATGGGAATGATCCACAATTCCCCGGCCGTGGCCGGTATCCTCGCCGCATATGCGGCTTCGGTTGAGGGATTCGCCCTGTTGCGCCCCGCCGACGCCCCGGAGGCGTGACGGAAGGACCATGTCGTGGAGGCAGTGCTCTCCAGCTACCTCGCCCATTTGGCGGTGGAGCGGGGCCTGGCTGCCAACACGCTCGCGTCCTACCGCCGTGACCTGCGGCGATACTTCGAACATCTGCAGGCGCGCGGGCGGCTGAAGCTCGACGAGGTGGGGGAGGCCGACGTCCAGGCCTTCCTCGCCGCGTTGCGCGAGGGCGACCGGGAGCATCCCGCCCTCGTGGCCAGCTCGGCCGCGCGGGCCGTCTCGGCCGTACGCGGGCTCCACCGGTTCGCCCTGCGCGAAGGCGTCACGGCCCACGACCCCGCCCACGAGGTACGCCCGCCGCGCCAGCTCCGCAGACTGCCCAAGGCGATCGCCGTCGACGAGGTCGAACGCCTCATCGCCGCCTCCGGCCCCGACGGCGCCCCGCTCACCCTGCGCAACCGCGCCCTGCTGGAGGTCCTGTACGGCACCGGCGCCCGCATCTCGGAAGCCGTCGGCCTGGCCGTCGACGACCTCGAACCCGACCAGGTGCGGCTGCGCGGCAAGGGCGGCCGCACCCGCGTCGTCCCGCTCGGCCGCTACGCCCGCTCGGCGCTCGACGCCTACCTCGTCCGCGCCAGGCCCGGCCTGCTGGCCCACGGGCGCGGCACCCCCGCGGTCTTCCTCAACGCCCGCGGCGGCCGGCTGACCAGGCAGGGGGCCTGGGAGGTGCTCCAGGCCGCGGCCGAACGCGCCGGCCTGGCCGGCATCAGCCCGCACGTCCTGCGCCACTCCTTCGCCACCCATCTGCTCGACGGCGGCGCGGACGTCCGGGTGGTCCAGGAGCTGCTCGGCCACGCCTCCGTCACGACCACGCAGGTCTACACCCTGGTGACGGTCGACAAACTCCGCGAGGTCTACGCCGCGGCGCACCCGCGCGCCCGGCAGTGATCTATAGTCTTTTGCGCGTGCGCGGTGCCCCGGCGTGCCGCCTTGCCGCGTTTAGTGGTGACGCCATAGTGTCCGTCCGGACGGTCCGGTTCGGGATCGTCAGGGAGGTTCGAGCTGGTGACTGTGACGACCAAGGGTTCGACCCCGGGGACCCCCGACAACCCCTGGGGTGACACCAAGACCAACGCGCCTTCCAACGGCGTCAACCTGGGCCCCACCCAGCGCCCGCGGCCGGTGTTCCCTGAACCGGTCCCGCCGCAGGTGCACGGGCCGGCGCGAGTGGTCGCGATGGTCAACCAGAAGGGCGGCGTCGGCAAGACGACGACCACCATCAACCTGGGCGCGGCGCTGGTCGAGTGCGGGCTGAAGGTGCTGCTGGTCGACTTCGACCCGCAGGGCGCGCTCTCGGTCGGCCTGGGCATCAACCCGCTCCAGCTCGACCTGACCGTCTACAACCTGCTGATGGACCGCGGCGTCACCGCCGAGGACGTCCTGCTGGAGACCGGCGTCGAGGGCCTCGACCTGCTGCCCAGCAACATCGACCTGTCGGCCGCCGAAGTGCAGCTCGTCACCGAGGTCGCCCGCGAGCAGGTGCTCGGCCGGGTGATCAAGCCGCTGCTGCCGCACTACGACGTCTGCCTCATCGACTGCCAGCCGTCGCTCGGCCTGCTCACCATCAACGCGCTGACCTGCGCCCACGGCGTCATGGTGCCGCTGGAGTGCGAGTTCTTCGCCCTGCGCGGCGTCGCGCTGCTCATGGACACCATCTCCAAGGTCCAGGAGCGGCTCAACGAAGACCTCGAGATCGAGGGCCTGCTCGCCACCATGTACGACGCCCGTACCCTGCACGGCCGCGAGGTGCTGGCCCGCGTGGTGGAGGCGTTCGGCGACAAGGTGTTCCACACGGTGATCAACCGTACGGTCCGCTTCCCCGACGCCACCGTCGCCGGCGAGCCGATCACCACCTTCGACCCGTCGTCCCTCGGCGCCAACGCCTACCGCGAACTGGCCCGCGAGGTGCTCTCGCGCTGGCCGGCTCCTGCGACAATGGCCAGGTGACCGCAGAGCAGACCGAGGCCCCCCAAGGCTTCCAGGTACACCTGGACGTCTTCGAAGGCCCCTTCGACCTGCTTCTCGGCCTGATCGCCAAGCACAAGCTCGACATCACCGAGGTCTCGCTCTCCAAGGTCACCGACGAGTTCATCGCCTACATCCGGTCCAGGGGCCCGGAGTGGGACCTCGACCAGACCAGCCACTTCCTGCTGGTCGCGGCCACGCTGCTCGACCTGAAGGCGGCCCGGCTGCTGCCGTCCGGCGAGGTGGAGGACGAAGAGGACCTCGCGCTCCTGGAGGCCAGAGACCTGCTGTTCGCCCGGCTGCTGCAGTACAAGGCGTACAAGGAGGTCGCGAAGGTCTTCGCGGGGCGGATGGCCGAGGAGTCGCTGCGTTTCCCCCGCACGGTGTCGCTGGAGCCGCAGTTCGCCAACCTGCTGCCCGAGCTCATCCTCGGCATCGGGCCCGAGCAGCTCGCCCGCATCGCGGCCAAGGCGTTCACCCCGAAACTGCCGCCCACCGTCAGCGTCGGCCACATCTACCAGCCGCTGGCCAGCGTCAAGGAGCAGGCGGCCATCCTGGTCATGCACCTGCGCAGGCTGCGCAGGGCCACCTTCCGCGCGCTGACGGCCGACTGCGAGGGCACCTTCGAAGTCATCGCCCGCTTCCTGGCCGTGCTGGAGCTGTTCCGGGAGTCCGCGGTGACGTTCGAGCAGGTCGAGGCGCTGGGAGAGCTCCACGTGACCTGGACGGGCGCCGACGACGGCGACGTCGCGGTGGGGGACGACTACGAGGAATCCGCGGAGAAACCATCGAATGACTGACAACCCCAACCCCCTGCCCGGCCCCCGCAAGGCCCCCGACTCGGGGTCGCCGCTGCCCGCCTGGATGACGCTCCCGGGCTCCATGGTTCAGCCGGCCTCTCCGGAGGAGGCGTCCGCCCTGCCCGCCGGCCCCGACCTGCCGGTCGCGCCGCCCGAGCCCTCGCCGTCGTCCGAGAGGCCGTCGTCCGAGAGGCCGTCGCCCGAGAGGCCGTCGCCTGAGTCGTCCTTCCCTGAGTCGCCTTCCGAGCGGCCCTCGGACACCGCTGCCGACCAGGAGGAAGGCCGGCAGGACGCCCCGGAGGAGGAGCCTCGGGGGGAGGGGCCCGCTCTTGAGGCGGCCCTGGAGGCCATCCTGATGGTGGTCGACGAGCCCGTGGCCGAGATCACGCTGGCCCAGGTGCTGGAGCGTCCCACCCACGAGGTCGCGGCGGCGCTCAGAAGCCTGGCGGCGGAATATACGGCCGCCGGGCGGGGTTTTGATCTGCGGGAAGTCGCGGGTGGCTGGCGTTTCTACACGCGGGCCGACTGCGCGGCGCTGGTCGAGCGGTTCGTCCGCGACGGCCAGCAGACGCGGCTGACCCAGGCCGCGCTGGAGACCCTCGCGGTCGTGGCCTACCGGCAACCGGTGAGCCGCGCCCGTGTCGCCGCCGTACGCGGCGTCAACAGCGACGGCGTCATGCGGACGCTCGTCGCCAGGGGGCTGGTCGAGGAGGCCGGCACCGACCCGGAGAGCCAGGCAGTGCTCTACCGGACAAGCTCATACTTCCTGGAACGTCTGGGACTGCGGGATTTGAGCGAGCTTCCCGAGCTCGCCCCCTTCCTCCCCGACGACGTGGAGAACCTCGAGGAGACAACAAAGTGATCAACAGGCGCAGCACCCCGTCCGGTGATGGACGCGGTCGTGGACGTACCGGCGGCTTCGGCCGCGGCGGGCGTCCCGCCTTCCGCTCCGACGACAACCGCCGCGACGGCTCCGGCGGCGGCTTCGGCGGGGACGACCCCCGCCGCGACTCCCTTCGCGCCGACCGCGGCGGCGCCCGCGCCCGCTTCGGCGACCGCGACGACCGCCCCCGCCAGGACTCCGGCTCCCGCGGCGGCGACCGCTCCGGCTTCGGCGGCGACCGCTCGGGTCGCCCCGGCGGCGAGCGCTCCGGTTTCGGCGGCGACCGTTCGGGTCGTCCCGCTTCCGGTGGTGGCCGCTCCGGTTTCGGCGGCGACCGCTCCGGCCGTCCCGCTTCCGGTGGTGACCGTTTCGGGCGCTCCGGTGGCGAGCGTTCCGGTCGCCCCGCTTTCGGTGGCGAGCGTTCTGGTCGCCCCGCTTTCGGCGGTGACCGCTCCGGTCGCCCCGCTTCCGGTGGTGACCGCTTCGGGCGTTCCGGCGGCGACCGCGACGGCTACTCGCGCGGCGACCGCACCGACCGTCCGGCGCGTGACGACCGCTACCAGCGCGCCGACCGGCCCGCCGGTGGCGACCGCGGCGACCGTTTCCGTGACGACCGTCCGCGTGACGACCGCGGTGACCGCGGTGACCGCGGCGGCGACCGTTTCGACCGTCCCCGTCGTGAGGGCGGCTTCGAGCGTCCGCGTGGTGAGGGCTTCGGCGGGGCTTCCCGGTCCGGTGACCGGGGCAGGTTCGGCGACGACCGGCGCGGCGGCTACGGCGGCGACCGGCGCGGTGAGCGCGGCGGTTACGCCGGTGGCGACCGCGGCGGGTACTCCAACGACCGCGGCGGGTTCTCCGGCGACCGTGGCGGCAACTCCGGCGAGCGTGGTGGCTTCTCGGGTGAGCGTGGCGGGTTCTCCGGCGGCCGTGGCGGGTCCTCCGCGGGCCGCGGCGGGTACGCGGGCGAGCGGCGCGGGGAGCGTGGCGGTTACGCCGGCTCCCGTGGCGCCGGACGCGGCGGCGACGGCGAGCGTCAGGAGCGCGGCGGCTTCCGTGCCGACCGCGGCGGACGCAGGGACGACGCCCCCAGGTCCGCCTCCGCCGGCAACACCCGCGCCCGTTTCGGCAGGCGCGAGGACTCCCCTCGCGGCCAGCAGCCGCGCACCCCGAGGCGCGACGACGTCCAGACGCTCGGCGGCGGACGGCGTGCGGCCGGCTCCGAGAGCCCCCAGGCCAGGCGCGTCAAGGCCGCCCGGCAGCCGCTGCGCGACCGTGCCTTCTACGACGACGACTACACCGACGAGCGCGACACCACCGAGGTGCCCAACGGCGTCCGCCTGCAGAAGGTGCTCGCCCAGGCGGGCGTGGCCAGCAGGCGCGCCTGCGAGGAGATGATCGGCGACGGCCGCGTCACGGTCAACGGCCAGGTCGTGCGCCGGTTCGGCGCCAAGGTCGACCCCGCCACCCAGGTGATCCACGTCGACGGCAAGCGCATCCCGACCGCCCCCGACCTGGTCTACTACGCCCTCAACAAGCCGATCGGCGTCGTGTCCACCATGGACGACCCGCAGGGGCGCCCGTGCCTGGCCGACTACGTCGAGGAGCTGGCCCCCCGCCTGTTCCACGTCGGCCGGCTCGACACCGAGACCGAGGGCCTGCTGCTGCTCACCAACGACGGCGAGCTGGCCAACCGGCTGACGCACCCGAGCTACGGCGTGCAGAAGAAGTACTGGGCCAAGGTGCCGGGGCCCATCCCGCGCGACCTGGGCCGCAGGCTCAAGCAGGGCATCGAGCTGGAGGACGGCATCGCCAAGGCCGACAGCTTCGCCATCGTCCAGGAGCACGGCCAGCAGGCGCTGGTCGAGGTGGTGCTGCACGAGGGCCGCAACCACGTCGTGCGGCGCATGCTGGAGGAGGCCGGTCACCGGGTGATCGACCTGGCCCGGATCGAGTTCGGTCCGGTGAAGCTGGGCCGCACCAAGGCCGGCACGGTCCGCGCGCTGAGCCTGAAGGAGGTCGGCGACCTTTACGCGGCCGTGAAGCTGTAATCTGGCCGGAACGCAGGAGCCCGTGCGCATCTCGCACGGGCTCTCCCGCTATGGAAGGGGAACAGGGCGCATGGTGCGGGCGATCCGCGGGGCGATCCAGGTGGATGCCGACGACCGCGACTCGATCATCCAGGGGACGACCGAGCTGGTCCAGGCGATCATGGAGCGCAACAGCCTGACCACCGACGACGTGATCAGCGTGCTGTTCACCGCCACCCCCGACCTGACCTCCGAGTTCCCCGCCCTGGCGGCGCGCAAGCTGGGTTTCCACGACGTGCCGCTGATCTGCTGCACCGAGATCGACGTGCCGGGGGCGCTGCCGCGCGTGGTGCGCCTGATGGCGCATGTGGAGACCGACCGTCCGCGGGCAGAGATGCAGCATGTGTATCTGCGGGGCGCGGTGGCGCTGCGGCAGGACATCGCCCAGTAGGCGACCGGCGTGAGCCGGATCGTCGTGCGGCACGTGCCTGGCGGACACGGCAGGCAACACTCTCACTAGCCCGATAAATCAGGACATCGATATGGCCTCGGAACTCCGTACCGTGCTCGTCGTCGGCACCGGTCTCATCGGCACCTCGGCGGCCCTGGCGCTGCGCAAGCACGACGTGCGCGTGCTGCTCGCCGACCGCGACGCGGCCGCCGTACGGCTGGCCAGGGAACTGGGCGCGGGCGAGGAGTGGGAGCCGGAGCGCCTGCCCGCCGGGCAGGTCGACCTGGCGGTCATCGCGGTGCCCCCGGCGCACGTGGCCGACGAGCTGCTGAAGCTGCAGAGCAGCGGCGCCGCCCGGTTCTACACCGACGTCGCCAGCGTCAAGGCCGAGCCCATCCGCATGGCCGCGCGGCTCGGCTGCGACCTGACGACCTACGTCGCCTCCCACCCGCTGGCCGGGCGGGAGAAGTCCGGTCCTGGCGCGGCCAGGGCCGACCTGTTCCTCGGCCGGCCGTGGGCGCTGTGCCCGACCGGCGAGGCCGCCGACGACGCCAGGGCGGCGGTGCTCAAGCTGGTCGAGCTGTGCGGCGCGAACCCCGTCGAGGTGGGCGCGGAGGAGCACGACCGCGCGGTCGCCGTCGTCTCGCACGCCCCCCACGTCGCCGCCTCGGCCGTGGCGGCCCGCCTGGCCGACGCCACCGAGGTCGCGCTCGGCCTGGCCGGGCAGGGGGTGCGCGACGTGACCAGGATCGCGGGCGGCGACCCCGGGCTCTGGCTCGGCATCCTGTCGGGCAACGCGACCCCGGTCGCCGAGGTGCTGGAGGCGGTCTCCCGCGACCTGGCCGAGGCCGCGACCGCGCTGCGCTCCCTGGCCGGGGGCGACGGCACCGCGAGCGGCGACCTCACCCAGCTCCTCAAGCGCGGCGTCGCCGGGCACGGGCGCATCCCGGGCAAGCACGGCGGCCCCGCTCCCGCGTACGTGGTCGTGCAGGTGGTCATCGGTGACCGTCCCGGCCAGCTCGCGCGGCTGTTCCAGGTGTGCGACGAGGTCGGCGTCAACGTCGAGGACGTGCGGCTGGAGCACGCGCCCGGGCTGCCCCTGGGCATCGCCGAGCTGTGGGTCCAGCCCGACGCGGCCTCCCCGCTCGCCGACGCCCTGCGCGAACGCGGCTGGCAGGTCCCCTGACCACGGAGCACTGAACGCGCCGGGCCCCGCCCGCGGCGTCAGCCGGCCGCCCGCTCCAGTCTGCGGCGGGCGCGTTCCACGGCGACCGGCAGGCCGCGCCGGGCGGCCAGGGCCCGGGGCAGCCGCCGCACTGCGGTGCGCAGCCCCTCCCGGCCCGCCGGACCGCCCAGCAGCGCCTCCAGGGACCGGCGCGCCACCACCGGCCATGGACGGCGCAGCACGGCGGTCAGCACGGCGTTGCGCGCCGCCAGCGCCTGCCTGCCGCGCGGGTCGCGGGCGGGGGAGGGGTGGTGGTGGGCGACGACGTCGTCCACGTAGGCCAGCCCCCAGCCGCGCGCGGCCAGGTCCACGGCCAGCCGCTCCTCCTCGCCGAAGAAGAAGATCACGTCGTCGAAGCCGCCCGCCTCCAGGAACGCCTCCCTGCGCACGACGGCCCCGCAGGCCAGGAAGCCCAGCACGCTCGGCCCCGGCAGGTCGTCCTCGACGCCGAGCGGGGAGTCGCGCATCGCCTCCGACACCGCGTCCAGCCGCTCCTGCGGCCCGACCAGCACGCGCGCGCCCAGCACGGCCAGGCGGGGGTGGGCGTCCAGCACGTCGGCGGCCAGCTCCAGGGCGCCGGGCGCCCACCAGGAGTCGTCGTCGGCGAAGGCGACGTAGGGGGTCTCGGCCAGGCGCACGCCGACGTTGCGGCCCGGCGCGCCCAGGTTGGTCCCCGCCTCGACCACCTGGACGTCGGGGAAGTGCTTGCGGACGAACCCGGCGGTCCCGTCCGAGGAGCCGTTGTCGACGAGGATCACCGGCCTCGGGTGGCGGGGGATCGTCCGGGCCAGCGTTCTGACCCGGTCCCTGGTGGCCACCACGACCGTGACCCGCGCTCGGTTCGTCTCCGTCACGCCGGACCCCCTTACCTGGGCGGACGCCGTTACTCCTCGCCGGCGGCATTGACGGCGGGACGGAGGAGGCGTACAAAGGTCGGTAACAGCGTTACCGAGAAGAAACGGTGTTACTCAGATGGCGGTCACCGCGTACCGGCAAGCCCAGCAGGAAGGCCAGAGCGTGGTCAGGACGGCCATCCTCGACGCCGCCAAACACCTGCTCGTCGCCGAGGGCCCGGCGGCGCTCACCGTCCGGCGCATCTCCGGCGAGGTCGGCTGCTCCACGAAGGTGATCTACACCCTCTTCGGCGGCAAGGACGGCCTCAGCGAGGCGCTGTGGCTGGAGGGCTTCGCCCGGCTGGAGGCCCGCCTGCTGGCCGTCCCCGCCCAGGACGACCCGCTCCCGGCGCTGCACGCGGGCCTGGCGGCCTACCGCGAGTACGCGCTGGACGAGCCCGACTACTACCGGGTCATGTTCCAGAACGCGATGCACGGCTTCCAGCCCGCCCCCGACGCGGTCGCGGCCGGCCGGCGGACCTTCGACATCCTGGTCGAGGCCGTGGCCGCCTGCCTGGAGGCCGGACGGCTGCGCGGGGCCGCCGCCGGCGAGATAGCCGACGTGCTGTGGATGGCGATCCACGGCGCGGTGAGCCTGGAGATCTCCGGCTTCTTCGACAGCGCCGAGGCGGAGCGGCGCTACCGGCTGCTCTACACCTCCGTGCTCACGCCGTTCCTGACCTGAGAGGAAGCGCACGATGACCAGCACCCCCTTCCGCAACGGCTTCGCACCCGCGACGGAGGAGATCACGGCCTTCGACCTGGAGGTCACCGGCCGCATCCCCGCCGAGCTCGACGGCCGCTACCTGCGCAACGGCCCCAACCCGCTCGGCCTCGACGACCCGGCCGCCGGCCACCTGTTCATGGGGCAGGGCATGGTCCACGGCGTGCGGCTGCGCGGCGGGCGGGCCGAGTGGTACCGCAACCGGTGGGTGCGCAACGCCGAGGTGGCCCGCCGGCTGGGCGAGCCGCCGGCGCCGGGCCCGGTGCACGCGGGCATGGACTTCGCGGCCAACACGCACGTCATCGGCATCGCCGGGCGCACGTTCGCGACCGTCGAGGCGGGCGGGCTGCCGTACGAGCTGAGCTACGAGCTCGACACGGTCGGCGCGTGCGACTTCGTCGGCGGCCTGCCCGGCGGGTACGCCGCCCACACCCACCTCGACCCGGTCACCGGCGAGCTGCACGCGGTGGCCTACTTCGCCGGCTGGGACCACCACCAGCACATCGTGATCGACCCCAAGGGCGTGGTGGCCCAGGTCAGGGACATCCCGGTCGCCGACCGCCCGATGCTGCACGACTTCGCGCTGACCCGCCGGCACGTCGTGATCTACGACCTGCCGGTCACGCTCAGCATGGCCCACGCCGAGCGCGGCGCGCCGCTCCCGTACGCCTGGGACGACGCCCGGCCCGCCCGGCTCGGCCTGCTCTCCCGCGAGACCGGCGACGTGCGCTGGGTGGAGATCGACCCCTGCTGGGTCTTCCACACCCTCAACGCCTACGACGACGGCGACCAGGTCGTGGTTGACGTCGTCCGCTACCCCAAGCGGTTCGTGGACGCCCGGCTCGACCTGGGCGGCGCGCCCACGCTCGACCGCTGGCGCATCGACCCCGGCACGGGCCGGGTCACCACCACCCGCCTGGACGACCGCCCCCAGGAGTTCCCCCGCATCGACGAGCGCCGCACCGGCAGCCCGTACCGGTACGGCTACACCTCGGCCGCCGCCGACCTGCACGACGTGATCTACCCGGCCACCGAGCTGGAGGACCTGCCGGACGAGGCGTTCGACAACACGCTCATCAAGCACGACCTGGAACGCGGCACGCAGGAGGCGCGGCGGTTCGGGCGCGGCGCGTACGTGGGCGAGCCGGTCTTCGTGCCCTCCGGCGCCGCCGAGGACGACGGTTACCTGCTCACCTACGTCAACGACCCGGCCAGGGGAGCGGCCGACCTGGTGATCCTGTCGGCCCAGGACTTCACCGGCGAGCCGGTCGCGATCGTGCACCTGCCCGCCAGGGTCCCGCTCGGCTTCCACGGGAGCTGGATCGCGGACTGACCGGAGGCGGTAGCCTCTTCAGGTTGGGGAAACACACGTGAAGAGGGAGAGGCCGTGTCCGGTCTGGTCGTCGCCATGGACGGTCCTTCGGGGTCGGGCAAGTCGAGCGTGTCGCGCGGGGTCGCCCGTGCGCTGGGCCTGCGTTACCTCGACACCGGGGCCATGTACCGGGCGATGACGTGGTGGATGCTCCGGCAGGGCGTCGACCTGGCCGATCCCGAGGCCGTCGCGGCCCGTTGCGGCGAGCCGTCCATCGTCTCCGGCACCGACCCCGAGGGCCCCTCGATCCTGGTCGACGGCGTCGACGTGGGCGGGCCCATCCGGGAGGCCGAGGTGACCGGGGCGGTCTCCGCCGTGGCCGCCGTCCCCGAGGTGCGCAGGCGGCTGGTCGCGCTGCAGCGGGAGATCGCCGCCGCCGGTGACATCGTGGTCGAGGGCCGCGACATCGGCAAGGTCGTCTGCCCCGACGCGCCCGTCAAGGTCTACCTGACGGCCAGCGCCGAGGCCCGTGCCCGCCGCAGGAGCGCCGAGCTGGCCGGCTCCACGGTGGAGGCGCAGCAGGCCGCCATGGAGCGGCGTGACACCCTGGACTCGACACGTAAGACGGACCCACTCTCGATGGCGGATGGCGCCGTCGAGCTCGACACCACCGCGCTCAACCTCGAAGAGGTCATCGCGGAGGTGCTGAGGCTGGTCAAGGAGCGCACCTGACCTCCAGGTGCGGTACTCACCTAAGGATGAACAAGCATGTCAACGGGGGATTGGGTCGAGGCTGACCTCGACGAGCTGGAAGTCACCGAGCACGGCGACACCACGCCGCTGCCGGTCGTGGCCATCGTGGGCCGCCCCAACGTGGGCAAGTCCACGCTGGTCAACCGCATCATCGGCCGCCGCGAGGCGGTCGTGGAGGACGTGCCGGGCGTCACCCGCGACCGCGTCACCTACGACGCCAACTGGCGCGGCCGCCGCTTCACCGTCGTCGACACCGGCGGCTGGGACCCCGACGCCACCGGCATGAACCTGCGCATCGCCGAGCAGGCCCAGGTCGCCGTCGAGCTGGCCGACGTGATCGTGTTCGTGGTCGACGCCACCGTGGGCGCCACCGACGCCGACGAGATCGTGGGCGCGGTGCTGCGCCAGTCGGGCAAGCCGGTGCTCCTGGCCGCCAACAAGGTCGACAACCAGCAGCTGGAGCTGGAGGCCGCCGCGCTGTGGGCGCTCGGGCTGGGCGAGCCCTACCCGGTCTCGGCGCTGCACGGCCGCTCCAGCGGCGACCTGCTCGACGTCGTGCTCGACGCGCTGCCCGAGACGCCGCAGCTGACCTTCGGCGGCGAGCGCGGCCCGGCCCGCGTGGCGCTGCTCGGCAAGCCCAACGTGGGCAAGTCCTCGCTGCTCAACAAGCTGGCGGGCGAGGAGCGGGTGCTGGTCGACCCGATGGCGGGCACCACCCGCGACCCGGTCGACGAGCTGGTCGAGCTGGGCGGGCGCACCTGGCGCTTCGTCGACACCGCCGGCATCCGGCGGCGCGACCGCGAGCTGCAGGGCGCCGACTTCTACGCGGCCATGCGCACCCGCGCCGCCCTGGAGCGCTCGGAGGTGGCGATCGTGCTGATCGACGCCAGCGAGCCGCTCACCGAGCAGGACCTGCGGATCATCGGCCTGGTGATCGAGTCGGGCCGGGCCATGGTGGTGGCCTTCAACAAGTGGGACCTGGTCGACGAAGACCGCCGCTACTACCTGGAGAAGGAGATCGACCGGCAGCTCGTGCGCACGCCGTGGGCGCTGCGGGTCAACATCTCCGCCAAGACCGGCCGCCACATGGACCGGCTGGTGCCGGCGCTGGAGAAGGCGCTCGACTCCTGGTCCACCCGGGTGCCGACGGCGCGGCTCAACGCGTTCCTCACCGAGCTGGTGCACGCGACGCCGCCGCCCGTCCGGGGTGGCAAGCAGCCGAAGATCCTGTTCGCCACGCAGGCGTCCGTCGAGCCGCCCAAGTTCGTGCTGTTCACCTCCGGCTGGCTGGAGGACACCTACCGGCGCTTCATCGAGCGGCGCATCCGCGAGGAGTTCGGGTTCGCCGGCTCGCCGATCGACGTCACGATGAAGATCCGGGAGAAGCGCCCCAAGAAGGACAAGTAACGGGGTTGCCGTATCATCTACGGCAACACGTGGACGGAGACGAGTAGCCAGCGGGCCGCACGGGCCCAGAGAGCCGCCGGCAGCTGTGAAGGCGGTCCCGTGTCCGCTGGTGAAGACACTCCCGAGTGCGGGGAGGAAATGCCCCGCCGGCCTGACCCCCGTCATCGGGTCGTGGAGGCCGCCCCTCGCGGGCGGCGAAAGTGCGGTGGCACCGGGAGCTCCCTTCTCCCCCGCACTCCCAAGGGGTCATGCATTTCCTGCAGAGGAGCTGTAATGATCTCTCGTGTCCTGTCGGCGTCGCTCGCTGAGCACGCCGGCCGACGAGTGACGATCGCCGGCTGGGTCCATCGCCGCCGGCACCTGAAATCCGTCTCCTTCCTGGTCGTCCGCGACCGCGCCGGGCTGGCCCAGGTGGTCGGCGCGGCCCGGGAGCTGCCGCCGGAGGAGAGCGTCGTCCGGGTCACCGGCACCGTGACCCCGTCCGGGCAGGCGCCGGGCGGGTTCGAGCTGACCGGGCCGGAGATCGAGGTCCTGGCCGAGCCCGCCCAGGCGCCGCCGTTCGACCTCTACCGGCCGGTCGTGGGCGCGACGCTGCCGACGGTCCTCGACCACGCGCCCGTCGCGCTGCGGCATCCGCTGCTGCGGGCGCCGCTGGAGATCTCGGCGGCGAGCGTGGCCGGGTTCCGCGAGACGCTGGACGGCCTCGGGTTCACCGAGATCCACACGCCCAAGATCGTGGCCTCGGCCACCGAGTCCGGCGCGAACGTCTTCGGCATCGACTACTTCGGCCGCCGCGCCTACCTCGCGCAGTCGCCGCAGTTCTACAAGCAGACGATGGTCGGGGTGTTCGAGCGGGTCTACGAGGTCGGGCCGGTCTTCCGCGCCGAGCCGCACGACACCGTCCGCCACCTGGCGCAGTACACCAGCCTCGACGCCGAGCTGGGCTTCGTGGCCGACCACCGGGACGTGATGGCCGTGCTGCGGGAGGTCGTCGCGGGCATGGTGGAGTCGGTGCGCCGCCGGGCCGCGTCCGCCGTCGAGGTGGCCGGGGCCGCGCTGCCGGACGTGCCCGCCGAGATCCCGGCCGTGCACTTCACCGAGGCCCAGCGGCTGACCGGCGAGGACGAGCCCGACCTGTCACCGGCCCAGGAACGATGCCTGTCGGAGTGGGCGCTGCGCGAGCACGGGTCGGAGTTCCTGTTCGTCACCGGCTACCCGATGTCCAAGCGGCCGTTCTACACCCATCCCGACCCGGCCAGACCGGGCTACTCCAACGGCTTCGACCTGCTGTTCAGGGGTTTGGAGCTGGTGACCGGCGGCCAGCGCCTGCACCGGTACGACGACTACGTCCGGGCCCTGGACGGCGACGTCGAGCCGTACGAGGGCTACCTCCAGGCGTTCCGGTACGGGATGCCGCCGCACGGCGGGTTCGCGCTCGGCCTGGAACGCTGGACGGCCCGGCTGACCGGCGCCGCCAACATCCGCCAGACCACCGCCTTCCCCCGCGACCTGCACCGCCTGTCGCCCTGACCGGCGGCGCCGGCTGAGTCACGGTCGAAGTCCGGGGTCGGGGGCGGCGTCCGCGAGGGCGGGCGCCGCCTCCGGCCGGGCCCGGCGCGGCATGAGCAGCGCCACCGCCGCCCCCAGCAGGCAGACGAACGCCGTGAGCAGGAACATCTCGGTGTACTCGACATGCAGGGCGGCGTCGATCCGGGCCAGGTAGTCGGCCAGCCGCCGCTGGTAGGTCTGCGCGTCCACGCCGAACGGCAGCGGCGTGTCCAGATGGGTGGTCAGCGACTGGAACCGGTGGAACCCCCACGCCGACACGCCCGCCACGCCGACGAGCATGCCCATCATCCGGGCCACCACGACCGCCGCCGAGGCGACGCCGTGCTGGACGGCCGGGCTCACCCGCAGGACCGCCGACGAGACCGGCGCGATCACCAGGCCGAGGCCGAGCCCCGCCACGGCCAGGTCGGCGTCCACGGCCAGGCCCGCGCCGGCCAGGTCGAGCGGCCAGCGGCTCATCAGCCAGTACCCGGCCGCGGCGATCAGCAGGCCGGGCACCGCCACCGCGCGCTCGCCGGCCCGCCGGGCCAGCACGCCGCCGAGCAGCGCGCCCACAGCCAGCGCGCCGAGGAAGCGGGCCAGGACCAGCGCCGCGCCCAGGGCGTCCTTGTCCAGCAGCGTCTGGGCGGCGAACTGCACGAACACCATCGTCACCAGCAGCGCCGCGCCCGCCAGGAAGCTCACGCCCAGCGTCGCCAGCAGCGGCGACTTGCGGGCGGCCGACAGGTCGAGCAGCCGGACGGGGGAGCGGATCTCCCACCAGACGAAGACGCCGCCGGCCACCGCACCGGCCGCGATCACCGGCGGACCCCACGGCGGCAGCACGGTCGTGGCCGGGTCGGGGTTGTACAGGCCGACGACCAGGAGGGCCAGCGCCAGCGCCAGCAGGGCGCCGCCGACGACGTCGACGCGGGCCGTGCCGGCGGGCGGCCGGGCCGGGACCGTACGCTGCACGGCGACCGCGGCCAGGGCGGCGAGGGGCACGTTGACCCAGAAGATGGCGTGCCAGCCGCCCAGCTCCACGCCCGCCACGGCGACCGGCGGGACCAGCGCCAGCACGCCGCCGTACAGGGGGCCGAGGGCGCTGCCCAGCTCCTGCGCCGCGCCCACCGCGCCCAGCGCGAGCGGCCGGTCGCGCGCCTCCCACAGGTCGCCGATCAGCGCCATCGTGATCGGCAGCAGCGCCCCGCCCGCCACGCCCTGCACCGTACGGCCCGACACCACCATCGCCTCACCGGAGGCCAGCGCGGTCAGCACCGAGCCGAGCGCGAACGCCGCCAGGCAGGCGTGGATCAGCGGCCGCCGGCCGTAACGGTCGGAGAGCTGGCCGAGCAGCGGCATCGCGGCGACGTAGCCGAGCAGGAACCCGGTGACGACCGGCGTGACCCGCTCCAGGTGGTTCTGCGGCACGCCGACGTCGTGGGCGATGTCCATCAGGACCGTCACGACCACGTAGGCGTCGAGCGCGGCCAGCAGCACCACCGCGCCGCCCGCGCCGAGCGCGACCCGGCGGGCCCGCTCGGCCGGGACGTTCCGGCTCACCGGGCTCATCCGGACGGGGGCGGCGTGATCGTGACCGGCGCGTCGTAGTCGCTGAACGTCACCGTCACCGTGCCGTTCTGCAGCGGCAGGCTCGCCTTGGCGAGCCTGCTCGTGGCCTTGTCGACCCAGACCTTGCCGTTGACGCCCTGCGTGACGCCCGGCACGATCTGCCCGACGACCTGCCCGGAGAACGTCGTGGCCACCCGGTACGAGCCGTCCTCGACCGCCTCCACCCTGGGGTCGGTCGCCGAGGAGAGCAGCTGCGCGATGCCCTTGGCCGGATCGAGGATCACCGACGGGTCGTAGAACTGGGCGAGCTGCTGCCTGGTCATCGTCTGGAAGCCGCCGGTCGGCCCCTTGAAGTGCACGGTGTCGCCGATCAGCGCGAAGGTGATCTCCTGCAGGGTGCCCAGCACCTCCAGCGTGATCGTGCCGTCGGCGTCGCCCGCCGAGGTGAGCCTGCCGTCGGCCTTCTTGAGCGGCACGTTGGGCTTGCCCTCCGTGGCGATCGAGAAACCGGCCGACCTGACGGCCTTCATGGCCTCGGCGGACTTCTTCATCACCTCCGGCCCGGCGGGGAGCTCGTCACCCCCGCCGCCACCCGCGGAGCAGGCCGGCATCAGCGCGAGCACGACAACGATCAGCAGCTTTCGGAGCATGAGCGGATCGTAGCGACCGCCCGGGAACGCCGGTGAGCCGTCGCCGATATCGGTTGGGCCTCAGCGCAGCTTCTTCAGGTGCTCGACGATGGGCCCGAACGCCTGCTCCAGCGCCTCGAGCTGGTCGTCGGTGAGCCGGTCGACGAAATGCTCGCGCACGCTCGCGACGTGGTCGGGCGCCACCCGCTGGATCGTCGCCCAGCCCTCGTCGGTCAGGACGGCGAACGTGCCGCGCCGGTCGTCGCGGCAGTCTTCCCTGGTGACCAGCCCCTTGGCCTCCATGCGGGAGATCTGGTGCGACAGCCTGCTGCGCGACTGGATCGTGGCGTCGGCCAGGTCGCTCATCCGCATGCGCCGCTCGGGGCTCTCGGAGAGGTTGACCAGGATCTCGTAGTCGTTCAGCGAGAGCTGGTGCTCCTGCAGCTCGCGGTCGAGGCGGTGCATGAGCAGCTTGTGCAGCGCGAGATGCGTACGCCAGGCACGCTGTTCGGCGGGGGAAAGCCAGCGGGGCGCGCTCATGATCCCCAATCTATCGCACGCCCGCGACGACGCGGCTACCTGCGGGGGGCCGCCGCGCAGGGCCGCCGTACAGTGATCTGATGGAGGAGAAGTCGGGGGAGAGCCTGGCGACCGTGCTGGTCGCGGGCGCCGCGAACCTGACCATCGCCCTGGCCAAGCTCGTCGCGGGGCTGATCGGCGGCTCGGCCGCGATGTTGTCCGAGGCGGCCCACTCGGCCGCCGACACGATGACCGAGCTGCTGCTGCTGGTCTCCGTACGCCGGGCGGGCAAGCCGCCCGACGCGCGCCACCCGTTCGGCTACGGCAAGGCGGGGTTCTTCTGGGCGATGATGGCGGCGGTCGCGACGCTGGTCGGCGGGGCGGGCTTCTCCGTCACCCACGGGCTGCACGAGATCAGCCACGGCGAGGAGCTGGGCAACCTCACGCCGTCCTACGTCGTGCTGGCCGTCTCGTTCGTGATCGAGGGCATCTCGTTCACGAAGGCGTACTCGCAGTTGCGCGCCGAGGCCGGCCGGTACAAGGTGCATCCGGCGCGGCTGGTGCGGATCACGTCCGACACCGCGCTCAAGGCCGTGCTGTTCGAGGACGCCGCCGCGCTGGTGGGCCTGGTGATCGCGGCGCTCGGGCTGCTCGGCTCGCAGTGGTCCGGCTCGGCCCTGTGGGACGGCGCGGCCTCCGTCGCCATCGGCCTGCTCCTGCTGGTGGTCGCGCTCATCCTGATCCAGTCGAACCTGTCGCTGCTGATCGGCCAGGCCGCCCCCCGGCAGGTCGAGGTCGGCATCCGCGCGGTGCTGCTGGCCCAGCCCGAGGTGGACGACGTGGTCGAGCTGCTGACGATGATGATCGGGCCGGGCTCCATCATGATCGCCGCCAAGATCGACTTCCGGGACGAGGCGAGCGCGGCGGGCGTGGAGATCGCCTGCGACGAGATCGACCGGCGGCTGCGCGACCGCTTCTCCGGCGTCACCCTGGTCTTCCTCGACCCCACCCCCACCCGCCGCCGCTAGCCTGCCGGCGGGACGGGAATCCGCTGGGCCGGCGTGTCGGTGATGACGGCGACCCTGATGTCCGGATCGGCCCGCCACTCCAGCAGGTGACCGGCCGGCAGCGGGTCGACGCCGGTCGTGCGCAGCTCGTCGAGGGTGAGCTCGCCGCGTTTGACCAGGGCCTCCTTGCGGGTCCAGTGGCGGATCAGGTCGTCGTTGCCGGTCACCAGGGCGCGTTCGGCGGGGGTGAGCGCGTGGTCGGCCAGGCCCTCGTTCAGCGGGCCCGGCGGCACGTGCTCGGCGTCCACGCCCACCCGGCCGGGGCCGGCCGCGGCGCACACGTAGCCGCGGGTGTGGCTGAAGCTCACGCCCAGGCCGGGGGCCTCGCGCAGGTACGGCCTGCCGTGGCCGGGGCCGTGCACCTCGCAGTGCTGCAGCAGGGTCAGCCCGTCCGGCGGCATGTCGAGCACGGCGGCGGCGCACAGGCGTACGAGCAGGTGGGCCGCGACGAAACAGGCGCGGTCGGCGGGGAAGACGAACCGGTCGGCGCGCTCGCGCTCGGCCTCGGTCAGCCACGTCTCGGGGGCGCGCACCTCTTCGGGGCGGCCGCCCATCGCCAGGGGGACGATCGTCAGTCCTTCTTGTTCGCCGCGGGGTCATCGGGCTTGTACCGGTCCTCCGAGGCCGCGCCGAGCACGGTCACGTCCTGGACCTTCCAGGCGCCCTTATGCTTCACAAGCGTGATCTTAAGGTGCGAATCGTGCACCGTGCGAATCGCCTGCGCGGTGTTCACCTGCTGGTCCACGACGACGATGGCGTGCGCGGTGGCCGCGTCGGCGTCGGCGTCGGCGTCGGTCAGGTAGACCTCGCGGACCTTGGCCTGCGAGACGGCCTTGAGCTGGACGATCGCCTGGGACATCGCGCCGCCGAACGCCGCGTCGTAGGTGGCCTGGAAGTCGCCCGTGGCCTGGGCGGACAGGGTCGAGCGGGTGCTCTGGAGGTCCTTGTAGTCGTAGCTGAGCAGGGCCTGGCCGAAGGCGCTCGCGGCGTCGGAGACCTGTAGGCGCAGGGCGCGTTCGCTCTCCAGGCGGGCCAGCGCGTCCCGGGCCCGGGACGCGCCGATCCACTGCAGCACCGCCACGGCCGCGACGGCCGCCACCAGCACCGCCGCCAGCGCACCGAACACCCGCGCCCGCGCGAACCGCCGACCCGCCACCGCCCTCGCCATTGGCCCACTGCCTATCACCATGGGCCTACTGCCCTCCGCCTCTGGGCCACCTTCCGCCTCTCCGGGGCCCGCGGCCTCGGAAGCCGCGGTGGGGGCCTCGGCGTCCGGGGCGGGTTCCGGGGTGGCGGGGGCGGTGAGGTGGTGGTCGGTGGTCATGGTGACTCCTCACGGCGGCGGGCTGCCCGGCCCGCCGCGACCCAGCCCACGATGCCACCACTCACCACGACGGCGAGGATGATCGCGACAATCAGCGGGCCGCCGGCGTCCGGCCCGCCGCCGTCCCGCGCCCTCCTGGACGCGGCCATGAGACCTGTGGCCGGGGCGTCACGAGCGGACGACGTTCATCCAGGACTCGATCTCGTCGGGGTGGCGGGGGAGGGCCTTGGACATCAGGGTGGCGCCCTCGGCGGTGACCACCAGGTCGTCCTCGATGCGGATGCCCATGCCGCGCAGCTCGGCGGGCAGCGTCAGGTCGTCGGGCTGGAAGTACAGGCCCGGCTCGACGGTCAGGACGTTGCCCTCCTCCAGCACGCCGTCGAGGTAGACCTCGGCCCGTGACCTGGCGCAGTCGTGCACGTCGAGGCCGAGCATGTGGCCGCTGCTGCACAGCGTGTAGCGCCGGTACAGGCCCGACTCCATGAGGGCGTCGGGGGAGTCCTTCAGCAGGCCCCAGTCGTGCAGGCCCTCGCAGATGACGCGCATGGCCGCCAGGTGGAAGTCGCGGAAGCTCGCGCCGGGCTTCAGCGCCGCGATGCCGGCGTCCTGGGCGGCCAGCACCAGCTCGTACGCCTGCCGCTGCGCCCCGGTGAACCGGCCCGACAGCGGGAACGTCCGGGTCACGTCGGCGGTGTAGAGGGTGTCGGTCTCGACGCCGGCGTCCAGCAGGAGCAGGTCGCCCTCGGCCAGCGCGCCGTCGTTGCGGATCCAGTGGAGCACGCAGGCGTGGGCGCCGGAGGCCACGATGCTGTCGTAGCCGACCGCGTTGCCCTCCAGGCGCGAGCGCAGCCCGAAGACGCCCTCCAGGTAACGCTCGCCGCGCGGGTGGCCGAGGGCCGCGGGCAGGGCGCGCACGACGTCCTCGAAGCCGCGCACGGTGGCGTCCACGGCCGACTGCAGCTCGCCGACCTCCCACTCGTCCTTGACCAGCCGCATCTCCGACAGGAACACCTCCAGCTCGGCGTCGCGGCCGCCGGCCGGCACCAGCGCGTCGACGGAGGCGTCGACGCCGCGCAGCACGCGGGCCGGGCCCTCGGAGCGCAGGTCGCGGATGTGCGCGCACTCGATCTGGTACAGCTCCGACGCCTCGGCCAGGTCGGGCCTGCGGCCCACCCAGAACTCGCCGTAGCGGCGGTCGCGGTAGAACTCCTCGCCCTCCTCGCGCGGCGAGCGCGGGCGCACGTACAGCACGGCCTGCCCGGACGGCTCGATGACCAGCACGTCGCCGGGCTCGCCCGCGCCCGTCAGGTAGGAGTAGGCGCTGTGCGGACGGAACCGGTAGTCGCTGTCGTTGCTGCGCACCTTGAGCGTGCCCGACGGGACGACCAGCCGCTCACCGGGGAAGCGCGCGGCCAGCGCCGCCCTGCGCCGGGCCGCCCAGGGAGCGATCGGCAGCGCGGTCACGCCGGTGCGCCGGGTGTCGGCCCAGCCGGTGCGCATGAACGCGGCCAGCTCCGGGGTGATGGGCAGGTCGTGGCTTCCGGTGTTGAGCTGCTCGGTCATCGGTGCCTTCCACGTCGTCGGAGATGCGGCAAGCCAGCCTACGTGACCGCTTGACGGGGTCCCCACTCGGTTGTTTGCCTGTGAGGACCGGGCATAAGCCGGCCCTCGGCCGGGGACATTGGGAGCAGAGGTGGTGCACATGCTCATCGGGACGATCCTGCGTAACAAGGGAAGCGCTGTTACCACGGTGGCGCCGGCGGCGACGGTGCGGGAACTGCTCGGCAAGCTCGCCGACCACAACATCGGCGCGGTCGTCGTCTCCACCGACGGCACGACGATCCAGGGGATCGTCTCCGAGCGCGACGTGGTGCGGCGGCTGCACGACCGGGGCCCCGAGATCCTCGACGCGCCGGTCTCCTCGATCATGACGACCGAGGTCCGCACGGCCGGGCCCGGCGACAACGTCGACGAGCTGCGCCGCACGATGACCACCCACCGGTTCCGCCACATGCCCGTGGTCGAGAACGGCCGCCTGGTGGGCATCGTCAGCATCGGCGACGTGGTCAAGAGCGCGATCGAGGAGCTGGAGACGGAGAAGGCGTCGCTCGTCGACTACCTCCACCGCTGACAGGGGCGTTGACAGGGGCGTCGATGGAGATGGCACCCTTGGGTCCGTGACGTACGGCCCCCCTGAGCCCCCTCGGGCGACGAGCAGTCCGCCGATCATCCTGCTCGTGTCCGGGCTGGCCGCCGTGGTGGCCTTCATCCTGGGCGTCTTCGTCGGGTACGGCGCGGAGGGCTCGTCGGCCTCGCCGGCCCCCAGGGTCACGGTGACGGTCGAGGGCACCGGCCCGCCCTCGGCCTCCGTCCCCGCCACCCAGCCCGCCCGGACGGACGCCCCGCAGACCGACCCCCTCCAGACGGACCCCCTCCAGACCGGTCCCGCTCAAACCGGCCCTGCGCAGACCGGTCCACCCCAAACCGGTCCCACCCAGAACGGCCCCACCCAGAACGGCCCCACCCAGAACGGCCCCACCCAGAACGGCCCTACGCAGCCCGGACCGGCGCAGACCGGGCCGATGGCCGGGATGCGGACGTTCGTCGTGGGGGTGGACATGCAGCCCGGCACCTACCGCACGACCGGTCCCGTCGCGGGCTCCACGAACTGCTTCTGGGCCCGGCTGAACAGCACGTCCCCCGACCTCGGCTCGGTGATCACCGCGGGCGCGCCGACCGGCCCGGCGAGCGTCACCATCGAGCCGGGCGACAAGGCGTTCCAGACCGCCGGATGCGCACAGTGGACCAAGGCATGACGGCCGTCGACCTCCTGGTCGTCGGCGACGCCAACCCCGACGTCGTGCTGTCGGGCGCGCCGCGCGAGCCGGCGTACGGCCAGCGCGAACAGCTCGTCGCGGGCGGCGACCTGGTCCTCGGCGGGTCCGGCGCGATCACCGCGTGCGGGGCCGCCAGGCTCGGCCTGCGCACCGCCTTCGCCGGCCGGGTGGGCGACGACGCGGCGGGGCGTTTCGTGCTCGGCGCGCTGGCCGAGCGCGGCGTGGACGTCTCCCACTGCGTCACCGACCCCCGGCCCACGGCCATGACCGTCGTGCTCGCCGACGGGACGGACCGGGCCATCCTCACCTCGCCCGGCTGCCTGCCGTACCTGACCGCCGCGGACGTGCCGCGCGGCCTGGCCCGGCACGTGCACGTGTCGTCGTACTTCCTGCAGCCGGGACTGGCGGCCGGGCTGCCCGCGCTGCTGGCCGAGCTGCGCGCGGCGGGCGCCACGACCTCGCTGGACACCAACGACGACCCGGCCGGCCGCTGGGACGGCCTCGCGGACGTGCTCGCCGAAACCGACGTGTTCCTGCCCAACGCCGCCGAGGCCAGGGCGATCGCGGCCCGCCTGTCCGGCGTCCGCGACGGGCCGCTGGAGGACGTCGCGGCGCGGCTGGGCGCCCTCGGGCCGGCCGTCGTCGTCAAGGACGGCGCGGACGGCGCGCTGGCCTGGGAGTCCGGCCTGGTGACGCGGGCCCCGGCCAGGCCCGTCGAACCCGTGGACACCGTCGGCGCGGGCGACGGCTTCGACGCGGGCTACCTCGCCGCCAGGCTGCGCGGGATGGGCCCGCGCGAATGCCTCGACGTGGCCGTGGCCTGCGGATCGTTGTCCACCCGCGCGGCCGGCGGCACCGCCGCCCAGCCGACCTGGGACGACCTGCGATGACCGCGGGTCGTTGCGCGGGTGAGTTCCGCTGGAGGAGGATGCGCTCAGCCCAACGAGGAGGATGACATGTCGGTGTTGCAGAGCTTCCTGGACAGCGTGCGCGGCGGTGCGATCGAGGTGGTCGACCTCACCGCGCCCCTGTCCTCCGAGACGCCGATCCTCCAGTTGCCCGAGCCGTTCGGCAACACCATCCCGTTCCGGCTGGAGGAGATCAGCCGTTACGACGACCGCGGCCCCGCCTGGTACTGGAACGACATCCACACCGGCGAGCACTCCGGCACCCACTTCGACGCCCCGATCCACTGGGTCACCGCCCGCGACGGCCAGGACGTCTCCCAGGTGCCCGTACGCAGCCTGATCGCGCCCGCGGTCGTGCTGGACTTCGCCGCCGAGGCGGCCAAGGATCCCGACTTCCTCCTGCAGATCGACCACGTCAAGGAATGGGAACGCGCCAACGGCCCGCTGCCCGACGGCGGCTGGCTGCTCTACCGCACCGGCTGGGACGCCCGCTCCGCCGACCAGGCCGCCTTCCTCAACGCCGACGAGACCGGGCCGCACTCGCCGGGCATCTCGGTCGAGTGCGCGTCATGGCTGGCGGCCGAGACCCCGATCCTCGGGCTGGGCGTGGAGACCGTCGGCACCGACGCAGGGGCCGCCCACTCCTTCGACCCGCCCTTCCCCTGCCACTCCTTCCTGCTCGGCGCGGGCAAGTACGGCCTGACCCAGCTCCGCAACCTCGACCGCCTGCCGGTGACCGGGGCCGCCGTGGTCGCGCCGCCGCTGCCCATCGTGGGCGGCTCCGGCAGCCCCGTCCGCGTCCTGGCCCTGGTGGAACGTTGACCGTCCCGGAGACGGCGGCCGCGGCGGTCGGCCGGACGCTGGCCGCCCGCGGCGTCCGGACGGCGTTCGGGGTGGTCGGCAGCGGCAACTTCCACGTCACGAACGCGCTGGTCGAGCACGGCGTGCGGTTCGTCGCCGCGCGGCACGAGGGCGGGGCGGCGACCATGGCCGACGCCTATGCCCGGATGAGCGGCGAGGTCGGCGTCGTCACGGTCCATCAGGGGCCGGGGCTGACCAACGCGATGACGGGGATCGCCGAGGCGGCCAAGAGCCGTACGCCGATGATCGTCCTGGCCGGTGAGGCGACGGACGCGCGCTCCAACTTCCACATCGACCAGGACGCCCTGGCAGCGGCGGTGGGCGCGGTCCCCATGCGCCTCACGGACGCCGCGCGGGCCGAGGAGCAGGCGCTCGAAGCCGTCCGCGTGGCCGCGCGGGAACGCCGCACGGTCCTGCTGAACCTGCCGCTCGACGTGCAGTCCGCCCCCGCCCCTGTTCTCACCGGTGCGGCCGCGCCCGGCCGGTCAGCCGCGGCGGGGGACACGGTGGGGGACACGGTGGGGGACACGGTGCGTGACACGGCGGCCGAGCTGGGGCGGTTGCTGGCCGGGGCGCGGCGGCCGGTGTTCGTCGCGGGCCGCGGCGCCCGGCACGCCCGCCGCGAGCTGGAGGCGCTGGCCGACCGCACCGGCGCCCTGCTGGCCACCTCCGCCGTCGCCAAGGGCCTGTTCCGCGGCAGCCCCTGGGACCTCGACGTGAGCGGCGGCTTCGCCACCCCGCTGGCCGCCGAGCTGATCCGCGGCGCGGACCTGATCGTCGGCTGGGGCTGCGCCCTGAACATGTGGACGACCCGCCACGGCTCGCTGATCGGGCCGGAGGCGAAGGTGGCCCAGGTCGACCTGGATCCGGCGGCCGTGGGCGCGCACGTCCGGGCCGATCTGGGGGTGGCCGGGGACGTCCGTGCCGTGGCGGCGGCCCTCACCGGGCCGGGCGGCGCCGCGCCGGGCTACCGGTCGGCCGAGCTGGCCCGGCGGATCAGGGACGAGGGCCGCTGGCGCGCGGTGCCGTACCGGGACGAGAGCGGCGCCGGCCGCATCGACCCCAGGACGCTCACCATCGCCCTGGACGACCTGCTCCCGAGCGAGCGCGTCGTGTCCGTCGACTCGGGCAACTTCATGGGATACCCCTCGATGTTCCTCGACGTGCCGGACGCGGGCGGGTTCTGCTTCACCCAGGCGTTCCAGTCGGTCGGGCTCGGCCTGGCGACCGCGATCGGGGCCGCCCTGGCCCGTCCGGACCGGCTCCCCGTGGCCGCCCTGGGCGACGGCGGCGCGTTCATGGGCATCGCCGAGCTGGAGACCGTCGTCCGGCTGGGGCTGCCCATGGTGGTCGTGGTCTACGACGACGAGGCGTACGGGGCGGAGGTGCACCACTTCGGGCCGCACGGGCATCCGCTCGGCACGGTCCGCTTCCCGCCCGCCGACCTGGCCTCGATCGCCCGGGGTCACGGGTTCGCGGCGGTGACCGTCACGGACGTCGCCGGGCTGGCGGGCGTGGCCGAATGGCTCAAGGGGCCCAGGGACCGCCCGCTGCTGGTGCACGCCAAGATCACCGGCGAACGCGGCTCCTGGTGGCTGGAGGAGGCCTTCAAGGGCCACTGAGAGAGGACGGCGGAGTCCCGCCGAGCGGCCGGGGCGCCGGACATCGGGCGCCGAGAACCGGGTGCCGAGAACCGAGCACCCGGGCTGGTCAGAGTTTGCGGTAGGTGCGGGCCTCTTCGGCGGCGGCCAGCACCTCCGCCAGCGACCCGCCCGTGCACGCCGCCACGCACGCCGCCACCGCCCCCTCCACGAACGGCACGTCCGCGATCACCACCCGCCCGTCCTCCTCCAGCAGCCGGGCGGTCAGCACCGAGCTGCCGAGGTCGGGGATGATCAGCACGCCGTCGCCCCGGTCCACGCTGCGCACCGCCTGCTCGACGAGGTCGAAGCTGGTGCCCAGGCCGCCGTCCGCGGTGCCGCCGGCCGCCGCCACCGGCACGGGCTCCGCGGCGATCCCCAGGGCCAGCGCCGCCGTCTCAGCCGCCAGCCCGGCACTGTGCGAGACCAGCACCACCCCGACCATCAGCCCTCCGCCCGCCCCTGGCCCGCTGCCTCGTCCCGGCCCGCCGCCCGGTCCTGGCCCTCCGCGCGGCTGCGGGCCACGGTGGCCAGGGCGCGCATGATCAGGGCCGCCGAGGCGGCTCCCGGGTCCTCGTGTCCCACGCTGCGTTCGCCCAGGTAGCTGGCCCGGCCCTTGCGGGCCTGGAGGGGGATCGTCTCGCGCGCGCCCTCGGCCGCCGCGTCCGCCGCCCGTTCGAACGCCTCCAGCGCCCCGATGCCGTCCCGTACGGCCAGGGCCAGCGACCGGGAGGCCGGGACCAGCGCGTCCACCATGGTCTTGTCGCCCAGGGCCGCCTTGCCGAGCCGTTCCAGCGCGACCACGCCCTCCTCGAACGCCGCCTCGAAGCGGGCCAGCGTCACCGGGGACTCCAGCGTCCGGCCCATCTGGCGGAACATCGACCCGTACAGCGGGCCGGAGGCGCCGCCGACGCGGCGGATGAGGGCCGTGCCCGCGTCGGCCAGCACCTGTCCGGGCGAGCCCGGCGGCCGGTCGGCCAGCGCCTTGGCGACCTCGGTGAAGCCGCGGTCGAGGTTCGCGCCGTGGTCGGCGTCGCCGATGGCCGCGTCGAGCTCCGTCAGCCGTTCGCGGTCGCGGCGGACCAGCCGGGCCGCCTCGTCGAGCCAGTCCGCGAAGAAGCGGGTGTCCATCAACGCCCCCAGCGCAGCGCCGGCGTCTCGACGGGCGCGTCCCAGAGCCGGATGAGCGTGTCGTCGACCCGGCACACGGTGACCGAGAAGCCCTGCATGTCCAGGCTCGTCACGTAGTTGCCGACGAGCGAGCGGGCCACCCGCGCGTCCTTGCCCTTCACGAACCCCGCGACCTCGGCGAACAGCACGTACAGCTCCATGAGCGGGGTGCCGCCCATGCCGTTGACCATGACCAGCAGGTCGCCGCGGAGCGGCAGGTCGCTGTGCAGGGCCTCCATCGCGACGGCGGCCAGCTCGCGGGCCGAGGCCATCGGCACCCGCGTGCGGCCGGGCTCGCCGTGGATGCCGATGCCCAGCTCCACGTCCGTCTCGGGCAGGTCGAACGTCGGCTTGCCCGCCGACGGCGTCGTGCACGAGGTCAGCGCGATGCCGAACGAGCGGCTGCGCTCGTTCACCTCGGCGGCCACCCTGGCCACCTCGGTCAGCGGCGCGCCCTCCTCGGCCAGCGCGCCCGCGATCTTCTCCACGAACAGCGTCGCGCCCGTGCCGCGCCGCCCGGCCGTGTAGAGCGAGTTCTGGACGGCCACGTCGTCGTCGACCAGCACGGAGGCCACGTCGTTGTCCTCGGCCAGCTCGGCGGCCATCTCGAAGTTGAGCACGTCGCCGGTGTAGTTCTTGACGATGTGCAGCACCCCGGCGCCGCCGTCGACGGCCTTGGTGGCCTCGATGATCTGGTCGGGCACGGGCGAGGTGAAGATCTCGCCGGGGCAGGCGGCGTCCAGCATGCCGTGGCCGACGAACCCGGCGTGCAGCGGCTCGTGGCCGGAGCCGCCGCCCGACACCAGCCCCACCTTGCCGGGGCGCGGCCCCGCGGCCCGGTAGACCACGCGGTCCTGGACCCTCAGCGCGGGATGGGCCGCGGCCATGCCGTTCAGCGCGTCCTCCACCACGGAGTCGGCGGTGTTGATGAGCTTCTTCATGGTCAAAACATCTGCCCGTTCTCACGGGAGGGCAAGCGCCGCCGCGTGAACAGGGGGGATGTCCTACGATCTCGTGACCCGGGCCGATCTTTTCCGGGCCGGGACGGATACGCCGGGTGGCCTGCCGACCGGCGTGAGTAGGCTACCTTCTGCTCATGGCTGAGATTGTGTACCCGCCGGTGATCACCGCCGCGCGGACCCTCTTTCGCGTGCTCGACTACCGCTTCCACATGGAGGGCACCGAGCACGTGCCCAGGACCGGGGGAGCGGTGCTGGTGAGCAATCACATCAGCTATCTCGACTTCATCTTCGCGGGGTTCGCCGCGCTGCCGTCCAAGCGGCTGGTGCGCTTCATGGCCAAGCAGGACGTCTTCGACCACCGGATCTCCGGGCCGCTGATGCGCGGCATGCACCACATCCCGGTCGACCGCGGGGCCGGGGCGGGCTCGTACGCCACCGCGCTGCGCAAGCTGAAGGCCGGCGAGGTGGTGGGCGTCTTCGCCGAGGCCACGATCAGCCGCTCCTTCACCGTCAAGGAGATCAAGAACGGCGCCATCCGCATGGCCCAGGCCACCAACGTGCCGGTCATCCCGGTCGCCCTGTGGGGCAGCCAGCGGCTGTGGACCAAGGGCCGGCCCAAGCAGCTCACCCAGCGGCACGTGCCGATCACCATCCTGGTGGGCGAGCCGTTCCACCCCAAGCGCGGCGAGGACGTCAACCAGCACACCGTCGACCTGCACGCGCGCCTGTCGGAGCTGGTCGACCGGGCGCAGCGCACCTATCCCGAGGTGCCGCCGGGCGTGTGGTGGCAGCCCGCGCACCTGGGCGGCACCGCGCCCACCCCCGAGGAGGCGGCCGCCATGGACGCCGCCGAGGCCGAGGCCCGCGCCCAGCGGGACTGAGGCCGCCTCCGGTCCGCCGGAGGGAGCCGGTCAGATGGCGGCCTGGTAGGCGCTGGCGCGCATGCCGGCCAGCAGGCCCGCCGTCTGCTCCGGCGTGTAGCGGCGCACCGGGTCGTGGTGGAGCAGCCCCTCGATGAGCGGGCGCATCACCCCGGCCCGCCGCGGCGGCGGGTACGGGCCGCTGCGGGCCATGCCGAGCACCGTGGCCGCGTCCTGCCCGGGGTAGGGCGGCTGGCCCTCGACGGCGCTGTAGAGCGTCGCGCCGAAGGACCACATGTCGGCCTCCTTGCTGGCCGGCCCGCCGTGCAGCCGCTCCGGGGCCATGAACGCGGGGGTGCCGCGCAGCCGCCGCGAGGTCGTCATGCGGATGTCGCCCTCGGCCGTGGCGATGCCGAAGTCGGTCAGCACCACCCGGTCGCCGGTCAGCATCACGTTCGCGGGCTTGACGTCGCGATGGAGCACGCCGGCCTTGTGCGCGGTGCGCAGCGCGGCCAGCAGGTGCTGGCCGATCGCCACCACCGACTGCGCAGGCAACGTGCCCACCTGCGAGAGCAGTTGGTGGAGTGAGAGCCCGTGCAGGTACTCCATCACGATCCAGAGCTTGCCGCCCACTTCCATCAGGTCGTGGACCGTGACGATGTTGGGGTGCGTCAGGCCGGCCGCCATCCGGGCCTCACGCAGCACCCGGCGGCGAACCATCTCGGCCTCACCGGCCAGAGTCAGCTCCTTCAACGCCACCTCTCGGTGGAGGAGCCGATCGAACGCCCGCCAGACGACTCCCATACCCCCACGACCGGCCTCCTCGTTCAGGAGGTACCGTCCGCCGATCTCCCGCATACCATCCCCTCAAGCTCGGGGATAATCATGTCATCTCCGCACGCGGCATAGTGTGCCTAACGTGATCTGGATATGTCGGGAAGTGTAGGTTCGCTGGTCAGCGCCGCAGAAATTCGCCCAGGCAGGGCGCGCCACACGAGCCCCACCGCCACCAGGCACAGCCCCGCGGCCCCGGCCAGGACGGCGGCCAGCCCGAACAGGTCGCCCGCCAGGCCGCCGAGCGCCGCGCCCACGGGCATGCCGCCCATGCCGACCAGCCGGTAGGCGGAGTTCACCCGTCCGAGCAGCTCGCCGGGGATCAGCCGCTGGCGGACCGAGACGACCAGCACGTTGGCCGCCGCCCCCGTCACGCCCCACGCCACCGCGACCGGGTACAGCGCCCACGGCGACGGCACGAGCATGGGGACGAGCAGCAGCAGGCTGCTGATCAGCCACGCCCCCACCAGCGTGCCTGCCTCGCCGATCAGCCGCGTGACCGGCCCGGTCAGCGGCGAGCCGAGCACCGCGCCGGCCGCGAACGCCGTCATCATCAGGCCGTAGCCGGTCGGGTCGAGGCCGATGCGCGAGCCGTCGCCGACGGCCCACAGGACGAAGACGGCGAAGTATCCGGCGTTGGCCAGGTTCAGCATGCCCGCCGAGATCGCCAGCCTGCGCAGCAGCCGGTGGGCCCACAGGTAGCGCAGCGCCTCGGCGATGTCGGCGCGCAGCGGGCGGCGCGGCCCGGACGCCGGCGGAGCGGCCGGAGCGGCCCGGAAGGAGCCGGCCATGCCGGTCAGCAGCAGGGCGGCGGCGGCGTACAGGAGGGCGGGGGCGCCGAAGAGGGCGGCGGGCAGCAGGCCGGCGAGCAGCCCGGCCACCGGCGCGCCGACGAAGTCGTTGCCGACGGTCTGGACGCCGACGATCCGGGCGTTGGCCCTGGTGAGGTCGTCCTTGGCGACGGTCATGGGCAGGACGGCCTGCGCCGAGGTGTCGGCGAAGACCTCGCTCACCCCGGCCGCGAAGATCACCGCGAGCAGCGTCCACAGGTTCAGCAACCCCGCCGCGGCCAGCAGCGCCCCCACCGCCAGCACCGCCGTACGCGCGGCGTTGGCCAGCGTCATGATCCGGCGGCGGTCGGCCCGGTCGGCCACCGCCCCCGCGTGCAGCGCGAGCAGCAGCCAGGGCGCGGTCGCGGCGGCCCCGGCCAGCGACACCAGCGTGGGGGAGCGGGTCATGGACACGGCCAGCAGCGGCGCGCCGATCCGCAGGACACCGTCGGCCAGGTTCGACAGCGCGGTGGACGACCAAAGGAACCAGAAGGCCCGGCCCAGACGGTTCACGGCTCACCCCGATAGTATGTAAAGAAAAGTGTGCATAGATTTCTTTGCAAAGATAGGCTTGCACAGTGACAGAAGGCAAGAGCTTCTCCGCCCGCACCCTCGACGCGAAGGCGCTGAAGTCGTTCGCGCACCCGCTGCGGCTGCGCATCTACGAGCTGCTCGACGAGCACGGCCCGGCCACGGCCACCGGCCTGGCCGGCCTGCTCGGGCAGAACACCGGGGCCACCAGCTACCACCTGCGCGAGCTGGCCCGCCACGGCATGATCGAGATCGCGTCCGAGCTGGGCCGGGGCAAGGAGAAGTACTGGCGGATCACCCCGGGCGGCTTCAGCTTCGGGCCCGCGAAGGGCAACCCCGAGGAGGTCGACGCCGCGCTGAGGTTCCTTCTGGACGACATGGTCCGGCAGCGCGGCGCGGAGCTGACCCGCTGGCGGGAGGGGGCGATGCGGGCTCCCGAGGAATGGACGCAGGCCGGCGTGTTCGCCCGCCGCTCGCTGCGGCTCACCCCGGAGGAGACGGCCGACCTGCGCGACCAGGTGCTGGAGGTGCTGGACCGCTTCCGCGGACTGTCGGACGGCAGGGAGGCCCCTTCCGACGGCGCCCACGTCGTCGTGCACTTCGACGTCCTGCCGCTCGGCGCCACGGGCGACCCGCCCGCGGACGACCGGTCCTGACCTGCTGGAACGCGCGGCGCCCCCGTCCCGGGAAGGGGACGGGGGCGCGGCGGCCGGACGGTCAGGAGATCAGGCTCATGGCCCGCTCGACGGTGCCCTCGGGCGCCTTGGCGGGCGAGCCCGCGTCGAACGGCGGGCACGGGTCGTACTCGATCGCGAGCTGCACGGCCTCGGCCGTCTGGACGCCGTCGGCCTTGGCCAGCAGGGTCAGGGCCATGTCGATCCCGGCCGACACCCCGGCGGCCGTCACGATCTTGCCCTCGGTGACGACGCGCTCGCTCACCGGCTCGGCGCCGACGCCCGTCAGGCCGTCCAGCACCGCCCAGTGGGTGGTCGCGCGCACGCCCTCGAGCAGCCCCGCCGCGCCCAGCACGTACGAGCCGCTGCACACCGACGTCGTCCACTGCGTGTGCTCGTGGGCCTCGCGCAGCCAGCCGAGCAGCGCCTCGTCCGACATCGCCTCCGCGGTGCCGGGCCCGCCGGGCACGAGCACCACGTCGGGGCGCGGCACGTCGGCGTAGGAGGCGGTGGCGGTGATCGACAGCGTGCCCTGGTCGTCGGTCACCGGCCCCACCTCCCCGGCCACGAACGTCACCGTGACGCCGGGCGCGAACGCCAGCACGGTGTAGGGGCCGACCGCGTCCAGAGCGGTGAAACGGGGATAAAGCGGGATTGCCACATGCATGGTGTCATTTCTCCTTCGACTGGAATCTGCGGCGGTGCTCGCCCGGCGACACCCGCCAATGGCGGCGGAAGACGCGATAGAGGGTCTCCGGCGTGCCCAGACCGGCCTCCCTGGCCACGGTCTCCAGGGGATGCCCGGTGACCTCCAGGAGGCGTCTGGCGGCGTCGGCGCGGCTGCGTTCGACGTACCGGCCGGGCGGCAGGCCGGTCTGCTCGGTGAAGACGCGGGAGAAGTGCCGTTCGCTCATCCCGACGCGCCGGGCGAGCGCGGGCACGCTCAGGTCGGCGGCCGGGTGGGCGTCGATGTAGCCCTGCAGCTCCCGCAGGGGGAGGCTGCGCGGCGTCATGGCCCGCATCGGCGCGCTGAACTGGCTCTGCCCGCCCGGCCGGTGCAGGTAGACGACGAGCCCGCGGGCGACGTCGCGGGCCAGCTCGTGGCCGTGGTCCCTGGCCACCAGCGCGAGCGCGAGGTCCACGCCGGACAGCACGCCCGCCGAGGTCCACACGTTGCCGTCCTCGATGTAGAGGGGATCGGGGTCCACCTCGACGTCGGCGTAGCGGTGACGCAGGTCGTCGGCGGCCAGCCAGTGGGTGGTGGCCCGGCGCCGGCCGAGCAGCCCGGCCTCGGCCAGCACGAAGGCCCCGTTGCAGACCGAGGCCACCCGCCCGGCCCGCGCCGCCAGGCCGGCGACCGCCCCGATCAGCGCGCGGTCCTCCAGCTGACCGGGCACCGACAGCCCGCCGGCCACCATGAGCGTGTCGATCGGCCCCGACACCTCGCCGAGCGCCCCCGCCATGACGGTGACCCCGTTCGACGCGCTCACCGCCCCCGCCTCCACACCGGCCACCTCGACCCGGTATCCGCGTCCCCGGGCGATCAGGTCGGCGGTCGCGAACACGTCCGCCGGCCCGGCCATGTCCAGCAACTGGAAGCCCGGGAAGACGACGATCACGATCCGTCGCTGCATGCCTTCATGCTGGTCGCGGCCCTGCATTGGCGTCAATGACACAAACCTTGCACATTACGCCACGCGCTCCCGCCCCTCAGTGGGGGCGGGTTACACTTATTGCAGATATCAAGAGTTGGAGGTGGTCATGCCCCGCAGCGGCGTCCTGGCCGGCGCGACGCGCGTCGAAGCCGACAGCGGTGACCGCGAGCTGCTCGAACACCTGGAGGCGACGGCTGCCGCAGGGAACGCGTCGCTGGTGCTGCGCGGGCCGGACGGCACCGACCTCGTGCTGCCACGCTCGTTGGTCACGCTCCTGGCCGCCGCGGCGCACGATCTCGGCAAGGGGCACGCCGTCTGGGCCCTGCCTGCCGAGGTCCTGTTGAGCCCCAACGAGGTCGCAGAGCTGCTCGGCCTGTCGCGTCCCTTCGTCGTGCGACTGCTGGACGAGGGCGAGATCCCCGCACAACGCCTTCCGGGCAGTCGCCATCGTGTCGTCCGCCTGGAAGACGTCCTGGAGTTCCAGGATCGCCGCGAGCGTCGCGCCGAAGCCCGTCGCAGGATCATGGAGGTCGCCGAAGAGGCGGAACTACCCTATTGATCTCCCGAGGGACATTGGCTGATGGCGCGGGTCTTCGTCGACACCAACGTGCTGTTCCCGTTCTCGCTGATGGATCTCATGCTCGCGATGACCGAGGACGCCGTGCGCACCTGGGTCTGGAGCGATCACCTGCTGTCGGAATGGGAACGTGTCATCGTGCGCGAGCAGCACCGCTCCGCCCATTCTGCGGCGCGCATCGGGGCGGTGATCCGCGAGTTCTTCGCCGACAGCCGGGTCTCAGAGGACGACTACAAGCACCTGATCGATCAGATGGAGGGCCCCGACCTCGACGACCGCCATCACATGGCCGCCGCGATGGCGGGTCGCGCCCGGATCCTGGTCACCTGGAACGTCACGGACTTCCCGGCGCCGTTCCTCGGCCGCCACGGGGTGAGCGTCAGCACTTCCGATGCGTACCTGCGCTCGCTGCTGAACCGCAGTCCGCGTGAGGTGCTGGGCGTGCTCGCCCGGATGGCGGCGGGGAAACGCCGTCCACCGATGACCATCCGTGACGTCCTCGCCGCGCTGGACAAGGCGGGGGTTCCCGGCTTCGCCAGAGGTGCGGAGAATGCGCTGACGATCGTCAAGGGCGGCTTCTGACGGAAATGGAGACGGCCGGCACCCCTGTGGGGGTGCCGGCCGTGGCTCTTGGGGGCGTCAGCCCATGTGCGGGTAGCGGTGGTCGGTCGGCGGGACGAACGTCTCCTTGATCGTGCGGGCGTTCACCCAGCGGATCAGGTTGAAGATCGAGCCGGCCTTGTCGTTGGTGCCCGAGGCGCGCGCGCCGCCGAACGGCTGCTGGCCCACGACCGCGCCCGTCGGCTTGTCGTTGACGTAGAAGTTGCCCGCCGCGAAGCGCAGCCGCTCCGAGGCCGCGGCGATGGCGTACCGGTCCTGGGCGATGATCGAGCCGGTCAGCGCGTACGGGGCGATGCCCTCCATCTGGTCGAGCACCGTGTCGAAGTCGCGGTCCTCGTAGACGTGCACGCCGAGGATCGGCCCGAAGTACTCCTTGACGAAGATCTCGTCCGTCGGGTCGGCGCACTCCAGGATGGTCGGCTTGACGAAGTAGCCGACGCCGGAGTCGTAGGAGCCGGTGAGCACGTCGATGTTCGAGGCGGCCCGCGCCCGGTCGATGGCGTCCTTGTGCTTGGCGAAGGCCCGCTCGTCGATGACCGCGCCCATGAACGTCGACAGGTCGGCCGCCACGTCGCCCACGGTCAGCGACTCGGCCACGCCCACGAAGTCGTCACGCATGCGGTTCCACACCGAACGCGGCACGTACGCCCGCGAGGCCGCCGAGCACTTCTGGCCCTGGTACTCGAAGGCGCCCCTGACCAGCGCGGTCGAGAGCACCGCGGGGTCGGCCGAGGGGTGGGCCAGCACGAAGTCCTTGCCGCCGGTCTCGCCCACCAGGCGCGGGTAGCCGTGGTAGGAGGCGATGTTGGCGCCGATCGTGCCCCACAGGTGCTGGAAGGTGGGGGTCGAGCCGGTGAAGTGCACGCCGGCCAGGGCCGGGTGCGTCATCGCGACCTCGGAGACGGCCTGCCCGTTGCCGGTGACCATGTTGATCACGCCCGGCGGCAGCCCGGCCGCCTCCAGCAGGCGCATCGTGTGGTGCGCGGCGAGCTGCTGCGTCGGCGACGGCTTCCAGACGACGACATTCCCCATCAAAGCGGCAGAAGTCGGCAAATTTCCGGCGATGGCGGTGAAGTTGAACGGCGTGATCGCCAGCACGAACCCCTCAAGGGGCCGGTACTCCATCCGGTTCCACACGCCCGGCGACGAGATCGGCTGGTCGGAGTAGAGCTGACGGGCGTAGGCCACGTTGAAGCGCAGGAAGTCGATCAGCTCGCAGGCCGAGTCGATCTCCGCCTGCTGCGCCGACTTCGACTGGCCCAGCACGGTGGCCGCGTTCAGCGTCTGGCGCCACGGACCGGCCAGCAGGTCGGCGGCCTTGAGGAAGACCGCGGCCCGCTCGTCGAAGGACAGCGCCCGCCAGGCGGGCGCCGCCCGCAGGGCGCTGTCGATGGCGTCCTGCACGTCCTGAGCCGTAGCGTCGTTGGTACGGCCCAGGACGGAGGCATGGTTGTGCGGCTGCACCACGTCGATGGGCGCGCCGCCGCCGAGCCGCTGCTCGCCGTCGATGGTCATGGTCAGGTCGACGGGGGAGCCGGCCAGCTCCTTGATGCGGTCCTCCAGTGCCGTACGCTCGGCGCTGCCCGGCGCGTAGCCGAGCACGGGCTCGTTCACGGGGACGGGGACGTTGCTGATGGCATCCATTTACTTACCCCCAAGGGCACGAAGGAAGAAGGCGACGTTGGCGGGGCGCTCGGCCAGCCGGCGCATGAAGTAGCCGTACCAGTCGTCGCCGTAGGGGACGTACACGCGGACCGTGTGACCGGCTCCGGCCAGGGCCTCCTGCCGGTCGGTCCGGATCCCGTAGAGCATCTGGAACTCGTGGTCGCCGAGCGTGCGGCCGAAGCGGTCGGCGAGCAGCTCGGTGATGGAGATCAGCCGGTCGTCGTGCGTGGCCACCATGGGGTAACCCTTCCCCGCCATGAGGATGCGCAGGCATCGCACGTACGCCTTGTCCACGGCCTGCTTGTCCTGGTGCGCGACCGAGGCGGGCTCGCGGTAGGCGCCCTTGACCAGCCGGACGCGCGATCCCTCGTGGGCCAGGTCGCGGCAGTCGTCCTCGCTGCGGAACAGGTAGGCCTGGATCGCCACGCCGGTCGACGGGTAGTCCTCGCGCAGCTTGCGCAGGATGCCCAGCGTCGAGTCGACGGTGGTGTGGTCCTCCATGTCGAGCGTCACGGTCGAGCCGTTGGCCGCGGCGGCGGCGCAGATCTCGCGGGCGTGCTCCAGGGCCATGCCGTCGTCGAGCCGCTGCCCGACCGCCGACAACTTGACCGACACCTCGCCCCGGGCGCCGAGCTGCAGCGGCTTCAGCGCCTCCAGCAGCGTCACGTACGCCTGCGCCACGGTCTCGGCGGCGCGCGCGTCGCGCGTCTCCTCGCCGAGGTGGTCGACGGTCACGGCCAGGTTGGCGTCACGCAGCCGTTCGATGGCGTTCCGGGCCTCCTGGACGCTCTCGCCCGCGACGAACCGGTCCACCACCTTGCGGGTGAGCGGAAAGCCTGACACGGAACGGCGCACGACGCCGCTCCCGGAGGCGGCAAGGAGCAGTTGACCCAACATGCCTCAAGTCTAGAAATCCCAGGTCAGAGGGGGCCATGAACGCGCGTAACGATCGATGTGGCAGGCTGTCATACAAATGCACAACACGTCCGACCTTCAGGAAATCGTCGACGAGATCGCCGCCACGCTCGGGGCGTCCGCGACGCTGGAGGACCGCTCGTTCCGCCTGCTCGCCTACGGCGCCCAGCACGGCGACATCGACACGGTCCGCCAGGAGTCGATCCTGCGCCGGCGCGCCACCGGCGAGGTGCGCGACTACTTCGAACGCTACGGCATCGCCAGGGCCGGCGGCCCGGTCAGGATCCCCGCCGACGCCGAGCTCAAGGTGCTGGCCCGGGTCTGCTGGCCGCTGCGGCACGGCGAGGTCACCTACGGCTACCTGTGGCTGCTGGACTCCGGCAGCCTCGCCGACGAGGCGCTGCGCCGCGTCGCGCCGCTGGTCGCCAGGGCCGCCGCGGCGCTCGCCCAGGAGGCCAGGAGCCGCCAGGACCTCGGCCGCGGCCTGCTCGCGCTGCTCTCGGCCGACCCCGAGGAACGCGCCGCGGCCTCCATCGAGGTCCCCGGCCCGGTCACCGCGGTCGCCGTGCGCGAGTCCAGCGAGCGCGTGGCCGCCCTCTGGACGCTCCCGCGCGGCGTGCTGGCCCGCACCGGCTCGCCCGTCGCCCTGCTGGCCCCCGCCCACCTGGCCGGAGAGGTCGCCCAGACCCTGCAGAGCGCGTACGGCACCGCCGCCGGCATCGGCGCCCCCAGGAACGACCCGGCCGAGGCGTGGCAGAGCTGGCGCGAGGCCCGCCAGGCGCTGCGCATCGCCGAGCACTTCCCCCGGCACGCCCCCATCGCCCGCTGGCAGGACCTGGGCGTGCACCGCCTGCTGGCCCGGCTCGGCCGCGCCGACCTGCGCGAGCTGGCCGCCGAGACCGCCGCCCTCGACGCCGAGCTGGCCCAGACGCTGGAGGTCTACCTCGACCTCGGCGGCCATGCCCAGAAGACGGCCGCCGAGCTGGGCGTCCACCGCCAGACCCTCTACTACCGCCTGGGCAAGGCCGAACGCCTCCTGCACCGGGACCTGTCCGACGGCGACGACCGGCTGACCGTGCACCTCGGGCTGAAGGCGGCCAGGCTGCTGCCTCAGGACGGCCGGTAGACCTTCACCCAGTCCACGTACATCGACACCGTCGCGGGGGTGGAGGAGTCGCGGCAGCGCGGCTCGCAGACCACGTCGTTCTGCAGCGCCAGGCCCATGCGGTCGCCGTCCGGCACGTACGGGCCGCGGTAGTCCCACACCTTCCTGCCGTCCAGCCAGAACGTCAGCCGGCCGGGCAGCCAGTCCACGGCGGCGGTGTGCCAGCGGGTGAAGTCGGCCCGCAGCTGCCGTTGCGCCCGGCCGCGACCGCCGTGCACGAAGATGCCGCCGCCCTGCCTTCGCGGGTCGACGATCTCGGCGAAGTCGACCTCGGCGTAACCGTCGCCCTCGCCCTGGGAGGTGGGCCACAGCAGCGCGACCGGCGTGTAGCCGTTGCCCGCCTCGGCCCTGAACCGCACCTCCCACCTGCCGTACCGCTGGGCTAGCCGGGTGGCCACGCCGCCGGACAGGTCCTTGCCGCCGTACCGGCCGCCCTTGAGGCGCAGCATCCCGTCCGCGACCGTGGCGGCCCGGCCCGTACGGGGGTTACGGGCCGCGTCCGGCGAGTGGTAGACCATCCACCTGCTCGTGTCGACCGTGGAGCCGTCGAAGTTCTCGACGAGGACGGGCTTGCCCCACCCCGACGTCTCCGCCTGTGCGCTCTGGGGGAGGGCGAGGGCCGTGATCAGCGCCGCCACCGCCGCCCGCTTCGAACCGCGAGTAGACATGCGGACCATCGAAGCAAAGATCTCACTCCGGTAACAAGGGCCCCTTGCGGCCGGATTCCGGGCCGCCCAGCATCGACCGGGTCAGCTCTCCCTGACTGCGCATCATCTCCTCCAGCGCCGCCGACAGGTGCTCCCGGCTCAGGGTCTCGGCCTGCCCGCCGGAGCGCAGCGCCTCCAGCACGGCCCTGCGCAGCAGCTCCTTGAAGAACGAGGCGGTCATCCCGTCCGTCCTGGTCACCAGCGGTTCCAGCTCGATCCCGGCCAGCAGGTCGCCGCCGTACAGGCGCAGCAGCGCGGCGCGCAGGCGGGCGTCGGGGCGCGGCACCTCGACGGCCAGGTCCACCCGGCCGGGCCGGTTGGCCAGCGCCTGCTCCAGGGTCTCGACGCGGTTCGTGGTGAGCACGAACGTGACGTCGGCGTCCGCGCCGACGCCGTCCATGGCGTCGAACAGGGTGAACAGCAGCGGGCTGCCCTCCTCGGAGAAGCGGCGGTCGTGCGCGACGAGGTCGACGTCCTCGACGACCACGATGGCCGGCTGGAGCCGCCTGGCCAGGGCGGCGGCCTCCTGGACGAAGCGCAGCGCCGTACCGGCCATGACCACGACCGTCACCCCCGGCATGCGGCCCATCAGGTAGCGGACGGTGTGCGTCTTGCCGGTGCCGGGCGGGCCGTGCAGCAGCAGGCCGCGCTTGAGGTGCTGGCCGCGGGCGCGCAGCACGTCGGCGTGCCTGGCGACGCCCACCACGTGCCGCTCGATCGTCTCCAGCACCCCGTCGGGCAGGATCACCTGCTCGGGGTCGATCGACGGCCGGGGCAGGAACGTCACCAGCTGGTTGCCCCGGTGCTCGGAGGCGCCGAAGGTGAGGATCTGGCCGCGCAGCACGTCGTTCTCGCGCATCAGCCGTTCGACCTCCTGGCCGGCGGCGGTCGCGGGCGGGCGGGAGGCCGCGATCACCTCCACCCTGCAGTCCTCCCTGCCGAACCGCTCGACCGCGCCGCGCACGCCGAGCACGATCGGCTCGCCGCCCGGCGCGTGCGTCAGGACCAGCCCGAACGAGACGACCTCCATCGTCTCCTCCGGGCCGACGGCCGTCGTGACGTAGTCGACGGCGCCGATGCCGCCCGCCTCCGGGCCGCGGGCGGACATGGCGATGATGTCGATGGTGTCGTGGTGCTCCCGCCCGGTCCCGGACACCCCGAACCACTCGGCCCCGCCCCGCGCCTCCAGGTACGCGTCGACGCCCTTCTGGAGGCTCGCGTGCTCCCAGTTCTTGAAGCTGCGCGTGACGCAGGTCAGGTCTGTGAGCCCGCAGCCGAGATGCGCGGTCACCCGGCGTACCAGCTCGGGGAGGGACCGCGACTCGTCGATCAGGGTGTGCGCGTCGTCCAGGAGCTGTCGCAGCGCGTGTGCCAGCGAACGTGCCTCACTGATCTCCATGGGCGTCACCCTGGCACAGCGGGCCACGCCTGGGAACGGCGAGAGGCGGACGGCTTGCGCCGCCCGCCTCTCGCCGTTCGCCTCAGGCGCAGGCCGACTCGTAGACGCGGACCAGTTCCTGGCTCACGCGCTCCCAGGAGTAGCGCGAGCGCGCCCGGTCGGCGCCGGCGTACCCGAGCGCGGTGCGCAGCGTCGGGTCGCACAGGATCTCGCGGGCCAGCCGCGCGGTGCGCGCCGGCCGGTCCGGCGGGACCAGCAGGCCGGTCACGCCGTCGATCACGGAGTCGAGGTGGGCGCCCACGGCCGAGGCGATCACCGGCACGCCGCAGGCCATGGCCTCCAGCGCGACGACGCCCGTCGCGGCCTCGCGCGGCACCGACACCACGGCGTCCGCGCTGCGCATCAGCTTCGGCACCGAGGCCCGCTTGACCTGCCCCAGCAGCGTCACCCGGTCGGCGACGCCGAGCTGCTCGGCCAGGGCGCGCAGCCGGCGCGCGTCCCTGTCGTCGTCCAGGTCCTCGGGCTCGGGGCCGCCGGCGATGACCAGCTCGACGTCCGTCAGCCCCTGCAACGCCCGTACCGCCGTGTACGCCCCGCGCTCGGGGGACAGCGGGCCGACGTGCAGCAGCCGCTTGCGGGCGCCCTTGGTGGCGACCGCCCCGCGCCGCTGGAACCGCTCGGTGTCCACGCCGTGCGGCACGATCGCGATGTTCCCGCGCGGCACGCCCAGCCTGATCAACGCCGACTCCTCGTCGCCCGAGCCGGCGATGACCGCCTTGGCCCGGCGTCCGAGCGCCCGCTCCAGCTTCTGGTGCGCGGCGTCCACGGCGTGGAAGGTCTGCATGACCGGCACGTCCAACCCCTTGGCGCCCGCCACGGCGGCGAGGCCCCCGGTCCAGGAGTGGGCGTGGATCACGTCCGGGCGCTCCTGGTTCCACCGCTTCATCAGGTGCTCGCCCACGTCGTTCAGGTACGGCACGACGTCGTCGGGCGACAGGTTCTTGGCCGGGCCCACGTCGATCTGCTCCAGAGTGACCCCCGGGGCCACCCGCGTCTTGGGCTTGCCCTCGGCGTCGTCACGACGGGAGTAGATGGTGACGTGGTGTTCGCGGCCCAGCTCGCGCGCTACGGAGAGGATACGGTGGCGCTGGTTTCCCTTGGCGGACGCGACGATCGCAATATTCATGGCACACCTCAGCGTGGAAAAGCCTTCAAGGTGTGCCTGCGTCTTAGGCACGTTGTTCTACGGCAAGACAATACCCATGTTTCGCCGGATCGCAAACCCCCGCAGATCAGACACCTTTCAGGGCCAGTACCACGATCTCGTCCCAAACCTGGCCGCCGGAGAAGGCGTGCCGGTCGGCCTCCACCGCCTTGACCACGGTGGCCGGTGACTGGCCCGCGCAACGGCCCAGCACGTCGGCCAGCCGCTCCTCGCCGTACGGCTCGCCGGCGTCGTTCCTGGAGGAGATCAGGCCCTCGGAGTAGAGCACCAGCGTCTCCCCGACGGAGACGGTCAGCTCCTGCACGTCCGTCTCGGCCTCGCGGGAGATGCCCAGCGGCACGCCGCCGCCCGCCGCGAAGCGCACGTTGCCGTCGGGCTGCAACAGCGCCGCCGGATGGTGACCGGCCGAGGAGAGCTGGATCGTCCGGCCCTTGACGAACCCCGCCACGGCCATCACGAACATGCCCGTGCCCTGCGCCACCAGAGCCTCGTTGACCTTGCGCATCACCAGGTCGGGATGGGACTCCCAGGTGCTGAGCACCCGCAGCCCGCCGCGCACCATGGCGCTGACCGAGGCCGCCTCCTCGCCCTTGCCCGCCGCGCCGCCCAGGGCGAAGCCCCAGCCGCCCGCGACCGGGAACACGTCGTAGAACTCCGCGCCCACCGAGGCGCCCGGGTGGTAGACCGCCGACGCCTCGTAGCCGGGCACGTCGGGCAGGTTGCGCGGGGCCACGCTGGCCGACAGCGCGTCGGCGGCCCGCGAACGGCTCTGGAAGCTCGACTGGGCGCGCACGGCCAGGCCGAGCTGCATCCCCACGTCCTGGAGCACCCCGAGGTCGGCCAGCGAGAACGGCGGCCGGTCGTGCGTGCGCACCAGCGTCAGCACCCCGTCGGACTGCCCGATCGGCACCGACAGCAGCGAGCCGGCGCCCATCGCGGTCAGCAGCGGCCCGTCGGCGGTGAAGCCGAGCAGCGACTCGTCGTCGACCATCTCGTGCACCACGCCCGAGCCGCGCTCCAGCACCTGCATCACCACCTGGCTGCCGGCCGGGTCGGCCGACTCCACCAGCCGCACCAGATCGCCCAGCGGATGGTTCTTCGGCGCCACCACCACCGAACGCCGCGGCAGCCCGTCGCGCACCAAGTCGGCGATCACCCAGTCGGCCCACTCGGCCGCCAGCAGGCGCGTGGTCCGCGGCATCGCCACCGGGCGCAGCAGCGCCTCCTCGTCCAGCAGCAGCCCGCCGACCCTGGCCAGCAGGTCCTGCCGTTTGGACGCGGCCAGCAGCAGCGCCCCGTCGGACTGCTCGGGCCGCCGCGCCCCCGGCTCGGGGAGCTGCACCTCGGTGGGCAGCGCCACGGCCGCCACCATCTGCTGCGGCTCGCCCGGCATCGTCACCCGCGTCAGCGCGAGCTGCACGGTGTGCGTCCGCCCCTGGTGCGCCAGCCGCGTCTCGAACGCCGACGGCTGCCCGGTCTGCAGCACCGAGTTCAGGTGCGAGCGGAACGCCGCCCGCCTGGAGACGTCGACCAGCAGCGGGAACGACCGCCCGACCAGGTAGCCGTCGGGGCTGCCGAGCACCCGCGAGGTCTCCGGGTTGATCCGCCGGACCACCCCGCCGCCGTCGAGCACGATCACCGGCACCGGGAAGGCCCGGAACACCTGGCGCAGCAGCTTCAGCTCCCGCTGGGTGCCGTCCTTCTTGCTCGCGGCGCGCTTGGGCGCCTTGCGCAGCGCCTCGCGCGCCTCGGCGAGCAACTCGGCCGCGGTGTCCAGTTCGGCCAGGGCGGCGTCGAGCGTGGGCGCGAGGTCGGTAGGGTAGGCGGTCCTCGCCTCACGCAAGGACGACACGCGTCCCGCCAGCGCGTCCAGAGCGTGTTCGAGGTCCGGCATGGTCATCCTTTGACGCTACGCCACCGGGGATAACGGTAGCCATAAGGGGTAGGGGCTTCTTGCTATGGAATCGACCGCGATGATCACTCCCGGGCTCGCCCGAGACCTGGCGGCGCTGGGGCGACTGGGTGAGGACACCTCCACGGAGAGCGTGTTGCGCGGCCTGACCACGGCGCTGGCGGCCGGTGTGCCCGGGTGCTCGGGCGGCTCGGCCGAACACTGGCGCGACCAGCGGGTGCTGGTCTCCGGCTCGCACAGCGAGCTGATCATGCTGGTCGAGGGCGAACGTGAACTGGGTGAGGGACCGTCCCTGGAGGCCCGCCAGAGCGGCGCCCGGGCGAGCCTGAGCGACGTGCTGAGCGACAGCCGCTGGCCCCGCTACAACGCACTGGCGACCCGCTGGGGGGTGCGTTCGGTACTGATCGTGCCCATCGAGGTGGCGCCGGCGCAGCTCATCGTCGGACTCTACTCCGTACGCCCGGGTGCCTTCTCCCCCCAGGCCGCCCACTCGCTGGCCGACATGCTGACCGAGCAGGTGGGGGTGGCCATGGCGAACATGTGGGAGTTCGAGGAGGTGCGCACCGACGCCGCCCAGCTCCAGGAGGCCCTGGCCGGCCGGTCGGTCATCGACCAGGCCAAGGGCATCATCATGCAGACCAGCGGATGCACGGCCGAGGCCGCCTTCGAGGAGCTGCGCAGGATCTCGCAGCACCATCAGGTCAAGGTGGCCGATCTGGCCAGGCTCCTGGTGGAGGAGCACCAGCGCAAGTCGACGCGTCGCTCATAGGGCCTCAGCCGATGGCGGCCAGGGCGTCGTCGAGGGTGTCGTACAGCGGCAGGCGCTGGGCCAGCCCGGTGATCCACATCACCTTCGACTTGGAGTACTCCACGCCCACCAGGGCGAACTTGGAACCCGACGCCAGGCTGGTCTGCCAGTGATGGACGATCAGCCCGAGCGCGCGCGAATCCATGAACGTCACCCCGGCCAGATCGAGTATCAGGTCGGCTCCGGCCAGCGACAGGTAGTCGGCGAACTGCTCACGCGTCGTGGCGTCGAGCACACCGTCGACCTTGACGACGGTGATCTCGCCGACGGGCGATGACGTCAGGCTCAGGGCGGCCACGGGCCCCTCGCCGTTTTCGGGCATTGTCACGAAGCAACCCTACTGTCACCACGCGACCGAGGAATACTTCCCGCGGCAGGGGGGAGACTGGGACCGAAGTCCAGCAGAGGGCTTCCGTCTCGAGAGTAGAGCGAGGCGTGCCTCTGCCTGGGCTTTTCCGCTGGCGGAGGCCGCCCTGCGACCCATATGAGGAGCAGCGATGGCTGTGCAGGAGTACGTCCTCGAGGAGATGACAGCGGAAGATCTCCTGGCTGAGATGGTCAGGGAAGACACACCCGACAGCCACAGGGAGCGGCTGCGCGAGCGCATCGTGGAGATGCACCGGCCGCTGGCCATGGAAATCGCCAGGCGTTACCGTTACCGGGGCGAACCTTTGGAGGACCTCCTCCAGGCCGCGTACGTCGGCCTGATGAAGGCCGTCAACGGCTTCGACCCGACCCTCGGCCACGCCTTCAGGGGCTACGCCGTCGTCACGATGACCGGTGAGGTCAAGCGGCACTTCCGCGACCGCACCTGGGCCATCCGGGTCCCGCGTCTCTACCAGGAGCGGCGGTCCGAGCTCAACCGGCTCGTCGCCGACCTCAGCCAGGACCTCGGCAGGTCCCCGACCGTGGCCGAGCTGGCCGCGAAGATGAACATCTCGGAGGAGGACGTCCTGCTCACCCTCGACGCCTCGGCCGCGTACAGCACGCTGTCGCTCGACGCGCCGCTCGGCACCGACGACGACGCGGCCTCGCTCGGCGACGTCATCCCCGAGGACGACGACACGCTGAGCACCATGGTCGACCGCGAGGCCGTCAAGCCGCTCATAGACGCGCTGCCCAGCCGCGAGAAGCACATCCTGCTGCTGCGCTTCTTCGGCAACATGACGCAGGCCGAGATCGCCGCCGAGTTCGGCATCTCGCAGATGCACGTCTCACGGATTCTCCGTAAGGTACTCGACCAGCTCCGCAGTGAGCTGCTGGTCGGTTAGCCGCTGGCCGGCTGGTGAGAGAAAGGCGAGTCGCCGGGTGAACGAGGACGTCGAGCCTCAGTCGGGCTACACGAGCCCGCCACCCGGCGTGCCCGTGAAGGAGCTGCGCTTCCGCCTGCCGGACCTGCCGGAGGTCCGGCAGTTCGCCGAGGACGAGGCCCGCGCCGTGGGGATGCCCGATGAGGCGGTCGGCGACTTCGTCATCGCGGTCAACGAGGTGGCGACCAACGCGGTCACGCACGGGGCCGATCGGGCGGCCATGAGGACCTGGGTGATCAGCGGGGACCTGGTGGTCGAGGTGCACGACGAGGGCTTCTGGAAGCCGGGGCCGCTGCCGGGGGCTGTCGGGGGGATGGGGTTGTGGGTGGCGCGGCTGCTGTCGTCCGATTTCACGTTGAGGGTGGGGAGCGGGGGCAGCACCGTGATCATGAGGTTTCCCGGCAAGGGGTGACCTGCTTTTCTTGCCTGTCCTGAGCTCGGTCACTGGCTGGGGCTCATCCGGGCCCGGTCACTGACTGCGTCTTCGCTTGTCCGGGCTCGGCCGTTGGATCGGCCTTCGCTTGCCCGGCCTGGCCGCGCTGTCGGTCGGCCCGGGTTTTCTGCTGTCGGCTTGCTGGGCGGTGTGCCTGTCTGCTCTGTTCATGACGTCAGCTCTTGGCCCGCTTTTTCCGGATATTTGGCTCTATTTAGTTCTTTGGGTGTTTCGGGCGGGAGGCCAGTCGGCCTCCCGCCCGAAGGTGCGGTCAGTGGCGCTCAAGGGCGGCCCCAAGGGGACCGCTCAGCGGCGGCTGCGGCCGCGCCAGTTGCTGTACCCGCCGCGAATGCTCGCCGTGCCGACACCCGCCTGATGCAGGGCCAGCAACGTCAGACCGAGCAGCACGAACGTCATGCCGGAGATCCCGCCGGCGATTTTCACACCCACGAGGTCGAGCAGGAATCCGATCCCGAAGATGATCGCCGCGACGACTGCGAGCATGCCGATCACCTCCTCGGTTCGGGGGTCAGATTGTGCGTGGACAGCGCGAGCAACTGCTCCAGGACGTTGCGGTAGTCGCGGAACGCCTGACGCAGGTCCTCGGTGTCGGGGGAGTCGACGTCCTTCCAGCGCTCCCGCAGAGAGCCGGTACGGCTGGTGAGGGAGTTGGTCAGCGACTCCACCACCTCGCCGACCAGGCCGTCGGCGCGCTGGATCGCCTCGGCGGGGTCGTCCACGAAGGACGCCTGGACGTCCCGCCAGCGGGCCTGCACCTCGGCGGGGTCCTGGTCGAACAGGGCGACCTCCCGAGGAGCCGCGTGCGAGGGAACCTCATCCACCGGAGCCCCCTCGACAGGCGTCGCCTGGACGGGCGTCCCTTCGAAGGGAGCCCCCTCGACCGGCCGCCCGCCCTCGCCGAGCCCATCGTCGGTGAGACCGCCGTGCGTCGTCAGCCCGTCGCGGGCCGCTCCAGCAGGGGACAGGCCGTCGCGCGCCAGGGCGTCGTCGTCCCGCTCGCCGTGCACCAGGACGTCTTCCTGGGCTCGTCCGTCATGGGACAGTTCGCCGTGGGGACGGTCGCCATGCACCAGCACATCGTCGGACCGGTCACTGTGGACCAGAACGTCGTCGGACCGGTCGTCGTGACGTGCCCCGGTTCCGGACAGCACGTCCCGGGAAGTCTCGTGTCCGGGCGTCTCGTCGGCGGGGACGTCGGCGTGAGCGGGGTCGGGGTCGGGGGAGCGGTGGTCGGAACCGTGTCCCAGAGGGGGCTCGCGGCGCGGCTCGGTCGGCAGGTCGCCGTCAGTGCCGGTGCTCGCGTAGGGGTCCTTGTAGGACGGCTCGTCGTCATGATCCCGGTCGGAGACCGTGGAGTCGTACCCGTGGCCCGCCGGGGTGCGGCCGGCGTCGTTCGGGTAGCCGTCGTCGTGGCGTCCGGTGGTGGTGCCGTCGTACCGGTCGCCGGTCTCGTCGGTGAGGTCTCTGTGCTCGTCGTCCCTGGCAGCCTCGTCCGACCGCTGCGACGGGACCCTGAGCTCGTCCTCACTTCTCTTGCTGCTGCTCATCTACGTTCACCGCCCTCGCGTGGTCTCGTGCAGCAGTTCCTCGAACAGCGCGCGGTAGTGAACCATGGCCTGCCGGAGCTCCTCGGTCGAGGCTTCCTTCCTGGCCGCCCGCCCGCTGATCTCGTGGGCCGTCCTGTAGTGGTCGAGAGTGGCCGCGTGCCCGACCGACAGATCGGACAGCCGCTGCTCGAAGTCGTCGGTGGGGTAGCCGCGGTCGGCCATCACCGAGGTGACGAGCTGGTCCGCCTCGGTCACCGCGAACCCGGGAGCGTCGACGAAACGCTCCTGGACCTCGGTCCACCGGTTGGCGTACGCGTCGCGCGTCTCCTCCGGCAGCGGCCGGATGTCGAGCTCGGAATGGCGCTGCTCGCGGGCGATGAGCTCCCGCTCGGCCTCGCGCCGGTTGTCACTCTCGGCCACCGTACGCTCGTACTCAGGGCCGAAACGTTCGCGGAGACGGCTGCGGCGTTGCTGCTGTAGCACGACATAGCCCACTGCGGCGAGCGCCACCACCGCGACCACGACGACGGCCACCCAGATCAAGGTGGTCATTGATGTTCGCCTCCGGTCTCTGTAATGAGACCTGCGACTGCCCACGATCAAGGCCGTCGAAACTCACGTACTCAGTGAGCTGCAAGCCCTTTCCTGGCGGCCTCCAGCACCGTAGCGACGTGCGAGCCCGCACCCGAGGCCGGAACCTCACTGAACCCCTCAGCCGCGTCGTACCGGACGTCGAGCCCCGCGTCCACGAGCCGCTGCGCCCACCGCAGCGCCGTGTTCAACCGCTCCGCCGCCGGCGGCTTCCCCTGCGCCGCCGCCGACAGGTTCCGCAGGTTCGTCGCCGGCCCCGACTGCGCGTGCACGCGCGCCAGCTTCCACGGTACGGCGGCACTGTGGTCGAGCATCGGCTTGGCCAGCCCGGCGGCCCGCTTGGCCTGGAGCACCCCCGACTCCGACACCCCGAAATGAGCGGCCAGCTCCTGCACACTCATCCCGCCGGCCACCAGCCGCGCCAGCTCCGCCCGATCAACGCTCGGCCTCCGCCCCACCACGCCCTCCGCTCCCGCTTTCCGTGTACGCGCCTACCTCCGATGTGCGCTAAGGTTATGACGTCCCGCCCCGCAGGGGGCGGCCGACACAACCGGGACGTAGCGCAGCTTGGTAGCGCACTTGACTGGGGGTCAAGGGGTCGCAGGTTCAAATCCTGTCGTCCCGACGGTTGCGAAAGGCCAGCCAATTTGGGTGAAAGCCCAGGGCGGCTGGCCTTTTCTGTTGATCACTCAACCTTGATCGATGATCTAGACCGCTCTCAGTTTGGGACCAGTTTGGGACCAGCCCCCTGAGAGGTGGGCGCTGAGGGCGTTACCGGCGGCGGCGATGGAAGCGCCGTCCGGGTGGAGATAGCGCTGCGTGGTCGTCAGGGACCCGTGACCGGCGATCTTACGAAGGACGTGCACGGGCACTCCCGCATCGGCCATCCACGTCAGGCCGGTGTGGCGAAGATCGTGACGGCGCAGGTGCTCATAACCGAGCGCGGCCACCACCTCGTCCCAGTGCGTGGCATCACGCAGTACCGCCGTCGTGATGCGACCGCCCCTCGGGCCCGTGAACAAGCGGGCCATTGGATCGTTCCCGGTGACTTGCAACCGCGTGAGCACCAGATCGCGAACCTCGGCGATGAGTGGCACTCGCCGGGCCCGCTTGCCCTTCGTCCCCTTGTCCGCCAGCCCACCGGGGCTCGGCGTGGTCTGCCTGCGGACCGTCCAGGTCCACGTGCGGGTGTCGATGTCTCCCGCACGTACCCCCGAGACCTCACCGATGCGTGCGGCCGTGCAGGCGGCGAAGACGATGACCTGTCCCCAGCCCGGGAAGTGGTCGGCCGAACGTGCTACGAGCGCGTGGGAGAGCCGCTCCAGCGCCGCCCGGTTCGGCAGCGCCAGCGTGCGCGGGTCGTCCAGTTCGTCTTCGGCCCTCTTGTACTCGCGTTGCCAGCCGGACAGACGGGCGGGGTTGCGGTCGATGATGCCGTCGCGCACGGCTTGCTCCATGACGCGTACGAGGATGGCCAGGCTGTTCTTGACGGTGGAGCGGCCGCACTCATCGGCGATCCAGCCATGCACGCCGCGGTCGACCGCCCCGTTCGTGATCACGCGTACGGGAAGGTGCCCCAGGGTGGGCACCACCCGCTTGCGCCACCCGGCCATGTAGGGAGCCAGCGTCTTCGGCTCCAGGCCGCGTACGGCCAGGTGCATGACGCGTTCTCCGTACTCGGTGAGGGGCATGGTCGCCATGCCCGGGTCGACACCACCGCGTGCGGCGCTCTCCATCTCCGCGATCCAGTTCGTGGCCGCATCCTGTGTGGGCAGGGCTACGGACTTGGAACGCCGACTGCCGGTGACGGGATCGAACCATCGCACGCGAGCGCGGAATGCGTTGCTGCCCGCGCGCACTTCCACATCGGAGGTGAGGGTGATGCCGACCGGCGGCAGCTCGGGCCGGAACGCCATCAGTCCACCTCGCCGGGGTCGATGCGGTGGCCGGCGAGCCACTGCTGCAGGTCGTGGATGTTGTAGAGGGTCAGGCGCGTTGTGAGCCGGACGAAGGGAGGTCCTTGGGGCGGCTTCGCCGTGCGCCAGCGGCGGAGGGTTGACGGGTCGACGGTGAGAATGGCTGCGACTTCCTCGGTCGTGCGCCAGGTGCGTGGCGCGTCGTTGTCGTGCGGGTCTTCGGCGGGTGCTCCGATCAGGTCAGCATTCGATGGCACAGGTCCTTTGCTCCTCGGGGAATGATGGCGCGAGGTGTTTCGCGCGCCCCGTCGTGTGGCCGTCTCATCCGTTGTCCGACGGCGTGCGGGGGATCTTCAGGTTAGGGGCCTGAACTTGATTCGGGAGGCCCTGAGCAGGCCCATTGTGACTACTCGGTTAGGCTGCGGCCAGTGTTGACCCGAGTCCGAGGGGGACTTTGCGGCAGGGTGTGAGCGTGCTCAACGCCCGGATGCGCGGCTGGTCGGTGCACCAGCATCTGGAAGATGCCTCCGGGTTCGTCCACGACAGCTTGATCTGGGTCGAGACCGTCGCCGCGGGCCGCTGGTGACACCCGAGGATCTAACGAGCATGTCAGTGCTCTTCACGGGCGAGCAGACCCTGGCGGTCGCAGCTACCGTCTCCGTGCTCAGCGCCTGAGGCGGCGCGTTGACGGTCAGGGTCGTTCTCGAGGCCAAGCGCATCGCGTCGTCGTGCCTGCTCCAAGTCGGGGAGTGAGGCAGGGGCTGCCCCGGCGGCAGATCCTGACCATCATGCGTGCGATCGACATGGTCGCGTACCATGTGCGCGCGCATGCTGGCCGCGCAGAGCGAGGGGGCAGGACAATGGCTCAGAACAATCCCCGCTTACAGCGCGTTCTCTGAAACCCGTATTGGCGCGAGCGGGTTGTGCGTACAGAAGGTGGATCCTGCTCAATTTCCTGACCGGGAACGTCCTTCTCCTTCCTCGCAATAAACGGCTTGCTCGCCGGAGATCGCGGCGATGGCGGAACGTGCTCGGTTCCAAACGTATGGGCGCAGTAGCTCGGCTGCCTCGGCTGCCGTGGTGAACCGAAATTCAGACAGCTCGGAGTCGACAATGCGGAGGGCGCCGACCCGATCGCTTGGCAATACCCCTCCGTCGAAGATGAACATGAGGGAGTCATCCCAAGGTCCATGTGGAGGTACCCAATCCACCACGAGGAGGTGGCCGATCTCCAAATCCAGGCCCAGTTCCTCCTTGATCTCACGTTGCGCTGCGGCAGCGGGGGGCTCGTTGGCTTCGGCCATGCCGCCAGGTAGATCCCAATCAGGCTTATAAGACGGATTCACGAGGAGAATTCGTCCGAGCGCGTCGCGAATCAGTACATCCGCTCCAACTCTCTTGCGCGCTTGGCGCGCGTTGCCTTCAGCAAGGTAGGCGTTCCACGCTTGGGGATCACGCTCGTACAACGGTGCGTCCGGGTTCACGATGAGAGTCTCCCCACTGATACAACCAGTAACGCTCGCGAAGGGCGCTATCGAGGATTCGGAGTGTGTCCGGCACTGAGACGTGCTTCTTATGGACTTGCAACTGCCCGCGCAGATCGGCCAGTTGCTGGGCGATGACGAAGGAGCTCAGTGACCGAGTGTCCTCCACCGCCTCCTTTGCCCGTGCACACGCTTCGTCGACATGGTCTTGTGCGAGCATCACCTGAGCCAGGAGAAGTTGGGTGAGAGCTCGGCTGCGTGTTCGGTCTCGCGCTCGAAGCTCCAGCGCTCGGCTTCCCTGCCGTTGTGCTTCGCCCAGTTGGCCCAAGCTCAGCATCGCCCGTGCCGTGTCCAGCGCCAGAGTGCCCTCGTCGAACGGTCCCGTCCAGGGGGAGTGACTGGTCGCTTGCTCATGAGTCAGTGCGTCCTCGGCCCGGATCAGGAGCCGAGCGCAGGCGTTGGACTCGCCCATGACTGCATGGGCGCGCGCGGCCATGGAGAGCAGACGTGCCTGCATCCTCGGGGCGGTCGTGCGGCTGCCCAGCCTCGCTGTTCCCAGCTGGGCGAGCCGGATCGCTTCCTCAGCCTGTCCGCGATGCCGCGCGAGGTGGCTCATGCTGCCCATGATGTGGGCTTCGAGCTGCAGGTCCCCACTGGTCTTGGCGAAGTCGAGTGCGCGGCAGAAGTGCCGGTCGGCGATACTGTCCTTGCCCGCGTCATGAGCCATCCAGCCGGCCATCTCGGTGAATGCCGCCGCGGCGACGAACGCCTGCGGTCCGTCGGATCCGCCGAAGAGACGCGGCGCGATGTCAGCTTGGAGGTAGCCGAGAACACTGGCATAGAGATGGCCTCCGCCTACCTGCCGGTCGGCTTGCCGAAGGGAGCGCATCTTTCCGAGGTCGTTGTCGGCCTCCAGAGACAGACACGGCGCAGTGGGTTCGGCGGTCGCGGCGAAGAGAGTCGCCTCGTCCAACTGGAATGCGGCGCAGTACAGCAGGCGATAGCGCTCACTCATCAGAGCGATGGAGCCGGATTCCCACCGGCGGATGGAACGAACGAGATCTCCATGCTCGGGCAGATCATGTCGGTCCTCGCCGGCCGCCTCTCGGAGTTGTCTGGCCATGGCGTGGGAGTCCCATTTGCGGGCTTTACGTTCCGCCCGAATTCGGATCGGCCAGAACAATGGGTGGTCGGCCATGTCCGCCTCCTTGTCCGCCCGGTGCTTCACGTGGGCCCTGGGCGTCTCATCTTCGCTGTTCAGCGGCAAGATTGCAGTCCTCGCTGCAGTTGTTGTCCGGTTTGTGTGGGACATGAGGAACGGATTGCCGGGACTCGGTGGTGGTTGGACAACCTTCTGCAGAGGGGGCCGCTCTCGAGAAGCGTCTCGGGCGCGATACTTCTGTCAGGTCCACGCAGAGGGGGCAAGTCCGGGATGACTTGGGGGAGAAGGTCAGGGACCACCCGCAGATCGGCAACGGGGACACGGATCGTCCGCACAAGCTGACCTCCGTACCAGGGAGCACTGCATGCTGGACAGCGTGGCGCCCGCTCCAGAAGAATCCCGCTCTGTAGGCCGCTTCGAGCACGTCTTCGACATGGTCCTCGTCTTCCTCCAAGGCCAGGTCGTCCCAACATAGAGCCCAACGACGCACACCCCCCGGACAGTTTTCCGCGTGGCCGTCCAGCTTCACGAGGGCAAGCAGTCCCTGTCTCAGGACGGCCACGATGACCCCCTGTCGGCCGAGAAGCTGATCTCGGTACGCTCGCGCCCTGCCATGGCTGTGCAGGACATCCACGACGGTCACCCGCCTACCGATCTTCTGATGGGCGCTGGTCATGGCCCGTCCTGACGGACTCGTTCTGGAACAAGAACATGGTCCGGCGCGCGCTGGTGATCGCTCCAGGCTCGGGGTTGGGCGTATGCGAAGAGTCGAATGAGCTGCACAGAGGCTGCAGACAGGCAGTGATGAGAGGACGCGTGTGTCATTCCGACAAGCAGAGCAAGTGCACTGCCGAAAGGCAGGATGACAAGGCCGGACAGGTACGGACAGGAGATCCCGAATATTCAAGGCGGCGATTGGCACGGCGTGAGCGCCGTTGGTCCGGCCCGGAGTCGGTGGAGAATGCGTCGGACTGACTTCACAGGGTGAGCCATACACGTGCGTCTGTGTAAGAGATCAGGCGTTGGCGGTGCGAGATCGCTGCCAGTCTGGTCGGGTTCGCCCTCCCCGGGCAGTGTGCTGGAGCGGGCGGCGGAGCCTGTGGCATGGGGTGGTCAGGAGGATGCCCGCGAGATCATGTGTTTGCCCGGGACGCAAGATGCTCCGCAGCGGAGGGCGTGCCGTGGCGTCGAACAGACGCATCGAAGTTCGCTCCGAAGCGCGGAGGCGATTCTCAACCGTGCCGCCTCCGCGCCCCAAGGGGAGTTTTGGGCTGATGCGAGCGTCTACTTGGCGTTGAGCTCGGTCACGATCTCGGCCTGGCGGCTCTCCACCGCAGTCTTGATCACGGCCGCCAGCCCAAGCGCCACCCCTGCGATGATTGCGGTGATGATCACCCATTCCACCGCTGACGCCCCCCGGCTCGAAGCGATGCGAGCACGCTGAATTCGCCTGCTCAGAAATGCCTTCATAGAGGTCATCCAGGGGCGCTTCATACCCAACCCTCACTTGACGAAGTTGACCAATTACTTAAAGTTATCTTCTCTGGTCGGCGGAAACCGGGAGATGGGAGAACGAGTGGCAGTACGGGCGTGGACGGCGGCAGGCATCCTGGTGGGTGCTCTGATGCCGGGGGCGACGGCACACGCAGGCACAACTGAGGGCTGGCAGGCCAGCTACGGCGACGGCAGGGTGATCGTGCTGCCGGATCGATCTGCGGTCAAGGTCTGCGACGGAAGGGTCGACGACCGCGTCTACAAAGCGGTCTGGATGAACGACAACAAGATCGACGCGCGAAGGCCGTTCGAGGTGCGCGCCCCCCAGGGGGGCTGCGAGACCGACAGTTCGGTCCTTGGTGATGTGTGGGTTTCAAGCTCTGTTGGGGACATCTCGACGCCAAGCGGCATGTGGTCTGGGAGAAATGCGGGACGCCGGTTTGGGCGAAGCCCAAGCCTGACGATGTGAGATAGAAGGCGAGAGGGGGCGGGGTGGCCCCCTCGCGGCGCTCCCCTTGACGCCATCAAGGCGGCTCGCGCCATTGGGGGCCGGCGAGTTGGTGCCGCGCATTTCGTCGTGCCGTCGGGTCGGTGAGTGCCCGTCCGGTCTGGGGGGCACCTCGCGCAACATTTTTCAGGACGCGCTGTTCTCGGTCTTATCAATGAATTTATCGAACCATATGCCACCGTTTGGGTTCATGTAATCACTTGGAGTCGAAATGGCGATAGTCGTGGGGTCTCGCGCCCGTGCCGCAACTCTTTTGCTCGTTCCGTTGGTCGTAGGGGCATGCCAAGCGACGCCTTCCTCGACTCCGCCTCCACGCAGATCGACGCCCACGACGCCGACCGCTGTGGCGACAGAGCAGGCAACTCGTCCGCACGACCTGATCGTGCAGACGTACTCGGCATACTGGTCCGTCCTCGCCGAGGCGGGGAGGTCGTCCCCTGAGAGAGCGCGCGAGTTGCTGCAGCCGTACGCGAGGGGCGGCTATCTCGACCATCTGGTCGACGGCGTCCGAGACATGGTCGCGCAGGGACGCGAGCCGTTTGGTCAGGCCGTGCCTCGGATCAAGGAAGTGCGGGTGAGTGGCGCATACGCCGAGGTCACAGACTGCCTGGATATGTCGGGTGCTGCCATGGCAGATCGCCGCACTCACCGGCTTCTTCCGGAGACTGCCGACGCCAAAACCACCACGACGGTTACGGCAGCCTTGGAACGTTCCCATGACGGGCGGTGGCGGCTGACGGACCTGAGTATGAAAGGAACGACATGCACCTCGCCGTCGCGGTGAGCGCGATCCTGGCTACGGCATTGCATGGGCCGCCGCATGACGACAACGGAGCCGTCCGGCTGGGCGGGAACTGGGTCACGTATAGCTCACACGGGCAGGTGAGCCGTGGTGGCACCGCTCAAGGGGCCCGGAGAGCGTCGGGTGGCACCTTCAGCGGCTGCCACAGCATCGACGGAGGCTCGATCAGCTACATCGAGTGTGAGCGCGGCCCTGACAGTAAACGGAACATCTTCAACGCCGTTGCTCCTGATCAGCCAGGTCCTGGGGTCTCGCCAGAAGACCTCATGAAGGAGGCGCGACGTCTCCTCACTCCGCCGCAGCCGGGGATCGTCACCGCGCCACCCCGGGGGAAGAACGGCTACGTAGGGCTGCGGCAGTTCTTCTGGGTGCAGCCCGCTCAGTGGCATGCGATCAGTAAGAAGGTCACGGCAGGACCTGTATGGGCCGAGGTGACCGCCACTCCCTCGAAGCTGACCGTTCAGCCCGGCGCGGGTCAGAAGGCCCTCACATGCTCGGGCCCGGGAGCGCCCTATGACCACGCGAAATCTCCCGACGATCAGAACCTTGGATGCACCTACGTGTTCACGCAGTCGAGCGCTGGGCTCCCAGGGTCCCAGTACCAGGTGAAGGTCTCGGTGGTCTGGACGGCTCGATGGGTCGGATCGGGTGGCTCCGGTGGGCCGGTGGCACCCATCACAACCTCGACGACGTTTCCGCTGCGGATCGGCGAGGCGCCGGCGCTGGTTGGAAGGGGTTCCTGATGGCTCGCGAGATGACTTCCGATGCATCGGGACAGCTGTCCGCAGCTGACCCGCCTCCGACACGTGCCCCCAAGCTCCTGTCGCAGCCGCGTCAGCGTCGGCGTAGCTCGCTGGTGTTCGGGACGCTTGTGGTCGCCGGCGGCGCATTCCTCACCGTCCAGACGGTAATGCGGCTGAACGATCGTGAGCCGGTGCTGGTGGTCACGCAGGATGTGGCGCTCGGGCAGCCTTTCACCGCGCAGAACATCTCGACTGCCATGGTGGGCGCCGACCAGGCCGTCGCCGCTGTCGGCGGTCATGAGCTGCAGCGGGTGATCGGCAAGCGGGCGGCCGTCGATTTGATGAAGGGCGTGCTCGTCCAGTCCCGGATGGTGACTGATCAGGTCACACCCCTGACTGATCAGCAGCTCATTCCGATCGCCGTCAAGCCCAGTCGGCTCCCGGCCAGGGGGCTACGACCTGGTGATCGACTTCTGGTGGTGCCCGCCTCGGATGCTCAGACCGTCCCTGATGACGTCAAGGCCTCGTCCGGAGGGGTCGAGGCTGTGGTGGATCAGGTCAAGGGGCCGGACAACGACGGGCTGATGGTGGTGGACGTCCTCGTGCCCAGTCAGGAGGGCCCCAGGCTGGCCGCGCTGGCGTCAGACGGGAACATCGCCATGGCCCTGACGCCCAGGAGGCCTTGATGGGGATGTTCGCGCTGATGAGTCCGGGCGGGTCTCCCGGCGTCACCACCACGGCATTGGCCACGACGTACGTCTGGGAGGGGCGGGCGCTGCTGGCCGAGTGCGACCCTCAGGGCGGCAGCGTCTTGCCGGGCTTCCTCGCCGGAAGCATGGACGGGCACGAGTACGGGCTGCTGGAGCTGGCCTTGGCCGCCGCTCACCACTCGGACCCGGCCATCATGTGGAAGCACGTCATCGCACTTGATCAGGACGCGAGGAAGTGGCTGCTGCTTCCCGGACTGCGTGATCCCCGCCACCTCGTGCAGTTGGAAGGTGCCTGGGAGACCGTCGCAGGGGTGCTCATGGCCGCTCAGGAGAAGGTCGATGTGGTCGTCGACGTGGGGCAGATCGGCCGGTCCGACACGCCGATGAGCCTGATCGCGGCCTGTGATGTGGCGGTCATGCTGGTGCGGCCGACACTGCGGCATGTGGTTCAGGCCCGCCCGCGGCTCGACGCGTTGGGGCGCCGGGTAGGAACGGATGTCTCGGTCGGGCTGTGCACTGTCGGCGGTGGGCCGTACACCTCTCAGGAGGTCAGCAAGGCGCTCTTCGATCTGCCTGTGCTCGCGCAGATCCCTGACGACTGGAGGGCGGCCATGGTGTTGTCCGACGGCGTGCCGGCCAGGAAGTCCTTTCATCGGTCCGGCCTGTTGCGCGGTGCTTCACGGCTGGGGTCGGCGATGAGGTCGCATCTGGAGAAGAAGGTGACGGCGTCATGAGCGACTCCTGGCCGCCGCGGACCACGATGGATCCGATCGTCTTTCCGCAAGCCGAGGTGGTGCCCCACGATCGGGCGTTCCGCGAGGCGGTGCTGGCCGTATCGGCCGCGGTCGCCGACGATCTGAGGGACAGCGAGGATCGCGACGACGCCCGGCGGATCATCCAGACGGGGCGTCGATCGGCCCGTCAATGATGATCTCGTCGAGTTGACCCATGCCCGTGGTGGTGCTTTCGAGGTAGAGGTCGAGGCCGTCGCGGAGCCATGGGGCGGGGATGACGAGCAGGTCGCCGCGTCCGCCACGGAGCGTCGCCCCGGGGGGCGGCGGGCCGATCCAGACCCGGCCGAGGTTCCGGCCACCGGCCAGGGCGGTGGCCAGCAGCCCCGCCCCACGGAACCTGACCGTCACGTTCGCGTCACTTGCGGGGCCGAGATCGCCCAGGTGCAGCCATCGCGCCTGACCGGCCGGTACGGCGACCGGCAGCTCAGCGGCTACGAGGTCGGCGCCGCGGCGGGCGGTCAGCAGCTCCGCCGTCCCTTGGGCGGCCACGTCCCAGCCCTCGATGAGGCGGCCTCGCAACAGCTCGACGTCCCCAGTGGGCTCACCCCAGGCACGGTGCACGTCGACGGTCAGCTCGTCGCCCTGACGCAGGTCGTCCAGCCACAGCACCGGGGTCAGAGGAGTGATCGTACCCAGAACGGTTCCGTTGAGCGCGACGTCGAGCCGGGCCTGACCCTCCTTCACCCGCAGCGCGGCGGGCCCGGGGCGGTCGACGACGCGCCGGTAGCGGATGGTCTGCGGGAAGCAGGCCGTCATCCAGCCGCCGAGCCCGCCACGCGGCGGTGGGGCGGACGAGGGGTCCGCGTCCGGACCGACCAGCCATCCCTCGGACAGGCGGGTGATGTCGGTGACGGCCAGGACGCCGGCGATGCCGCGCAGCGAGCCGAGCCGGAGCGCGGGCAGGCGGCCGTCGTCGAAGTTGGAGTGGCCCCAGATGCGCGCTGTGATGATCAGGTCCGCGTCCTGGGCGGGATCCGGGAGGGGCAGCCACAGGTCGCCTCCGCCGCTGGCGACCCAGCCGAGTGAGGTCGACGCGACCCGCACGTCGATCACGTCGGCGGCCGAGCGCAGTACCAGCCCGGTCACGCCGCGCAGGTCGGCGGCGGTGCGGTAGCGGCCGGCGCCGCAATACACGCCGAGCCGTTCGAGTGGCTGGGCGGCGGTTCTCTCCGTGACGGTGCGCCAGGCGCCGACAGGTCCGGACACGTGGGCCGACGTCACCGCGTACGCCGTGGTCGGCCGTGCGGGCGGCGGAGTCTGGGCCGGTTCGAACACCAACCTCAGTGCGCCGACCGCCGTCGTGATCAGCACGGATCCGTTCGAGCCGGTCACGCGCAGGGTGTCGGCCCGCACGTCGCCTTCGGTCTGTGCGGACCAGTCGCCGCTGACCGTCAGCTGGATCTCGGTGTGGCCCCGGGTGGCGAACGTGGCCACCGCCTCACCGGGCCGCTCGGCGAGACCGGTGAGCTCGGCCGTGGCGGTGAGCCGCACGCCTGCTCCGGGCAACGGGAGATCACGGACGAGGAGCAGGCAACTGGCCGCCGGCACGGTGACGGTGAGCGACTCGTCCACCTCGGCGCTGATGTCGGCGTCCGCCAGATTGGTCAGCGACAGCAGCTGCCCTCCGCCATGGAGGTCGAGCGCGTACGCGGGCCCGTACTCGCCGACCGGGACGGCCGCGGCCAGACGCGGGCCGAGCGCGTCTACGAGCGCGGCCAGCCGCCGGGCTTCCACGGCGTCGGGCCGCTCGGCTCCGGCCGGGTCGAGCACGCCGCCGAAGTCGTAGTCGTGGGTCATGAAGCCGAGCACGTCGCCCCAGTTGTTGACGGCGGTGCCGTATTCGCCGTTCCAGCCCGACGCCTGCAGGTACGGGCCGAGCAGCCGCGCGCCGCACACCAGCAGTCGCTTGAGCGTGCGGTGCAGCCGGTTGGTCTCGGTCACCAGCAGCGGCAGGTCCTGTTTGCGTAGTGCCTCCTCGTAGTGCGCGGCGTGCCGTTCGACGTCGGAGGAGTCGTCGTCGGGATACAGGTTCACTGCCGCGGCGACGTCGGTCGCCGTCCCGCCGGCGCGTACGATGTCGCCCTGGCCGGCGCAGGCCACGAGGGGCACCTCGATGCCGTGTGTACGAGCCGAGCGGGCCAGCACCTCGACGTAGCCGCCGGGGTCGTCGCAGTCGAAGAAGTCGAGCTCGTTCTCCACCTGCACGAGCATCACAGGCCCGCCGCGGGTGTGCTGGTGGCGGGCCAGGATCGGCATGATCCGCCTGAACCACCGTTCCACCTCGGCGAGGTAGCGTGGCTCGTTCTGGCGCAGCCGCAGCCCATCGGTGAGCGGCAGCCACGCCGGCAGCCCGCCGCCGTCCCATTCCGAGCAGATGTAAGGGCCCGGCCGGGCGAGCACCAATAGCCCGGCCGCGCGTGCCAGCTCAAGGAAGTGCTCGATGTCGCGCTGCCCAGAGAAGTCCCAGATGTCTGGTTCGGTCTCGTGGAAGTTCCACGGCACGTAGACGTCGAGCGCATGGTAACCCAGGCGGGCGACGGCGGCGATACGGTCGCGCCACTGCTCGCGCGGCACCCGGAAAGGGAACAGCGAGGCGCACAGCAGCACCCGTGGCACGCCGTCAATGCGCAGCTCGGTGCCGGCCAGTTCGACAGATCTCATTTCAGTCCTGCGCTTCCGCTGACGAGGCCAGCTTCGTAGAGGTACTTCTGGCCGAAGTGGTAGACAGCGACCATGGGGAGGATGAGGATGAGCGCGCCGACCATGACCATGTTCCAGGGCGGTGCCTGAGCGCCGGAGCTAGTCGCCGACAGCGCCTGGATGCCGAGTGCGAGCGGCATCTTCTCCTCGCTGTTGATGTAGATCAGCGGGCCGAAGAAATAGCCCCAGTTGAAGGTGAACGTGAAGATCGTCACCGCGACCAGCACGGGTTTCATCAGCGGCATGATGATCTGCCGGAACAGTCCGAAGTGGCCGAGGCCGTCGATCATCGCCGCTTCATCCAGCTCGGCGGGGATACGCGTGATGAACTGCCGCATGAGGAACACGTTGTAGGCGTTGGCGAAGAAGTTCGGCACGATGATCGGCAGCAGCGTGTCGATCCAGCCGAGGTTGCGGAACAGGACGAACTGCGGGATCAGCAGCACCTCGGCGGGGATCATCATGGTCGACAACAGCAGCGCGAAGAGCATGCCCTTGCCAGGCGCCCGCAGGCGGGCAAATCCGTAGGCCACCAGAGCACTGGAGAACGTCATCCCGACGCAGGAGAAGATGACGATGAGAGTGCTGTTGACCAGGAACCGTCCGATGGGCAGATCGGAGGTGAACGCCTCGACGAAGTTGCCGAACTCGAACTCGGCCGGCAGGAAGCTGAACGACAACTCGCGCGTGGTCTGGTCGCTCGACAGGGCGATCGACACCATGAAGACCAGCGGTGCCAGCAGGATCGCCGAGACCACGGTGAGCACGGCGTATCGGACGGCGGCTCCGCCCGCCCGGGTCACGCGGGGGTTCACGTACGCACTTCCGTCTCGTAGAAGACCCAGCCACGCGACGATCGGAGGATGCCGGCGCTGAGGATCATGATGATGATGAACAGGACCCAGGCCAGCGCGGAGGCGTAGCCCATGTGGTAGTAGCGGAAGGCATTGTCGTAGACGTAGGGCACGAGCATCAGGCTGGCGTTGGACGGGCCCGACTTGCCGTCGGTGAGCACGTACACCTGGGAGAAGACTTGGAACGCGGCGATCATGCCGGTGATCAGGTTGAAGAACAGGATGGGCGTGACCAAGGGGACGGAGATGTGCCAGAACTGTTGCCGCCGGTTCGCGCCGTCGATGCGGGCGGCCTCATACAGGGCTGGGGGCACCCCTTGCAGGGCGGCGATCAGCAGGATCGTGCCGGCGCCGACCTGCCACAGCGACAGCAGCACGATCGCCGGGATGATCCAGTTCTCGTCGAGCAGCCACGCCGGTCCCTCGATGCCGAACATCGCCAGGAAGCCGTTGACCGGGCCGGTCTGCGGGGCCAGCAGCCATCGGAAGATCATCGCCGAGGCTACGAGCGGCACCAGCGCCGGGATGTAGATGACGGTGCGGAACAAACGCGCGCCTTTGAACGGCCGGCTGAGCAGGTTCGCCAGGAACAGGGCGATGAGCAGCGACAACGGGACCGACACCACCGCGAAGTACAGTGTGTGGCGCAGTGCGGCCCAAAACAGCGGATCCTCGGTGAACAGCTCGACGTAGTTGTCGAATCCGATGAAGTTCGGCGCCTGGAACGAGTCCCAGTCGGTGAACGACAGCCCGAGCGAGGCGACCATCGGGATCGCGGTGAACACCACGAATCCGACGATCCACGGTGCCACGAAGGCGTAGAACGACCACGTCTCACGCCGGCGGAAGCGGCCGGCGCGGCGTAGGAGGGGAGCGGCGACGACCGCCATGAACCTTCCTTTCCGGTGCGGCGGCCGGGCACAGGGCATGCCCGGCCGGGGCGTCAGCGGACGATGCGTTCCAGGGACTGCTGGACCCGGTCCAGCCCGGCCTGCACCGAGTCCTCGCCCTTCCAGACCGGGGCGAGCTCGTCGGTGAACGCCTTCTGGATCTCGTTCCACTCGGGTACCAGCGGAGGGCTGTAGATCGCCGGCGCGGATTCGGTGAAGGCGGCCAGGTTGACGCCCGTGGTGTTCCAGGCGGGCTTCTTGAAGGCGTCGGAGGCGGCGACCTCCTGGTTGGCGGGCACGTCGAGGCCGCTGGTGACGATGGGGCCCTGGCCTTCGGCCGACGTCAGGAACGCCACCAGCTTGGCCGCGGCGTCCTTGTGCTCGCTCTGGCTGGCCACCGCCAGGCCGCTGCCGAAGGCGGGCACGGCGTTCTGCTTGCCGTGCCACAGCGGGGCGATGTCCCACTTGAGCTTGGTTTCCTTCAACGTGGCGATGTTCCAGAACCCGGTCGTCACCATCGCGAGCTTGCCCTGCGCGAACAGCGGGTCGGGCTGGCCGTTGTCCAGGCCGGCGTTGGCGTAGTCGACGGGGGAGGGGGCCGAGCGGTCCTTGAGCACCAGGTCGTTGTAGAACTGCAGCGCCTCGATGTTGACGGCGGAGTTCGCCACGGGTTTGCCCGACGCGTCGAGCACGCTGCCGCCGTTCTGGTACATCCAGGTCATCATCCACGGCCACCAGTCACCGGCGGCGTATCCCCAGGTCTTCACCTTGTCGCCGTCGCGGACGGTCAGTTTCTTGGCCGCCTCGCGGAACGTCGTCCAGTCCCACGTGCCGTCCGGGTACGGGACGCCCTGGGCGTCGAAGATCTCCTTGTTGTAGTAAAGCACCATCGCCCCGGCGCGATCGGGTGCCGCCCACAGCTTGCCGCCGGTGGAGTAGGTGGTGACCGAGCCCTGGCCGAAGCGGGCGACCGGGTCGACCCCCGCCTTCTTCAGATGCGGGGTGAGGTCCTCCAGCTGGCCCTTGCTTGAGTAGACGTTGACCGCCTCGGCGAGCATGAGCACGTCGGGGGCCTTGCCGCCGGCGAACATGGTCTGGACCTTGGTGTCGTAGTCCTCGGCGATCTGCACCAGCTGGACGTCGATGTCGGGCAGCGCCTTCTTGGCCAGCGCCAGGCGCTGTTCGAAGACGGTCTTGTCGGTCGCGCTGCCCCAGATGGTCAGCGTCAGGGACGTGGGGCCGCCGGCGGCGGGTTGTTCCTCGGACGAGCAGGCGCTGAGGCCGGTGGCGGTGACCGCGGCCAGCAGCACAGCCGCGATGCGGCGGTGGGGGGTGAGCCTTCCTAACATCTGTTTCCTTTCATGGTGGATCAGGCGTCGGGGACCGAGTCGAGGTAGCCCTCCAGGGCGTAGGCGGCGGCGCCGAGGCTGACGGAGTTGCCGCGTGGGTGCTGCAGCTCGAACGCCACCGCCGCCATCGGGACGGCCAGGGCGTGCGCCCGCAGGTGGGCCCGGGACCGGTCGAGCAAGTGCTTGCCGAGCAGCTCGGCCACCCAACTGCCCAGCAGGACGATGTCCGGATTGAGCAGGTTGACGATGGAGGCAGCGGCTATACCGAGGTAGCGGCTGGTCCGCTCGATGGCGTCGATCGCCGCCGGGTCGCCGTCGTCGGCGGCGGCGGCGAGTGCGGCGATGCTCGCGGTCTGATCATCGCCGTGCAGCAAGGGGCTATCGGGGGATGCCTCTCGCAGCGTCTGCAGGATCCCGGGCGCTCCAACGTACGCCTCGACGCAGCCCCGCGAGCCGCAACGGCAGGCGCGGCCGTCGGCCACGACCACGGTGTGCCCCCACTCGCCGGCGCTGTTCATGCGCCCGCGCAGCACGTTGCCGCCGAGCGCGATGCCCGCGCCGACGCCGGTGCCGAGGTTGAGCACGACGAAGTCCTGGCCGCGCCGCTCGGGATGCGACCAGATCTCGGCGATGGCCAGGCACTTCAGCGGGTTGTCGAGGAACAGGGGCGCGTCGACCGAGTCGGCCAGCAGGGCCAGTAAAGGCACGTCGTGCCAGTCCCAGTTGGGGGCGAACACCGACGTGCCGCCCGCCTGGTCGACCTGGCCGGGGGCGGAGACACCGACGCCGAGCAGAGTGCGGCCCTCGTGGCGGACGCGTTCGACGGCGATGGCGTGTTTGACCCGCTCGACGACCTGTTCGGGGCTGCGGTTGAGCGCGTCGATGTCGTACTCGGTCGAGGAGATGGGCTCCAGGGCCGCGTCGAACGCCTCGACGTGGACGTAGGTCTCGGCGATGTCGACGCCGAGCAGGAACCCGTGGTCGCCGTTGAGCGCGAGCTTCGCGGTGGGGCGGCCGGCGGGCGCGCGCTGGCGGGCCACTTCGACGACGATGCCGAGCTCCAGCAGCTTCGTGCAGATGGCCGCGACGGTCGCGAAGCTCAGACCGGTCTGGCTGACGAGCTCGCGTCGGCTGGCCTCGCCGCCGGCGTGGATGCTGCGGACGACGGCGAAGGAGTTCATCCTGCGGATGTCTGCCGCTGTGCGCATCTGCGCTCTCCCTGAGGTCGTGGATGGTCGGTTATTCTTGGGGTCGGAAATATTAATGTCAAGACTAGTTCTTTGTCTCGTAATAATGCACGGTGATCCCAGGCCGGCCCAGAGGCTCTCTCCAGCGGCGGCCGTACCTTCACCCCCTCTTCTCACGAGGCGCAGATGAGACGCACCCCCCTCAAAACCCTGTTAGGAAGCCTGCTGCTGACGGCGGCCACCGGAGCCGTCGCACTCAACCCCGCCCCGGCCGCCGCAGCGGCCGCGATCACCTCGCCCGTCAACCCCAACCTCGTGCTGCAGGACGAGTTCCAGGGCTTCGGCACCTCGCTGGCCTGGTGGAGCGACGTCGTGGGCGGATGGAGCGAACCCGCCCGGTCGCAGCTCATGGACTACCTGTTCGCCGACTCCTTCACGCTCGACGGCAAGACCGTGCAGGGCATCGATCTCAGCATCGCCCGCTACAACGCCGGTGCCAGCGAGCCCGGCGTGTCCTACCCGGTCGTCGACCCGCACCTGCCACCGCGCAACGGCGCCTGGATCGACAGCCTCATCCAGGCCAATGGCAGCTACGACTGGAGCGTCGACGCCAACCAGCGCTGGGTCCTCGCCCAGGCCGCGCAGCGCGGGGTGAGCACGTTCGAACTGTTCGCGAACTCCGCGCCCTGGTGGATGACCTACAGTGGGCACCCGGCGGGCCGGTACTCCCACAACTCGCCCGAAGGCTGCTCGCACAGCAACCTGCGCCCCGAGTACCAGGACGACTTCGCCGGCTATCTGGCCACGGTGGCGCAGCGCTTCTCCACCGTGGGTGTCGACGGGCCGGGCAGCCCCAAGGTGAATTTCCGCACCATCGAGCCGTTCAACGAGCCCTCGAACGGCTGGTGGTGCTGGGGCAACAACCAGGAAGGCACCTACCTCACCGCCGCCGAGCAGAGCTCCATCCTCACCAACCTGCGCACGGCGCTGAACTCGCGCGGCATGAACACCGAACTCGCCGCGACCGACAGTAACAACTACTGGCTGATGGTCTCCGAGTACGACGCCCTGTCCCCGGCCGCCCGCGCCGAACTCGGCCAGGTCAACGCGCACGGTTACGCCGGATCCGACCCGACCCCCATCCGCGACCGCGTCCAGGGGAACGACCTGCGGTTCTGGCAGTCCGAATGGGGCCCGGCCGACTGGGGCGGCTACAACATCACCTCTGAACTCGACGCCGGTCTGGAACTGGCCACCCGGGTCACCAACGACCTGTCCTATGTCGGCGCCAACGGCTGGCTCTACTGGCAGGCCGTCGAGGACAGCTCACGCGGCAGCGGACCCGGATACTGGGGCCTGATCCAGGCACCGCTCGACGGGTCGGCGCAGACCTACGACCTGCAGAAGCAGTTCTACACGCTGGGCCAGTACAGCAAGTTCATCAAGCCCGGGTACAAGATCATCGATGCGGGGAACGGCAAATCGGTCGCCGCTTTCGACCCGGTAAGCCACAAGCTCGTGCTGGTCACCTACAACGACACCGCCGAGAGCCTGCCGGTGAACTTCGACCTCAGCAGGTTCACCACGACCGGCGTGAGCGCGCAGGGGTGGCGCACCTCGGCCACGGAGAACCTGGCGCAGCTCGCCCCGGTGTCGGTCTCCTCCGGCACGCTGGCCGCCACCGTGCCCGCGAACTCGGTGGTGTCGTACGTGCTGAGCAACGTCGGCCACAACGCCGCAGGCACAACGGCCGAGATCGTGAACGACGCGGCCGCGACGTACACCGGTTCCTGGTCGGACGTCGGCTACAGCGGCGGCGCGGTCGGCGCGTACGGGTTGTGGGACCAGGACGAGCACTCCTCGCAGGCCACCGCCGCCACCGCCGCCTACACCTTCCACGGCACCAAGGCCACGCTGTTCGCCACGCAGGCGCCTACCAGCGGCAAGGTCGGGATCTCGGTCGACGGGGGCGCGGAGACCACCGTCAACCTGTACAATACCGTCCGCCTCGACGGCGTGCGCGTCTGGTCCAGCGCCGCCCTGGCCGCGGGCCGGCACACGCTGACGGTACGCGTCCTGGGGCAGAGCGGCGCGCCGGGCGGCGGGGTCTGGGGGAACGTCGACCGGCTCGTCGTGGAGGACTCCTCTTGGACCCAGTGCGCCACCGAGGACCAGATCTGCGCGTTCACCGGCACCTCCGAGGTGCGCTACGGAGCGGACGGCGACGAGGTGCGAGCCGTGCACACCGGCGGCGTCGCCTGCACCGGGGCCGTGTTCGGCCACACCACGCCCGGCGCCGATCGGTGCTGGCGACGTGACGTGTCCACCGCGCAGCTCGTGGCCCAGCACAGCCAGCAGTGCCTGGGCGTAGGGGACAGCGCCACCACGGCGGGCGCCGACGTCATCCAATGGCCCTGTACGACCGTCGCCGACCAGCGCTGGACCCTGGAGAAGACGGCGAAGGGGTACCGGCTCAAGCCGGCGCACGCCACCGGCATGTGCCTGGACGTGGCCGGTGCCTCCAGCGCCGACGGGGCGGACGTGGTGCAGTGGACCTGCGGCACGGGCGCCAACCAGGAATGGGATCTCACCTACGAGCGCGAGGGCTACTACCGGGTGAGCCCCAACCATGCGACCGGCAGATGCATGGACGTCACCGGGGCGACCACCGCGCCAGGCGGCGACGTCGTCCAGTACGGCTGCAACGGCTATCCCAACCAGCTCTGGAAGCTCGCCAAGGCGTAACCCCGGGCCGGGGCCGCGCTGACGGCCCCGGCCTCCGCCCCCCATCTCCTGGCACTTCGGAGGTCACCGTGTCGACATCCATGAACCGCAGACAACTTCTCACGGCCGCCGCGCTCACCGCCGCCGCCACCATCGGCGGCCTGACGGCCTTCCAGCAGCCTGCCGCCGCCTACACCGTCCCCTCGCGGATGGCCTGGTGGTACGCCGCCCGCTTCGGCATGTTCATCCACTTCGGCTCCTACTCCTACGCCGGTCGCGGGGAGTGGGTCTTCAACAACGAGAACTGGTCCAAGGCCGACTACCAGCAGCAGGTCTCGGCGAACTTCAACCCGACCGGTTTCAGCGCGGCGACCATCGTCGGCCTGGCCAAGGCCGCCGGGATGAAGTACCTCGTCATCACCGCCAAGCACCACGAGGGCTTGGCCATGTGGAACTCCAACGTCGCCGGCTTCACCGACTACACCGGCACCCGCCAGTACGACCTGCACGACTACTCCGGATACCAGTCCGACCTGCTCGCGGCACTCAAAGCGGAGTGCGACAGGCAGGGCATCAGGTTCGGCCTCTACTACTCGATCATGGACTGGAACCACTCCTCGCAGACGATCCGCCAATGGGACGGCGCCTTCACCACCATGTCCTCCCAGGCGGCCCGCACGGCCTACATCAACGACATGAAGGCCCACCTGCAGGAACTGCTGACCAGGTACGACCCGGCGATCCTCTGGTTCGACGGCGACTGGTGCGACAACCCGGCCACCCCCACCCTCGAAGACTGGTGGACCAAGGCCGACGGACAGGACCTCTACAACTGGCTGCTCGCCCGCAAACCGAACCTCATCGTCAACGAGCGCGTCAAACGCGGCCTGGGCCTGGGCGACTTCGAGTGCCCGGAGGAGATGGTGCCCGCGCGTGCCCTCCCACGCCCGTGGGAGACCAACTGCACGATGAACGGCGCCTGGGGCTACAACGCCGGCAGGGAGAACTCCTACCGCTCGTTCACCACGATCATCCAGGAGCTGGTGACCGTCGTCAGCCGCGACGGAAACTACCTGCTCAACATCGGGCCCACCGGCGAGGGCACGGTCACCGCCGGGTCGGCCGGCATTCTCGATGCTGTCGGCACGTGGATGGCAACCCACGGCGACAGCATTTACGCCACCACCGGCAGCCCGTTCACATGGGAGCCATGGTGGGGCCGGTTCACCAAGAAGCCGGGCAGGCTCTACGCGCACGTGTTCCACTGGCCCTCCGACGGACGCCTGCGCATCCCCGCGCTCCAGAACACCATCAACCGGGTCTACCTGCTCAACGCGCCCGGCCGGACGCTGAGCCACACGGTCTCCGGCGGCTACATCAACTTCACGGTCCCCACGACCGCGCCGAACGCGCACGCCTCCGTCGTCGTGGTCGAGGTCAGCGGAGACCCCAAACCGGCCACCACCCCGGCCATCGTCTCGGGCGGCGTCTACAAGCTGATGTGCCGGCGCAGCGGCAAGGCTCTGGACAACGGCAACACCGATGGCGAGGGGGCCGGCGTGCTCCAGTGGAGCGACAACGGCGAGTCCCAGCAGCGGTGGACGATCACGAGTGTCGGGGCCGGCTACTACAAGCTGATCTGTCAGCGCAGCGGCAAGGCTCTGGACAACGGCAACACCGATGGCGAGGGCGCTGGCACCATCCAGTGGAGCGACAACGGCGGCCAGCCGCAGCAGTGGCAGCTCATCCGTGTCGGCTGACTTCGCGCCGCGGCCGCACTTCCCCTGCTCACCCATATTGAGTCGGGACGAGATCGGTGCCCGGCCGCGCCGCTTGGCCCTCATGCATCTGCAGGAGCAACCTGGCATGCGAGTGGGAGCGGGACGGCGAACCGGGGTTACTGTCACGTTCGTTGACAGTCGAGGTCTGAGCAGGCAAGTCTTGCCCGATGGCTGAGTCTGAGGGTGTCGCGTTCGTCCGGGCGGATGTTGAGCAGTTCTGCGCGGAGCTAGTGGGGGTGGCACCGGCGATCAGGCTGGCCAGGCTGGCGGAGTTGCGGGTGATGCTGGACAACGTGGTGGCGGCGGCCTTCGGCGGAGGCGATGGCAGAGGCGCGGTATGAGGGGTGGGGGCTGCGTCGGATCGGTCGGCAGATCGGGATGTCGCACGAGCAGGTACGGCGGACGCTGGCCGAGCCCTCACCCGCTCCGGGGCGCACCTCACCTCACGGGGAGAGCCGTGAACGCCTCGCCCCCGCCTGGGCCATGGGGCGAACATCACGTTTCATGATCAATGTCACGGATTTACTCTGACTGGACATCTGAAGATCATCTCGATGTCACACTTTCGGCTGATAGCGGGCCGGGGACTCAGCCTGGCCCACGGTCAGCTTCCTCACCGAGGACCAGCGCAGTAGGTGGGGCAGGGTTCAACGAGGTGCCCGACCTCACCCAGCTGGGCGGGTTCTTCCATCTGGAGGCCCGCTGATCGGCGGCGGGCGATGGCCGCGAACGGAGCTCGCAACCAGCTCGGTTGGGCCGTCCAGCTCGGGACGGCTCGGTTCTTGAATTGCTTCTTGGAAGATCCGGAGGACGTGCCGGCCGTGGTGGTCGACTACGTCGCCGAGCAGCTCTGCTTGGATCCCTCCGTGCTCAAGGGCGCCGATCGTGCTGCTGGACCTGGTCACTCACCGTTTGGTCAAGGCGAAGATCTTGCTTCCCGGCGTCATCACCATGGAGCGGATGATTTCGGAGATCCGTGAGCGGGCCGCGTTACGCCAGTACAAGATCCTCACCGCCGCGCCCAGCCCGGGTCAGAAGAGCGCGCTGGAGGAGCTGGTCACGGTGACCGGGGGGCGGCGGATCTCGGGGCTGGACCGGCTGCGTAAGAGTCCCACCGACGTGTCCGGCGCGGGAGTGGTCAAGGCGTTGGAGCGGCTATGTGGAGCTGCGCGGCCTGGGCGCGGCGGCGTGGGATCTGTCGGCTGTCCCGGCTGGGAAGGTGGCCGCGCTGGCCCGCTTCGCCAAGGCGGCCCGGGCCAAGGCGGTCGCGGACCTGGCCGGAGATCGCAAGCTGGCCACGTTGGTTGCCTTCGCCGCGGTGATGGAGCCGGTCTCGGCCGATGAGGCCATCGAGGTGTTCGACCTGGCAATGGGGGATCTGGTACGCACCTCGGCGTTCAAGGCGGGCAAGGAGCGGCTGCGTACCACCGCCTTTCCCGAAGGGCCGCGCCGCACCCGGGCGATCGCGGTGTGGACGGCCGTGAGCCTGGCGGGCGGCACCGCGGGCAACCTCATCGGCGGCGCGCTGACCGAGTACCTGTCCTGGCGGTGGATCCTGCTGGTCAACGTGCCGATCGGGCTGGCCTGCCTGGCCGCGACCCGCGCCCTGCCCGGCGGCCCCGCCCGGGGGCTCGGGCAGCGCCTGGACGTGGTAGGCGCGCTGCTGGCCACCGGCGGGCTGGCCACGCTGGCCTACAGCCTGTCCGGCCCGCGCGTCCTCACCGCCGCTTCGATCGCCGCGGCGGCCGCCGTCTTGCTGGGGCTGTTCGTGCTGGTCGAGGCACGCCTGGCCCGCGCGCCGCTGCTGCCGCCGCGCCTGCTGCGGCCACGCCCGATCTGGCTGGGCAACCTGGCCATGCTGATGGCCGGGGCGACCCTGAACCCGATGTGGTACTTCCTGACCCTGTCCCTGCAGCACGTGCTCGGCTACGGACCACTGCAGACCGGGCTCGCCTTCCTGCCGCACACGCTGCTGACCATCCTGGTCGGGCTGCGCCTGACCCCGTGGCTGATGCGCCGCGCCGACCACCGCGTCCTCATCGCCGCCGGAGCGCTCATCGGCGCCGCCGGATTCCTCTGGCAAAGCCGCCTGGCCCCCGGCCAGGACTACGTCACGGCCATCCTCGGCCCGGCCATGCTGATCTCGCTCGGCGGCGGCCTGCTGAACACGCCACTGACCGTCACGGTCACCTCGGGCGTGCCAGCGCAGGACGCGGGAGCCGCCTCCGGGCTGATGAACACCGCCAAGCAGATCGGCGGCGCGCTCGGCCTGGCCGCCCTGGCCACGGCGACGGCGGGACACAACGGCGAATCCGGCAGCCCGGCACAGACGCAGGCGCAGGAGCTGGCGGCCGGCTTCGGGCAGGCGTTCGTCGCCATCGCCGTGACGCTGGCCGCCGTCGCCCTCCTGGCGGCCGCGCTGCCGAAGCGGCCCCACGCCGCCGCCCCCGGCGAGCCGGCAGACTGGCAGCACGCCCCCTGACCGGGCCCCCGCCCTCTTCGCGGACAGGCCGGCTCCACGTTGTCTGGGCATCTGGTGTGTCTGGCGGTGTCAGCTGCGGCCGCGGCCGGAACCGCTGGAAGATGGTCGAGGTCAAGCCCAGCCAGGAGTGGGCCTTGCGCCACTGCGGGTCGCGCGTCGACCTGCTGTTACCAGCTCAGATCCTGCCGGCGGGCGCGCCACAGTCCACCGCCGGCTCGGCCCACGTCCAGAGCCTGCCGGCCCACCTGAGCACACGCAGGTCGATCTAGCTGCGCCCATGCCCGCGATTTGACATCCTTGCCAGGGTGGAACCCTTCTCGGCTCCAATGCCAAGCACTCAGATCCTGGGCATGCTCTCTTCGACTTTGCCCAAGATTGCATCGACGTGATTGCCGATCAGCCGGGCGCCGAGCTCCGTCCTGCGCGTCACCTACACCGGGCCGATCGTGCACGCCCTGGTCAACACCGCTGACCCGAGCGCCGGCGTGCCGGACGTGGTGGTCGACCCCGACGTCGGCCAGTTGGAGACGGTGACCGGGGTGCGGTGCGTCTCCTGCCTCAAACCCCTGGCCCGAAAAGCTGACGCCGAGGATGTTGTGCCAGCGGCCTGGCCACCCGCAAGATCGCGATTCGGGCGGCCGACTCCACCGCCGGGCTTCTGTTCGGTATCGGCCGGGCCCTGCACGTGTGTGCCCGGTTCCGGGGTGCTCGGCGTCCACGCTCCAGTGACCCACCCTCGCGCATGGCGATCACATCCTCACCACGGCACCGGCGTACCGTCCCAGGACAGGAACTGCCCGGAGGGCCCGTCGTCGGCCAGCAGCGCCAGCCGTACCGCGCCGGCCGCGGCCTCGGCGGGATCGCCGCCGCCCGCCGCCGTGGCGTTGAGGTCGGTGCGGCGCAGGCCGGGCGCCAGCGCGTTCACCTTGACGCCGTCGCCGGCCAGGGCGTGGGCGTAGAACACGGTCAGCGCGTTGAGCGCGGACTTGGACGAGCGGTAGGCGGCGTAGGCGCCCTGGTGGGGGAACTGCGGCCCGGTGGCCCAGGTCAGCGAGCCCGTACCGGAGGAGATGTTCACGATCCGGGGGTGCGCGGAGCGGCGCAGCGCCGGCAGGAAGGCGTTGGTGACCGCGACGACCCCGAAGACGTTGGTCTCGAAGATGCGGCGGAAGGTGGCGATATCCTCCAGGTCGGGCGTTCTATCCTCGCCGGAGATGCCGGCGTTGTTGACCAGGATGTCCAGCGTGTCCACCCGGCTCGCAGCGTCGGCGATGCTCGCGGCGTCCGTCACGTCGAGGACGAGCGGGCGGGTGTCGCCGCCGATCTCCTCCACGGCGCGCTCGCCGCGCGCGGCGTCGCGCGAGCCGACGTAAACGGTGAGACCCGCGTCCGCGAGCAGGCGCGCGATCTCCTTGCCGATGCCCTTGTTGGCGCCGGTGACCAGTGCGATCGAGTTGTCCATGCATCGAGGGTGCCCGCGGGCGAGCCGGTCGATCCAGGCACAATCGATACCAGGGAGGTACAGAATGGCAAGAGGCGAACTGGCCCGGTTCCTGCGCGACCGCCGGGAGGGGCTGCGCCCCGACGGCGTCGGCCTGCCCGCCGGACCCCGTCGCCGCACGCCGGGCCTGCGCCGCGAGGAGGTCGCCGACCTGGCCGGCATGTCGGTCGACTACTACGTGCGGCTGGAGCAGGCCCGCGGGCCACGCCCGTCGCCGCGCATCCTGGAGTCCCTGGCGGGCGCGCTGCGGCTCGCGCCCGCCGAGCGGACGCACCTGTTCCGCCTGGCCGGCGTGACCCCGCAGCCGCCCGCCGTACCGCCGCGCACGGTCCGCCCGTACGTGGCCGACCTGCTGCACCGTCTCCCGCTGACTGCCGTCGTCGTCACCGCGGCCACCTACGACGTGATCGCCTGGAACCCGCTCGCGGAGGCGCTGCTCGGCAACCTCCGCGACCAGCCCAACCTGGCCCGGCGGCGCTTCCTGCTCCGCGAGGAGGTGTTGACCACGGGGCATGAGGAGTTCGGCGAGTACGCGGTGGCACGGCTGCGGGCCGCCGCCGACCGCTACCCCCGAGACGCCGCCCTCGCCGCCCTGCTGGCCGAACTCAGGGCGGGCAGCGCCGAGTTCAACCAGATCTGGGCCACCAATCCGGTACGCGCCCCCGGCCACCGTACGAAGACCATGACCCACCCCGAACTCGGCCCGCTCCGCATCAACTGCGACATCCTCACCGTCCCGGACGACGACCAGCAGGTCGTCTTCATGACCGCCGACCCGGACACCCCGACCGCCCGCGCCCTGCGCCACCTGTCCGCCCTGTTCCCGGCATGAGATCACCGTGCGTGTTCCGGCTCCAAGGGCGGTGGAGATTGCCGGTGCCGGCCAGGATCGACGGCCTCGGCGAGGCGGGCGGTGCTTGTTACCTGAGGAGGTTGATGGGGGAGGTTTGAAGATTCGGGAGGAGAATGTACGCCTTACGCCGTGACGTCGCCGAAGGGGAACGGGCTTGCCGTTCAGGGCTCGATGACTACTTTGATGGTGCCGGATTTCCGGTCGGCCGCGACTCGGAACGCTTCCCGGGCGTCTTCCAGTGGATACCGGTGCGTGATGACGGTTCGTGCGATCTCAGGTGTGTCGGCCAGCATGATGGCTACCTGCGCAACCTCCCGCTCTGCGTTGTCGCGTCCGTACGCGATGCTGTTGAGGTAGGTGAGTTCCTTGGTGAGGCTCGTCACACCGGGCACCGGCATGGTGTTGGTATAGACGCCCAGGGAAACGATCCGCCCTCCCGGGCGGGCCGCCTCTGCGGCTCTGGCCAGGCTCGACTCGTTACCCGCCGCGTCGATCACCACGTCGTAGAAGCCGTTGGGCCGGCCGAATCCCAGCCGTTCAGACGCGGCCAACTGGTGGGCGTGCCGGGTGTCCACGTCGACGTCCGATTTGCGGTACCGCGCCGCCGCGGCGGCCAGTAGTCCTATCGAGCCGCCGCCGACCACGAGAAGGCGCTCCCCAGGTTGCACGCTCGCCCTTCGCACTGCGTGCCAGGCGATCGCACCGGGTTCGATCAGACAGGCGTCCTTGACGTGCAACCGCGGGGGAAGGGGAAGCAACGTGTACTGCGGGACCACGACCGCCTCGGCCATGCCGCCATCGGCGAACACGCCGAGATACGGCTGGCCGGGTGCGGTGCACCGCTGAGTGTCGCCGCTGCGGCATTCGTCGCACTCACCGCAATGGAGGTTCGGCTCGACGAAGTAGCCGTTGCCGTTGCCGTCCGTGCCGGCGAACTCGTGCCCGTAGACGAACCCGGTGACCCCCGAGGCCGCGAAGCTGACATCGGTCCCGCAGATGCCCGCCGAGGCGACGCAGAGCCGTACCCCCTCTCCGCCTGGCTCATCGACATCGGTGACCCGGATTCCGTCTTCGGTGTTCACGACAGCGCGCATGGCTTGTTCTCCTCAGCGTGTGATGTGGCGCCCGGAGCGTTCGAGGCCCAGTTGGAGACTCGAACGCGGGGCTCGGCGATGGGCCGCAGGCTTTCGTCTGATCGGTGGCGCCCGGTGCGACCATTGCGGCTTGCACCGGGTGCGCATGCCCGATCAGACAGCCTGCGCGGTGGGCAGGATGGTGATCTCGGTGAGGTTGACGTGGCGGGGCGAGGCGGCAATGAACGCCACCGTCTCGGCCACGTCCGCCGCCCGCAGGGGGCGATCTCGGTGAGCAGTCCCTCCATCAGGGCGCTGGCGTCGGGGTCGGTGACGTGGCTGGGCAACTCGGTGTCGACCATGCCGGGCTCGATGGTGGCCACCCGGATGTTCCTGGGGCCGAGTTCGACGCGTAGCAGCCGGGTGAGGTGGCTGATGTAGGCCTTGGTGCCGGAGTAGACGGAGAACTTCTGCAGGATCCGGGTGGCCGCGATCGAGGAGGTGGTGATCAGGTCCGCGGGCCGGCCGGCTTCGGCGGCGGTGGTCAGGTGAGGCAGGAAGGCGCCGAGGACGTTCATGACGCCGGTGATGTTCAGGTCGATCTGGCGCTGCCAGTCGTCCTGGCGCAGGTCGGTGATCGGTGAGATGAGCTGGACGCCGGCGTTGTTGACGACGAGGTCGGCGGTGCCGAGCCGTTCGGCGACCTGGTCCGCCGTGTCGTTGACGGCTTGCCGGCCGGTGACGTCGACGGGGATGGCGATCGCGGTGCCGCAGGCGGCGTCGATGGAGGCGGTCAGCTCGTCGAGCCGGTCCTTGCGCCGGGCCAGCACGGCGACGTTCGCGCCGAGCGCGGCCAGGCGCAGGGCGGTGGCGGCGCCGATGCCGCTGGAGGCGCCCGTGATGACGGCCACTCGGCCGGTCAGCGGCGCTCCGGTGAGCAGGGCAGCGGTCATGACAGATCCTTCCAAGGATGAGGGCGGGGCCCGGGGTCAGGCCGCGTCGTCGTATGCGGTGGCGGCGGACTTGTCCCGCCAGGGGGCCGCGTCCTGCTCGATGCGGTCCAGCTTGGCCTGCAGGCGGTCGAGGGTGTCGGGCCCGAGGTACAGGTGCCCCGGCAGCTTGTCCTGGCGGGTGACCTCGTAGATCAGCGCGGCGCCCTTGACCGGGTCGCCGAGCTGGGTGTGGTTGGCGGTGCCGGCCCAGTCCAGGGTGATGTGGGCGGGGGTGCCGTCGTAGGCGTCGATGCGGTGCGCGGCGGTGGACAGGGAGCTGGCGTCGAGGAAGTCGGTACGGAAGACGCCGGGCTCGACCACCATGCACTGGATCCCGAACGGTTCCAGCTCCGCCGACAGCGCCTCACTGATGCCGGCGACCGCGAACTTGGTGGCGGCGTACATGCTCACCCCGGGCTCGCCCTCGAACCCCGACCGGGAACCGATATTGACGATCTTGCCGCGTCCGGCGGCGCGCATGCCCGGCAGCACGGCCCGGGTGAGGTTGATCAGACCGAAGACATTCACATCGAACAGGGAACGCGCCTCGGCGTCGGTGATCTCCTCCAACGCGCCGAGCAGGCCCCGGCCCGCATTGTTGACCAGGACATCGATGGCGCCGAAACGCCCGGCGGCCGCCCCGACGGCGCGTGCGATCTCCTCGCCGCGGGTGACGTCGAGCCGGACACCGAGCACCCGGCCGGACCTCTGGAGGTCTTCGGGCAGGGCGTCCGGGTTGCGGGCCGCCGCCACGACGGTGTGGCCGCCCGCCACGGCGGCGCGGGCGATCTCCAGGCCGAGGCCGCGGGAGGCGCCGGTGATGAACCATGTGGACATGCGAAAGCTCCTTCGTACGGATGAGGGAATGGACCGGGTCAACGGCCCGATCTCTACTGAAACAGCTCTGAACAGCGAAAACAGGCGGCAGAAGGGCCCAAGTCATCGGGGGACGAACTGGGCCACCCTCACCGGACGCCGCACCGCGGGACGAGAGCGACACTGGGTGGCATGGACCGTGACAACACCGGCGCCCCGCTGGCGGAGTTCCTGCGCTCGGCCAGGGCGCGCCTCAGCCCGTACGAGGCCGGGCTCGACGAGCCGCTCGTGGGACGGCGCCGCGTTGCCGGGCTGCGGCGTGAGGAACTGGCCCGGCTGGCCGGGGTGAGCGTGGACTACTACACCCGCCTGGAGCAGGGCCGCAGCCGCAGCGCCTCACCCGAGGTGCTCGACGCGCTGGCCACCGCCCTCCACCTCGACGACGCCGAACGCGAGCACCTGCACACCCTGGCCCGCCCCACGCCCGCCCGACGTCGGCGACGCCCCCGCCCCCAGCGAGTGCACCCGGCCACCTGGCGGCTGCTGGACACCCTGGAGGCGGCGCGCCGCCCCGCCTTCGTCCTGGGCCGCCGCCTGGAGGTTCTGGCCCACAACCGGCTGGCCGGACGCCTGATCACCGACTTCCGGGCCTTGCCCGCCGTCGAGCGCAACCAGGCCCGCTTCGTCTTCCTCGACCCGCACGCCCGCGAGCTGTACGTGAACTGGCCGGCCGTCGCCGCCGACACGGCCGCCATGCTCCGCCGCGACGCCGGCCGGCATCCCGACGACCCCGCTCTCAGTACTCTGATCGGTGACCTGTCCATCCGCAGCGAGGAGTTCCGTCGCTACTGGTCCGACAACAAGGTCCACCAGCGCACCACGGGCAGCAAGGACTACCACCATCCCCTGGTCGGTGACCTCACCATCACCTACCAGGCCCTCGCTCCGGCCGACGACCCCGACCAGACGCTCTTCGTCTACGACGCCGAGCCCGGCAGCCCGTCCGAGACCGCGTTGCACCTGCTCACCCAGTGGAACGAGCCGGCCGCCGACAGTCACATCCCTCTGCGCTGGGCGGACGACCGTCCGAGATGACGGCGGCCTCCCCCTCGCCGACGCCGGGATGCGAGGGGGAGGGCCGGACCTGGCCGCGCCGGATCGCCGCGCCGCACGGATCCGCTGTCACCGTCCGCTCACGCGGGTGGTGAGGCGGGCCAGCAGGGAGACGCATTCCCGCAGCCGCTGCTGCTCCTTCGAGCTGAGCGTGTCGCGGATAGCGGCGCTGAGCGATATGGCGCGCTGTGCGCGTTCGCGCTGGAGGCGGGCGCGGCCTCGTTCGGTGATGTGCAGCAGGAGCTTGCGGCCGTCATGGGGATGGGGCTCGGCCCGCACCAGGTCGTCGCCGAGGAGTTGCTTCACGGTTTTGGCGGCTGACTGGTGGGTCACGCCGCGCAGGTGGGCGAGGTCGGCCGTGGTTCGTGAGCCGTCGCGATCGAGGTGGCCGAGGATGGCGGCCTCCCCAGGGGGCATGGTGTCGGCGGCCCGTACGGCGCGGACCAGCTCACCGATCACCTGCCGCAGATCTTCAGCCAAGGCGTCGTCGTCCATGACCTCATCCTACCCCTACTATGTAACCAAGTTGTACAGTTTGGTTACATAATTGAAAGGGTGGGGACATGCGTCTTACCAAGTTCGGCCATGCCTGTGTCCGCGTCGAGAAGGACGGCCGCCGCCTGGTGGTCGATCCGGGCGGCCTGACCGAGCCGCAGGCGCTGGAGGGCGCCGACGCGATCCTGGTCACCCATGAGCACTTCGATCACTTCTCCGAGGAGACGCTGCGCAGGGCCGCCGGGAGCGACCCGGCCCTGCGCATCTGGACCAACGCCTCCGTCGCCAGGCGGCTGGACGGTCTCGGCGCGCGCGTGACCGCCGTCGGCGAGGGGGAGGTCTTCACCGCGGCCGGCTTCGAGGTGCGGGTCTACGGGACGTGGCACGCCCTCATCCACCCCGACATCCCGCGCGTCGGCAACATCGGCTTCCTCCTCGACGGCGCCCTGTTCCATCCCGGAGACGCGCTCACCGTCCCGGACTCCACCGTCGACACCCTGCTACTGCCGGTGCACGGCCCTTGGTCCACCACCGGCCAGCTCATCGACTACGTGCGCGCGGTGGCCCCCCGGCAGTCCTACGCCGTCCACGACGGCGCCCTCAACGACGCCGGCACCGCCATGGTCGGCGGCTTCCTGGGCGGCAGCGCTCCCGGCAGCGGGTCCCGCTACGACCGCCTGACCGTGGGCGCGTCCGTCGAGATCGGCTGAAGCCGCGGAGCGGCCTTGGCATTGGCGCGTGCTCCAGGCGGCAGGGCGATAAGAACTTCTGTTCTTATATAGTGTACTTTCGTTCTTATGGATGAGCTGGAAGCGCCCGGCGGGCAAGACGCCGCAGGTCGCGAGGGACGACGGGCGCGGCGGCACGATCCGCAGCGCGGCAGGCGAATTTTGGACGCCGCGCTGGAGGTGCTCGTCACGGACGGGGTCGCCGGGCTCACCCATCGCAAAGTGGCCTCGCGCGCGGACGTGCCCCTGGGCTCGGTCACCTACCACTTCGCGACCCTGGCCGATCTGTGCGCTCAGGCGTTCGCCCGGTACGTCGAGCAACGGATGGCCGAGTACGAAGCCCTCTTCACGCAGGTGGCCACGCGTGAGGAGCTGATCGACGTCCTGGTGGGCATCGTGCAGGGCGGGCCGTCCCGACACCGCAGCGCGGTCCTCGGCTTCGAACTGCACCTGGCGGCACTACGCGACCCCGCCCTGCGCGCGCTGACCCAGGAGTGGACGCGGGCCAGCCGCGCCGTGCTGGCCCGCTTCACCGGAGCGCGGACCGCCGCACGCCTGGACGCCCTGCTGGAAGGGATGATCATGCACGCGCTGCTGTCCACGGAACAGGAGTCGCGTGAGGAGACGAGAGCGGCCATCGCGCAGACCCTCGGCCCGGTCATCGGATCGGGGACATGAGCGCTCGTACCGGCAGCCCGGACTCGCGTGCGAGCGCGACCGCCGTACGGGCGACGTACCTGGTCTTCGCCGCTCTGGGCCTGGCAGGAGCGACGTGGGCGTCCCGGCTGCCGCACATTCGTGAGCGGATGGACCTGGACGCCGCCTCGGTGGGCCTCCTGCTGCTGCTGATCGCGGTCGGCGGTGTGATGGTGCTGCCCCTGGCCGGCCCGATCGTCACTCGCGTCGGCCCCCGGTGGGCGGTCACCGCGGTGGCCCTGCTCGTCGGCGCCGGTCTCGGCGCGATGGCCTTCGGCTTCGCCTTCTGGCCGCCGCTGCTGTTCATGGGGCTCTTCGTGCTGGGCACGGCCACAGGTGTCTGGGACGTCGCGGTGACCGTGCACGCCGCGGCCGTCGAACGGCGGCTCGGCCAGGTCCTCATGCCCCGCTTCTTCGCCGGTTTCAGTGCGGGCACGGTCGCCGGCGCCTGTTTCGGTGCGCTCATGAGCGCGCTGCGCGTTCCGGTGAGCCTCCACGTCGGTGCGGTGGCCCTGCTGATCGCGCTGCTGACGCCTTGGGCTGCTCGGCACTTCCTTTCCGAGCCGCGCCCGGCACACCCGCCGCGCGTCAACGCGCCGAAAGCGGGACCGGCCGCGTGGCGCGAGCCTCGCACGGTGGTCATCGGTCTCCTCGCCCTGGCCTTCGCGCTGGCGGAAGGGGCGGGCAGCAACTGGATCAGCCTGGCCGTCATCGATCGTGACCGCACCACGGCCGCCGTCGGAACCCTTGCCTACGCCGCCTTCCTCGCCGCGGTCACGCTGGGCCGTTGGCTCGGGCCGCTGATCGTCGACCGGCTGGGCCGGTCCGCCGCCTTGCGTGCGGCGGCCGGTTCGGCCTGTGCCGGCATCGTCCTGTTCGCCTTCGGGCCCGGTCTGTGGACGGAATTCGCCGGCGCGCTGCTGTGGGGCACGGGTGCGGCACTCGGCTTCCCCATCGGCCTGAGCGCCGGCGCTGACGATCCTGCCCGGGTCGCCGCCCGGGTCACAGTGATCACCTCGATCGCCTACTGCGGCTTCGTCGGCGGCCCGCCGCTGATCGGATTACTCGCCGACCGGACCGCCCTCGCGACGGCCCTGCTGGTCGTCGCCGCCCTCATGGCCGCCTCCATCACGCTGACCGGCGCCGCCTCACCGACCGCCCAAGAAGCGGCGCAAGCCGCCTCCACCGGGCCCGTACACGTAGCACATGAAGGAGAACACCATGCCGACCGGCACGCCTGTGATCACTGTCAGTGACGCCGAGCTGGACGACCTGCGCGCCCGGCTGCGCGCCACCAGGTGGGCCGAGCCCTGGCCGGTCGACGGCTGGCAGGCCGGCACCGACGCCGCGGAGCTGCGCCGCCTGGTCACCCACTGGGCCTCCGGCTACGACTGGCGCGCGCACGAGGCCGCCATCAACGCCCTGCCCTCGCACTTCGCCGACCTCGGCGGCACGCCCGTGCATTACCTGCGCTACGACGGCGAGCACCCCGGCGCGCTGCCCATCGTGCTCACCCACGGCTGGCCCAGCTCGTTCCTGGAGCTCACCGCCCTGGCCGAGCGCCTGGCCTGTCCCTTCCGGTACGGCGGCGAGGCGGAGGACGCCTTCACCGTGATCGTCCCGTCCCTGCCCGGCTTCGCCTTCTCGCCGCAGCGGCCCGCGCTCACCGACGCCGATCAGACCCACGATCTCTGGCACCGGCTGATGCACGACGAGCTCGGCTTCCGGCGTTACGCGGCCCATGGTGGAGATCTGGGCGCCGGCATCACCTCACGGCTGGCCGAGGCCCACCCCGAGGCCATCGCCGGCATCCACCTGCTCGCCGCCGCGGCCCCGGCCGGCTACGACCCCGCCGGGCTCACCCCCGAGGAGGAGGCCTACCTCGCCGCCGCCGCGGCCTGGCAGAGTGAGGAGGGCGGCTACATGCACCAGCAGAACACCCGCCCGCTCACCCTGGCCCCCGCCCTGGCCGACTCACCCGCCGGGCTGCTGGCCTGGATCGTGGAGAAGTACCGCGCGTGGAGCGAGCGCCCGGGGGCCCTGTCCGACGACTACGTGCTCACCCAGGCGTCCCTGTACTGGTTCACCGGCACGATCTCCACCTCGTTCCGGCCCTACTACGAGTACGCGCACCAACTGACCCGCCGGGTGCGGCGGGTGGAGGTCCCCACAGCGCTGGCCCTGTTCCCCGCCGACCTGAGCCGGCCGCCACGGAGTTGGGCCGAACGCACCTACAACCTCACCCGCTACACCCGCATGCCCAGCGGCGGGCACTTCGCCGCGCACGAGGAACCCGAACTGCTCGCCCGCGACATCACCGAGTTCTTCCACGCCCACCGGTGAACGCCGGCCCTCTACCTGCGCGGTTCGCGCTGGCGCCGGGTGGCGTGGATGGAGCCGAGGAGGCCGAGGGCCTGGGCGCTGTCACTGCCCGGCTCGGCGTGGTAGATGACGAGCTGCTGGCCGGGGGCGTCGCGGACGTCGAAGGCCTGGTAGGTGAGCGTGAGCGGGCCGACGTCGGGGTGCAGGAAGTGCTTGGCGTCCTGGGTCTTGCCGCGTACGGTGTGGGCGTTCCAGAGGCGGGCGAAGTCCGCGCTCCGCTCGGTGAGATCGCGGACGAGTTCGGCCAGGCGCGGGTCGTCCGGGTCGAAGCCGGCCGCCTGGCGCAGGTTGGCGACGGTGGCCTGGGCCGCCCGATCCCAGTCGGCGTAGAAGCGACGGCCGGCGGGGTCGAGGAAGGTCATGCGGGCCAGGTTGTCCGCCGGATCGAACGGGGCATAGAGGGCATCGGCCAGGGCGTTGGCGGCCAGAATGTCCAAAGTCCGGTTCATCACGAACGCCGGAGTGTGCGGGTAGCCGTCCATCAGCTGGCGCAGCGCCGGGCTGACGCGTTCGGCGGCCTGCCTGAAGGGCCGGTCGTCCGGGGCGGTCCCGGCCAGCCGGTACAGATGCGCCTGGGCGTCGGCGTCGAGGCGCAGCGCGCGGCTGAGAGCGTCGAGCACCTGGCCTGAGGGGTTGCGCTCGCGTCCTTGTTCCAGGCGGGTGTAGTAGTCGGCGTTCACCCCGGCCAGGACGGCGACCTCCTCGCGTCGCAGCCCGGCGACCCTGCGGGCCCCGTAGCTCGCCATGCCGACATCCTCCGGCCGCAGGGCGGCGCGGCGGGCGCGCAGGAATTCTCCCAGGTGGTTGCCATCCATGCGGCCACGCTATCCGGCGGCCGGCTGTGCTGCCTGGGTGCGCCGCACCCAGGCAGCACACGTCCTGGTCGATGCCCTGTGACCTGCGCAGACTCGATGGAGTATCGCACCCATCACCGACGCACCCTCGAAGGAGCTCCTTGAACACGACCCTGGACCAGCTGCGCGGCGCCGTCCCCGGCCGCCGCCTCCTGCTCACCGGAGCGGCAGCCGTCGTCACCATGGACCCGGAGCTGGGCATCCTGCCCCACGCCGACCTGCTCATCGACGGCGAGCGGATCGCCGCCGTCGGCGCAGGCCTACCGGCCGGTGACGCGCTGGTCATCGACGTGACCGGCGCCGTCCTGGCCCCGGGCTTCGTCGACACCCATCGCCACGCCTGGGAGGCGCAGCTGCGCCGCATCATGCCGGACGTCAACGACCTCGGCGAGTACGTCACCGCCACCCTGGCCGGCATCGCGCCCGCCTACCAGCCGAGGGACATGTACATCGGCACCCGCCTGGCCGCCCTGACCGCCATCGACAGCGGCATCACCACCATGCTCGACTTCTCCCACAACTCGCGCACCGCCGCCCACTCCGACTCCGCCATCCGGGCACTGGCCGAGACCGGCATCCGCGGCGTGCACGCCTCGATGCGCCCCCACTTCGGCGACTGGGACGGCCAATGGCCCGCGGACCTGACGCGCCTGCACGACACCTACTTCCCCGGTGGCGGGCTGCTCACCCTGCGCTTGGCCGCCCTGGCCACTGACGAGGTCGCAGGCCCCGACCTCGCCTACGGCCGGCACCTCGCCCGCACCGCCCACGACCTCGGCATCGGCGTCAGCATCGACGCCGTCTTCGGCCCGCCCTCCTCCGAGGCCATCCTCGGCTGGGCCAGGCAGGGCCTGCTCGGCCCGGACGTCTCGCTCATCCACTGCACCGGCCTGACCCCGCAGGCATGGCAGGCGATGGCCGACACCGGCGCAGGCGTCGCGCTCGCCCCCACCTCCGACGCCCAGATCGGCCTGGAGAGCGCGATCCCGGCCATCGACGAGGCCCTCGCCGTCGGCATCCGGCCCGGTCTGAGCATCGACGTCGAAGTCGCCCTGGCCAGCGACATGTTCACGCAGATGCGCGCCCTGCACACGGTTCAGCGCATGCGCGCCGTCAACACCGCCTACGGCACCGACGAGCAGCCGGCCCGGATCGGCGTGCACGACGTTCTCGACTTCGCCACTCTGCAGGGCGCCAGGAGCATTGGCCTGGGCGACGTGACCGGCTCCCTGACTCCGGGCAAGCAGGCCGACGTGCTCGTCGTACGCGCGGAAGACCTCAACAACATGCCGCTCAACGACCCCATCGGCACCCTCGTCCTGGGCTGCGACGCCCGCAACATCGACGCCGTCTTCATCGCCGGGCAGGTCCGCAAGTGGGGCGGCACCGTCCTGGACGTCGATCTGGCCGCGCTGCGCGAGGACGTGCGCGCCTCCCGCGACCGCGTCCTGCGCGCCTCCGGGCACGTCAGCCGCCGGCTCTGACCAGCCGCACCGTCGCTGGCGCGACCAGCGAAATCGGCCTGGCCATCACCTGTCCATGCAACGGAGCTCGTCCATGTTCAAAAATCCCCTGCACCTCCTCGGACTGTTCACCACGCTGCTCGCCTGCGCCGCTCCGGGCAGTGGCCGCGCGGAGCGCAACCCTCACCCGTACGTCGGCATGTGGATCACCGCCGACGGACGGATCCGCCAGGAACTCCTCGCCAACGGCCGCTACGAGGAGGAACGCGACGGTCGCAAGCGTGCCTACACCGGCCGCTACACCGTCACCGGCACCCACCTCGACGACCACGACGACCTCGGCTTCACCGCCACCGGCGACGTGCGAGACGGCGTGCTCTACCACGAGCACCTCGTGCTGTACCGGCAAGAGCGGCCGTCGTGACCGAGATCGACGGGTCAGCCCCGTCACCGGCGCCCGCAACCCGACAAGACCCGACCGAACAGACCACATCAACGACAGATCTGAGGGAGTTCCCATGACAGGACAACGACTCGCGGGCAAGGTCGCGCTGATCACCGGCGCGACCGGCGGCATCGGCGCGGCCACCGCCGAACTCTTCGCCCGCGAGGGCGCCCGGTTGGTGATCACCGATGTCGCCGAAGGACCGTTGCGGGAGCTGGCCGGCAGGGTCGAGGCGGGCGGCGCGGAGGTCGCCGCCGCCCGTCTCGACGTCTCCTCAGCACGGGAGTGGGAGGAGGTGATCGATCTCGTACGCGAGCGCTTCGGGACGCTGAACGTGCTGGTGAACCTGGCCGGCATCGTGGACTGGCCCGGCATCGAGGACACGGCGGAGGACGCCTGGGACCGCGTCATCGCCGTGAACCAGAAGGGCACCTGGCTCGGCATGAGGGCGGCGATGCCGCTGCTGCGCGCGAGCGGCAACGCCTCGGTGATCAACACCTCGTCGGTGCTCGGGCTCGTCGGCAGCGGCTCGGCCGCCGCCTACCAAGCCTCCAAAGGCGCGGTACGGCTGCTGAGCAAGACGGCGGCGGTCGAGTACGCGCGCCAGGGCGTGCGGGTCAACTCCGTCCATCCCGGGGTGATCGCGACACCGATGATCCAGGAGCTCCTGGACGAGCAGGGCGATCAGCAGCCGGACATCCAGCGCACCCCGATGCGCCGGGCCGGGCGGGCCGACGAGGTCGCACCCGCCTACCTCTTCCTCGCCAGCGACGACTCCTTGTTCGTCACCGGCGCGGAATTCGTGATCGACGGCGGGCTCACCGCGTACTGAACAGCCGGACACCGAACGGACAGGGCCGCCACAGGCGTCGTCGCGCCGCGAACCAGCCGCTCACGCCTGCGGCGCCCCGGCCGTGGAACAGGAAGGGAACGGATTGATGACATCCGCCAATGTGACCACCCAGGCCACCCAGAGCACCGAGTTCGCCGGAAAGGTCGCCCTCGTCACCGGGGCCGCGCGCGGCGTGGGCAGGCAGACCGTCCGGCTGCTGCACCGCCGTGGCGCCCGGATCGTCGCCCTCGACCAGCGCCAGGAGGTGGCAGAGCTGCCCGCGGAGTTTCCCGGCGTCCACTCTCTGATCGGGGATGTCGCGGACGAGGCGGTGGCCGAGCGGGCCGTACGGGAGGCCGTCGAGCTGTTCGGCGCGCTGGACATCCTGGTCAACAACGCGGGCCGCACCTTGAACAAGCCGATCACGAACACGACGGCGCAGGACTGGGACGCGCTGATGGCGGTCAACGCGCGTGGCTCGTTCTTCTTTGCCCGCGAGGCCTTCCGCGTGATGCGGGAGCGTGGCGGCGGCGCCATCGTCAGCACGGGCTCCTACGTCTGCACCGTCGGCATGCCTGATGGCGTCGCCTACGCGGCGTCCAAGGGCGCCCTGGCCCAGCTCACCAAGGTCCTCGCCGTCGAGGGCGGCCCGCTGGGCATCCGGGCCAACCTCGTGGCCGCGGGCGTCATCGAGACCGACTTCCTCGACACCTTCCGCACCGACAGCCGCGAATACCTCGCCTCCTTCGCCAGCGCCAAGCCGCTCGGCCGGGTCGCCCAGCCCGAGGAGATCGCCGAGGTGCTCTGCTTCCTCGCCTCACCGCGCGCCAGCTTCGTCACCGGTGCCGTGGTCGCCGCCGATGGCGGCTTCACCTCGATGTGAGAATCAGTCAGCGCCGGCGGCCACAGTTCGTGGACGATGAAGACATCCGCAAGAACCTGATCATCCCCACCGGAAAACGCAAAGGCGAGAACCCGTTCCTGGCCAGCATCTACCGGGCCCTCGCCGAGCACGACAAGACCCAGACTTACCCCGAAGCCGTCGAGCAGGCGCACGCCGACTTCGCCCTCCTGCAAGGCCAAGACATTCCCCGTCGCCGCCCGACCCGCATCCGACGCCCGGGCGAGGTGCTGACAGCGCAAGAGCTCGAACTCCGCCGCCGACTGGAGAGTCAGCCTCACCCGGACGCGGAGCTCGATAGCGCACTCGATCAGCCCCACGCCGCACAATCGACGTCACGGCGCCCTCAGCATGGATAAGGGCCGCTCCCGCAGGCGGGGTTGAAACGCCAGGTCAGGAGGATGACCTTCCTCGCACGGCCCGTTTCAATGTGGTTTTGAGCTTATGTGGGCCACCCTAGTAGGCCTTCGAGACTGAGTGCAGGAATTAGCGGTAGCGACCTGTGACTTCTTCGCTTGTTAGCGATCCGTGATTTGTTGATCAGTGGGTGCGACGCCGGGGCGCGAGGACCTCGGTGACCTTGGCGATGGCCTCGGCGCCGGGTTTGACGTAGCGCATGGCGGTGCGGGGGTTCTTGTGGCGGGTCTTGCCCATGATGCGCTGCAGTGGGACTTCGGCCTCGCCGAGGTGGGTCGCGGCGGAGTGGCGCAGCTGGTGCAGGTCGAGGCCGGCGTACTTGTCCAGCAGGACGCGGGCGCGGTCGTAGCCGAGGCGGGCGCGGCTGGTGTGCGGGCAGATGTCGCCGGCGGCGGGCCTGCGGGCCGGGACGGGGCGGCGTTCGGACAGGAACAGCGGGCCGTGGGTGCGGGTGCTGCCGTCCGGCAGGCGGAGCAGGCGGGGCAGCAGGTGGGCGGTGCCGCTGTCCCAGTACACCCACTCAATGGCGCCGCCCTTGGAGCGGACGGGCGCCCGCCGATGCTCCAGGTCCAAGTCCTCGATGTTGAGCGCCAGGATCTCCGCGGCCCGGGCCGTGGTCTCATACAGCATCCGCCACAGGGTCTTCCCGCAGGGGGATGTCGCGGCGGGACAGCAGCCGGTGGATGGTGGTCTTGGCGACGGCGCGGGTCTCGTCGGCGGTCTCCTTGCGGCGTTCAGCCTCAGCCGGGACCAAGGGGGCGGCCCAGTGTTTTCTTGGTCTGGCACCAGGTGAGCCAGGAGGTGACGGCGGCGCGGTTGCGGTTCCAGGTGGCCGGCGCGCAGCGGCCCCACAGTTCGGTGAGCGCGGCGCCGATCTCGGTGTCGGCTACGTCGGCGAACGGCCGGTCGCGGCCGAGCAGGGCGATGACGCGGTCGATGGCCGAGGCGTAGGCGCGGTGGGTGTTGGGTTGGCCGTGCGCGCCGTGGCGAGGAAGGCGTCGGCGGCCGCGGCGAGGGTGACGTGCTCGCCGCGCAGGGCGGTGATCTTCGGCACGGGGCTCATGCCGGCTCGCCGCAAGGAGTGCGGCGAGCCGGCTGTGTGTGGTGGTGGGGTTACTTCTTTGGCATGAGTACGGTGTCGATGATGTAGACGGTGGCGTTGCGGGTGGGCACGTTGCCGCACACCACAGCGGCGTCGCCGACGGTGTAGTCGCTGCCGGAGCCGGTGGTGGTGATCTTGCCGCCCTGCAATGTAGTGAAGGAGCCGCTTTCCAGGTCGGCGGGGGTCTTGCGGCCGGAGACGACGTGGTAGGTGAGGATGTCGGTCAGCGTCTTCTTGTCGGCCAGCACCTTGTCCAGCGTCGTCTTGTCGATCTTGGCGAAGGCGTCGTTGGTCGGGGCGAAGACGGTGATGCCGTCGGCGGAGTTGAGGGTGTCGACCAGGCCCGCCTTCTTCACCGCGGTGACCAGGGTGGACAGGACCGGGTTGTTGGAGGCCGCGGTGGCGACCGGGTCGTCGGCCATGCCGGTGAAGCTGCCCTCGCCGGAGGCGGGAACCGCGGAGCAGGCCGCGCCGAACGGCGCGCCGGCGGCGGGCTCGGCGCCCGAGTCGGTGGCCATCGGGGCGCTGCTGGTGGATGGAGCCGCTGCCGTGTCGGCGTTGGTGTCCGCGCTGTCGGCGCCGCAGGCGGTCAGGGAGACGGCCAGGGCCAGCAGGGGCAGAGCGGCGGCCAGGCGCTTGTTCGTGATCATGTGTGGGTCCCTTACCGGGGTGAGGTTGGGCAGGTGAAAGGGGTACGCGGCCAGGGCTGCGGATGGCCGCGATCATGTTCTGCGCCGGGGCGGGCGGGGCCCGCGCGGCCGTCATCGCGATCGGGCCCGCCGCATCGGTGGGCCCGACCGATGCGGCTACATGGTGGGCATGAGCACGGTGTCGATGATGTAGACGGTGGCGTTGCGGGTGGGCACGTCGCCGCACACCACGCGGGCGTTGTTGATCGTGTAGGTGGTGCCGGAGCCGCGGGTGGCGACCTTGCCGCCCTGCAGCGTGGTGAAGGAGCCGCGTCGCAGGTCGGCCGGGGCCTTGCGGCCCTTGACGACGTGGTAGGTGAGAATGGCCGTCAGCGTCTTCTTGTCGGCCAGCACCCTGTCCAGGGTCTTCTTGGGGATCTTGGCGAACGCCTGGTTGGTGGGCGCGAAGACGGTGATGCCATCGGCCCCGTTGAGCGTGTCGACCAGGCCGGCCTTCTTCACCGCCGCGACCAGGGTGGACAGGGCAGGGTTGTGGGAGGCGGCGGTGGCGACCGGGTCGGCGGCCATGCCGGCGAAGCTGCCCATGCCCGTGCGGGGCACGGCCGAGCAGGCGGGCCCGAAGGGACGCCGCGCTGCCATCGGCTGGGCGGCGGCGGACCAGGTCAGCGCGCCCGCAGCGGTGTCGGCGTGCCGGGTGGAGGCGAGCGCTGCTGCGCCGGTGCCGGTCATCGAGACGGCCATTGAGATGGTCATGGCCAGGATCGGCAGTCCGGCGGCGACGTGACGAGTGTTCATGATGCTCCTGTGTCTGGTGGATGGAGTGTGGAGGGGAGTTCAGGTGACGGTCACCAGGACCGTGTGCCAGCCGGTGGCGCCGTCCGGGATCGGCGGCACGCGTTCGGCAGGCTGGGTGTGGCCGGTGGCGTCGGTGGCGCGGACCTCGATGCGGTGCTGTCCGCGGGCGGCTTGCCAGGTCGTTTGCCATTGCCGCCAGGTGTCGGGCCCGGCGGAGGGGGCCAGGTGGGCTGGGCTCCAGAGGCCGCCGTCGACGCGGACCTCGACGGCGGCGATGCCTCGGTGCTGGGCCCACGCGGTCCCGGCGACGGTGACGGCCCCGGCGGGAACCTCGGCGAACGGTTTGGGCACCTCGATGCGGGAGGCGGTCTTGATCGGCGCTCGTTCGGCCCAGCCTCGCCGGGTCCAGTAGGCGCGTTCGTCGGCGAAGCGGGTGAGCTTGAGGTCGGTGACCCATTTGGTGGCCGAGACGTAGCCGTACAGGCCGGGCACGATCATCCTTGCCGGGAAGCCGTGGGCGGGTGGCAGCGGAGCGCCGTTCATCGCGATGGCCAGGAGCGCGTCTCGGCCGTCCAGCACCGATTCCAGCGCGGTGGAGGCGGTCCAGCCGTCGGCGGAGCGTGACAGGATTTGATCGGCCCCGGCCTGGATGCCGGCTTCGCGCAGCAGCGCCGCCAGGTCGACGCCGAGCCAGCGGGCGTTGCCCGCGTACGGGCCGCCGACCTCGTTGGACACGCAGGTCAGGGTGATGTCGCGCTCGGTCAGCGGCCGGGCCAGCAGGTCGGCGAAGGACAGTTCGACCGGGCGGTCGACCAGGCCGCGGATGCGCAGCGTCCATTCCTGGTGCGGCACGCGCGGGATGATCAGCGCGGTGTCGACCCGGTAGAAGGCGTCGTTGGGGGTGGTGAACGGACCCAGCCCCAGAACTCTCAATCCCACGCCCGGCGGGAGCGGCCGGGCCGGGTCGGCAGGAGGCGGCAGCACCAAGGCGCGGCCATCAGCGGACGCCTGCCGTGCCGAAGTGATCGCCCGGCCGGCGCCGCCGGTCAGGACGGCCGCCCCGAGCACGAGGGCGCCGCGAGTGAGCAGGGCCCGCCGATCGGCTGCTGGCACCGGCAGCTGGAGGGGATGGACGTAGCACACCACGCCGCCGAGCGTGATGCGGCTCTCACGCGCGGGGCGGGGCCGGCGGCGGGTGTAGAGCAGGGCGAAGCTGCTGCCCGCCGCCCCCACCGCAGCGGGCAGCGCGTCGATCGGTCCTGCCCCCGGCCGGGACAGCGCCGCGGCCCCAGCGATCGCCGCGAGCCCTGCCAGGGCCGCGATGGCCAGGCGCGGTCGCCGGGGCGCGGCCGTTCCGACGGCCGCCGACGCGGCCGCGATCACGGCCGCCAGCGTCAGGAGCAGGACCGGCTTGTCGGCGGAGCCGAAGGCGCGGATGGCGAAGTCCTTCAGCCACGCCGGGCTCAGATCGATGAACACCGACCCCACCGCGAGCAGCGGACCGGCCTGCGGCCGACCCACCAGCGCGGCGGTCAGCTCCGCCACCCCCAGCGCCAGCGCTGCGGCCAGCACACCGAAGACCCCCGACACGCCGGCCCCCGGCATCCGGCCCGCCGACACGGCGGCTGGTGGCGGGGCCGGTGTGGCAGCCGCCACGTCGTCGGCTTGTTTCTCAGCAGTCACAGCAGGGCTTCGGAATCACGGCGGAAACGGATGGGTGCCGGTTTCCCGACGGCGGGAGGAGTCAGCGGGAGGAGTCAGGCAGTGGGCACGTCCACCACCAGCAACGGCGTAGTGGTCGGCTGCCGCGAACCGCCGGCCGGCTCCACCGTCACCCCCACCTGACCCACATCGGCCCCGATGGCACTCAACACCGGCACGGTGCCACCAGAGCCGCTGGAGGCAAGCAGCCCGGACGAGGTGATCCGCCCCGGCGCGATCTGCCACAGCTGGTAGACCCGGCCTGCCGGCGGATCACCCAGCCCGGCCGCCCAGAACACCAGCGCGCCCTGCGAGCGCGACAACACCAGCGTGCCGCGACCACGCCCGCCCCCGGCGGACGGCACCGTGGCCGGGGCGGTGACGGCCCGGGCGTCATCGGCGCCCAGCACCGCGGCCATCCGCTGCTCGGCACGCCGGGCCTGCTCCAGTTCCTGACGTGCCTGCACCGTTGTCACACCCAGCCCAGCCACCACAGCCAGCGCCGCCGCCACGCTCACCGCCGCCAGCCAGGGCCGCCATGCCACCCGCCACACCCGCCTCGCACGTGATGCCGATGCGACCGCCGGCGGCAGCTGACGCACCTGATCGATCTCAGCCAGCACCCGCGCCCGCAGACCAGGCGGCGGCTCGGCCGCCACCGCCACGCCCAGGCGCGCGGCAGTCTCGCCGAGCGTCGCCGTCTCCCGCGCGCACTCGGCGCACACAGCCAGATGCCGTTCAAAACGACGCAGCTCACCCTCGTCGTCGATGGCATCCAGCGCGTACGCACCCGCCAGGGTGTGCGGGTCGAACCCGCCCTCTGCCGCCTTCATCGCTCCACCCCGAGGCAGTCGCGCAGCCGGATCAGCCCATCGCGCATCCGTGTCTTGACCGTCCCCAATGGCGCCTTGACCAGCTCGGCGACCTCCCGATACGAGTAGCCGCCGTAGTAGGCGAAGGTGACCGACTCGCGCTGCAACTCGGTGAGGTTGTCCAGGCAGCGGCGCAGCCGCTCGCCCTCCAACCGGCCCACCACCAGCTCCGACACCTCATCAAAGGCTCGGTGCGGCTCCAGCCTCGCAGCTCGCTCCTCCCGGTCGGTGCCCGCCTGCGCCGACCGCACCCGGTCGATCGCACGCCGATGCGCGATGGTCAGCACCCACGCAAGCACCGACCCTTTGGCCGGCTCGAAGCGGGCGGCGCTGCGCCACACCTCCACCAGCACCTCCTGCGACACCTCCTCACTGTGCGCCCGATCCCGCAGCACCCGCAGCACCAGCCCGTACACCCGCGGCGCCAGCGCCTCATACAACCGCTCGAACGCCGCCCGGTCGCCTCTGCCGACTGCCTGCAGCAACTCCTCCAGCCCCGGCGGGCCACCACCCGGGCGGTCCTCGCCCACCGGGGACCACTCACCCGCTCCCATGAAGCCCCTCCTGCCCCGGCCGGCACAACACCAGCCGCAAGAGCTTCGGAGCCCACCACGTACCGGATGGGTGAAGGACTCCGCTCCTGCCCTGCGATCTGTCCCACGGGCGAAGGGCCCGACATTGCTGGGCAGGAGCTGGACGACGGTGATCATGGCCAGCGGGGACTGATATAAAGATCTGGTTTCTCGCGGGGGTCGATGAGGAAGCCGAATAGATCGCGGCCGCAGTCCAGCGCCTGCATGCCCCGCGCAACCTCGTCGGCCACCTGGCCACGATGGCCGGACGGCTGACGACCGGACCCGCACGTCGGCTGTCGAGTGTCCCGAACCAGAAGGTCTTGGCCGGTCGAGCGCTGGGATGGCGCCTACCCTCAGTCCTTCGAGCTCCAGCCAGGCCCACCAGAGGCCCGAGTGCCACATCAACTGGCTGACGCGGCTGCGCGCCGCACATCGAGAGCGTCACCGCACCACCGACACATCCGTGACTGTCCTTCGCTCACTTGAGCTGTGTCGACGGGCAGGGGAGAGGCCAGCACGCGATCGGGATGCCTGCCGGGCACACCTGGACCTCTCGAACACGGGGCCCTGAATACTAGGGATCTGTGGTCCTGATCGAGCGGTTCTGGGCGTCCTGCTGTTCCGGCCCACGTCGACTGGTGAGGGAGGACCGAGCGACGCCTTCTGTCCCATGCGGGCTCCACCTGGAGCAGGAGCCTCGCCGTGCGCCACAATGGGCGACGATCTTGACTCCCCTCGCTGGACAGGACATGAAATCCCTCATCGCCGCGCTCGCCCTGGCCACCGCTACCCCGACGACCGCCCATGCCTCCGCCACGCCCGACCCGGTGGCCGTCGTGCGCGGCCTGCTGGCCCGCAATGCGGGCGTCACGCTGGAGTTCCTGGGCAACATGGGCACCGATCTGTTCTGGCAGAACGACGCCACCCGCGAGCAACTGTCCGGCGGCGTCGGCCTGAAGGGAACCGGCAAGCTCCAACTGGGCCCCGCCGGGGTGACGGCCTCCGAAATCACGCGCGTCGTCCAGCTGGACGGGCAGCGCTTGATGAAGCAGGAGGCCGCCAAGGGGGACGCCTACTTCGCAGGCCTGCTCGAGTCCGCCGGAACCACCCGCATGATCAGCACCAAGGGCTGGCTGTACCATCTGCCGCCGAAGGCCCGCATGTGGCTCCGTACCGGCCGCGCCGGCGGGGGCGCGGCGGCGTACGGCGACCAGATCATCAACGTGCTGGAGCCGGCCACCCTGGCCAAGCTGCTGTCCACCGCGGACCGGTCATCGGTGACGCCCTGGTACAAGAACCGTACGACCGGCCGCAAGCAGCGCATCTACTCCCGCAGCGGCACGATCACCCTCAAGGAGCTGTACCGGATTTCCCCCACCTTCCGCGACGCGGCGGGCACGTCGGCCGTCGGCACCGACGAGATCTGGTGGGAGTACCTGTACGACGACCGTGGCCTGCCGGACCGGCTCGGCTGGCACTTCGTGACGACCACGAAGGCCGACTCCGTCGGGCTGGGGCACAACCGCATCCGTTCGGTGCGCCTGGTCACGCGGTTCTGGGACTGGCAGGCCAAGGTCTCCATCACCGCCCCGAAGGCGACCCCGGGGCGGGCTCCGGCGGTGGACGAGATCACCGACATCCTGCGCGCGGGCGCTCGCCCTCGCTGACGCGGGCCGGGCTCATCTCCACCACCGTGGGATTGATCAGTTCGCCGGGCTCGGTGTCGCCGGGCCGGCCGAGCCCGCGTTCACCTGCCAGGTGGGTGAAGAAGCCGAGCGCCGTCTGCGAGCGGCCGGCGTCGTGCACGCACAGGAACAGCACGATCGGCACGCCGGCGTCGTCCTTGCCCTCGACGCGGGCCGGCGCGGCTCTCTGTTCGCTGGTTCCCATGAGCCGGGACCGCCGCTGGCCCCGACTCCGCTAAGCTCGCTCGGGTTGCGGTCAAGGCGGGGGGCGACGGCAATGACTGGGGTGTCTGATGGCGCGGTCACGCTGACCGGAGGTCGCATGGCATCAGAAGTCCTCCGAAAGAACGGCACGGTTCTGCGGCCGGCCTCGGATTCCTCTGCATTCATGGCCGCGCTTCTCAAAACTTTCGAGCAGCAGAATTTCACTGGCGCCCCGAAGTTTCTGGGCCAGGTGGACGACAAGGATATGTTCACCTTCATCCCGGGTGACGTGCCTAAGAAATTCCGGCCCTGGTCCGATGACCAGGTAGGAGCGGCGGCCCGCCTGTTGCGTCAGATGCATGACGCAACGCGCGGAAGCGAATTGGCCGGTCGCTTCGATGTGGTGTGCCACCATGACCCCGGCCCCAACAACGCGGTCTTCCAGAACGACACGCCGGTCGCGTTCATCGACTTCGAGCAGGCGGCCCCGGGTGGCCGCCTTGAAGATGTCGCGTACATGGCGTGGACCTGGTCGATCTCGTCGAAACAGACGATGGCGCTGGTGGATCAGGCGGCGCAGGTGCGCCTCATCGCCGACACCTACGGCCTGCACGAGGTGGAGCGCCACGCGCTGACCGACTGCGTTCTGGAACGGCAATCGCGCAATGTCCGTTTCTGGGCAGAGCTCGCGGCACATCCGGAAACAGCCCCAGCTGGACCGGAGGTCCTGGCTGACCGGATCGCGTGGAGCAGGAGAGAGCAGCACTTCGTCTACGCGCACCGTGAGGTGTTCGACCGGGCGCTGGCCTGACCGCTGGCAGGCCGGCTCAGCCGCTAACGTGCGCGTCGACGCACCAGACGTCGACGAAATCCGAAGATCCCGAAACGGCTTCTCAGTGCATGGGAAATCACCGCTGAGAATGGCCAGGATCTCAGCGAATAACGACGTCGCCGGACGACCGAAGGCGCCGGAACTCAGCGGATAATAAGGACGGTGGCGGCCGTGGCAATCCCTGAGGGCCGGACCGGGCGACCGGAGGTCGATCAGTTGCTCGATCGAGCCGACACCGAGCATCGGGCTGTGGCCGAGCTGGTGACGATCAACCACGCCGAGGGCCTCGTCTCCCGCGCCCGGCAAGCCGACCTCGCCGCCGAGCACCAGGCGCTGCATGTGCGGTACGAACGGGCGGAAGCCGAGCTTGCCGTCGCGACGGCAAGCGGCGATCCGGCCCGGATCGCCAGTGCCCGCCGTGTCCGCGACGAGGCGGGCGCCGCTTGCGACCGCGTTGGCCGCACGCTGCGCGAGGAACTGGCGGGGCTGGCGGAGGCGGGCTTCGCGCGCACCGGCGAGTTGCTGGCGAAGATGCGCATCGCCTGGCGGGCCGAGGACACCGCGCGCGAGGCGCTGCGACACAGCACCCGGGGTGCCGGCCCGCTCGGCGGCGACGCTTACGGGCGGGCGTGACCGCGTCATGCGCCTCAGGCCGAGCGCCACGCCAGCGACAGCCGGGCCGCGTCGTCGACCCCCAGTCCGTCGGCGGGCTTGACGACGACGTGATCGAGGAGCAGGGCCAACAGTTCCTTCTGCGTATCCGGGTCCGCGCTCGCCCACCAGCTCTCCATACTCGTCTTGTCCGGCGGGATCAGCTCGGCGCCGCGGCGGTGCGCGAGGGCCAGCAGCAGATCGGGGGCCGCGGCGGTCCGCAGTTGCTGCAGCACCTGCGGCGCCACGGCCGGCACCAGCACGCGCACCAGGCCACAGCCGTCAGCTGGACATGCGAAGGTGACGACTCCGGCGGTCATGTCGGGGATCAGGCCGCAGCCGCACCCGCCGCACATCACCAGCCCGGCCAGGACCAGGTCGGCGCGCCAGCCGTACTCCACTGCCGTCTCCTCGCGGCCGGGAAGCGCGGCGATCATCTCCGTGGCCTGCCCGGCGGTCAGGTCGCCGGCGACGTAGGCGGCATGTACGAGGGCCACCTTGTTCCCATCGTCGGTGTCCCGGGTGTGGGTCTGCCCGGTGTCTGCTGGCAGGAGTGGCGGCGCTGGGGCGTCGGGATGGGGCGGTACGACGGTGAGGCGGCGCGGGGGAGACGCGTCCGCTGCTGGCTGGTCGGCCATGGTGACTCCCGGGGGACGTAACTGCGACCCAGCGTAGGCAGAGGCGCCTGGGCGCGTCATCCATTCGCTGCCGGCCGGGATCCTCCGGCAGCGTTCGATGTTCTCCGACATGGTTCAACGACCTTCGGTCCCCGAAGCATTCGGGCAAGCGCTCGGCGGCTGTCGAGCCGCATGACGGCTGCTTCTACCCGGATGTCAGGGTTCTCGGGGCGGCGGCCGGGGCCACCTGGATGAGTTCGAGACAGTTCTGCACGTCAGTCCCGAACACCGCCGCGCGCCGCTACCGCACCTGACAGCGAGCCTGGGCCTGCGGCTCAGTCTTCGGGAAGAAGCGCGTCGCCAAGGATGACCTCGGGTTGAGATCCGGTCCCTCCGGACTCCATGAACGCGCACGCGATGGTGATGGCGCTTTCGCCGGTGGGGTCGTCCGGCTTCAGCGGGTCGAGGTTCTCGTCATAGGCGAAGGCCGCGTTGCAAGGCTGATCGGCCAGCTCCGCGCCCTGCAGGTTCAGCACCAGGCGGCGGACTTGCCCCACAAGGGCCGGCTCGTTCCAGCCAGGGCGGGGATTGGCCTCAACCGACGTGTCGATGCTGACCTGGACTGACACCGGCACCTGGGAGTGCACCCATCGTCGGGCCATGCCGTCCTCATCGCCGTCGTCAATGCGCGTCATCTCGAGCTCACTCATGCTGATCATCATCATCCCAGGTCAGCCACCGTCCCTGAGGACGACACACCACCGGCATGGCGCGAGATCGCAAAGGGCGCTGCAGGGCGCTGTGGCGTAGCTGGTGCAGGGTCCAGCCTTCGCCGTCCGGGTCGAGCCGAGCTGAGGCGGTCTTGAACAGGTACTCGGCGCGCGGGTAGGACAGCCGGCCCCGCCCGGTCTCGGGGCAGAGGTCGGCGGCCGCGGGAGTACGGGGCCCGGCGGCGATCGCGGTGGAGACGTCGAACAGGACGCGCACGCCGGGCCCGCGCCGGTTGGTCAGCTCGGCGGCGTCGCCGAGCTGCAGCGCGGGATGGCCACGCAAGGCAGCCAGGACCAGAGCGGCGACCTCGCGCACCCGGTCGGCGTCGTCGCCCATGAGACGGAGCTGCACCATCAGACGCTCACCTCCGCCGCGCTGGTCGGGGCGTGGTCGAGCTCGCCGCCCTCGACGCTCACGTACGTCACGTGGCGGTCGCCTTCTTCGCGCGCTGGCACCGTGGCGGCCGCGCGCCGCAACCGGCCCGCGCGGGTCAGCGCCTCCAGCACCCCTGCCGTTCCTGCGGCGGACCCAGTGATGGTCAGCCGCACCTCGTCCCGCGCGCCCGGCTCTACCTGATGGCCCTGCGCTCCCGAACATGGCCCCAGCCCCAAAGTAGGTTCTGATCGGCCCTCCGCTCACGAAGGCCCAGCAGGTTAGCGTGGGTGATCTTGAATATGACGCAAGCGTGCGATAATCCGCCGATGCCTTCACCCGTGGATGCCGTCGTCGCCGCCGAGATCGAGGATCTGCTCGCCGTCCCCGTCGCCCGCTTGGAGGAGCTGGACGGGCACCCCTGGGTGCTCCGCGCCCACCTCGCCGACGGCTCCCCTATCATCGTCAAGCGCCTGCGTCCCGGCGGCTACGGCCTGCGTTCCGCCGCGGAGTTGATGCGCTGCGAGCGCGCCGCGCTGAAGCTGCTCGATAAGGACTTGGGCCTCGCCCACCTGGGGCCGCGGCTGCTCGCGGCGGAGCCCGACACCCAGATGCTGGTGATCGAGGACCTCGGCCCACGCACCGAGCTTGCCCGTCTGCTGCGCCACAACGGCCTCACCCCGGAGCTAGACGACCGGCTCACCGATTTCGCCGCCGCCGAGGGCGAGATCGCCGCCGCCCCCGCCAGCCGCGCCGCGGACTTCGCCACGCGCCGCGCCGAGCTGGGCACCCCGGCGCAGGAACTCGGCGACGGAGAGCACGCCTGGACCGGGCTGTGGCGCACCGCGCCCGAGCGGGCCGCGGAGTTCGGTGTCCCGATGCCGGACGCCGCGGAGCGCGACCTGCGGGCCGCTGGGGCCGAACTCGCCGAGCCCGGGCCGTTCCTGGCCTTCACCAACGGTGACCCCGAGGCGAATAACTATCTCACCATGCCAGACGGCGACGGTCGGTTGATCGACTTTGAGGGGGCGGGCTTCCGCCATGCGCTCACTGCCGCGGCCGGGTTCGCCGTCCCCGGCTCACTGTGGATGGCGGTCTGCGGGGAGCGCCAGATCGCTGCGTTCCGCACTGCCCTGGCGCGCGGCATCCCCGAAGCCGAGGACGACCGGCGGTTCGGGTTCGGCCTCGCCTCGGCGGCTGCGGTCTGGACGGCGATCCGCTCCAACGACCTGCGCAAGCGGGAAGCGCGCGAGCCCGGCGACGACTCGCGGATCCAGCTGGTGGCGGGCCTGGAAGCCGGGGCGCGCACCGCGGATGCCTGCGGGGTCTTCCCCCACTTCGCCGCCTGGTGCCGGTCGACGGCCGAGGTGCTGCGCCGCTGCTGGCCCGACACCGACGTGGACACTGCGGCCATTGCGCCCTACACCTGGAGGTCGCGGCCCTAGCCAAACGCACACGGGCCGAAGCCTGCGGTGTCCTCAAATGTTCTAATGCCGACATCCTCGTGGCCCTGTTCACGAGAATCGGGTCTGTCATCGCCGAGGCCAGGCGGGCGATCGGTGGCCGCGGTCCGGAATCCCTCCAGTCCGAAGGTCAGGAGCCGCTCTCCCTGGGGTGGGGAGCTCTGCTCGCCCGCCCATGCCGCCGCGTTGACCAGCGCGTACAGGTCCGGGGCGGTGACATCCGGCCGTACTTCACCGGCCGTCCGCGCCCGGGCCAGCAACTCCTCTGCGGCAGTGAGCACCGCCGTGCACGCCGCGTGCAGCTCGGAGGTTTCATCCTCGACGGCCTGCATGAGCGTGGCGCCGAGCCCTCGGTAGATCGTCGTGTGCACCATTGCCGCCCGCGCCCAGGTGGCCAGGCCGTCGAAGGGTGAGCACGCGGTGAGCAGTTCGGCGCCGGTCGCGGCCAGGGCCTGCATCCGATCGCCCATCAGCGCCTCCAGCAGGGCCCGGCGGGTGGGGAAGTGGCCGTAGAGCGTGCCGTTGGCCACCCCGGCCCGGCGCGCGATCGCCTCCAGGGAGAAGTCCGCGCCGTGCTCGGCGAACGCGGCCGCCGCCTCGGTCAGCAGCCGTTCGTAGTTGCGGTGTGCGTCGGCCCGCATGCGACGGCGGGGTGGCGGTGTGCCGGCGTTCATAAGCAGAACCCTCGCTTGCAAAGTTGAGACTGTCTCGATATTTTTCTCGGGACAGTCTCAACTTTACCGTTTCCGGAGGCCCCTCACATGACCACACCCGTGGAGCATTCGCTCACCTCCACCACTGCCGCGAGCAGGGCCGGCAAGCCTGTCCTGGTCACCGGCGCCACAGGCCGACAGGGCGGAGCCACCGCCGCACGCCTGCTGGCCGACGGCTGGCCGGTCCGCGTTCTGGTCCGGGATCCCGGCGCCACGGCCGCCCGCGAACTGGCCGCAGCGGGCGCCGAACTGCTGATGGGTGACCTGGACGATCCCGGCAGTCTCAAGGCGGCCATGGCCGACGCCCACGGCGTCTTCGCCGTCACCCCCGACGACCCGGACAGCGAACGCGAGATCCGGCGCGGCCGTCACCTGGCGGAGGCTGCGGCTGCGGCCGGCGTCGCCCACCTGGTCTTCGCCTCCGTCGGCGGTGCCGAGCGAGGCACCGGCATCTCCTACTGGGAGAGCAAATGGGCCATCGAGCAGCACATCGCCGCTCTCGGACTGCCGGCCACCATCCTGCGACCGGTGCGCTTCATGGAGAACCACGCCATCCCCGGGCTTGCGCTGGGCGGCATCTCCGCCGACGGAGTCCTGCGCCACCTGTTCGCCCCCGATGTGCCCGTGCAACTCGTCGCCGTGAGCGACATCGGCGCCTTTGCCGCCCTCGCCTTCGCCGACCCCACTGCCCATCTCGGCCAGGCCCTGGAGCTGGCAGGCGACGAACTGACCCCCGAGGCCACCGTGCGCCTGATCAGCCGGCATCTCGGGCGCCAGATCACCTACCAGCAGGTCGACGGCGAGGAGCTGAACCTGAGCAAGGACGCCACTCGGGCCTTCACCGCCCAACGCGGACTATGGCGCGCCGACATCCCCGCCCTGCGCCACCGCCACCCGGACCTGCTGGACTTCCCGAGCTGGCTGGACCAAGGCGGCGCCGAAGCCATCGCCACACTCCTCGAAGGCTGACCCCGTCCAACCGATCCGTCAGGAACGGGTGCGGCTTGCTCGTCTGTGCGTCGAACTACGAAGTCGCGATCACATGTGTTCGTGGGGGAACCACCGGGATGGCCGGAGCGGGCCCGCATGGTCGCGACGTAGCGTCAGCAGCCTTGTTCATGTGGTGATTCGTCCCACGGTGTTCGTTACTCGCCGGCACCGCCAACGACTCCTGCCAGTCCCGAACACCTACTTTGGGGCTGGGGCTAGCTTCGGGAGCGGAGGGCCCTCAAGCAGCCCACGGCCGACACGGTCACAGACGGCGCTGGCCTCATCGCAAGCTCGGCGGGCGCTGAGGAGCCGGCCCGGATCGCCGGCGGCCGACGCGGCGGCGAGCTGGGCTTCGGCCTGCTGGTATCGCTCGTGCAGCGCCTCGTGTTCGGCGAGCCGGGCTCGGGAGACGATGCGCTCGGCGTGGGTGATCGTCACGATCTCGGCTACCGCTTGATGTGCGGCGTCGGCCTGGTCTAGGCGCGTGTCAACCTCGGGCTGTCTGGTCCGGCGCCGGTCTGAGTTCGTCATCGATGACCGCTCCTTATTATCTGCTGAGTTTCGTCCCCGCTTCTACAGCGCTGGCAACGACACTAGGGGCCCGTCACCGAATCTCGGACGGGTAATTGGTCTGTCCCGGGACCGGCGGCCCGGTCCCGGGAAGCGGTCAGCTTTGCCGTAGGGCGGGCATCGGGAGGGGGATGGCGTACGCGGTGGCGCCGCCGCCCACTCCTCCCTCGCAGGAGTTCGGAGGTGCGGTGGTCACGCCCCTTGTGGAGGGACGTTCGGCGGCCCAGAACATGTAGCCGAGCATGCCGGAAGTGAGTCCGGCACCCTTCGGCGCGGCCGTCTGGACGAACGATCCCGTGGACTTCTGCAGCGAGGTGCTGAAGTTCGTGCATTCGGGGCGGACCTTGCTCCCTTCAGCGATGTAGAACGCGCCGGTGAACTTGGCCGGAGCCAGTGACGGGATCGGCGGAGAGTAGGTGGTCTTGCCGTCGATGTGCTCCTGCCAGTTGGCGATGGCGTCGGAGCTCCTGGGCTGCTGGGCGGGCACCATCGCGTTGGCGTAGTCCAGGACCGGGGTGTCGGTGCGCAGCCAGTCCGCGGTGGCCTTCCTGGTGATGTCGATGAGCCAGCGGTCACCGGCGGCGAGGTCGATGGTCAGCCGGGCGGCTGGGTTGGCACCGCTCGCGTCGTAGGGCAGGGCGGAGCGGTAGGCGTTGACGAAGGCCTGCAGACCGGCCAGGTCGGGCTTGCTGTTCTCCTCGTAGTCGATCTCTATGCCGACGCCGAGCCGCTGGGCGACCTCGGCCGCGTTGCGCCCGAACTGCGCCGCATTCTCCGCCAGGGCGGAGTTCCACGCGGTGGTGTACGTGATGCCGCCGATGGAGAGCATCACGCGGATTCCGCGGCTGGTGAAGTAGTTCACGATGTCAGCGGTCATGCCACGCGGTACGCCGTCGAGGGTCTGCGTGTCGGTGGTCTTGTGCAGCAACTTGACCGGGTGGACGAAGCTGAGCACCACGAGGTTGACCGAGGGGCGGCCGTCTCCCCGGTCGATCAGCCAGTGGTTCTTTGCGTCGAAGTCTGTTGTGCTGCGGACGTTGCCCCAGATACAGGCGTCATCACCGCAGTGCCAGGCGCCGTAGACCTGCAGCGGGGTCGCAGCGGCCTGTGCGGGGACGGGCAGGAGAAGGAGGGGGAGGAGTAAGGAGACGAGCGCGGCCAGACGGCGCATGCCGATACCTCCGTTCACGAGGAACTGGAAAGGAGGTTAACTAATTCTGCACGGTGCTGTCCCTCCCCCGGAGGACACACCCGGGTCCCACAAGGGCTCGCGTCGCCATGAGCGCTCAGCTAGTGGCCCATCACCGAATGTCGGACAAGTAATTGTCCTTCGGTGGTGAACCCTGAACTGGATCGAATCAGAGTCGCCGCGCTGCGCTACTACACGCTGAACGGCACCGACCACCGCAGTCATGACGAGCAGAACGCGGCGATCGGTGCCTACGTCCGCTGGCGCAACGCCCGAGCCGAGCCCAAGACGAACTTCGCCGCCTGTTCACTGATCAGAAGCTGGACCAATTACCCGGCCAAGGTTGCGTGACAGACCACTAGCCACTGAGCTTCGATCGTAGGGATCTTCAGACATCGTCGTCGGCATCGGGCGCGTCGGGGTCGCGCAGGGCGCGGATGGCCTTGAGCACCTGCTCAAACGGTTGCGCTTCACGCTGGCCGAGCCTGCAGGTGATGTCGGCTATCGGCACGCGGTCGCGACACTCGCCCTCCTCGCCGCACCTCGGCCTCCCCAGCCGAGGCGGGAAACTCCACACCGACTCGGCAAACCGCATGGCGGGGAGCTCGCCGCCGGTTACGGTGCTGGCATGCTGGTGCGTCTGCTGTGGAAGCCTCTGCCCGAGTCGTGGCCGCAAGCGGCGCCCCTGCGGCCGGCGAGGCTGCGCGGCCTGGTCGCCCGGATCCGGGGGATGGCCGCGGGCGTGTCGCGGGACGACGATGTCGAGCGGCGGCTGCGGCGGGGGGCGATGCAGGCGATCGTCCGTGAGTCCTTCCAGGAGACAGTGGCCGAGCAGGACGGCGAGCATCGCGGGCCGGCCGTGTTCGCTGAGACGTGGAAGGCCCGTCTGGCTGCTGTCCTGGCGCAGGAGAGCGTCGAGGTGGCGGGCTGGGGCGAGATCATCATCGCCGAGTTGGACACCGATCTGGGATGGAGCTTGTACGAGGCGGCCAGCCGTGCTCGAGCAGAGGCGATCGCGCGGGCCGTGGCCACACCGGGCCGTCGCCGAGGGGCGGATGACGGGCCGACCGTATCGTATGAGTTCTCGATCGCCGCGGGTGAAGAGGGTTCGTTCGGGCGCGTCCGGTACGGGATCTGTGAGCCGTGCGGAGTCGGCCTGCTTAAAAGGATCAGTTTCTCGCCTGAGTGGCAGTGCTGCGGGTTCGGCACGCTGGCCCTGCGCGAGCTGGAGACCCGCCACCCGGGCCTGACCTGGTACACCACCGGCCAGTACGCGCACACTCAGGGCTTCTATCAGCGATACCGGCGCCGCAGTACCAGCCCCTGGACCGCCGATCAACGGCCATGCCCGCACCTTTGACAGCTTGAGCGTCACTGCCGGCGCCGGGTGAGAGCCCGGCGTCCGATCGCCTGGGAGCGGGGCACGCGCGGAGGGCCCGAGTTGGGCCGTGTCACAGCCGTCCTGGGCCCTCCTGCGGTGGGCGCGTTGGCGATCCCCCGTCAGCGCACGATCGCAAGGGGCTGGAGTTGCCGGCCGGGATGTACGTGTCCAGGAATCGACGAGGTGCCCAGTCTTGATCCCATAGTCCGAGACGTTCCAGGTCTGGGCGCATAGTGAGGGCCTTGAGGTCGGCGAGCCAGTCAGCATCGGCCGGCGTCGCTGGACGAAGTCTCCATGGTCTATCCATGGGAAGAAGATATGTGTCGCACCCTTGTAATCCGTGACACCTCGCGATCTCGAGGGTCGGGGTCACATGGCGACGGCCACCGCGTGATCATTCGGGGTTTGTGAAGACAACCAAAAATCGTGCTGTGGCCGCGGGCCACAGCGTAGACCCCTGATGGCTGGATGGTCATCTTCAATGAGCTGACGGCCCGGATCGCCGGTCGGTTCGGCCGCGTTGAACCACGCAGGGCCGCGACCGCTTACGTGCGCGGGCTGCTTGCCGACATCGACCGCAAGAACTGCTGGAACCTGGCCGAACACGCCGCCGACAACGGCCCGCAGGCGCTGCAGCGGCTGCTGCGCACCGCCCGCTGGGACGCCGAGGCCGTGCGTGATGACGTGCGCTCGTTCGCTGTCGACCGGCTCGGCTCCGGCGGTGTGCTGATCGTGGATGAGACCTGGTTCCTCAAGAAGGGCGCCCGTTCGGCCGGGGTACAGCGGCAATACAGCGGCAGCCGGTGATGAGTGCGGACCTTTCGCCGACCCGCCTTGAGCCGGGTCGGATACCCGAGGTCCGGATTGCTCAGTGTCCCGTGTGGGTGGGGATGGTGAGGTTCACCTGGCTCTCAGTACCGGGGTTGACGATCACGAATTGCCCCATCATGCCGGAGTCTTCGTGGCGGAGGATGTGGCAGTGGTACATGTACGGCGAGGCAGCGTCGGTGAAGTCGCCGAACTGGACCGCGAGCCGTACGACGCTCTTGGAGGGCACGTAGACGGTGTCCTTGTGGCCGGTGGCGTAGGCGGGCGGCGCGGCGCCGTCCACCTCCAGCACCTGGAAGGCGACCTCGTGGATGTGGAAGTTGTGGGAGTAGACGTTGTTCTCGATCTCCCAGATCTCGATGGCGCCGGCGGGCACGACCTCGTCGATGCGCGCCATGTCCATCTCTTTGCCGTTGATGGCGTCGTGACCGCTGAGCTTGAAGCGGCGCACCTTGGCGCCGGCGGGTGCGGTGATGGGAGTCAGGGAGGCCAGGCGGGCGGGGACGTCAGGACTCGGCTTGAGGTCGTTGGCGGCGGTGAGCTTCAGCAGGTCGAAGTCGCCCTTGCCGATGTCGACGCCGTTGTCGGTGGTGTGCAGTACCACCTGCTCGCCGGGTGCGAAGGCCACGATGATCTCCGCGCGCTCGCCGGGGGTGAGTGAGAACGCCTCAACCTCGACCGGCGCCCTGAGCAGGCCGCTGTCGTTGGCGATGATGTGGAAGCGGCGTTTGTCGGCGAAGGCAAGGTTGTACATCCGGGCATTGGAGCCGTTGAGCACGCGGAAACGTACGCGCTCGGTGGTGACGGTCAGGTAGGGGTTGTAGGTGCCGTTGACGAGGATGTGGTCGCCCAGGATGCCGAAGGTGCCCTTGAGCGGGTCGCCGTCGAAGGAGCCGTCGGCGGCGAACTTCTTGTCCTGCAGGATCAGCGGGAAGTCGTCGACGCCGTAGTCGGCGGGCAGATCGAGATCGAGGTCGTCGTCAAGGATGAACATCCCGGCCAGGCCGCGGTAGACATGCTGAGCCGTCGTGCCGTGGGGGTGCGGGTGGTACCACGAGGTTGCCGCGGGCTGGTCGATCGTCCAGTGCGGCGTCCAGATGGCGCCTGGCTCGATGGGCTGGTGCGGACCGCCGTCCATCCGGGCCGGCAGGCGCATACCGTGCCAGTGCACGGTGCTGACCTCGGGTAGCTGATTGCGTACGGCCATCTCGACCTTGTCACCACGGCTGGCGCGCAGTGTCGGTCCGAGGAACGTCCCGTTGAAGCCCCAGGTGGGCGTCTGTTTGCCGGCCAGGATCTGCGTCCGGCTGGCCTGCATGGACAGTTCGAAGCGCCGTACGCCGTGCTTGTCGGGCTTGGGGTGAAGCAGCGGGGGCACCCGCAGGGCATTGCCGAAATCGAGTGCGGCCGCCGGAGACGAGGAACTGGCGTCGGAACCGGAGCTACAGGCCGCTGCCAGGCCGGACAGAGCTGCGACCGTGAGGAACGTACGTCGATGCACGGTCGAAACTTTAGCGATCTATCCCTGTTCGCTATGAATCGCGGGGTTTGGCGACGGCCGACGCGGCGAGGGTCGTGATGATGATCTCTTCGACCAGACCTTTGGTGACACAGACAACAAGAAGCGAACACTGACAGCCTCAGCTGCAACTGTTAAGTCCCGGGCAGTGATCATCACTGATCACGAATCTTCGGCAGCGCGGGGAGCGCGATCCAGCCCTCTGCGACGATCGCTGCGCGGACCTCGGCAAGCAGCGTGGCTGTGAGCCATAGCTGGCGGAGCCGACGCCAGGCAGCCCACAACCTGAGCCCACCGGCGCAGCCTGACAGAATCGTGACCCATGATCGACGCACTCGGCACGCCGCCGGCGGACCCGCGAACGCGGCAGGGGCAGCGCGTCAAGCGGGTCAACCTGCGCCTGTCCGACGCCGAGCATGGCGTGCTGGAGAAGGCCGCCCCCCGGTACCGGCAGACGCTGGCCGGGTACGTGAGCGCCGCCGCGCTGGCGGCCGCCGCGATCTGAAGGAAAGAAGACTGTGGTGGACCGCATCACTCGGGAGGACCTGCTCGCGCTGCAGGCTGGGGCCGTGCAGTTGGTGGAGGCCCTGCCGGCCGATGCCTTCCCCACCGAGCACATTCCCGCGCGCGCAACGTGCCCGACCAGGTGTCGGCCGAGCTGGCCGGGCAGGTGGCGCCGGATCGGGCGGCCCCGGTGGTGGTCTACTGCTCCGGGCCTTACTGCAACACTCGAAGATCGCGGCTGCCGCGTTCGTGCGGCTCGGCTAGGCCCTCCACTCAGATTGCTGCGACCGCCCGAAGGCCAGAGTTATGTTCGGGAGCGGTACGTATGGGTCACAACATGGCAATACTGCTCGGCAGTCGCGGCGACATCGTCCGTCACTGCAGGTTCTTCTGGGCACTCCTCTCCCAGGCGGTGTTGGTGTCGAGCTCGGGCGGGGAGCCGACGAAGGCCGTACGAGCCTCGGGGTTGTCCTGGAGCGTGTACATGAGCCACGCCGTCACGTATCCGAGAGGCCCGCTCCCCGCACCCTTGATCATGGTGTGGGAGCCGTCCTTGAGTATCGCCATGGCGGCAGGTCCGGGGACGCTGTCGTAGTACGCCTGGACGGCCCGGTAGGGCGACAGCAGCAGGTCGCGGCCACCGCTGGCGAAGAAGACCGGGCAGGTGAGCTCCTCCACGTGCATCTCGCCGATGGTGGCGGCGGCCCAGGGGGCGGGCAGGGAGACGGCGACGACCGCCCTGATCAGGCCGCCGGAGTGGTTCGCGGCGTTGATCGCGCCCATGGCGCCCTGGGAGGAACCGATCGCGCCGACCCTGGTCAGGTCGAGCTTGCCGTGGAACACGCTGGCGGGATCGGCGTCGGCGTCCTCCAACAGACGGACGCCGGCGAGCATCTCGGTGCCGGAGCCGGTCGAGCCCGAGGTGGCGGCGATGACGACGAATCCCCAGGAGGCGAGCTGGTTCAAGATTCCGGGGAAATCCTCGGGCGTGGTGTTGGTGCCGTTGCCCCAGGTGACGACGGGGTGGCGGAAGCCGCCCGCGCCGAGGTCGGCCGGGTAGTGCAGGCGGTACGCGGTGCCGACCTGGGCGGTGGTCACGGCCCAGGGGCCGGGGGCGGTGTAGCTGGTCTCGACGGGGAAGCCGGTCAGCAGGAGGAGGGCGGTGGTCACGATGCGGCTGATCATGCGTCCTGCACCGCCTGCTCACGCCGGGCCTGCAGCTCCTGCTGGACGCGTTCCGCGTCGGGCGTGTACGTCCGGTAGAGCAGGCTGAGAAAGGCGCCGTTTGCCAGCATCAGGATCACGAGCACCCAGAGGAAGACCACCTGGAGCCCGATCACGTCGCCGAGGAAGCCCGCGCCGAGGCTGAAGACGGCCCAGGCGATGGCCTCGAAGATGTTGATATAGACGGTGAAGGCCGACCCGCGCAGCTCGGGCGGGGTGATGGCCATGACCATCGGCCGGTTGATGCCGGGGTTGACGCCCTGCATGCCGCCCATCAGCGCGAAGAAGACCGAGAAGAGCGCGATGGAGCCCAGGTCGAACTGGGTGCCGATGAACGCGGCCGCCGCGAAGCCGAACTGGGCGCCCTGCAGGACCGCGACGAGGCCGTGACGCGGGCTCCGCCGTACCGCCCAGTCGGCCATGAAGCCGCCGGCGAAGTTGCCGAGGAAGTAGCCCACGCCGTACGGCAAGAGCACGACCGAGGCGACGGCGGTGGTGTAGCCGTAGACGTCGACGAGGAAGACCACGGCGAAGACTCCGAGGAGCAGATGCCCGGACAGCAGCCGGGACCCCAGCAGGATGAGGAAGCTGGGGATGCGCAGCAGGGACAGGGCGCGGCTCCAGGTGAGCTCTCCTTCGCGGGTACGCGCGTCCAGCCCGGCCAGCCGGGGCTCGGTCGCGCCACGGCCCGGGTCGCGGAACCAGAGCCAGATGGCCGCTCCGAGCAGCATGTTGAAGGCGCCGATGCCCCACAGGCCCCACCGCCAGCCGTCGTCGACGTTGGCGAGCTGCCCCTTGATCGGCCCGAGGACGGAGGCCACCAGGGCGAGCACACCGTACAGGAGACCGACGGCGCGGCCGCGGGAGGCTTGGTCGAACAGATCGCCGATGATCTCGGTGACGATGGGGTGGGCCGCGGCGTATCCCGCTGCCAGGATGGTGAAGAAGATCAGTAGCTGGGCGAAGTTCTGGGAGAAGCCCGCGGCGATGCCCCAGACGCCCCACAGGCCGATGGAGACGGCCAGTACGGCCCGCCGCGACCAGCGCCGGGCGGCCCAGACCCACAGCGGGCCGCTGAACGCGCCCACGATCTTGCCGGCTGCGGTGAGGACGCCGAGCGCGCCGAGGGAGAGCCCGAGCGCCTGCCTGATGACGGGGAAGAGCGCCGAGGCCAGGCTGGCCTCCGTGCTGTCGACGAGCATGGCTCCGCCGAGCAGCGATAACTGCCGCCAGCGACCCCGGATGATGACGGGCGCGTCCTCGATATTCTTGGACATGACGCCACCTCTTTCTGTGTGGGAGGAGAGGGTGTTGAAGCTGGTGGCGGGGATGCCGCCCCGCCACCAGCGGCAGAGTCAGAGCTTGGCGAGCTCTTCGGCGATGGCCCGGACCTTCGCCGGGGGGAACGAGCCGCCGGCCATGGCGGCCAGGTCGAGCAGCGGCGTCCCGGCCACCAACTGCAGGATCTCGCTGTCGACGATCCCCGGCAGATGCCTGGCCAGCACGTCGGCGGCCTGCGGATCGGCGATCAGCGTCCTGAGCGGGTCACGCACCGACAGCCTGCCCTCGGGGAACTCCTGCGGGGTGGGGAGCGGCGCGGCGAAGCTCGTGGCCTGCGCGCGCTGGGCGCGCACGAGCAGGTGGTCGGCGGTGACCTCGCCCGTCTCCGGCAGGCCGAGCCGCTCGAACTGGCTGGGCGGGGCGTCGTTGGCCCGCATCGCCTCGACGAGCAGCGCGGCCATCCGCAGCTCCACCTCGTCGTCGACGATCGGTTCGAGCTGCTCGGGGTCGGTCTCCAGGTCGAACAGGAGCGTGCCCATGTGGAAGGGGTTGATGAAGCTCCGGCCCGGCACGCGCACGGTCCGCACGCCCTTGGTGAAGGGGAACGGCTCGGCCAGCTCCATGTCGGCCAGCTCGGCGGGGGAGAAGCGGCCGCGCATGTGGGTGGGCATGAGCGTGTGCTCCAGCAGGGGCGCGTTGTCCGCCGTGGCGGGGGCGCGCATGTAGACGTAGCGGCCGTCGGTGACGTTGACGTGGCCGCCGTGCGCGCCGAACAGGCCGGCCTGCCGTACCGGGCCAGCCTGCAGCGGCAGGCCCTGCATGGCGTCGGGGATCTCCACGCCGAAGTAGTCGAGCAGGGTGGGCGCCAGGTCGATGGTCTGCACGAGGGCTTCGCGGCGCTCGCCGGCGGACCGGGTGCGGGGGTCCCAGACGAACAGCGGCAGCCGCACGAGCTCGTTGTACCAGGGCTGCACCCACTTGGCCCACCAGTTCTTCTCGCCGAGCATGAAGCCGTGGTCGGTGTTGACGATGAGCAGCGTGTCGTCCCACAGGTCCAGTTCGTCCATGAGGTCGAGCACGCGGCCGAGCGAGTGGTCGCACATCGACAGCAGCGCCGCGTACTCGTACCGGGCGTGCCGCACCTGGTCAGGGGTCTCGGTGACGCGCTTGTAGTCGGGCCAGTCGAAGTGCGGGCCGTCGTAGTCGTGCGGGTAGAGGTCCTTGAACCGCTGGTGGCTGAAGAACGGCTCGTGCGGGTCGAAGGTCTCGATCTGCAGGAACCAGCGCTCCTGGTCGGCGTTGGTGCGGATGAACTCCAGTCCCGCGTCGAAGGTGCGCGTCTGCGAGTGGCGTTCCACGGTGTCCATGTACTGGCGGTTGATCCAGTCCTGCCGGTAGCCGTCGCGGCGCATGCGCTTGACGTCCTCGGGCATCTCCGGATCGGCCACGTGGCCCTTCCAGGGGTCGCCCTCCTGGCCGCGGAAGAACTCCCAGGTGGTGTAGCGGTTGTGATAGGTCGCGCCGCCGTCCTCCCAGTAGTGGTAGTGGTCGCTGACCAGATGTGTGTAGACGCCGTGCTGGCCGAGCAGCTCCGGCATCGAGTCGTCGAACGGCTCCAGCGGGCCCCAGCTGCGGTGCAGGAAGTTGTAGCGTCCCGTGTGGAGCTCCCTGCGCGCGGGCATGCATGGCAGCGATCCCGCGTAGCAGCTGTCGAACGTCGCGGCGCGCTCCGCCAGGCGGGCGAAATTCGGCGCGTGCGTCCAGTCACCTCCGTAGGGCGGCAACATGTGCCTGTTCAGGCTGTCGAACATCACCATGATCGCTCTCATCTGGCCTCCAGCCATGTCTTGGTCTCCTCCAGCCATGCCACCCACCGGTCCACCCCGGCCGCGCCGTACTCGTGCAGGCGGTCGAAGGTCGCCTGGGCCAGCTCCTGGTCCAGTTCGGGCAGCGGATCCTCGAAGCGCATCGTCCGGCCGCGGTCACGGTTGCGGGTGATCTGCGCACGCCGGTAGCCGAGCTCGGTGTCGATCATCCGGAGTGCCGCCTGGCGGTCCAGCGCCACCGTGAAGCCGAAGCGGGTCAGGAAGTCGGCGTCCTGGAAGCGGCTGGTCGGCTCGTACGGCGAGCGCACCCACTGCATCAGGACCTCGCGCCCCCGAGGGGTGAGGCGGTAGACCTTCGCGTCCGGTCTGCCCTCGCGCGGGTCCACCTCGAACTCCACCCAGCCGTCCGTCACCATCCGGCTGAGCAGCCGGTAGATCTGGCTGTGGTGTGCGCGCGAGCGCACGAACTGGCCCTCGGTCTCGACCCATTTGCGCAGGTCGTAGCCGCTGTAGGGGCGCATGCTCAGCAGAGCGAGCAGGACGAACTCGAATCTCACCGACTATCTCCTATGTGCGGATGCACTTATGTGAGTTGATTCATATACTCTGCCCATGGAGCCGTCAATGACCTGTTGCAGCCCCTCCACCGGTGACGCGCCGCGGCCCCCGACGCCCGTGACCCCGTCGGTCGCCCCGGTCGCGCACGACGACGTGCCGCTTCCCGGCGGGTCCTTCCTCATGGGTGACGCCCACGGCGAGGGCTATCCCGCCGACGGCGAGACTCCCGTCCATGAGGTACGGCTGGAGCCCTTCCGCGTCGACGTCACCGCGGTCACGGTGGAGATGTTCGCGGCCTTCGTCAGCGACACCGGATACCGCACCGAGGCCGAACGCGCGGGCGCGTCCTCCGTCTTCCGCCTCGCCCTGGCTGCCTCGCGCCACGACGTGCTGGGGATCGATCCGGCGGTGCCGTGGTGGGTCGTGGTCTGCGGCGCGGACTGGCGTCACCCCTTCGGGCCGCTGTCACGAGCCGAGCCCGATCACCCCGTGGTCCACGTGTCGTGGGACGACGCCGCCGCGTACTGCGCGTGGGCGGGCAGGCGGCTGCCCACCGAGGCCGAATGGGAGTACGCGGCGCGCGGCGGCCTGTCAGGGCAGCGCTTCGCGTGGGGGGAGGAGCTGAACCCGGGGGGCGCGTGGATGTGCAACATCTGGCAGGGGCGCTTCCCCTCCGACAACACGGCAGAGGACGGCTGGCTGGCGACCGCTCCCGTTCGCTCGTACCCGCCCAACGGCTTCGGCTTGTATGAGATGACGGGAAATGTCTGGGAATGGTGTGCCGACTGGTTCGGCGCGACCTACTACGAAGAGTCACCTTCGGTCGATCCCCGCGGCCCCCAGGCGGGGGACCGCCGGGTGATCAGGGGGGGGTCCTACCTCTGCCACGACTCCTACTGCAACCGCTACCGCGTCGCCGCTCGCTCGGCCAACACCCCGGCCTCCAGCAGCGGGAACTGCGGCTTCCGAACCGTGGCCGCCCTGGGCGGCGGGCCTGACCGGGGTAGGACGAGCGCTGGGCAAAGCTTCCCGGCATCGGGGTGATGGGCGGTCAGCGGCGACGCGCCGTCACCGCGTTTGCCATGCGTACCGGCAGCCTGTCGAATCCCGCATGCCGGCCGTTCTCGTAGCGCCGGGTGGCCCCTCCGTACAACTCGGGGCCACTCGGGTTCGTGCGACGAGCCCCAAAAGTAGCTCTCTGTGACAATGACTACTCTGAGTGTTCTCAGAAATGACGAGTTCTGACACGCCGTGCCGACCCGCCAGACGGTGTCCGGTTCGTCCTCGCACGTCGTTCTTATAACCTCTCGCAAAACCGTGTTCTCACAACAGCGCGCGGTAGGTTCTGCGACATGTGTGATCTTGCCGATCCGGCGGCCGCGGTCGAAGGCTTCGATTGCCCGACGTGCAAGGTGCCCGCCGGAAGCGCCTGCCGGACCCGGGGCGGCAAGGTCGCGCCGAAGTACCACACGCCGCGCTTCATGCTGGTGCCGCACCTGCGGGCAGAGCTGGAGGTGAGGACGCCCGCCGACCGCGGTCCCGGCGGGCCATGGGGGACGGGCCCGGCGCGCGAGACCACCGATACCCATGCCACCCGGGCCAGGGCCACGCCCACCCGGGTCGGTTACGCCCGATGCAGTACTGCGCAGCAGGAGCTGCAGAGCCAGATCGACGCCCTGCGCCTAGCGGGGTGTGAGTCGATCTTCTCGGAGAAGATCAGCACGCGCGTGAAGGTGCGGCCGGAGTTCACCAAGGCGATGGACTTCGCCCGCACCATCGAGACGGCGGTCCCGCATCAGCGGGTGATCTTCACCGTGCATGAGATGAAGCGCTTGGGGCGGGGCGCGGCCGAGCTGCTGACCATCGCCGAACAGCTGCGGCGGGCCGATATCCAGTTGGAGTTGCTCACCGGCCCACTGCAGGGCGTGTACGACCCGAGCGGGCACGGGGCCGCGTTGTTCGCGTTCTTCGCCGGGATGGCCGAGTCTGAACGTGAGTACATCCGGGAGAAGTCGCTGGAGGGCCAGGCCTCGGCACGCGAGCGCGGGCGTCACGGCGGCCGACCGAAGGTGTTCGACGACGACATGGCGGCCTACGCCCGCAGCCTGCGCGCGCGAGGCGTGTCGGTGCCGGGGATCGCGGCCAAACTGGTCATCCCCGCCGGCAAGAACAAGGGCCGCCACCCGTCGCTGGCCAGCGTCTATCGGGTGCTGGCCTAGGACGCCGCTCCCGGCGCGCTTGCCTGACCGCTCTGACCGCCTTCCGCTCGCCAACCGAACGCGTCCCCAGCTGCCCAGACAAGGGGTTATGTGCGGGGCAGGCCGGTACGGCGGAGCCAGGCGTCGACGTCGGGGCCGGCGTCAGCGACGGTTTCACCCCGTACGGCCAAGCCTTCGCCGAGGGTGGCGCCGGGGCAGGAGGCGGCGTAGTCGGCTTCGGTGGTGCCCAGGCCGCTCATGGCGAAGGTGGTGAGGGGGCGGATGGTCTTGCCGGTGAAGTCGAACCGGTCGGTGAACGTCGTCATGATCACGGGTGCGCGGACGTTCCAGATAGGGCTGGCCAGCAGCACAACCCGGTAGAGGCCGAGATCGGGCAGGGCGCCGGCGATGGCGGGGCGAGCGTCAGCGTCCTGCTCTTGGACGTTGCGGGCGACGGTCTGCTCGTAGTCGTCGGGGTAGGGGGCGGCGGGCTGGATGCGGTAGGTGTCGCAGTCCAGACGCTCGCTGATCATCTGGGCGAGGACCTCGGTGTTGCCGGTCTTGAGGGTGCGGCGGCCGCCGTAGTGGTAGTTCTCGCCGGGCCGGGAGAAGTAGACCAGCAGGACCGTGCGGCCCGCCGCCGCGGAGGGCGGCGCGCTTACCGGTTGCGAGGCCGGCTCGGCGGCCGACGTGGGTGCCGGTGACGGGCCGCCGCCGCAGGCGCTCGGATGAGCGGTGGTGCCGAGCACGCGGATGCGTCTGGTGGTGTGCTTGATGATGGCCAGGATCTACTGGCGCTGCCCGTTGAGGGTGATGGTTCGATGAAATCACAGGCCGGCAGGGCGTCGGCTTGGGAGCGTAGGAAGTCGGCCTACGTGGTGGACGCCCGCTCGGGCGCCGGATTAAGCCCTGCCTGCTTGAGGATCTCCCACACTGTGGACGGCGCGACCTTGATACCGAGGGTGGTGAGCTCACCATGCACCCGTCGGTAGCCCCAGCCAGGGTTCTCCCGAACCAGGCGCAGGATGAGGGCACGGATCGAGCGGACGGTGGGTGGGCGGCCAGGCCGCTTCGGCCGACAGGTACGAGCGCGACGCCGTTTCATCAGATCGCGATGCCAGCGCAAGACGGTGTCCGGGCGGGTGAGCAGCCGCAGCCGGCGCAGGACCCCGTGGGGCAGCGAGGTCAGGAGAGCAGCAAGGAAGGCTCGGTCCTCGGGCGCGAATCGCACTCTGGTGTCGGCCCCGAGTTGGCGTTCAAGGACGGTGATCTGGTGGCGCAGCGCGAGGATCTCGATGTCCTTGTCTCGATCGCCCATGGGGAGCAACCGCAGCGCGGTGAACGCGTTCGTGACGGTCAGGTAGGCCAAGCGTAGGAGCACAGCGGATCATCCGGCCGTACGTGCTTCCGTCTCCCGGGTGACCGGCGCTCGCGTACGCCGCACAAAACCCTCACAGTGCCCTGACCTGGGCGGATGTAATTATCGGCAGGCGCAGTGTCCTTTTCCGGGGTTGAGGAGCCTGTGGACAGCCGTTGGCGGTACCCATGAGTAACTTGGCGGGTTGCTTTGAGGAACCGCCTCGTGCTGCGAGTGTGCGGCAGAGGCCCGGAACTCCTATGGCTCCGACGAGCCGCTACTTGGGGTGGTGGTAATTAGACTGCCATGAGCCCCAAACGGGGCTGATGGTTGATTGAAGAGGGCGCTCGCCTCTTCACGATCAACGGCTCCGCAGTCGTTCCGAAAGCCACCGTCTCCATCCTGTTGACGACGTCCGGGCAGGTGCGTTCCGCGCGATCTCGAGATTGCCTCGCACGATGCGAGTTATGGGGTGGTCGGGGCCGAGGACCCGCTCGCAGTCGGTGAGGGTGCGTTCGTGCAGGGGGATGGCGCGGGTCGGGTCTCCCTCTCGCGCGAGGCGAAGATCATGTCGCAGGCGAGGGCGAGTTCGTTGCCACCCCCGCGGGCCCGGCCCCTCACCTTGGCAATGGTGATCACCGGGACGTGTGCCAGCTTGTGCAGGAGCATCCCCAGTGAGGCGTCGCCGGGACCGCCGGCCTTCGCCGCCTCCGCCGTGTACTGCGGGACCGCCGCGAGGTCCACATGCGCGGAGAAGTAATCCGGGGAGGCGCTGTCGATGACGACGACGCGCACGTCACCGGGGTCGGTGTGCAGCGTGTCCACGAGCGTGACCAGGTCGCGGACCAGGTCGGCGCCTAGGAGGTTGAGTGGGCCGGCATCGAGGGTGGCGGAAAGTACGCCATCCTCCAGCCGGGTCCGGATCGTGGCGAAGGAGAAGGCCATGACGTCTCCTGTGAGCAATAGGATCCGAGGCGGCCGGGCCGGCAAGTTGTGCCGGGACGAGTCCACGGTGTCCTGCGACGGCGCCTCGAACTGGGTGTGGTGGGGAACTGACGTGTTCACGATCGCGTGCCGTCGCCATGTCTCGCGCCCGTGGCGACCCCTGGTCCTGACCTGGCCGGCCACTGGGCGACGAGACGAGCGAGGTCAGGACGTCGCGCGAGGTGACGACCTTGCGGGCGGTTCAGCCCAGGTAGAAGTCCCGGCGAGCGGCCACGAACACCTCGATCGTCCCGGCCGGCGCGCCGGTCACCCGTTCGACGTCGTCGGAGGCGCGGTCGTAACGGTTCTCGCGGTGCAGCCGGGCCATGGTGGCGATGTGCTCCTCGGTGTGCGGCGGCAGGCCCGCCTTGGCAAGCACCTCGGCCCGCCACCGGTCCAGGGGGACGTCCAGGTAGGACACGGTACGCCCCAAGGCCCGCGAGAACTCCTCGGCCATCTCCGTCATGTCGACCGTGCGCGGCCCGGTCAGCTCGTAGACGTGCCCCACGTGCGGAACGGGATCGCGCAGCACGGTGGCGACCACCCGGGCGACGTCGTCCACGGCGATCGGCGAGGTGCGCCCGGTGCCGAACGGCAGCTCGATCGTGCCGTTCTCCCGGATCGACCGTGCCGCCAGTGTGGTGAACAGCGGATTGTCCAGGAACGACGTCGGCCGGATGTGCACCACCGGCAGGCCGGACCAGTCGAACACCTGCTCCGCCAGCCAGTGCAGCCGCTGCTGGTGCGACTCGGCAGTGCTGGTGGCGGTCATCTGCGACACCGTCATCTGCGACATGTCGACCAGGCCCGTCAGTTCCCCTTGCGCCTTCGCCACGGTGGCCACCACGGTGGCCGCCAGCAGGTGGTCCGGCGACACGGGCATCGCGAAGTACATCCGCCCGGCTCCTTCCAGCGCGGCGGCGACGGTCTCCGGCCGGGTCAGATCGCCGACGACCACCTCCGCGCCCCGCGCACGCAGGTCCGCGGCACGGTCATCGTCCCGGTGAACCATTGCGCGTACCGGCACGTCCTGCGCGCGCAACTGGTCCAGGACCGTGCGGTCTACGCCGCCGGCCCCGGCGATGAGAACAAGGTTGCTGACGGCCATCGGTCGATCTCTTCCTGGTGGTTGATCATCTGTGCGAAGGTGCGATCGCACGGGCCTGTGGGTGTGACGGCATCGCGCAATGTGATCCCACGGCAGGTGTACCCCGCTTGAGTCGGATGAGCCAGGAGGCTGAGAGAGGCGGCGCGCTCTCGCAGCGGCCGACATCTGCCCCGCTGACGGCCGGTCGCCTGTCTCACCCCTGCGTCGGTATGGGACACACACGGGAAGGCAGCTTCATCATCCCCATCGTCAGTCCGATCGGTGTCATGAAGCCCGTGATCATCGAGGGCGACCAGGAACCGTTGATCGACGTCCAATCGGAGATCAACTACTTCCCGAGGCGCGTCACCGGCATCATGGCCGACGTCCTGCGCGAGATACACGAGCTGGCTGTCGTCAGGGAACGGATACCGCCGAAGGAAGATCTGAACCGTGCAGTCGTCGCCGGATTGTCGGCCGACGCGTGCGCCGCCCTGGCGGCGATGGTCTCCGCGCCGAATGGCAGTGACCTGGACATCACCTTCCAATGGGCCCTGACGGCGGCCCCGCCGCGGGCGGGCGGTGACACCGTCGAGTTCCCGACGGAAGCAGCAGGAGCCATCAGAGAGATCGGCCACCTCCTTCGTGACCATGTCAGAGTGGAGGACACCGTCATCTACGGGTTCGTCAGCTCCCTCGATCGGGATCCGGACGACGAAGAAGGCGTCGTCAAGGTGAAGGCCCTGGTCGGTAACCGGGTCCGGCCCGTCAAGATAGTCTTGAGAGGGGACGCCTACCACACCGCGGTGGAAGCGCATGACCTCAAGCTCCGTGTCATCGTCACCGGGCCCATGATGAAGACCGGGGCAGGGACGCTTTCCATGCCTCGAGTGCATCTCTTCAGAGTCGACGACTACCTTCCTTTGGAGACGAGCGCGCAGAGCCGATCGGCGTAGGAGAAGAGCCGCCGTTCCACCTCGTTCAGATGGCGCGGCTGATCGTTCCCACCTCCTCGGATTCGGGCTCGCGCACCGTCCCGTCGTCGATGCGACATCCCTGAAGCTTCGGCCTGGTTGTCGCCGGAGCTCGCGCGGTGTTTGGATGGGATCATGGCCCTCGACGAGCTGCGCGACCTCCTCAACCGCCACGCTCGGCCTGATCTCGGCACGCCCATCGAGGACGTCCTGATCTTCAAGGCCGAGCGCCCCCGGCCCCCGACGCCGACGACCTATGGCAAGGTGCTGGCGCTCGTCGCCCAGGGCACGAAACGGTTCGCGCTGGGCGACCGCCTGTACGAGTACCGCGAAGGGCAGTACCTCGTCGCCTCGATCGACCTGCCGGTGACCGCCCATTTCGCGGAAGCCGGCGCGGAACGCCCCGGGCTCGGGGTCGGGCTCACCCTGCATCCGGCGGCAATCGCGGAGGTGTTGCTGCAGGCGGACCCGGACGACCTGCCGCATCTGGGTGACGACGCGCCGCCCGGCCTGGCGGTCAGCACCGCCTCCGCCGAGCTCCTCGACGCCGTCGTCCGCCTGCTGCGCCTGCTCGACCGGCCCGGTGACATCACCGTCCTCGCGCCGCTGGTCAAACGGGAGATCCTGTGGAGGCTGATCACCGGCGACCAGGGCGCGATCGTGCGCCAGTTCGGGCTTCCCGACAGCAGCCTCAGCCACGTCGCCCGCGCGGTGCAGTGGATCCGCGACCACTACGCGCAGCCCTTCGCCGTCGAGGACGTGGCCGGACTGGCGGGGATGAGCGTCTCGGCCTTCCACCGCAACTTCCAGGCCGTCACCGCGATGAGCCCGATCCAGTTCCAGAAGCAGATCCGCCTCCAGCAGGCGCGGCTCCAGCTCGCCGCGGCCCCGGGCGACGTGGCCGGGGTCAGCCGTCGTGTCGGCTACTCCAGCCCGTCGCAGTTCAGCCGCGAGTACCGTCGCCAGTTCGGCATGCCGCCGAGCCAGGACGCCGGGCGCCTCACTCCAGCACGCGATCGAGACGGATCGGCAGGGATCTCTGCCTGACCCCGGTGGCGTGCCAGACGGCGTTCGCGATCGCGGCGGCCGTGCCGACGTTGCCGATCTCGCCGGCGCCCTTGACGCCCATGGGGATGCCGGGCTCGTGGTCGGGTACGCAATCGGCCTCGATGTCGGGCACGTCGGCGTGCGCGGCGATGTGGTACCCGGCGAAGTCCGCGTTGACGTGCTGGCCGGAGACCGGATCGCGCAGGCCCTCCTCGTGCAGCGCCATGGAGAGCCCGCCGATCATCCCGCCGACGACCTGGCTGCGGGCCATCAGCGGGTTGACCACGCGGCCCACGGCGAACATCCCGAGCAGCCGGCGTACGCGCACCTCGCCCGTCATCGGATCGACGGTCACCTCGGCGAACACGGCGCTGAACGAATGCCGTTCCCGTGCCGGTAACCCGCCGAGCGACCCCGTGGTGTCGGCCGTCACCGTACCGCGGCAGCCCTGGGCGCGCAGCTTCTCCGCGGCCTCGATGATCGCCCACCCCCAGGACGTGGTCCCCCGGGAACCGCCCGCGCCCCACGCGGGACCGAGGCCGCTGTCGGAGATCCGCAGCCGGATCCGGTCCGTGCCGACCGCCAGCGCGTCGGCGGCGATCGCGGTCAGCGCGGTGCGCGCGCCGGTGCCGAGGTCGGTGGCGCCGATGGCCACGGTGAAGGTCCCGTCCGGCTCGGCGGTGATCGTGGCCGACGACGGGAACGCACCGGCGCTGAACGACGTCGCGGCCAGCCCCGTGCCGGCCAGCAGCGCTCCCTCCCGCCGCCGCCGCGGCCGGTGATCGCGGGTGTCCCAGCCGAACCTGCGGGCGCCTTCACGCAGGCACGCGACCAGGTTGCGGCTGCTGAACGGCAGCCCGGACACCGGACCGACCTTCGGCTCGTTGCGCAGCCGCAGGTCGAGCGGATCCACGCCCAGCCGCTCCGCCAGCTCGTCCATGGCCGATTCGAGGGCGAACGACCCGGGCGCGGCCCCCGGCCCCCGCATCGAGTACGGCGGCAGGATGTCGAGCGGGACCGCGCTGAGCCGGGTACGGATCGCCCGCGCCGCGTAGAGCGTCTTGGTGAGCTCGGTGCAGCCCTCCAGGTATTCCACCAGCGGCGAGATCTCGAACGCCGCCTCGTGGTGGATCGCCCGCAGGCGGCCGTCCGCGTCGGCGCCGATCCGGATCCGCTGGTCGGTCGCGGGCCGCATCGCGGTCGCCAGGAACACCTGGGGACGGGTGAGCGTGACCCGTACGGGCCGGCCGAACAGCAGCGCGGCCATCGTCGCCAGGATCAGTTGCGGACCGCAGAGCCCCTTGGAGCCGAAGCCGCCGCCGACGTGCTCGGTGCGGACGCGTACCAGGTCCGGGTGCAACGAGAACAGCGTCGCCAGAGTGCGGGATATGGAGAACGGCGCCTGGTCGGAGTCGATCGCCTCCAGCCGCCCTCCCTCCCACCAGGCGGTCGCCGAGTGCGGTTCCATCGCGCTGCAGTGCTCCTCGGGAGTGCGGTACCGCCCCTCGACCACCACCGAGGACGCGGCCAGTTCCACCTCCACGTCGCCGACGTCCACGGGTTCGTCGAAGATCGCCACCGCCGGACGGCTCGCCGGGTGATCGGCGGAGAAGACCGTGTCGTGCGGCTCCTCGTCGTAGGTCACCGGCAGCGCCTCGGCCGCCGCCCGGGCCTGCTCAAGCGTCTCGGCCACGACGAGCGCGACGGGCCGGCCGGCGAAGGGGATCACCTCGTCCTGCAGCAGCTGTAGTTGGCCGTCCGGGCCGAAGAAGCCGCCCGCCTCCAGGTCGAGGCGGGGCGCGTTCCGGTGGTCGATCACGCCCAGCACGCCGTCCATGTCCTGGACGGCGGAGACGCCGACGTCCCTGATGCGGCCCCGGGACACGGCAGCCAGGACGACCACGCCGAAGGCCAGGCCCGGCATCGGCACGTCGGCGGCGTAAAGGGCGGCGCCGGTGACCTTGGCCCGGCCCTCGATCCGCGGCCGCGCCGCCCCGACCGCGTTCGTCATGGCAGGAGCTCCTCAAGGACGGTCTCGATGAGATTGCCGGCCAGCCGCACCTTGTAACCGTTGCCCGGCAGCGGTTCGGCGGCGGCGAGCTCGGCATCGGCGGCGGCCCGGAACGCCTCGGCCGACAGGGGCGCGTCCAGCAGGAACGCCTCGGCGGTCCGGGCGCGCCAGGGCCGCGACGCGACCCCGCCGAGAGCGATGCGCACCGAGCCCTCGTCCGGGTCGAGCGCCGCCGCGACGGAGACGGTGGCGAAGGCGTAGGACGCGCGCTCGCGTACCTTCCGGTAGCGCGAGCGCGGGGACACCGCGCTCCCCGGCAGGACCACCGCCGTGACCAACGCTCCCGGCGGCAGCGCCGTCTCGCGGTCCGGCGTGTCCCCGACCGGCAAATAGAACTCCGCCAGCGGGATCTCCCCGGGGCCGTCGAGCGTCTCGTACCGCACGACCGCGTCGAACGCCAGCAGCGCGACCGCCATGTCGGAGGGATGAGTGGCCGCGCAGCTCCGGGTCCAGCCGAGGATGGCGTGGTTGTGGTGCTCACCGGCGATCGCGGGACAACCCGTGCCGGGGACCCGCTTGTTGCACACCTGCGTGGCGAAGTAGGCGCACCGGGTTCGCTGCAGCAGGTTGCCGCCCACCGTGGCCATGTTGCGCAGCTGACCGGACGCGCCGGCCAGCACCGCCTGGCTCAGCGCCGGATAGCGCCGCCGTACCTCGGGGTGGGCGGCGAGGTCGCTGTTGGTCGTCGTGGCGCCGACGACCAGCCCGCCGTCCGGCGCCTCGGCGACGCCGGCGAGCGGCAGCCGCCGTACGTCGACCAGCCTCGTGGGAGCCTCCACCCCCGCCTTCATCAGATCGACGAGATTGGTGCCCCCACCCAGGTACCGGGCGCCGCCGCCGGCCGCGATCAGCGCGTCACGGACGTCCGCCGCGCGCTCGTAGGCGAACTCCCTCATCCCGCGCTCTCCTTCTCGGCAGCCGTCTCCAGCACGGCCCGGACGATGGACGGGTAAGCGCCGCAGCGGCACAGGTTGCCGCTCATCCGCTCCCGCACCTCCGCCGCGTCCAGCACCGGCGCGGGGCCGTCCGGGGACACGTCGGCGGTGACCGCGCTGGGCCAGCCCGCCGCGTGCTCGGCCAGCATCCCGACAGCCGAGCAGAGCTGCCCGGACGTGCAATATCCACACTGGAAGCCGTCGAGCCGGACGAACGCCCGCTGAAGCGGCAGCAGTTCGCCGTCATCGGCCAGTCCCTCGACGGTGGTGACCTCGGCGCCCTCGGCGGCCACCGCCAACGTCAGGCAGGAGACCAGCCGCCGACCGTCGAGGAGCACGGTGCACGCGCCGCACTGGCCCTGGTCGCAGCCCTTCTTGGGACCGGTGTGGCCGAGGTCCTCGCGCAACGCGTCCAGCAAGGTCGTGCGGTTGTCGACGTCCAGCCGGTGCGGCACGCCGTTGACCTGGAGCGAGATCACACTGCGGTGCTGGTCTGTCATCGCCCTTCCTCTCTCGGGGCTACGTAATCAGTCCTGCGGCGGGCGGACGATCCACAAGACTGGCGCGTCCTTGCCCATTCCTGCTTGCACCGCGGGCACTCTCGACGGCGATCAGAGCAGCCAGGACGGCCACCACACCGACCAGCCCGGCCGGCGACGGGAGGACCGAAGTGGCCGGGGTGGCGGCAAGGACGGCGCAGGCCGCGGCCGGTCGACGGCGGCCGAGCGTGTGATGCATCCGGAGCCTGAACAGCAGATGTCCGACGAGGTAGAGCGCGACACCGCCATGGAGCGCGAGCGCGGAGAACACGCCCAAGGGCTCACCCTCACCGGCGTGCGCCACCACCCCCTCGATGCCCAGGGCGGTGAGCAGGACGCCGGCGATGATGGGGAAGTGCCCATAGGTGTAGGCCTCGACGGCCAGGACCACCTGCTCCTTGTCACGTACGCGGCCGAGTCTGCGCGCTGCCGCGCCCGCCACCACGTCGAAGTACAGCCACCACAAGCACACCGCGACGGCGATGCCGAGGACGGCCGCGAGCAGCAGCGCCGCGTTGACGGGCCGTCCCGCGGCCCCGGCACCGACTGCGACGACCGACTCGCCGATGGCCAGGATCAGGAACAACCCGTGCCGCTCGGTCAGGTGCGCCGGGCTGCGCAGCCGCCAGTGGCCGTTCCTGGCCGTGAGATAGATGCCGACCCAGTCCACCACCAGGGCGATCGTGAACAACAGCACCTGCGTGCGGTTGCCCAGCAGCGTCCCGGACACCAGGAGCGCCGCGCCGGCCGTCATGGGCAGCCAGGTGATCGCGATCTGACGGCGCAGCCCGGTGTCACCGTCCGCGGCCACGGCGAAGACCACGAGATGCACCCAGCGCACCACCAGGTACGCGCCCACCAGCACGAAGGCGCCCGGCCCGCCGTCCCACGCCTCCGGGATGGTCAGGCCGACCACGAACATCGCCGCCATCGCGACGACCATCCCGCCCCGCAGCAGACCGCCGTCCGCCCGGGAATGGTTGCCCAGCCAGGTGTAGCCGGACCAGGTGCCCCACAGCAGCGCCAGCATCAGCAGCCCCCGGAACACGCCGTCGGCGTCGCGCTCGCGTGCCATGGAGCCGGTGAGCTGCGTGATCGCGAAGACGTAGACGAGGTCGAAGAACAACTCGAAGGGCGTCGCCCGGTGGTCCTCGCCGGCCGGCGAAGTCTTCTGCCGCATCTAATCGAGGGCCAGGGCCGGGACACGGGGCCGGCGGCAGAAGTAGACGAACGCGGGCGGCACGTTGGCCCACACCGTCCGGCTGACCACGACCTCGTCGAACAGGCCGCCCAGGGACCGTCGTAACCGCCGGGCCGGCGGCGTCCATCGTGTGTGCGCGTACGCGAACGTGGTGAACGCGCCGTGCGGGGCGAGGGCGCCGGTGAGGGCGTCGAGCAGGTCGTGCTGGCGGTCAGCGGTGAACGCCGCCCAGGGCAGTCCGCTCACGATGACGTCCGCGCGGTGGTGGCCGCGCGCCGCGAGCACCTCGCCCAGGTCCCGGGCGTCGGCCACGGCGACGTCGATCCGCGGGTACCGGGTGGCGAGACGCCGCGCGAACCGCTCGTTGACCTCGACGGCCAGGTGACGGCCACGGCCGCCGAGCCGGCGCTGGATCGCCGCGGTGAACGCGCCCGTGCCCGGACCGACCTCGACGACCAGCGGGTCACCGTCACGTGTGACAGGCGAGGTGATCAGGTCGGCCAGCGGCTCGCCGCTCGGTGCGACCGCGCCGACGGTGAAGGGGGCGCGCGCGAACTCGTGCAGGAACGCGGCGCGGTCGTGGGCGCTCACCGGACGGCTCCGGAAGACGTGCCCAGCACCCGTGCGAGCCAGTCGTTCCTGGTACGCCGGGCCGCGACCGAGACCCGAGCCCCGGGGCACAGCGCGTCGAAGCCGTGAAAGCCGCCCGCCCAGACGTGCAGCTCCGCCTGGCCGCCCGCGGCCCAGATCCGGGTGGCGAACGCGACGTCCTCGTCGCGGAACACCTCCGCCGTCCCTGCGTCGACGTAGGTGGTCGGCAGGCCGGACAGGTCGTCGGCGATCGCGGGCGACAGGTAGCCGGACACCTCGCCGCCGCCGATGAGCGACCGCCAGCCGAACGCGTTCATCTCGCGGGTCCAGACTCCGGGCGCGCCGGAGTACTGGCGGCTGGCGGTGGTGTCGTTGCGGTGATCGAGCATGGGACAGATCAGCACCTGCCCGGCGATCGGCGGCCCGCCCCGGTCGCGGGCCATCAGGGTGAGCCCGGCGGCCAGGCCACCGCCGGCGCTGACTCCCGCAACGATGATCCGGCTCGGGTCGATGCCCAGCTCGCCGGCGTGCTCGGCGACCCAGAGCAGGCCCTGGTAGCAGTCCTCGACCGGGATCGTGCCGGTGGCCTCCGGCGCCAGCCGATACTCCACGGAGACGACGGCGGCACCGAACAGGTCGAGCCAGTCCAGGGGGATGTCGATCTGCGAGAAGCGGTCTCCCATGACCATGCCGCCGCCGTGGACCCAGTAGACGCACGGGGCCGGCGCGTCACTGGTCCGGGCCGAGGTGAAGATCGACATCGGGACCGGGGCGGTGATCTCGCGGTGGCCGGCGGCGCGGCCCCGGAGGAGCGCGTCGACCGGCGTGGACGGTAGCCTGCGCAGCTCGGCGAGCACCTCCGCGTCGAGCTCGGGCATGGGAGGCAGGCCGGCGAGGAACGCGCGTAGTTCGGGGTCGAGGCCGGGACGGGGCATGGTGGTCTCCTCGTTCACAGGACGGCCTTGCCGCCGACGGGGATCTCGTCGGCGTACCGCGCCTCGGCGGCCAGCAGCGGCTGGAGGGCCGCGGCGAACGCCTGGGCCTGCCTGGTCGCGAAGAACCGGGCGTGGGCCTCCCGGCTGACCCAGCCCTCGGTGACGTAAACGGTGTCCGGATCGCCGGCCGAACGGCCGACCAGGAAGACGACGCAGTCCTCGTTCGGCAGGGACGGCGCGTCGAGCAGGGCCGCGACCAGGTCGTCGCCCCTGCCCGGCTGCGCGGTCATGGCGGCGTGGAAGCCGTGGCTGATGGTCATGGGATCACTCCTCACGGGTGGTGCCTGTCGCAGCCAACTGTGGGCGCCGCCCGGCAGCCGCCACATCAGTCATCCGACTCCCGCCTCGGACGCCCATCGCGGCCGATGACCTAACCGCCGATGCGGTTAGGTCATTTGACAGATGCGCGGCTCGGGCGCGTGCCCGACCATCGACACGTGACGAGTCCTCCAGAGCCGCCGGCCGTCCTGCGCATGCGGGAGGTCCGGGACCGGGCGCTGTTCGACCCGGACGACGGTGCGGTCACGCCGTCGAACCGGGCCGAGCTGAAAGCGGTCGCGCACCTGCTGAACGTGCTGCTGGCCAGCCTGGTCGTGTCCTCGTTGCAGTACGAGCAGCACGCCCTGCTCGTCCGCGGGCCGTCGCACCGGGCGGTCGCGGAGTTCCTGCACGGCTGCGCCGACCGTGACCGCGCCGGCGCGAGGCTGCTCGCGACCCGCATCGCCCAGCTCGGGTTCGCCGCCGACCACGACCCACGGCACCTCCCGGCGCGCTCGCGCATCATCTTCCAGACGTTCCAGGACGGCGATCTCACCGGCATCGTGACGCAGGACCTGGTGGGGGCGCGGATCCTCGTCCAGTCGTTGCAGGAGGCGGTGCGCTGGGTCGGGGCCGACGACCCCACCACCCGGCGCCTGCTGGAGCGGCTGCTGGAGGACAAGGAGGCGCAGGCCGACGAGCTCAGCGCGGGGCTTCGGAATCCGGTGCGAGAGCATCCCTGAGCCCGGCGCGGGAGGTGACGCCGAGCTTGGGGAAGATGCGGTAGAGGTGCGCGCCCACCGTCCGGTGCGAGAGGTACAGCCGCTCGGCGATCTGTTTGTTGGTCAGGCCGCTCGCCGCCAGCTCGGCGATCTGCAACTCCTGCGCGGTCAGGGCGGCCGGGCCGCCTGACGAGGTCTCGGCCGTCCGGTGGCCGGCGGCGCGCAGCTCGTTCTGCGCACGCTCGACCCAGGGCCCGGCGGCCATCGCGGCGAAGCCGTCGCGGGCGACGAGCAGATGCCGGCGCGCCTGCGACGCCGACCTGTCCCGACGCAGCCTCTCGCCGAGGACGAGCCGGACGCGGGAGGCGTCCCACAGCCACCGTTCCGCCACGTGGCCCGACAACAGCGACTCCAGCCGCGCCCTCGTCCCGTCGTCGTCGGACACGAGGAACTCCGCTGCCGCCTGGATCAGCGTCATCCGGGTCGACAACGCGGCCACGTCGGCGGCCCGCATCGCCTCGACGTGTGCCCTGGCCTCGACCATCCGCCCGGTCCGCACCGCCGCCTCGACGAGGTCGAGCATGACCCACGTGCAGTGAGGCACGTACGCGGCGAGGGCGCCGGGCGGGCTCATCGCGGCCGCGTGGTGGAAGGCCGCGCCGAAGTCTCCCTGTCCCAGCGCTGCCAGGGCACGCGGGTGCTGGGCGAACAGCGCCGCGGCTGCCACACCTCGGGGGAGCGCCCAGTGGGTGATCTCGTCGGCGAGCGCGTACGCCTCCTCGAAGCGTCCCCGTCCGGCGGCGAGGATCGCCCTGTTGTACAGGAAGTACCACGCGAAGAAGGAGAAACCGCTGGTCTCACAGACCTGCTGACCCTCGCGGGCCAGCTCCTCGGCCTCGTCCCATCGGCCGACGAGGTAGTCGTCCAGGCACAGGTGCATCAGCGCGCCGAGGTGCCGTCGGGGCGCGCCGCCCTCCCGTCCCTGCCGGACCAGCCGCCAGGAGGGCTCGCGGCACTCGCCCAGCCGATCCAGGTAGACCGAGGCCGTGCCGACCCGCATGATGCGCGTTGGGTCGGTCTCGTCCGCGAGGGCGTCGAGGATGACCTGGCTGCTCGCCAGTGCCGACGCCCCCGTGCGGACCGGGTCGGGGAAGGTCCGGCTCGCCAGCGACAGGACGTCCGGCGGTCGTGGCTCCAGCCGGTCCAGCGCGCGGTAGAACGGCTCCCAGTACTCCGAGGCGCTCCCGTACCAGGACAGCAGCATCAACGTGTGCATGGCTTCGACGAGCGCGGGATCCTCGGCCCGGTAGCCGTGCTCCGCGGTCTCGATGGCGCCGACCAGGAGCCGGTGGGCGGTGGCGACGTCGCCGTCTCCGTTGAGCATCAGGAACGCGGCCGCGTTGGCCGCGTGCAGCGAGCCGGTGGAGTCCGGAGCCGCCCGCCGCGCGTCCGTCAGGAGCGTCTTCGCGTCGTCGATGGCCCCGCTCGCCTCCGCGCCGATGTACGCGGCCTCGGAGAGCCGGCGCCCCCGATCCGCGCTCGTCCCGCTCAGCTCGGCCGCCCGGATCAGCGCGGCGACCGCGGCGAACGCGTCACCGCGAAGCATGATGCGATGCGCCGAGTTCTCCAACAGCGCCGCCACCGTCTCGTCCGGGCCGGTGGCGGCCGCGGCGAGGTGCCACGCGCGACGTTCCTGGTCACCCGTCAGCGCGCCGGCGAGGGCGACGTGCGCGGTACGGCGTTCCTCATGCGTGGACCCGGCCACGATCGCCGACCTGATCAGCGGGTGCCGGAACGCGATCCGCGCCGTGGCGTCGTCCACGCGTACGAACTGCGCCCGCTCGGCGGGGGCGAGGTCAGCCAGCCCGGCCTCGTCCGGCAGGGCGGCCCTGAGCACTCGGACGTCGCCGGTGCCCTCGAACGCGGCCAGCAGGAGCGTTCTCCGGGTCGGTTCGGGCAGGTCGGCGATCCGCGCGGCGAACATCGCCTGGAGCCGATCGCTGAGCGGGACCACCTCCGAGTGCGTCACCGCCGGATGCGTCGCGCCCAGCAGCGTCGAGGGTAACTCCGTCAGCGCCAGCGGATTGCCCTGTGCCAAGTCGAGCAGCCGTTTCCGGATCCGTACCGGCATGCCTGGGAAGTTGTCGTCGACCAATTGTCCCGCCGCCGCTCGATCCAGGGGCTGGACGACCATCTCGGTCAACCCGCGCGGCGCCGCGGAGCTCACCGCGCCCGTCCTGGCAGAGAACAGCAGCGCGGCGCCGACCCCCTGCAACCGGCGGGCGAGGAAGCCCAGCACGACGGCGCTGGCCCGATCGATCCACTGGACGTCGTCCACGAGAAGGGCGAGCGGCGTCTCGGCGGCGACCCCCTTGACCAGCAGGAGGGCGGCGTTGCAGACGAGGAGCGCGTCGGTGGGCGCGCCGGCACCGAACCCCAGCGCCACCGACAACGCCTCCCGAAGCTCGGGCGGCAGGCGCCGGAGGTCGGCTTCGACCGGCAGGAACAGCTGGTTGAGGCAGGAGTAGCTGACATCGGCCTCGAACTCCGACCCGGACGCCCGCAGCACGCGCATGCCCGTCGTGACGGCCAGTTCGGCCGCGGCGGCCAGGAGAGCGGACTTGCCGATACCGGGGTCACCCCACAGCAGCCGCGCGTTGCCATGGCGCCGGGCCGCGTCGAGAAAGGCGGATAGCTCTTCGAGCTCGGCACGGCGGCCGAAGAGTGCGTTGCTGGCCACGGATACCTCGCGCGTCTGTCAGTGCCTCACCGGCTCAGGACGAAGGCTGCTGCGATCATAGCCGTCACTTGATCATCATCGAGGGCCTGCGTCCGCCTCTCTCCTGAGGAAGGCGTGATCGGACAAGGAATCGCGAGCATTAGGCAAGTCCGCGCCGCCTCACGGCCCATCGACGGACGTGTCGGGACCACGGCCGGTACCGGACAGACCGGCCGGACCTTTCGGCAGGTGCTCTGGCAGGCACCACGACGGACGGTGAGTCGCGAGGAGAGGAGATCAGGACCACCGCAGCGGAGGAGCACTCGGCCGCAAAGCCCTGAGGCGGCTGAATCTCCGTCATGCCCCTGCCGAGAGTTCTGATGATCCGCCAACCGTCGATGTACGTGCCCGCGGCGACCGCCAACGCAGAGGCGATGATCATCCACAGAGGCGGCCCTGCAGCTCGAGGGAGGCTGCGTCGGCGATCAGGGGCAGAGTGATCAGGCATATCGTCTTCTGCGCGTCGTTCGTTCCGTGCGCCAGCAAGGCCACAGAAGCGGAGGCGATCTGCCCGTACCTGAAACCACAGGTGCGCAGGTCGACCGTATGTCACGTGTGATCATATAGGCCAGGTATGTGATGATCCCGGCGACCAGGATCGCGGCCGGCGGGGCCAGGAGCGCAGGAATCGCGGCGTTCGACACCAGGCCCCACCGTTGACCGCATCGGCACCGACTGCCAGCATCGTGGCACCCACGATGCTGGCGATCAGCGCGGGTGACGAGCTCGACAGCAGACGGAAGTACCAGATCACCAGATTCCAGGCGAGTCCGCCGACGAGCCCGGCGAAGACCACGGTAAGCGTGATGGAGCCGGAGTCCACGACGTCCTGGCGATTGTGGCGGCCACCTTCAGCAACAGGAACGCGCCGGCGAGGCTGAGCATCGCCGATAACGCCAACGCAGTACGTGGCCGGAGAGCTCCGGCGGCGATCGAGGTCGCCATGGCGTTGGCCATGTCGTGGAAGCCATTGGTGAAGGCGAACGTCAGGGCCGTCGCCACCACGACGGCCAGCAGTACGGTGTGTACGTCCACGCCCCCTTGCTGATGTCTCACGCGGCCGCTAATTCTGACACCCCGAAACTCACCCAACCGTCAGAACTGAGACCGATGACGGGTGGGCAAGGCACGATCTCCGCCGGGATCAGCTTGTGGCCCCCAGACGGAGGCGGACCTGGGCCAGCAGCCGTCGGGGCAGCGGGGCATATCCATGGAGGGCGAGGTAGGACTGGCCGGCGTCGCTCGCCGTGTAGTCGAGGAAGGTACGCACCAGCGGGTCCGGGTTGTTCGCCCAGACGATCTCGTAGGTGACCTGGACGACGGGGTAGGCGCCATCGATCATGTTCAGATAGTCGAACGCCACCGTCAGATCGCCGTTGCGCCCCACGGTCGTGGCGCCTTCCAGGGCTTGGCTGGCACTGTCCGGCGACAGCGTGGCGAACTGCCCGGCGGTGTTGCGGATGGCGCCGGTGGGGAGCCGGGCGCTGCTGGCGAAGCCGTACTCCACGTAGCCGATGGAGTCGACAGTGCGCTGGAGGGCCGCTGTCATCCCGCTCGAACTCAGCACGCCTCGCCCGGCGCCGGTCCACGTCCTGGACGGTTGCTGCGGCCAGCGGCCGACCGCCCTGAGGAAGGCGGTGAAGTTGTGGGTGGTGCCGGATTCGTCGGAGCGGTGGAAGATGTGGATGCGCGTGCCCGGAAGGCGCCTACCGCGATTGTCGGCGGCGATCTCAGGCGCGTTCCACCTGGTGACACGCCCGGTGAAGATGGCGGTCAGGGTGGCGGGCGAGAGCTTGAGTTCCGGGACGGAAGCCAGGTTGTAGGCCACCGCGATGGGCGCGACGACCATGGGCAGATGCTCGGCGCGACCGGCGCAACGCCTGTCGGCCCTTTTCTGCTCGCCGGGGCTCATCGGCACGTTCGAGCCGGCGAACGCATTGCGCCCTGCAATGAAGTCTCTGATGCCGGCCTGCGATCCGTTGGGCTCGTAGGTCACTCGTAGTTCCGGATGGATGCGGTGGAACTCGGCGACCCAGGCGTCCATCGCGCCTTTCTGCGCGGTCGAGCCCGAGCCGTGTATCGACGCGGCGATCGGCTCGGTACGGACGCCGTTCTCGCCGCCCATGCTCAAGAACATCGCCGCGAGCGCGGCGGCGGTACCGGCGGCCAGGACGAGAACGGCGACCAGGGCAGCCTTGCCAGTCCATTTCGGCCTCGGCATCCCACGAGGTTATGAACTGGTCCTATTCGGTTGGGTGACCTGCCGATCAAACCCTGGGACATAAACGGTTTCCTTGGTGCCAAGCCACCTTCTGTGGCTCGACGAACCATGTCCTGGCCGGCAGTTCCCGGTCAGGCTCGATCCCACCTCGCCCATGATCGTGCTCGCTTCCTCCGTCCTCTGCCACAGCTGCGCGTCTGCCGGGCGATGGCCAGTCGCCGCACGGTGAGGCGGAGAGCAGCGAGGCGCGGGCATAGCCGATCCGTACGTGTCTGGCCGCCTCGGCGCCGACCGCGGCGAAGCGGGGCAGTTCGCTCCAGAGCTGTCCGGCTTCGGGACGGCGGGGGTTGGCACGGTGAGAGTCCGGACGAGTGCGGGCACGAGCCGGAGGCGGACGGTGTGAAATTGGACGGGCGACCTTGCCCCTGCCGGTCCGGCAGAGTGGACCGGCAGGGGCGACGCGGGAGGCCATCGGACAGGCATGGGCACGACCCCAACAGCAACGTGCGAGAAGAGGAGGTCCTCGGCAAGAAGACCGCCTTCACCTACGACCGCAACCGCCTGATGGCCTCGGTCACCAATGGTCAGCCCTCGACCTGCACCTACGACCCCTACGGCCGGCTACGCGCCATCCAAGGCGGCGGCAAGGTGAGCCGGTTCCGTCCGCACGGCGGCGGAGGCGTAACCCCGTGGATGCGGCGGCGAGGGTCAGCGCGCCGGTCGCCACCAGCACCCGCCCGTCGGGGCCTGACTCACCGCCGCCGGTGTCCGCGCCGCCCGTCGGCAGCGCGGCGGGCGTCTTGGTGGGGGACTCGGCGGGGGACTCCGGCTCCGGGGGCGTGCTCGTGGTGCCGGGGCTGGGGGTCTCCGCGTCGTCGCCCGTGCCAGTGACGGTCAGGAGGTACGACGTCAGCGCCTCCTTGTCCTGCGGGTCGCACTCGATCAGGGGTTGTGGCGGCGCTGGTGCTGGTCTGGAGGCGGTCTATGAGATGGAAGGGATGGCTTGCACTGACAAGATCACATCTGAGAGTGGTCGGTGGGCCTGAGCTGGCCTGACAGTGATGATGTAGATGAGTGCTTCCCGCCAGGGTTTGACCCATGGCCTGACTGACCTCTGGGTCCTCAACGGGATCTGTCGGCC
>NZ_JBITLU010000006.1:0-567074 GCF_044465525.1 Nonomuraea sp. NPDC049646 | reverse complement strand
GCCTGCCCCCCCGCAACGGGCAATGTCACCCCGGGCTCACACCCAACCCCCATCGACCCCACCTTCCCGTGGTGGTTGCCCACCCACCGGGGGGGGGGGGGCCCCCGGACGCGCCCCCCCCGCCTCACTCAGGGGGTCCCGGCGGCCGTGCGCACTGCCCGATGGGTCAGCACCCGGGCCAGGTGGCGGCGGTAGTCGGGCTGGGCGTGCAGGTCGGCGGGCGGCGAGGTGCCCTCCGCCGCCTCCTCGCACGCCTGCCGCACCCGGTCGCCGAGCTCGACGCCGCGCAACGCCGTCTCGGTCGCGCGGGCGCGCACCGGGGTCGGGCCCATGTTCGTCAGCGCGACCCTGGCCTCGGCGATCGAGCCGTTGGCACGCCTGACCGCGGCCGCCACGCCGACGATCGCCCACGACTGCGCGGTCCGGTGGAACTTCTCGTAGTGGAAGCCCCAGCCCTCGCCCAGCTTCGGCAGCTTCACCCCGACCAGGATCTCCCCGGCGCGCAGAGACGTCTCCAGGTAGTCGACGAAGAACTCGGCGGCCGGGATCTCCCGTTCGCCCTGCGCCGACGCGGCCACGATCACGCCGTCCAGCGCCAGCACCACGGCCGGCAGGTCACCCGCCGGGTCGGCGTGCGCCAGCGAGCCGCCGAACGTGCCCCGGTGCCTGATCGCCGGGTCGGCCACCCTGGCCGTGGCCAGCGCCACCAGCGGGGCGCCGGCGTTCACCACCGGCGACCGCATGACCTCGTCGTGCGTGGCCAGCGCGCCGATGAAGACGTGGTCGCCCCGGTCGTGCACGCCGTTCAGGCCGGGCAGCCGCCCGATGTCCACCAGCTTGGACGGATACGCCAGCCGCAACCGCAACAACGGCAGCAACGACTGCCCGCCGGCCAGCGCCTTGGCGTCCTCGTCGGCGGCGAGCTCCGCGCAGGCCGCCGAGAGCGAGTCGGGACGCACGTAGTCGAACGGTGCGGGGATCATCGCCGCGCTCCTTCCAGCGCTCGCCAGACACGCTCGGGCGTGCACGGCATCCGGATGTCGCCGACGCCGTAGGGCCGCAGCGCGTCCACGATCGCGTTCACCACCGCCGGGGTGGAGGCGATCGTGCCCGCCTCGCCGACGCCCTTGACGCCCAGCGGGTTGCCGGTCGCGGGGGTCTCGGTGCGGTCCGTCGTGAACGACGGCAGGTCGGCCGCCGACGGCAGCAGGTAGTCGGCCATGGTCGCGGTCAGCAGGTTGCCCTCGGGGTCGTAGACGGCCTCCTCGAACAGCGCCTGCGCCACGCCCTGCGCGATGCCGCCGTGCACCTGGCCCTCGACGATCAGCGGGTTGACCACCTTGCCGACGTCGTCCACGGCCACGTACGAGCGGATCCGGGTCATGCCCGTCTCGGTGTCCACCTCCATCGCGCACAGGTGCGTGCCGTGCGGGAAGGAGTAGTTGTCCGGGTCGAAGGTGGCCTCGGAGTCCAGCCGCGCCTCCACGCCGTCGGGCAGGTCGTGCGCCTGGAAGGCGGCGTAGGCCAGCTCCTGGATCGTGCGGCCCGACCCGGTGCCGCGCACCTTGAACACGCCGCCGTCGAACTCCAGGTCGTCGGGGGAGCACTCCAGCAGGTGGGCGGCCAGCTTCCTGGCCTTCTCCCTGACCTTCTCGCACGCCTGCAGCACGGCGATGCCGCCCACGACCAGCGAGCGCGAGCCGTAGGTGTCCATGCCCTTGTGCGCGACGGCCGTGTCGCCGTGCAGCACCCGCACGTCCTCGAACGGCACGCCCAGCGCGTCGGCCACGATCTGGCTCCACGCCGTCACGTGCCCCTGGCCGTGCGGGGACGTGCCGGTGATGACCTCGACCTTGCCGGTCGGCAGCATGCGCACCGAGCCGTGCTCCCAGCCGCCCGCCCCGAACCTGGCCGCCCCGAGCAGCCTCGACGGCGCCAGCCCGCACATCTCCGTGTACGTGCTGACCCCGATGCCGAGCTGCACCGGATCGCCCCGGTCCCGCCGGTCGGCCTGCTCGGCCCGCAGCTTGTCGTAGCCGAACAGCGACAGCGCCTTCTCCGTGGCCGCCTCGTAGTTGCCCGAGTCGTAGGTCAGCCCCGAGATCGTCGTGTACGGGAACTCCTCGTGCCTGATCCAGTTGCGCCGGCGCACCTCCAGCGGGTCCAGGCCCAGCTCGGCGGCGAGCTCGTCCATCGTCCGCTCGATGCCGAACGTCGCCTCGGGACGGCCCGCGCCCCGGTAGGCGTCCGTCGGCATCTTGGTGGTGAACACGCCCCGGCAGCCGAACTCGTAGGCGTCCATCTTGTAGATCGCGTTGAACATGGACGCCCCGAGCAGCGGCACCCCCGGCGTCACCAGCATCAGGTACGCGCCCATGTCGGCCAGCAGGTCGACCTGGAGCCCTCGGATGCGCCCGTCGGCGTCGGCCGCGAGGCGGATGTGCTGGAGCTGGTCGCGGCCGTGGTGCACGGTCAGGTTGCCCTCGGAGCGGGACTCCGTCCACTTGACCGGCCGGCCCAGCCGGCGCGCCATCAGCAGGCAGAGCACCTCCTCGGCGGTGACCTGCAACTTCGAGCCGAACCCGCCGCCCACGTCGGGGGCGATCACCCGCAGGTCGTGCTCGGGGATGCCGGTCACCACCGCGAGCATGACGCGCAGGATGTGCGGGATCTGGGTGGAGGTCCACATCGTGAACGAGTCGCCGTCGGTGTCCACCAGCACCGCCCGCGGCTCCATGGCCGTCGGGATGAGCCGCTGCTGCACGTACGTCCGGTCGACGACGACGGCGGCGCCCTCGAACGCCGCGTCGATGTCACCCGAGGTGATCTTCATGGAGAACGCCTGGTTGCCCGCCTCGTGCACCTTCGGGCTGTCCGGCGACAACGCCTCGCTCATGTCGAGCACCGCGGGCAGCGGCTCGTAGTCGACCTCGATGGCCTCCAGCGCGTCGGCCGCCCGGTACCGGTCGGTCGCGACCACGCAGGCCACGGCCTCGCCGACGTACCGGACCTCGGAGGTGGCCATCGGCGGGTGGTCGGGGATGACGACGTCGTCGGTCACCGGCCACGCGCACGGCAGGCTGCCCTGCTCGGCGGCGAAGTCCTGGCCGCTGAACGCGGCCACCACGCCGGGCAGGCCGCGGGCCGCCGACACGTCCACCCGGGTGATCCGGGCGTGGGCCATCGGGCTGCGCAGGAACATCACGTGCAGCGTGCCGGGCCTGGAGAGGTTGTCCGTCCAGCGCGTACGCCCCGTCAGCAGCCTGGCGTCCTCCTTGCGCCGGCGCGGCCGGCCCACCTCGTGCACGCCGGCCGGCTCGTTGAGCTGGCCGCTGCCGGCGATCTGCCCGGCGACGGCCTCGGGGCTCAGCTCGCTCACTGCGTCCTCACCGCCTGCCCCATCTCCTGCGCGCCGCGCTTCACCGCGCGCACGATGTTGCAGTAGCCCGTGCAGCGGCACAGGTTGCCCTCCAGCCCGTGCCTGATCGACTCCTCCGACGGCTCCGGGTCCTCCCGGACCAGGTCGATCGCGGCCATGACCATGCCGGGGGTGCAGTAGCCGCACTGCAGCGCGTGCTCTTCGTGGAAGGCCCGCTGCATCGGGTGCATCGACCCGTTCGCGCCCAGGCCCTCGACGGTGACGACGTCGCCGCCGTCGGCCTGCACGGCGAGGACGGAGCAGCTCTTCACGCTCTTGCCGTCGAGCAGCACCGTGCAGGCGCCGCAGTTGCTGGTGTCGCAGCCGACCGGGGTGCCGGTCCTGCCGAGCCGCTCACGTAGTAGATGGACGAGGAGGAGCCGCGGCTCGACGTCCTCCTCGTACTTGATCCCGTCGACGGTGACGGTGATTCGGGGCATACGTCCTCCCTCAGGAGCAGGGGGAAAGGCGGACACACCCGAAACTACGCCGGTGTTTTTCCCGGTCAAGGGTTACTTGCCGCGGACCACCCGGGCGATGATCGCCACCACCCCCGCGAAGGCCAGCCCCACCACGGTCAGCCCGGCCAGGAGCAGCGCGTCCGTGAGCACGCGGGTCACCACCAGGATGCCGAGCACCACGAACAACGTGCCGCTCAGCAGGGCCATCCAGTCGGTCCGGTGCAGGCGCCGGACCCGCTCGACGTCACGCGCCACGCCGCACCTCCATGTCGCCGAGGCCGCCCCGCAGGTTCAGCACGATCGTGAACTCCTCGTCCCCGGAGCCGACCTCGGGCTCCAGCACCTTGTCGAACTTGACGTCCACGCCGCCCCTGATCGACTGGTCGACCTTGATGTCGCCGACCTTGTTCATCGCGTGCACCTCGACCCTGGCCGTCGGCGGCACGATCACCGTCAGCTCGCCCACGGAGACCCGGGCGTCGAACGTCAGGCTCGTCCCCGGCAGCGCCTTCAGCTCCGTCAGGTCCAGCCGGCCGTCGCCGACGCCGACGTCGTAGACCTTGCCCGCCTCCGCGGGCTTGGTCAGGTACCAGGTGGAGTCGCCGAAGTTGCGCGGCAGGCCGCCCAGCATCAGCCCCAGGCCGATCAGCAGCGCGACCGTGGTGCCCGCCGCGACGAGACCGGCGCCGCGGCCCCACCAGGCGGCGATGAGCAGCCCGGCGCCGATGGTGATGAGCACGGCGCCGCCGACGATGGTCGGGCTCACGCCCGCGGCCGACCTGGCCTGGACCGCCACGACGATCCCTCCCACTATGATCGCGAGCAAGATGGTGATGACGCCGATGAACGACTTCGGGCGTCGTTTCCGGGGGGCCGGGGCGGGGGCCGGGCGGCCGTACAGGGCGGGGTCGTAGGGCGACTGGCCGGCCCGCCTGGCCGGGTCGAGCGGGCGGTAGGGGCCCTTCGGGGCGAAGGGCTCGCCGTAGCCGCTGTAGTCGATCGCGGTCCTGGGCTGGGGGCGGTAGGCGGGCGGCTCCTGCCGCGACGCCGCCTGAGCCTGAGTGTGGGGCCGCGGCTGCGGCTGCGCGGCCTCGATCCGCGTCTTCGGGGCCTCCGCGTGAGGGGCCTCCGCGTCAGGGATTTCCGCGTGAGGGGCCTCCGCGTGAGGGGCCTCCGCGTCAGGGATTTCCGCGTGAGGGGCCTCCGCGTGAGGGGGCTCCGCGTCAGGGGTCTCCGTGTCGGGGGCCTGCGCCTGGGGGGTCGCGTCCTGGGGGAGCCGGTGCTCCGCCGTCACGGCGCCGGCGGCCTCCATCGCCTGCGCCGCCTCGATCTTCGACATCTCGGCCCGGCCGGCCTCCGCCTGTCCCGCTTCGGGGGTCTCGGGCCGGTCCGTACGGGGCGTCTCGGCCTGCCGGCCGGCGGACATCGCCCGCAGCCGCGCGGCCACGGCTTCGGCGTGCGCGGCGGCCGTCGGCCTGGGGGCAGGGGCCGGGGACTCAGGGTGAGCCGTCACGGTGTCGCCGAGGCCGGACCAGCCCGATTCGGCGGGACGCACCCGGGGCGTGGCCGCGGGCGGCGCGTAGGGCGGCGCGGACGGCTCCGCGTCGGGGGAGCGCCGGCGGCCGAGCCGCTCGGGCATCGAGCGGGCCAGGCCCCGCAGGTCGACGCCTCTGGAATGGGCCGCGAGCAGCGAGACGGCCAGCAGCACGCCGACCACCAGCGTGCCGGTGTCGAGCCAGACGGTCGCGAGGTTGAGCGCGAGGCCGAACCCGAGCACCGCCGTCAGCAGCGCCATCACGGCCTCGGCGTCGAGGTCGCGGCGGGTCCACTGCTCGATGATCCCCGGCCCGCCGTTGGGCTCCTTCATCAGCAGGAACGCCGCGATGTACAGGAAGATCCCGATGCCCGAACCGAGCAGGAGCACGGCGAACGCCACGCGGAACACCACGGGGTCGATGCCGGTGTGCCGCCCGAGACCGGCGCAGACGCCCATGAGGAAGCGCCCTTCGCTGCTGCGTCGCAGCTCCCGGGGCGGGGCGGCGGGTTGCCTGGGCGGAGCTTCTGTCATGGAACCATCGTGGACCGTCGGGCGGGGTGGCCGCATCCGGGAGACCCCTGACTCGACCCTGGGGGTTGTTCCCTGATGCCCGAAGTGCCCGCGACATGTGACGATGGCGATGTTATGGCAGACCAGAAGACACTTGCCGAGCCCACCGGCGATCGACCCTATCGCCGGATGCTCCGCCCCATGGAGGGCCGCCTGCTCGGCGGCGTGGCCCAGGGGCTGGCGGCGCAGCTCTCCCTCGATCCCGTCGTGATCAGGCTGATGTTCGTGCTGCTCAGCGTCGTGGACGGGGTCGGCATGGTGGCCTACGCCGTGCTGTGGATGATCACTCCGCGTGAGCCGTACGAGGGGCAGCCGCCGCAGCGCGACTGGAGCCAGCTCGCCGCGTTCAGCGCGATCGGCGTGGCGCTGGCCGCGTTCGGCTGGCTGACCGGGGCCTCGAAGGGCGGGATCGGCATGTTGCCGTTCGCCGTCGGCGGCATCGGCGCGCTCATCCTGTGGCAGCAGGCCGACCCCGAACGCCGCAAGAACTGGGTCAGCGGCGCCACCAAGAGCATCCGGACCAACCGGGTGCGCACGCTGCTCGGCGTGACGCTGGTCGTCATCGGCGCGGCCGGCTTCCTGTACGCCCAGGGCGAGCTGGCCCAGGCCAGGCCCGGCCTGCTGTTCACCGTCGTCGTGGTCGGCGGCATCGCGGTCATCGCCGCGCCCTGGCTGGCCGGCCTGTGGAAGGAACTGCAGCTCGAACGGCGCGAGCGCATCCGGCAGGAGGAACGCGCCGAGGTGGCCGCCATGGTGCACGACTCGGTGCTGCACACGCTCACCCTCATCCAGCGCGTCTCCCACGACCCCCGCGAGGTCACCCGGCTGGCCCGCTCCCAGGAACGCGAGCTGCGCAACTGGCTCTACCAGCCCGCCCAGGACGCCGACGCCACCGTGGCCGCCGCCGTACGCCGGATCGCGGCCGAGGAGGAGGACTCGCACGGCGTGCCCATCGAGGTCGTCTGCGTCGGCGACATCGACCTCGACCCGCAGGGCAAGCTGGCGGCGATGCTCAAGGCGTCCAGGCAGGCGATGGTCAACGCGGCCAAATATTCTGAGAGCCCGGCCATCTCCGTCTACGCGGAGGTGGAGGGCTTGGAGGTGACCATCTTCGTGAAGGACCGCGGCAAGGGCTTCGACCTTGAGGCGGTGCCCCTCGACAGAATGGGCATCAGGGAGTCCATCATCGGGAGAATGGAACGTCACGGCGGCACGGCCAGGGTCCGCACCGAGCCCGGCGAGGGCACGGAAGTGATGCTGACGATGAAGGTGGACAAGCAATGACACGCGTGTTGATCGTCGACGACCACCGGCTGTTCAGATCCGGCGTACGCGCGGAGCTGGGCGACTCGATCGAGGTCGTGGGCGAGGCGGAGGACGTCGAGACGGCGGTCAAGGCCATCGCCGAGCACCAGCCCGACGTGGTCCTGCTCGACGTGCACATGCCCGGCGGGGGCGGCCAGGAGGTGCTGCGCCGCGTCCTCAGCACCGGCTCGCAGGTCCGCTTCCTCGCCCTGTCGGTCTCCGACGCCGCCGAGGACGTCATCGGCGTCATCAGGGGCGGCGCGCGCGGCTACGTCACCAAGAACATCAGCGGCAAGGAGCTCACCGACGCCATCCGCCGGGTGGCCGACGGCGACGCGGTCTTCTCGCCGCGGCTGGCCGGGTTCGTCCTCGACGCCTTCGCCTCCTCCGAGGCGCCCTCGATCGATCCCGAGCTCGACTCGCTGACCCAGCGCGAGCGCGAGGTGCTGCGGCTGATCGCCCGCGGCTACGCGTACAAGGAGATCGCCAAGGAGCTGTTCATCTCGGTCAAGACCGTGGAGACGCACGTGTCGTCCGTGCTGCGCAAGCTCCAGCTCTCCAACCGGCACGAGCTGTCCCGCTGGGCCACCGCGCGCCGCCTCGTCTGACCCCGCCTCCTGGACCGTTACAAGGTCGTTACGGCGATCCGTAGACGAATCACGGGTCTCAGTAGTCACACATGGAAGGAGAAGCACATAATCCAGGAGTAACCCCCTTGAATCGCGTCCCCCGGTTGCTTGCCATGGCCGCACTGGTCTCGGCTGCGGCCTGTTCGGCAGAAGGCGTGCCAGCCTCGCAGGCCCCGGCGGTCCGGACGACCGCCTCCGTGGGCGTCGCCGCGGCTGCCCACGTCGCGGCTCCGGCCAAGAAGGTCAAGCTCGACATCGCCGACATCACGCCCATGGCGGAGACGGCGGAGAAAGTCGGCGTCGGTTTTCCGATCATCGTCACGTTCGACCGGGATGTGAAGGACAAGGCCGCCGTAGAGGCGCTGCTGGAGGTCCAGGCCGACAAACCGGTCGAGGGCGCCTGGCGCTGGGTGTCGGCCCGCAAGGTCATCTACCGGACGAAGACGTACTGGAAGCCGCACCAGAAGGTGCTGTTCACCGCGCGCCTCAGCCAGCTCCCCGGCAACAAGGCCAAGGACGTCACCCGCCGCTTCGCCGTCGGCACCGCGAACATCTCGGTCGTCGACACCCGCAGGCACCAGATGAAGGTCTACCGGGACGGCAAGATCGCCAAGAAGATCGCGATCAGCGCCGGCCGGGGCGGCCTGCTGCGCAACGGCGTCGACGTCTACCTCACCACCAGCGGCGTGCACCTCACCATGGGCAAGAAGTCCGTCGAGACGATGACGTCGTCCTGGATGGGGGTGACCGACCCCAAGGACCCGCGCTACTACAAGGAGGAGATCCCTTGGGCGGTGCGCATCTCCGACAGCGGCGAGTACGTCCACCAGAGCGCCGGCTACTACCAGTACCTCGGCCGCTCCAACCAGAGCCACGGCTGCGTGCGCGCCACCCCGCAGGGCGCCAAGTGGTTCTACGGCATCGCCCAGCGCGGTGACGTCGTCAAGATCACCGGAACCAAGCGCAAGCTCGACTGGCGCAACGGCTGGAGCTACTGGCAGCTCAACTGGACCCAGTGGAAGCAGGGCAGCGCCCTCAAGCCCTGACCCGGCAGCGAACCGGCAGGGCCGCCCTCAAGCGCCCTGCCTCGCCCGGCCTTTGCTCGGCCCTCGCCCAATCCTCGCCTTGCCCTTGCTCGGCCCTTGCTCGGCCTTCGCCCGGCCCTCGCTCGGCTTTCACCGCCGCGAACCAGATGCCTCACACCCTCGACCCGCCGTCGAGGGCCCGGCACCTCAGCGCCTCGATCCGCCCCACGCCGTCGGGCGCCCGGCCCCGGCGGGGTGGGCGCCTGGTGACCCCCAAGGGTCAGAGCTTCTCCAGGGGGGCGTACGCCAGCAGCAGCGTCTTCTCCCCGTCGGCGCCGAAGTCGATCTTGACCTTGGTCTTCTCCGCCACCCCGTCCACGGCCACCACCGTGCCGAGCCCCCACTTGTCGTGCGTCACCCGATCGCCGGGCGTCAGCGACAGGACCTGCCGCGACCCGCCGCCGCTCCTGGGCGCCGGCCGCGCGGCCGGCTCACGCCGCGTCGCCGCGCTCCAGGCCGACTTCTCCGGGTCGGTACGCCAGTCGATGAGCTGCCCCGGCACCTCGTTGACGAACCGCGAGGCCGGGTTGAACGACGGCGACCCCCACGAGCTGCGCACCGCCGCCCGCGTGAGGTAGAGCCGCTTCTGCGCCCGGGTGATGCCGACGTAGGCCAGCCGCCGCTCCTCCTCCAGCTCCTTCGGCTCGCCCAGCGACCGGACGTGCGGGAACACGCCGTCCTCCATCGCGGTCAGGAAGACGACCGGGAACTCCAGCCCCTTGGCCGTGTGCAGGGTCATCAGCGTGACGACGCCCTGCCCGCCGTCGGCGTCGGGGATCTGGTCGGCGTCGGCGACCAGCGACACCTGCTCCAGGAACTCCACCAGCGTGCCCTCGGGGTTGGCCTCCTCGAACTCCGAGGCCACCGAGACCAGCTCGTTGAGGTTCTCCAGGCGGGACTCGTCCTGGGGGTCTTCGGAGGCCTCCAGCTCGGCGCGGTAGCCGGTGGCGACCAGGATCTCCTCGGCCAGCGTGGACGGCGGCACGCCCTCGGCCTTGGCGATCAGCTCTTCGAGCATCGCCACGAACTCGCGCACCGCGTTGAGCGAGCGCGTCGCCATGCCGTACGCCTCGTCGGCCCGGCGCAGCGCGTCCCAGAACGAGATGCGCTCGCGCGACGACAGCGCCTCGATCATCGCCTCGGCCCGCTCGCCGATGCCGCGCTTGGGCACGTTGAGGATGCGCCGCATCGACACGACGTCGGCCGGGTTGGCCAGCACCCGCAGGTAGGCCAGCAGGTCTTTGACCTCTTTGCGCTCGTAGAAGCGCACGCCCCCGACCACCTTGTACGGCAGCCCGGTGCGGATGAAGATCTCCTCGAACACGCGGGAGGCGGCGTTGGTCCGGTAGAACACCGCGACCTCGCTCGGCTTGACGCCCTCCTCGTCGCTGAGCCGGTCGACCTCCTGGGCCACGAACATGGCCTCGTCGTGCTCGTTGTCGGCGACGTAGCCCACGATCTTGGGGCCGTCGCCCTGGTCGGACCAGAGGTTCTTCGGCTTGCGGCCCTCGTTGCGCGCGATCACCGCGTTGGCCGCGGCCAGGATGTTCTGGGTGGAGCGGTAGTTCTGCTCCAGCAGGATCGTGCGGGCGTCGGGGTAGTCGCGCTCGAACTCCAGGATGTTGCGGATCGTCGCGCCGCGGAAGGCGTAGATCGACTGGTCGGCGTCGCCCACCACGCACAGCTCGGACATGTCGGCGCCCGAACGCACGACGTCGCCGTCGGCGGTGCGCAGCTCGGGATGGCCCACCAGCTCGCGGATCAGGATGTACTGGGCGTGGTTGGTGTCCTGGTACTCGTCGACCAGCACGTGCCTGAACCGCATCCGGTAGTGCTCGGCCACCTCGGGGAAGAGCTGGAACAACGTCACCGTGTTCATGATGATGTCGTCGAAGTCCATCGCGCCGGCCTCGGTCAGCTTGAGCTGATAGGCCTTGTACGCCTGCGCGAGCGTCTTCTCCAGGTGCGAGCCCGCCCTGTCGAGCGCGGTCTCGTAGTCGACCAGCTCGTTCTTGAAGTTGCTGACCTGCGCCGAGAACGAACGCGGCGGGTAGCGCTTCGGGTCGAGCTCCATCTCCCTGCAGACCATCGCCATCAGCCGCTGCGAGTCGGCCTGGTCGTAGATCGAGAAGCTCGACGGGAAGCCCAGCCGCTTGGCCTCGCGCCGCAGGATGCGCATGCAGGCGCTGTGGAACGTCATCACCCACATGGCCTTGGAACGCGGCCCGACGAGCTTGTCGATGCGCTCCTTCATCTCGCGGGCGGCCTTGTTGGTGAAGGTGATGGCGAGGATCTCGCCCGGATGGGCGTTGCGCTCGGCCAGCAGGTAGGCGATGCGGTGGGTGAGCACCCGCGTCTTCCCCGACCCCGCCCCCGCCACGATGAGCAGGGGGCTGCCATGATGGATCACGGCCTCGCGCTGCTGGGGGTTGAGGCCGTCGAGCAAGGGGTGGTCAACAGAGACTTGGGTCGGCACCCACCTAGGTTAAGACGCGCCACCGACAAACGGCGCCCGGAATGCCTCCGACGGGGTGCCGGTTGTCCTCCGTACAGGGTCCAGGAAGGGAAGCCATGCTGCCGGAAGCCGAGATCAACCGGGTACTTGTCGTGACCGCGCATCCCGACGACGTCGACTTCGCGGCGGCGGGAAGCGTCGCGCTGTTCGTGGAGCGGGGCGTGGAGGTCACGTACCTGCTCGTCACCGACGGTGACGCCGGCGGCAACGAGCGCACCTTGGACAACTCCGGCATGGCCGAGCTCCGCAGGACCGAGCAGCTCGCCGCGGCCAAGGCCGTCGGCGTGACGGACGTGCGCTTCCTCGGCCACGCCGACGGCCGCGTGGTGCCCACGCTCGACCTCCGGCGCGACATCGCCCGGGTGATCCGCCAGGTACGCCCCGATTTGGTCATCACCCACCACCCCGACCGCAACTACCAGTTCGTGGCCCCCAGCCACCCCGACCACCGGGCCGTGGGCGGGGCCGCGCTCGACGCGGTCTACCCCGACGCCCGCAACCCCTATGCCTTCCCCGAGCTGCTGCGCGAGGAGGGCCTTGAGGCGTGGACGGTCAGGGAGGTCTGGCTGAACGGCGGCCCCACCCCCAACCACTGGGTGGACGTCACCGCGGTCATGGACCGCAAGCTCGCGGCCTTGCAGTCGCACGTCAGCCAGGTCGCCCACGTCGAGGGCTTCGTCGACTTCGTCCGTGGCCGCTTCGCCGCCTGGGCGGAGCAGGCCGGCTTCGGCGAGGGCCACTACGCGGAGGGCTTCCAGGTCGTGCCCACGGCCTGACCTGGCTGACCCCGGCCTGGCCTGACCCGGTCTGACCGCCCCGGCTCAGGGGATCGAGCCGGGCGGCACCACCCAGAGCGCGGGCTGCCCGGTGACCTCCGAGATGACGTCGAAGTACCGGTCGTAGTGCAGGATCGTCGCCTGGTGCACCTCGGCACAGGCGGCGATCAGCAGGTCGCCCGGCCCGGCCGCCCGGTGGTGCGACCTGCCGGCGAGCATCGCCTGCACCTCCAGGGCCCGCGGCCCGACCTTCTTGTGCGCGATGGACAGCAGGCGGAAGCCCTCCCGCAGGTAGCGGGCGTCCCGCTCGTGGCCTTTGAGGTCACGGGCGCTGTAGAGCACCTCCAGTTGCGTGACCTCGCAGACGGCGAGCGTCCTGTCGAGGATGAGCGGTTCGAGGGCCCGGTGGACCGCTGGATGCGGCATGCGGGCCAGGGCGCTCTTGTCGATGAGGTAGACCACTCCGGTGGTCACCACGCATGCTTCATGATCCAAGGATCCAGAAGATGTGTATTGTCGCGGGTGCGCCAGTATTCGAAGGCTTCGCGGCGTTTGGCCCTTTCTGCGACCTCCGACAGGGCCGCGTTCACCGTCTCCTTCACGGTCGAGGTCCCCAGTTCGTGCTGGGCCAGTTCCAGAAGACCTGTGTCGATGTCGATCACCGTACGCATGCAACACCACCTCCGTACCTCCGGAGATATCAGAAATAGTGATCTTGGGGAGCGCCCTTCCCTGAGTGGTGTGCTTGCGGGCAGGGCGTGGCCGAGACGTTAGAGCATCGAGTCGGGCACATTGTGGACCGTTCCAAATCCCGGAGGAGAATCCTCATCTTCCGAGGTGGAAACCTCATCCCGGTCCGGAGGAGAACTCTCAACCCGGTTGCCCATCCGGGATGATTTCAGCGTTTCGCCGAGATCCTTGCGAAAAGGTAGCCGAGCGAGTTGGTCGCCAGGTGCAGCATCGACGGCGCCAGCAGCCCGCCGCGCCGCCGGAGCTCACAGAAGAGCACCCCCGCCGCCGCCGTGGACACCACGCTGCCCGCCACCACCCGCGCGACGTCGAGACGGGCGGCCGGCTCGCCGGCGGTCAGCGCGCCGAGCGCCGGGTTCGCGCGGGCCATGTCGATCGCCGGGAGGATGTGCCAGAGGCCGAACAGGGCCGAGGAGACCGCCGTGGCGGCGGCCGGGCCGTGGCGGCGGGCCAGCATGCCGTGCAGCGCGCCGCGGAACCCGACCTCCTCCAGCAGGACCGTGCCCAGGGGGACCTGGAGCAGGGCCTCCTCCAGGGCGCGGGCGCGCGAGAGCGACAGGGCGCGCTCGTCGTGGAAGAGCGGCCTGGTGCGGGGCACGGCGATGCCCACGGTGTAGACGGCGGCCACCGCCGCGGCCAGCGCGCCGCCGACGGCCGCTCCGCGGGACGCCTTCTCGAACCCCAGCTCACGCCACGACACCCCGTGCCTGCGTGCCATGGCCACGAGCGCGGCGGTGGCGGCGGCGGACGTCAGGGGGGCGAGCCTGGGGGCGATCTTGTTGTTGAGAACGTTGGCGGCGGTGAGGACGGCGATCGAGCGCAACAGCACCCCTGCAGGCTACGTCCCACCACAACACAACGGCGTCACACCATGAAGCCGGGGACGGCGTCCGGGGACGGAGTCAGGAGGGCGGGGGCGTCACACCGTCCGACGGGACGGCGTCAGGGGACAGGGGGATACGCCATCCGGTGCGGACGGCGGACGGCGGACGGGGGCGGGGTGGTCGGTGGGGTGGGTCAGGAGGCGGCGGAGTTGCGCCAGCCCGCGGGGAAGCGGGTGCGACGGCGTTCCTGGGGGGTGAGGCCGCCCCAGATGCCTTCCGTCTCGCCCTCCCGTAAGGCGTAGGAGCGGCACTCGTCGATGACCGGGCAGCGGGCGCAGACCGCCTTCGCGCGGGCCTCCTGCAACGGTGAGGGCGCGAGCGGGAAGAAGAGGTCAGGGTCGCTGGACCTGCACGCGCCTCTGCGCAGCCAGCCGATCTCCTCCAGTGGCATGCCTCCACCGTAGGGGCAGGTCATGATCAGACACATCATCCTCTGGGTTGACCCGCGCGTACATCCTCAGCAGGCGCCCACGCCGTCGTCGTAGCCGCCGGCGAAGGAGGCCTGGCGTTGCTCGGCGGTGCCGTGGGCGGCGGGGTTCAGCCAGTCGTCCGTGGGGTCGCCGGCGGCCTCCAGGCTGGTCATGAGCTCGTCCTCGTCACCGGGCTGGGCGCGCAGGGAGCCTGAGCCGACCAGGGCCGCCAGCGTCCCGCCGGCGTAGCAGTCGGCCTGCAGCTCGGCCTGGACGTTGAGCTCGAAACCGGTCCTGAGCTGGGCCTGGACGGCGTGCCCGAACTCGTGGGGGATGATCACGTAGACCGAGCCGTCGCCCATGTCGTTCCACAGGGACTCCATCCAGGCCTGGTCATAGGCGATGAAGTGGCCCTCGGGGCAGTAGAAGGCGTTGTTCGGCACGGACGGCTCGCCCCCGCAGGAAGGCCCCGAACTCCCGGAGTAGGGAATGAAGTCGGCGATAGGCCGATATGTCATCCCCTGCTGGTCGAAGAACTCCGTCCAGAACGACTCGGTGAGCGTGCGCGCGGCCCGGATGTCGTCCTCGAACGTGTCGGCCCCCTGCACGTCCCTCGACGCGGGCCGGGTGAGGCCGCAGCCGGCCAGCAGCAGGACGAGGGCCAGGACGAGGAGGCGGGGTCGCACGAGGTTCACACGTCCCAAGTGTGCACCGGATCGTTGCCGTGCATGCGGTCGATGTAGTCCAACGTCATGGCGCGTAACGCCTCGTGGCGGTCGCCGCCCTGCGCGCGCACCCGTTCGACCTGCCAGGTCGCGCCCGTGCGGCCGGTCAGGCAGCGTCCCTCGATGATGCCGAGCAGCCGGTCGGCGACCGGCGTGTGCACCCCCCACGCGGCCAGGCCCTCGCGCGCCATGGGCAGCAGCCGCCGCAGGATCAGCTCGGCCGCCGGCACCTCGCCCAGCCCCGGCCAGTACAGCCGGGCGTCCAGGCCGTGCCGGGCCGCGGCGGCGAGGTTGTCCTCGGCGGTGCGGAAGGACATCTGGCTCCAGATCGGCCGCTCGGCCGACGGGAGCACGCGCATCAGGCCGTAGTAGAACGCGGCGTTCGCGGCGATGTCGGCGACCGTGGGCCCGGCGGGCAGGACGCGGTTCTCCACGCGCAGGTGCGGCACGCCGTCCACGACGGCGTAGACGGGCCGGTTCCAGCGGTAGATGGTGCCGTTGTGCAGGGTCAGCTCGTGGAGCTGGGGGATGCGTCCCTGGTCCAGCTCGGCCCGCGGGTCCTCCTCCTCGCACAGGGGCAGCAGCGCCGGGTAGTAGCTGACGTTCTCCTCGAACAGGTCGAAGACGCTGGTGATCCAGCGTTCCCCGAACCACACCCGCGGCCGCACGCCCTGGGTCTTCAGCTCGGCCGGACGCGTGTCGGTGGCCTGCTCGAACAGCGCGATCCTGGTCTCCCGGTGCAGCTCCTTGCCGAACAGGTAGGGGGAGTTGGCCGCGACGGCGACCTGGGGGCCCGCGATGACCTGGGCGGCGTTCCAGTGCGGCGCGAACGCCTCCGGGCTCACCTGGAGGTGGAGCTGGACGCTGGTGCACGCGGCCTCGGGCGCGACGCTGTCGGCGTGGGTGTCGAGGCGTTCCACGCCCTCGATGCACAGGTGCAGATCCTCGCCGCGGGCGGCGAAGATCTGCTCGTTGAGCAGGCGGTAGCGGGGGTTGGCCGACAGGGTGCCCTCGCTGATGTCCTGCTCGCGCAGCGTGGGCAGGATGCCGACCAGCACCAGGTGCCCGTCCTGCGAGCGGGCGCGCTCCTCGGCGTGGTTGAGCCGCCTCCGTACGTCCGCCTCCAGGTGCAGCGGGCCGTCGCCGGTCAGCTCACGGGGCTCGACGTTGATCTCGATGTTGAACTGGCCCAGCTCGGTGGCCCAGTCCGGCTGCTCGATCGCGGCCAGCACCTGGGCGTTGCGCATGGCGGCCTCGCCGCGGGCGTCCACGATGTTGAGCTCGATCTCCAGGCCGGCGCGGGGGCGGTCGAACTCGAAGCGGGACTCGCGCAACATCTGGGCGAAGACGTCGAGACATCGACGCACCTTTTCCCGATATTTCCGGCGATCGTCCCGGCTGAACACGACGACTGGCACGTCCCTGCCCATACCAGGAAATGTCGCACGGCTGGGCCGACATGACCAGCCGGAGATCGACCCGAAGTCCCCGCGGCCCGGACCACACGAAGATCATCGGGACGGCGCGCGACCCCCGTGACATCCCCGTAGGGTTCGGGCATGCGCGTATTGATTACCGGTGGGGCGGGCTATATCGGCAGCACGATCGGGTCGGCGTGCCTCGACGCCGGCATCGAGCCCGTGATCCTCGACAGCCTCGTGACGGGCCGCAGGGAGTTCGCCGACGGACGGGTCTTCTACGAGGGCGACATCGGCGACGGCGCCCTCGTCGACAAGATCTTCGCCGAGCACCCCGACATCGAGGCCGTCGTCCACTGTGCGGCCCTGATCGTCGTGCCCGACTCCGTCGCGGACCCGGTCGGCTACTACCGCGCGAACGTCGCCAAGAGCCTGGAGTTCGCCGACCATCTGCTGCGCAACGGCTGCGAGCGGATGATCTTCAGCTCGTCCGCGTCGATCTACCAGGCGGGCGCCGACCACACCGTGGACGAGAGCTCGCCGCTCGCCCCGCAGAGCCCGTACGCGCGGACCAAGGCGGTCTGCGAGGCCATGTTCGCCGACATCGCCGCCACCCGGCCGATCCGCATCCTGTCGCTGCGCTACTTCAACCCGATCGGCGCCGACCCGGCCATGCGCACGGGCCTGCAACTGCGCCGTCCCAGCCACGCCCTGGGCAAGATGATCGAGGCGTACGAGGACGGCGTGCCGTTCGCGATCACCGGCACCGGCTACCCGACCAGCGACGGCACGGGCATCCGCGACTACGTGCACGTCTGGGACCTGGCCGCCGCGCACGTGGCCGCGCTGCGCCGGTTCGACTCCCTGGACGCCGATGTGATCAACCTCGGCACCGGCGCGGGAACGACGGTCCGCGAGCTGGCCGAGGCGTTCAACCGGGTCGTCGACCGGCCGATCGACGTGGTCGAGGCGCCCGCCCGGCCCGGTGACGTGGCGGGCGCGTACACCCGCAGCGACCGGGCGCGGCGGCTGCTCGGCTGGGAGACGCGGTTCACCGTCGAGGAGGGCATCAGGCACTCGCTGGAGTGGGCCGCCCTGCGCGACTCCCGCCTCGCCTGACCCACGTCCGGCGGACGCGGGCCGGGCCCGCGCCTGTCCCGCCAAGCGGCGACGGGACGGGCGCGGGCCGCGGCGCCGGCGGGTGCTACTTGGCGACGCTGACGCCGAACGGCAGGTCGAGGGAGGAGATGTCGTCCTTGCCGTTCTCGAACTCGCTGGAGACGTCCTCAGCCGTCGGAGCCTTGATCGACACGGCGCCGCCCCAGCCGGTGAAGCGGGTGTCGACCCGCACGCCGTCCTTCTTGGAGCCCGAGCCGGTGATCGCGGCCTGCGGGAACGTGGCCACCAGGCGCACCGGCAGGCCGGCCGCGTTCACGGTGAGCTTCCAGCTGATGACGCTCTTCAGCGCCTTGGCCGTGGGGCGCGGGTCGATGGCGGTCGCCCGGTACCAGGGGGAGATCTTCCGCAGGTCGCGGACGGTGATCGTGCCGGCGTAGCCGCCGCTCACCGGCTTGGCGGTCTTGATCAGGGTCTTGAGCGTGCCCTGCTCGGCGACGTTCACCGGCTGGCCGAACGTGCCGGTGATGCCGCCCGTCGGGCCGTGCGGGGCCTTGAACCAGGTCTCGCCCTCGGGCAGGACCGTGGTCCACATGCCGCCGGACAGGTACGACGTCGTGCCGATCCGGATCGTGCGCTCGGGCGTGGCGAGGGCCTTGAGCTCCTCCGGCGCCTCGTCGCCCAGGTCGGACAGGTTGAGGGCGAACTTGCCCGTGATGTCCGAGGCGGCGACCCCCGACCTGCTGAACTGGAAGGTTCCCGTGCGCCGGATGAAGACCTCGCTGCGCGTGCCGTCGGTGATGCTGATGCGCTCGCTGAACTTCACCCCCTTGCCGGGGACGAGCTGCTTCTTCACGGCGGTCACGGGGTTCTTGGGCGCGGCCGCCTGGGCCGGCGCCGCCAGCAGCGCGGGGGTGGCGGCCACCAGGGCGGCGGCCGTCGCCAGCGCGACGCCGGTGAGGGTTCGCTTCATGTGCGGTTGTGTCCTTGGTTCGAGGGGGGATTGTCGACAGCTCGGCGGCTCAGTCGAACAGGCCGAGCGAGCTGGTGGAACCGTCGGGGATGGCCTGGCGGAGCTTCTCGGCCCTCGCCCGCTTCTCGGCCACCCAGTCCTTGTAGGTGATGATCTCGTCCGCCGGAGGGGCCTTGACGCTGACCTTCCCGCCCCAGCCCGAGAGCCGGGTCTCGACGACGCTCCGCCCGCCAGGCGTGACGTCCTGGCCGGTCACGACGTGGTCGGGCAGCGCCTGGGCGTTCAGGCCCAGCCGGTAGTAGAACCCTTCGTACGCGCCGGCCCCGCGCGCCTGCGCGAGGGTCAGCGCGCCACGCCGGAGGCCGTCCTTGACGCCGGAGGCGTGCGAGACCAGGGCCTTGACCGTCTTGGGCGCCAGCACGTCGACCGGCTGGGCCGAGGTGATCACCTTGCCCTTGAGGTGCTCCATGAGCACCCACGTCCGGCCCATGGGCAGGTCGTCGGCCAGGTCGGCGGCCTGCACGTACACCTTGCCGCCGACGCTGATCCAGCGCTGCCGGCTGTCGTCCTTGCCGACCGTCCTGAACACGACGTCGGCCGCGACGGGCCCGGACGCGCCGAACTCCACGGAGCCGGCCATGCGGGTGACCTCGCCGTCGCGCGGACGCTTCGACTCGGTCCGTGCGGTCTCGGAGATCGTCACCCCGTGGCCCGGGACGAACTGCCGCTTGAGTGCGGTGACGGGGTCCACGGCCGCCTGTGCGGGGACGGCCGGGATGAGTGCCGCGGCCGTCACCGCGGCCGCGAGCAATCGCTTCATGAGTGTCCTTAGAAGGGGGGCTACCTGATGTTGCCCAGGGAGTTGAGTGAGCCGTCCGGGATGTCCTTCGGAACGGTGCTGTCGTCGGAGAGGTCGGCGATGTCGGCCACCTGGTCGGCCGGCGGGGCCTTGACCTTGACCTTGGCGCCCCAGCCGGTGTAGCGGGTCTCGGTCGTGCTGTGGCTGGCGCCGAGGATGCCGAAGTCGAGGGTCCAGTCGCTGACGACCCTGGTGACCAGGCCCTTGGAGTTCACGGCGAGCAGGTACGAGACCTTGACCTTGGCGACCTTCTTGTCGACGTTCTGGCCGTAGATCTTGCCGAGCTCCTTCACCGTGACCGAGCCGCGGTAGATGCCGCCCTTGGTGCTCGCGGCGTGGGAGACGAGCGCCTTCAGCACCTTGGGCTCGAAGATGTCCAGCATCTGGTTGGAGGTGCTCATCTGGAGGCCGGTGTCGGGGTAGCGCACCCACTTCTTGCCCTCGGGCAGACCCTCGCTGTAAATGCCGCCCTGCGCATATACGTGCTTGCCCACGGTGATCGTCCGGGACGGCATCAGCGCCGCGTACAGGTCGGCGCTCTTGCCGGAGGCGTGATTGCGTACGTCCGAGGCGACGATTCCGGACCGGCCGAACTCCAGAACGCCGGACGTCTTCGTGGCGCCGGTGCTCTTGCCGTCCATCGAGGTGCGGGACGTCTCGGTGAACCGTACGCCGTGTCCGGCGACGTACTGCTTCTTCAGCGCCTTCGCCGGATCCGCGGGCGCGGCCTGGGCCGGGGTCGCGGTCACGAGCGCCGCCGCGGAGGCCAGGGCCAGGCCCGCGATAATTCGCTTCATCCGATTCCTTCAGATCAAGAATGAGGGGAGCAGGAATCCTGCCAATTGAAGATCACGACCATATATCGACAGACACCGCATAAGGCAGCGAATTGGTGCACTTTCGGTGCAGAGAGGGACATGGTGAAGTGAGATCACCGTCACATAGCGGAAGAACCGTGCCCCGATGACCTGTGCAGGTCAAGCTTGGGGCTAGGCTTCACTGGCGGAAACGCCCGGCACGCACCCCTGAGCGTAGGAGCTCGCCGTGAGAGAGCGAGGCACGAAGCCGACACGAGCGGCGAGCGGACGCGACCGTAAGCGCAGTTGCCCGGGCCGTCGAACATCAGTCGGATAAGCAAGGACGGACCCTCGTGGACCTGTTCGAACATCAGGCGAAGGAGCTCTTCGCTGACTACGGCATCCCGGTGCCACGCGGCATCGTCGCCAACACCGTGGAGGAGGTGCGGGCGGCGGCTGAGGAGCTGACCGGCCGCGTTGTCGTCAAGGCCCAGGTCAAGACCGGCGGTCGCGGCAAGGCCGGCGGCGTGAAGGTGGCCGACGACGCCGCCGACGCCGTCGAGAAGGCCACCGCCATCCTCGGCATGGACATCAAGGGCCACACGGTCCACAAGGTGCTCGTGGAGGAGGCCAGCGCGATCGCGGAGGAGTACTACTTCTCCTTCCTGCTCGACCGCGCCAACCGTACCTTCCTCGCGATCTGCTCCGCCGCCGGCGGCATGGACATCGAAGAGGTCGCCCACAGCACGCCCGAGAAGGTCGCCAAGGTGCCGGTCTCGGCCCTCGACGGCATCGACCGCGCCAAGGCCCGCGAGATCGCGGTGGCCGGCGGGCTGCCCGAGAAGTCGCTCGACGGCGCCGCCGAGCTCATCGAGAAGCTGTGGTGCTGCTTCGTCGACGAGGACGCCACGCTGGTCGAGGTCAACCCGATGATCCTGTCGGCCGACGGCCAGGTGAAGGCCCTCGACGGCAAGGTCACCCTCGACGAGAACGCCGGCTTCCGCCAGGCCGACCACGAGGCGCTGGCCGACAAGGCCGCCGAGGACCCTCTGGAGGCCAAGGCCAAGGAGAAGGACCTCAACTACGTCAAGCTCGACGGCAACGTCGGCATCATCGGCAACGGCGCGGGCCTGGTCATGTCCACCCTCGACGTGGTGGCCTACGCGGGCGAGGCGTTCCCCGGCAAGCCGTCCCCGGCGAACTTCCTCGACATCGGCGGCGGCGCCTCGGCCGAGGTCATGGCCGCGGGCCTGGAGATCATCCTCTCCGACCCGAGCGTCAAGTCGATCTTCGTGAACGTCTTCGGCGGCATCACCGCCTGCGACGCCGTGGCCAACGGCATCGTCTCGGCGTTCAAGCTGCTGGAGAGCCGCGGCGAGGCCGTGACGCACCCGCTGGTGGTCCGCCTCGACGGCAACAACGCCCAGCTCGGGCGGCAGATCCTGGCCGACGCCGCGCTCCCGCGGGTCGAGCTGGTTGACACGATGGACGACGCGGCCAAGCGGGCCGCCGAGCTCGCTGCGGTAGGTGCGTGAGTCATGGCTATCTGGCTGACCGAGAACAGCAAGATCATTGTTCAGGGCATGACCGGCGGTGAGGGCACCAAGCACACCCGCCGCATGCTCGCCTCCGGCGCGAAGGTCGTCGGCGGCGTCAACGCCCGCAAGGCGGGCATCACGCACGAGGGCCTGCCCGTGTTCGGCACGGTGAAGGAGGCCATGGAGCAGACCGGCGCCGACGTGTCGGTCGTCTTCGTGCCGCCGGCCCACACCAAGGCCGCCGTCAAGGAGGCCGTCGACGCCGAGATCCCGCTCTGCGTCGTGATCACCGAGGGCATCCCGGTCCACGACTCGACCGAGTTCTGGGCGTACGCGGTGGCCAAGGGCAACAAGACCCGCATCATCGGGCCCAACTGCCCCGGCATCGCCTCGCCCGGCGCGTCCAACGCCGGCATCATCCCCGCCGACATCACCACCGCCGGCCGCATCGGCCTGGTCTCGAAGTCCGGCACGCTGACCTACCAGCTCATGTACGAGCTGCGCGACTTCGGTTTCTCCACCGCGGTCGGCATCGGCGGCGACCCGGTCATCGGCACCACGCACATCGACGCGCTCCAGGCCTTCCAGGACGACCCCGACACCGACGCGATCGTGATGATCGGTGAGATCGGCGGCGACGCCGAGGAGCGGGCCGCGGCCTACATCGAGCAGCACGTCACCAAGCCGGTCGTGGCCTACGTCGCGGGCTTCACCGCCCCCGAGGGCAAGACGATGGGCCACGCCGGCGCCATCGTCTCCGGCTCGGCCGGCACCGCCCAGGCCAAGAAGGAGGCCCTGGAGAAGGTCGGCGTCCGCGTCGGCAAGACCCCCTCCGAGACGGCCCGCCTGATGCGCGAGATCATGCAGTCCCGCTAGTCACGCATGGAAAAGCCCCGCCTGGCCGCCGCCATGCGGGGCTTTTCCATGCCGCCGGGCGTCCCAGGGCCCGCCGGGCGGCGGGTAAAGGGCACGGAAAGGGGGCGAGGCGGGTTCGCGGAGGGCTCACGGCGGCGAAGAGGCGCGTTCGCGGGCGGCTCACGGCGACAAAGTGGACCCGCTGCGGCGCGTCAACCAAGCGATGGTTGGGAAAGATTGAGAAAATCGCATCTGTGACGGCCATTCTCGACCAGTTGCGTACCGCCCCCAAGTCGGTGCTCGGCAAGCTCCCCGGGGTCTCGACCGACGACGACGAGACGAGGCGGCCGCTACCCGTGTCGGGCATGCTCGCCGCCGCCTGCACGCTCGGCGTCGGCCTGGCCGTGCTCACCACGCTCACCCTCGTCGGCTGGATCGCCGCGCCGCGCGGCACGCTCGGCGCCGGCCTGCCCGGTGTGTTCCGCGCGGCGGCGCAGCTCTGGCTGGCCGCGCACCACGCGGGGTTCGCGATGCCCGGCGGCCGGGTCGGGCTGCTGCCCCTCGGGCTGATGGTGCTGCCCGCGTTCCTGCTCTACCGCGCCGGCCGGTGGATGGCCCGCGACGCCGACCTGCGGCTGCGCCTGCCCGCCCGGCTGCCCAAGAACAGCCCGCGCGAGCAGGCCAACGCCCGCCGCCGCGCGCAGCTCGCGCTGGTCGGCCAGGCCGGCGTCTCGCTGGCGGCCCCCTACGCGCTGCTGGCCGGGCTGATCGCGCTGGTGGCGAGCAACGAGATCACCCAGCCGTTCATCGGCGAGGCGCTGCTCAGCCACTTCGTGCTGGCCTTCCTGGCGGGCTCGCTGGCCACCGCGCGCATGATCGGCCCGTGGCGGATCATGCTCAAGCTGCTGCCCGAGCGGCTGCGGGCGGTCACGGTCGGCACGGCCGTCGCCACCACGGCGCTGCTGGCGTCCGGGCTGGGGCTGGTGCTGGTCGCGGTCGTGCTCAACTTCGGCCAGGTCAAAGACCTGTCGGACGTGCTCGCGCCGGGCTTCGTCGGCGGCGTGCTGCTGTTGCTGCTCCAGCTCCTCTACCTGCTCAACGCCGTGATCTGGGCCTCCTCCTACATCGCCGGCCCCGGCTTCGCCATCGGCGCGGACACGCTGGTCGCACCGACCGGCGTCGAGCTCGGCACGGTGCCGAGCCTGCCGCTGCTGGGCGCGCTGCCCGAGAGCGGGCCCGTGCCGGCGTGGATGATGGCGGTGATCGCGCTGCCGTTCGCGGCGGGCGCGGTGGCGGGCGTGTTCGTGGCCCGGATCTCGCCCTCGCATTCGTACGAGGCCGCCCCCCTGTGGGGCTTCCTGACCGGTGTCTCCACCGGCCTGGTCGCCGGCCTGCTGGCCGCGCTGTCCGGCGGGCCCATCGGCGGCGGCCGGCTGTCGGCGATCGGCCCGTCCCCGTGGGAGGTGGCCCTGTCGGTGGCCCTGGAGGTGGGCGTGGCGGCCGGCATCTCGGCGGGCGTGGCCAACCTGCTGCTGCTCAACAAGAAGGCCCGCGCGCCGCTCGACAAGGCCGCCGCGCCGGTCCGCAAGGCGGGCGCGGCCATCGCCAAGGCGGCCAGCAAGGTGGGCCTGGCCGAGTCCGACCCGCGCCCGCTGCCCGGCCACTGGATGGACGCCACCGAGGCCGACACCCAGGAGATCCCGGTCATCAGGGACGACTGGCAGGACGAGCACGCCTCCGCCGAGGCCGAGACCCTGGCCCAGGCCCGCCCGCGCCCGGCCGAGCCCTCAGGCGGCCCGGCCCGCCCGCCGCGCAAGGACATCGTGGACGAGTCCGACGACCGCGGCGGTCACGTCATCTACGTCGACCCCTACGCCTGGGACCGCGACTAGGACTGCATGGCTCCGAGCAGCTGGAGGACGTCGGGCGGCAGCTTGCGCTGCGCGGCGTCGCGGAACTGGGTGAAGCACTCGCCCTGGGCCGAGACCGTGCCCGCGCCCTTCATGCACTCCTGGTAGGCGGAGTATTCGTCCATCAGGTAGAGCTGCATCCCCGTGGCCATCGCCGACAGGGCCAGCGCGATGGAGGAGATCGTGATGCCGCCGACGGCCGTGCCCGTGGGCTTGTGGGCGTTGCGCAGCCGCGGCAGCGCGCGGATGCCCGACATGAGCGCGAACAGGGCCATGACCAGGCCGGCGAGCGGCAGCATGAACGTCATGGCCAGCGCCGCGATGGACAACCAGATCGCACGGCGACCCGCTGAATCGGCGGGCTGCTGACCCGCCGGTGCCTGCACCGGTGTCGACACCTGACCTCCTCTGCGTCGCCGGGCGAGGAACAGATACCCTGTCAGCCCCACCCTGTTTCCATTCTTTGGAGTGTGCGTGTCAAAGGCTGGGCGGCTCGTCGTCCTCGTCTCCGGCTCTGGAACCAACCTACAGGCCCTGCTGGACGCTTCCGCCGACCCGTCGTACGGTGCGCGCGTGGTGGCGGTGGGCGCGGATCGGGACGGCATAGAGGGCCTGGCCAGGGCCACCAGGGCAAATGTCCCGACATTTGTTGAAAAGCTGGGCGATCATGCGACTCGGGCGGACTGGGATGCCGCTCTTGCCGCCAGGATCGCATCGTACGAGCCCGACCTGGTGGTGTCGGCGGGCTTCATGAAGATTTTGGGTGCGCCCACGCTCGACGCGTTCCCCGTGCTCAACACCCATCCGGCGCTGCTGCCGTCCTTCCCCGGCGCCCACGGCGTGCGCGACGCGCTGGCCCACGGGGTGAAGGTGACCGGCTGCACCGTGATGCTGGCCGACGCCGGGATCGACACGGGGCCGATCGTCGCCCAGGAGGCGGTGCCCGTGCTGCCGGATGACGACGAGCCGGTCCTGCACGAGCGCATCAAGACCGTCGAGCGCCGCCTGCTCGTCGACATCGTCGGCCGGATGGCCCGCGAGGGCTGGACGGTCAGCGGACGCACCGTCCGCATCGGCAACCAACCAGGAGGGGAAAGCACGTGACTCGCATCGCCATCCGGCGCGCGCTGATCGCTGTCTACGACAAGTCCGGGCTCGAAGAGCTGGCCAGGGCACTCGACGGCGCCGGCGTGGAGATCGTGTCGACAGGCGGCACGGCCGCCGCGATCGCGTCCCACGGGATCCCGGTGACCAAGGTGGAGCAGCTCACCGGCTTCCCCGAGTGCCTTGACGGCCGGGTCAAGACGCTGCACCCGCGCGTGCACGCCGGCCTGCTGGCCGACCTCACCAAGCCCAGCCACGTGGCCCAGCTCGACGAGCTGGAGATCGACCCGTTCCAGCTCGTGGTGGTCAACCTCTACCCGTTCCAGCAGACGGTGGCCTCCGGGGCCTCCGACGAGGAGTGCGTCGAGCAGATCGACATCGGCGGGCCCGCGATGATCAGGGGCGCCGCCAAGAACCACGCCACCTGCGCGGTCGTGGTCGACCCCGCCGCCTACGGCGACGTGCTCACCGCGCTCGACGAGGGCGGGTTCACGCTGCACGAGCGCCGCCGCCTGGCCGGTGTCGCCTACGCCCACACCGCCGCCTACGACGTGGCCGTGGCCAACTGGTTCGCCGGGCCGTACGCAGGCGGGGAGGAGGAGTTCCCCGAGTTCACCGGCGTCGCGTACGAGCGCAAGGCGACCCTGCGCTACGGCGAGAACCCGCACCAGCGCGCCGCCCTCTACACCGCCGGCTCCGGCGGCCTGGCCAACGCCGAGCAGCTGCACGGCAAGGAGATGTCCTACAACAACTACCTCGACTCCGACGCGGCCTGGCGGGCGGCCTGGGACTTCGCCGAGCCGTGCGTGGCGATCATCAAGCACCAGAACCCGTGCGGCATCGCCGTCGGCGCCGATGTGGCCGAGGCCCACCGCAAGGCCCACGCCTGCGACCCCGTCTCGGCCTACGGCGGCGTGATCGCGGTCAACCGCGAGGTCACCGTCGAGCTGGCCCGGCAGATCGCCGACGTGTTCACCGAGGTCGTCGTGGCCCCCGGCTTCAGCGCGGAGGCGCTGGAGGTGCTGCGGGCCAAGAAGAGCCTGCGCCTGCTGCGCTGCCCGGAGGGGCCGTCCCAGCCGCTGGAGTTCCGCCGCGTCGACGGCGGCCTGCTGCTGCAGGCGGTCGACCGGATCGACGCCGGCGGCGACGACCCGGCGGCGTGGGAGCTCAAGACCGGCGCGGCCGCCTCGCCCGAGCTGCTGGCCGACCTGGCCTTCGCCTGGCGCGCCTCGCGCTCGGTGAAGTCGAACGCGATCCTGCTGGCCGCCGGCGGCGCCACGGTGGGAGTGGGCATGGGCCAGGTCAACCGGGTCGACTCCTGCCGCCTCGCGGTGAGCCGGGCGGGGGAGCGGGCGGCCGGCTCGGTCGCCGCCTCCGACGCGTTCTTCCCGTTCGCCGACGGGCCGCAGGTGCTGATCGAGGCCGGGGTCAAGGCGATCGTGGAGCCGGGCGGCTCGATCCGGGACCAGGAGGTGATCGACGCCTGTGAGCAGGCGGGCGTCACCCTCTACTTCACCGGGACCCGCCACTTCTTCCACTGATCACCGATTCATCGGATAAGGGCAACAAGAGATCCACTTGTTGCCCTTTATCCGTTTTGGCGGCGAGCATCGGCACTCCCCGGTTACCCTGATTGCCGCCCTGCTGTGCTCATTCCCCCGGAGTTTCCATGCTCGACGCGACCCTGCATGCCTTCGTGACCATGAACGGCTTCTCGACCAGCCCGTTCGTCCTGCTGGTCCTCGCCTTCATCGGTGCCTACCTCGGCAGCCGGGTCGTCGAGCTCATCCCGTACACCCGCCGGATCATCGAGCGCCGCGAGGCCCGCTTCGCCGAGCGCGACTAGCCGGACAGCCGCCAGGCCAGCCGGGCCGCCCCGGCCAGGCCCGCGCGCACGCCCAGCGTGGTCGGCCGCACCCGGACCGCCCGGACGAACGCCAGCCCCGCGACGTCGTCGAGCGCCCGCTCCAGCGGGCCGAACAGCACCGCGCCGGCCGCCGACACGCCGCCGCCGATGACCACGGTGTCGAGCTCGACCGCCGCCGCCGTGGAGGCGATCAGACCGGCCAGCGCCCTGGCGCCGCGCTCGAAGGCCGCCAGCGCCACCGGATGCCCGGCGGAGGCGTCGGCGGCCAGCGCCCTGGCGTCGCGGTCGCCGGCGGGCGCCCAGCCGTTCTCCAGGGCCCAGCGGGCCAGGTTGGGGCCGCTGGAGTAGCGCTCGACGCAGCCCCGGCCGCCGCACTCGCAGCGCTCGCCGCCGGGATCGACGCTCATGTGGCCGACGTGCCCCGCGTTGCCCGCCGGGCCGAGCAGCGGCGCGCCGCCGATCACCAGGCCGCCGCCGATGCCGGTGGACACGACGACGCCGAGCAGCGACGCGCTGCCCTGCCCGGCGCCCAGCCAGTGCTCGCCGAGCGCCATGCACTGGGCGTCGCCGGCCAGCACCACGGGCAGGCCGGTCAGCCGCTCCAGCTCCGCGCGCAGCGGGAAGCCGCGCCAGCTCGGCATGTTCACCGGGCTCACCGTGCCCGTGGTGAGGTCGAGCGGGCCCGCGCAGCCGACGCCGACGGCGTGCGGCGGCGGCCCTTCGCCGGTCACCTCCGCGACCAGGCCCGCCAGGGCGGACATGACGTCGGCGCGCGGCGTGGGCCGCGTGGCGGAGCGCAGCAGGGAGCCGGTCTCGTCGGCCAGCGCGGCGGCGAGCTTGGTGCCGCCGATGTCGACGGCGAGTACGCAGCTCATCCGTGTGCCTGGGGGCCGGGCCGGCGGAGGCCGCCGAGGCGTGACAGGGGGAAGCGGGCGCGCAAGGGGAACCTCCGTAGGACAGGGTGCCGGCGCCCGACACGATATGCCCTTCCTTGATCGATGACAACGATGTCATCGGTTCCCTGTGGACAACGGACGCCGCCTGCCTCCCATCTGTGGAAAAACTGTGGACGGACGCGCGGCCGGTGCAGGGAAGCCGGGCAGTCATGGAAGGATTGACGGCATGAGCGCAGTGAAACTCGACGGCAAGGCGACAGCCGCCAGGATCAAGGCAGACCTCGCGACCCGGGTGGCCGCGCTCAAGGACCGCGGCATCACGCCCGGCCTGGGCACCGTCCTGGTGGGCGACGACCCGGGCAGCCAGATCTACGTCGCGGGCAAGCACCGCGACTGCGCCGAGGTCGGCATCGCCTCCATCCGCGTCGACCTGCCGGCCACCGCCACCCAGAAGGACGTCGAGGCGGCCGTCGACGAGCTCAACGCGTCCCCGGCCTGCACCGGCTACATCGTCCAGCTCCCGCTGCCGAAGCAGATCGACACGATGGCGCTGCTGGAGCGCATGGACCCGGCCAAAGACGCCGACGGCCTCCACCCGGTCAACCTCGGCCGCCTCGTCCACATGGTCGACGCGCCCCTGCCCTGCACGCCCCACGGCATCGTGCTGCTGCTCCAGGAGTACGACGTGCCGATCAAGGGCGCCGACGTCGTCGTGGTGGGCCGCGGCATCACCGTCGGCCGCTCGCTCGGCCTGCTGCTGACCCGCCGCAGCGAGAACGCCACGGTGACCCTCTGCCACACCGGCACCCACGACCTGGCCGCCCACGTCCGCCGCGCCGACATCGTGGTGGCCGCGGCCGGCGTGCCCGAGCTCATCACGCGGGACATGGTCAAGCCCGGCGCGGCCGTCCTCGACGTGGGCGTCTCCAGGGTGCACGGCAAGATCGCCGGTGACGTGGCCCCCGACGTCGAGGAGGTCGCCGGCTTCCTCACCCCCAACCCGGGCGGGGTCGGGCCGATGACCCGCGCGCTGCTGCTGTCCAACGTCGTGGAGGCCGCCGAGCGTTCCTGATTGGTGGGGGATGAAGCCCTGATGGGGGGAATGGGAAGAAGAGCGAGCCCCACCCCCATCACGGAAGGCCGATTCATGGAAACCCCGCTCATCGCCGTCGAGGGCACCTACGAGGAGATGGGGGCCGAGGTCGGCCGCCGCACCGCCGACCTGGTCGCGCGGAGCGTCGAGACCTACCTGCGGCGTTTCCGTGACAAGTCCGGCCTGTCCTCGGCCGACGTGCTGCGCTGGGGCCAGACCTTCCTCGACGTGGCCAGGGCGTACGACCCGAGCATCGCCGCCATGCTGGAGGGCCTGGCGGCGGGCGCGGGCCGGCCGGTCGAGCACATCGCCGCGCTCAACGCCCGTACCGAGCTGCTCGACGGCACCGGCTACCACGACGACGGCTGCACCTCGCTGGCCGTCCTGCCCAAGTACACCCGCGACGGCCACACCCTGCTCGCCCAGAACTGGGACTGGCATCCCGAGCAGGGCGCGGTCACCTTCCTGCTGGCCACCCGCGACACCGAGGGGTTCGCGGTGCTCACGCTGGCCGAGGCGGGCATGCTCGCCAAGTCCGGGCTCAACTCGGCGGGGCTCGGGGTGTGCGCCAACCGCCTGCAGTCCGACCGCGACCACGCCGGGGCCGGGGTCCCGTACCACTTCCTGCTGCGCGGGGTGCTGCAGTCCGACCGCATGAGCCGGGCCCACCGCAAGGTGCTCGACGTGCCGCGCGTCTCCTCGGGCAACCTGCTCGTCGCCGACGCCGGCGGCGAGGCCATCGACCTGGAGATGGCTCCCGGCACGTTCGGCGCGCTGCTGCCGCGCGACGGCCTGCTCACCCACGCCAACCACTTCGAGGCCGAGCTGCCGCTGGAGGACATGAAGGCGGCCAGGTCCGGCCTCACCCTGCTGCGCGCCGAGCGCGTGCGCCACCTGCTGGAGGACACCGCCGCCGAGCGCGCGGTCGGCCTCGAACACGTCGTCGCCGCCCTGCGCGACCACTATTCCTTCCCCGACGGCGTCTGCCGCCACCTCGACCCCGACGCCGGCCCGGCCGAGCAGTGCCTCACGGTCTACTCCGTCGTCATGGACCTCGACGTCCGCGAGCTGGCCATCGCCGGCGCGCCGCCGTGCGCCCGCCCGTACGAGCGGTGGGCCCTGGACGAGGTCTTCAAGCCGGACGCCGCCCCCGAGCTCTGCTTCGACCCGGCGGCCGACGGCGGTCGCCGCCCTCCGGCCTGGTGAGCCGGCTCACGGCTGGAAGTCCCGGTCCACGGCCACGGTGACGTCGAGCAGCAGGGGCTCCTCGCGGGCGGCCAGCGACGGGATCACCTCGTCGAGCACGGCCCCCAGCTCGGCGGGGCCGTCCACCCGCCGGGCGGGGCAGCCCAGCGACCTGGCCAGCGCGGCCATGTCCACCTCCGCGAACGGGGGCCAGGGGGCCTTGCCGCCCTGCCGGTCGGCCAGCCGGTCCATGACCGCGTAGCGGCCGTTGGCGAGCACGACGAACAGCGCGCCCACCCGGTAGTGGGCGGCGCTCCACAGGGCGTGCACGCCGTACAGCGCCGAGCCGTCGCCCACGACCGCGACCACCGGGCGCGCGGGCAGCGCCATGCGCAGGCCGACCGCGGCCGGCACGGCGAACCCGAGCCCGCCCATGGCCGCCGAGACGAAGCCCAGCGGGTTCCTGGCCGGGACGAGCCGGTGCAGGTCGGGACGGGACGACGGCGTCTCCTCCAGCAGCACGACGTCGCGGGGCAGCCGCCGGGCCAGCTCGCGCAGCACGTACGCGGGCCGCAACGGCTCCCCGCCGGGCGCCTGCGGGGCCGGGGCCGGTGGAACGGCCGCCGGAGCGGCGGGACGGGCCGGCAGCAGGGCCGCCAGCCGCTCGCAGACGACTCCCGGCGGGGCCAGGACGGCCAGGTCGGCCGGGCTCCGGTGCGCCTCGGCCGGGTCGTCGGTGACCACGGCGACCGCCGTCCCCGGCTCGACCAGCGGCCCCGGCGCGTACGGGTACTGCCGGAACACCGGCGCGCCCACGGCCAGAACGACGTCGTGCGGCGCGAGCACGGCCCGCAGCCGCCCCCGGTCGGCCGGCAGCACCCCCGCGTACTGCGGATGGTCCTGCGGGAACCCCGCCAGCGCCCCGAACGACTCCTGGAACACCGGGCACGCCAGCCGCTCGGCCAACCGCACCAGCGGCCCCAGGACGCCCCCGCCCCCGCCACGACTGCCGGGGACCGCGCCCCGGCCAGCAGCTCGACCAGCGGCGTCAGGCCGGCGTCGGGCACGGCGGCCGGCCGCAGCACCCGGGCCGGGGCCGCCGGGGTCTCGCCGGCGAAGGGCGCGTCCCAGTCGTCCATCGGCACCACGACCAGCGCGGGGCCCCGGTGCGTGACCGCCTCGTGAAAGGCCCTGGCCAGCGCGCCCGGCACGTCCTGGGCCCGCACCGGCTGGTCGGTCCACACCGGGTAGTCGCCGGCCAGCCCGGCCAGCCGCCCGGCGAGGAACGGCTCCAGCGCCAGGTGCCGCCGGTCCTGCTGCCCCACCAGGACGACCAGGGGCGCCCGGTTCACCCGGGCCGTGGCCAGGGCGCCCACCGCGTTGCCCAGCCCGGCCGTGGTGTGCAGCACGGCCAGCGCGGGCTCGGCGTGCCCGATGGCCCAGCCGGTGGCCATGCCGACGACCGAGCCCTCGTGCAGCGCGAGCACGAAGCGGAGGTCGTCCGGCAGCCCGGTCAGCAGCGACACCTCGGTCGAGCCGGGGTTGCCGAAGATCGTCGTCAGGCCGTGCCGCCGCAGCACCTCGAACGCCGCCGCCCTCACTGTGCTCATCGTGCCCCTCTCGCCTGCTGGATCCGCCGGTAGACCTGCCCGCGCAGCTCGCCGAAACGCGGCAGCGACCGGGTGGTGAGCTGGTCCCGGTCGCGCGGCAGGTCGATGGGCAGGTCCTCCATGACCGACGTCGGCGACGACGACAGCACGATCACCCGTTGCCCCAGGTAGACGGCCTCGTCGATGTCGTGGGTGACGAACAGCGTGGTCACCTCCAGGTCCCGCCAGAGCCGCAGGATCAGGTCTTCCAGGTCGGCCCTGGTCTGCGCGTCCACGGCGGCGAACGGCTCGTCCATGAGCAGGACCTGCGGCTCGTAGGCCACGGCCCGCGCGATCGCCACGCGCTGCTGCATGCCGCCCGAGAGCTGCCACGGATGGGCGCCGGCCACGTCGGCCAGCCCGACCGCCGCCAGCGACCCGGTCACCAGCTCCGCCCGCCGCGCGCGCGGCACCCGCTTCTCCCGCAGCGGCAGCTCGACGTTCTGCCGGACGGTCATCCAGGGGAACAGGCTGCGGCCGTACTCCTGGAAGACGACGGCCATGCGCGGCGGCGGCCCGGTCACCGGCTCGCCGGCCACCCGCACCTCGCCCCCGCTGACCGGCAGCAGCCCGGCCACGCACCGCAGCAGCGTCGTCTTGCCGCAGCCGGACGGCCCCACCACGCACACCAGCTCGCCCGCCGCGACGCCGAAGGTGACCGAGCCGATCGCCTCCACCCGGCGGCCGGGGCTCCGGTAGACCTTGTTCAGCCCGCGGATCTCAAGCACGGGCGGCACCGCCGCCGTGGTACCAGGCCAGCACCCACCGCTCCAGGCGGCGGAAGAGCAGCGACAGCCCGAGGCCGAGCAGCCCGAGCAGCAGGATGCCGCTCCACATCTCGGCGATCTGGAACTGCCGCTGGAACAGCACGATCGTGAACCCGAGCCCGCTGGAACCGCCGAACATCTCGCTGATGACCATGAGGATGATCCCGATGGACAGCGCCTGCCGCAGCCCGGTCATGATCTGCGGGCTCGCGCCGCGCAGCACGAACCGGCGCAGCCTGGCGGCGCCGCGCACGCCGTACATGCGGCAGGTGTCCGACAGCACCTCGTCCAGCGCCCGTACGCCCTCCACGGTGTTGAGCAGGACGGGCCACACACAGCCCGACACGATGACCAGCACCTTCATGGCCGTGTCGATCCCGGCCAGCAGCATGATCAGCGGCACCAGCACCGGCGGCGGGATGGCCCTGAAGAACTCCAGCACCGGTTCCAGCGTGGCCCGCAGCCGCCGCGACAGCCCGATCGGCACGCCCAGCGCCACCCCGAGCAGCCCGGCCACCGCGTAGCCCGCCAGCAGCCGGGCGAGGCTCGGCAGCACGTCGTCGAGCAGCCGCCGGGACAACCACGTCGCGGCGAAGGCCCGGCCCACCTCGGCCGGGCCCGGCAGGTAGAACGTGCTGCCGCCGACCGCCCACCAGAGCAGCACCAGCGCCGCGGGCAGGGCGACCAGCCTGAGCGCCCTCACGCCGCCGCCTCCGAGCGCACGGCCGGATGCCAGGCCAGCACCCGGCGTTCGAGCAGCCGCACGGCCGCGTTGACCGCGATGCCGACGCCGCCCGCGAGCACGATCAGCGCGTACACGTCGGGCACGGCGCCGCTGCTCTGCGCCACCTGGATCTCCGCGCCGAGCCCGGGGCTGCCGATCACCAGCTCGGCCGTCACCGCCAGGATGAACGCCACCGCCGCCGCCAGCCGCAGCCCGGTCATCACGTACGGCAGCGCCGTCGGCCACATCAGGTGCCTGATCCGCGACCAGGCCGACAACCCGTAGGAGCGGGCGGTGTCGTGGGCGACGGGATCGACGGCGGCGACGCCGTACAGGACCTGGACGAGCACCTGCCAGAAGGCGGCGTACACCACGAGCAGCAGCGTCGAGCCGAGCGTGGCGCCGAACAGCAGCGTGGCCAGCGGCACCAGCGCGACCGACGGGATCGGCCGCAGGAACTCCACCGTCGAGCCGGTCAGCGCCCGCAGCCCCGGCACGGTCCCGATCAGCACGCCGGCCACGACCGCCGCGCAGAACGCCAGCGCCAGCCCGAGCGCCCAGCCGCGCATGGTCTCGCCGAGCGCGATCCAGAGCCGGGCGGTGGCCAGCTCGGCGGCGAGCGCGCCCAGGATGCGCGTGGCCGGGGGCAGGAACCGCTCGTCCACCAGGCCGAGCCGCGGCACGGCCTCCACCAGCGCGAGCAGGCCGCCAAGCCCGGCGAGCCCGTGGAGCAGGTCGCGCCTCACGGGACCAGCGCGGACACGTCGATCCTCTTCGTCAGCACGCCGTCGGCCAGCGCCAGGTCGGCGATGGCCTGCACGGACGCCTTGTCGACCTCGACCGGCCACTTCGGCAGGTGGATCTTCGCGATCACCTCAGGCGCGATCTTCGTGTACGTCCCGAGGATCTGCCGCACCTCGTCGGGATGGCCGTCGGCGTACTCCAGGGACTTGCGCATCGCCGCGGTGAACCGCCTGGTCAGGCCGGAGTCGGTGCGTCCGGTGGTGAAGTACATGGCGACGGTGAGTCGCGGGGTCGCCTCGGCGAAGTTCCAGGCCACCGGCCGCGCCCCCTGGCTGATCGCCTGGCTGACGAACGGCTCGACCACCCAGATGGCGTCCACCCGGCCGCTGCGCAGGGCGGCGGGCGCGTCGGGGAAGGGCAGCTCGACGAACTCGATGCCGTCGGGGTCGCCGCCCGCCTTGCGGACCGAGGCCCGGATGGTCGTGTCGCCGATGTTCCTGAGCTGGTTGACCGAGATGCGGCGGCCCGCCAGGTCCTTGGCCGACCTGATCGGGCTGTCCGGCTCGACCAGCACCGCGCTGAAGTCCGCGCCCGGCCGCCCGGTCGAGGAGACGCCGTTGGCCACCACTTTCACGTCCAGCCCCTGCTGCTTGGCGGTCAGCAGGGAGGTGGTGTTGGCGAAGGCGAACTGGAACTGCCCGCCGACCGTCCCCGAGATGCTGGCCGCGCCGCCCTGCACGGGGGTGATCGTCAGGTCGATGCCCTGCTCGGCGAAGAAGCCCTTGGCCCTGCCCAGATGGATGGGCGCGGTGTCGACGATCGCGATCACTCCGGCGTTGACCTTGTCCCTGCCTCCCGCCGTCGTGCCCGGCGGGCCGCCGCAGGCGGCCAGGAGCAGGGCGGCGAGGATGATGAGAGCGCGACGCACGGCTGCTCCTAGGTGTTCGCCATGCGCACAGGTATTCTCTGTCCGAACAGCTCCATATGGCGGAAACTACGCCCTTGTCGGCTTCTGTCAAGGGATCACCATGGTCGATCATGTGCAGTCGCTGGCCAGAGGGCTGGCGGTGATCCGCGCGTTCAGCGCCGCGGCGCCCGAGCTGACGCTCAGCCAGGTGGCGCGGGCGACCGGCCTCAGCCGCGCCGCCGCCAGGCGCTTCCTCATCACGCTCGCCGACCTCGGCTACGTGCGCAACGACGGCCGGCTGTTCGCGCTCACCCCGCGCGTCCTGGAGCTGGGGTACGCCTACCTGTCCGGCCTGTCGCTGCCCGAGGTCGCCGGCCCGCACCTGGAACGGCTGGCCGCCGAGGTGCACGAGTCCGCCTCGGTCGCGGTCCTCGACGGCGAGGACGTCGTGTACGTCGCCCGCGTCGCCACCGCCCGGATCATGAGCGTGTCGATCAGCATCGGCACCCGCTTCCCGGCCTACTGCACGTCGATGGGCCGGGTGCTGCTGTCCGCCCTGCCGCCCGGCGACCTGGACGCCTACCTGGGCCGGGCCGCGTTACGCCGGCTGACCTCCCGGACCGTCGTGCTGCCCGGCGCGCTGCGGGACGAGCTGGACCAGGTGCGCCTGCGCGGCTGGGCGATGGTGGACCAGGAGCTGGAGGAGGGCCTGCGGTCCGTCGCCGCGCCCGTACGCGACCACGCCGGCCGTACGGTCGCCGCCGTGAACGTCTCCACGCACGCCGGACGTACCACCCTGCACCAGGTCAGGACGGGGCTGCTGCCCGAGCTCCTGGCCGCGGCGGCGCGCATCGAGGCCGACCTGGCGAAGGTCTCGGTGACCCGCGCCTGACGCCGTCACGCCGGTCGCCGGTCACCGGTTGCGGTAGCGGTCGGTCGCGTCGCGGGTGGCCCGGATCGCCGCCTCGGCCCGGTCGTAGGTGCGCTGGGCCAGGCCGACGAAGATGCAGTCGACGATCAGCAACTGGCTGATCCGGCTGGCCAGCGCGCCGGGCCGGAAGGCGGTCTCCCGGCCGGCCGACACCAGCGTGTGGCTGGCCAGGTCGGCCAGCGACGAGCGCGGGTTGTTGGTGATGGCCACGATCAGCGCCCCCGCCTCGGCCGCCGTACGGGCCGGGACCAGCACATCGGGGGTCTCGCCGCTGCAGCTGATGGCCACCGCCACGTCGCCGTCCCGCAGCAGCGCCGCGCTGGTCAGGGCCAGGTGGGCGTCGCTGAACGGATGGCTGGACAGGCCGATGCGCAGCAGCTTCTGCGACATGTCGGCGGCCACCAGCCCCGAGGCCGCCACGCCGTAGACGTCCACCCGCCGGGCCACCGCGATGGCCTGGACGACCTCGCCGAGCTGGTCGGGGTCGAGCTGCGCCGCCGTGTCCGCCAGCGCGTCGGACTCCGCCCGCGCCACCTTGGCGATCACGTCGGTCAGCGGGTCGTCGGGGGCCAGGTCGCCGGGCACCAGGCGTTCGGGCTGCTTGGCCACGGCGGCGGCCAGCGCGAAGCGCATCTGCGAGTAACCGGCGAAGCCGAGCGCCCGCGCGGTGCGCACGATCGTGGCCTCGCTGGTGCCCGACACCGCGCTGAACTCGGTGATCGTGCTCCGCACGACCAGCCCGGGGTCGTCCAGGATGATGCGCCCGATGGCCTGCGCCGCCGGGGTCAGCGACGGCAGCACCGCCCGCACGGTGGCGACCGGGTTCGCGGGCTCGGTGTTCAACGGGTCAGCCATTCGGCCGCCGCCTGCGCGGAGACGCGGGAGATGCCGTGCGTGGCGAGGTGGGCGGCCCCGACGGGCGCGTCGCTGATGCCGGTGTCCACCACGATCGCGTCGGGCCGGACGGCCAGCGCCCGCGCCAGCGCCTCGCGCACCCACGGGTGCCGGGCCGCGTCGTGCACCACGAGCACCACGGGACGGTCGTCGAAGGCGGGCAGCTCGCCGTCGCGGTCGAGGCGCACCCTGGCGGTGTTCGGCAGCCGGGCGGCCAGCGCCGCCGCGATGCCGGTCGGCGTGGCGGGATCGACCGCCTGGTTGAGCCGGGTGTTGACCTCCACGACCAGCGGCCCCCGGTCGAGCACGGCGGTTCCGGTCGTGGTCAGCGCGGCCCTGGCGGCCTCCAGGCCGACGCCCTCGTCGATGTCGGCGCGGGCCTTGTCGCGCAGTTCGGAGCGCTCGGCGTACCAGGCGGACAGGGCGAGCACCCGGCCGGCCGCCTCGGCCAGCCGCTCCTCGGCCAGCCGGCCCGTGCGCACCGCCTCGACGACGGCGTCGCGCATCTCGTGCAGGCTCCGCTCGTCGGCCCGGCCGGCGCAGATGGTGTCGGCGCCGGCGGCCAGCGCGCGCACCGCGATCTCGCCGGGGCCGAACATAGCGGCCACGGCCTGCATCTCGATCGCGTCGGTGACCACCACGCCGTCGAAGCCGAGCTCCCCTCTGAGCAGGTCGGTCAGGGCGCTGTGGCTGAGCGTGGCCGGCATCGACGGGTCGAGCGCGGGCACGAGCAGGTGGCCGGACATGATCGAGCGCACCCCGTGCGCGATGGCGGCCCGGAACGGCGGCAGGTCGCGCTCGTCGAGCACCGCCCGCGAGGCGTGCACGGTGGGCAGCGCCAGGTGGGAGTCGGTGGTCGTGTCGCCGTGCCCGGGGAAGTGCTTGGCGCAGGCGGCCACGCCCGCGCCCTGCACCCCGGCCACGTACGCGACGGTGTGCCGGGCGACCAGCTCGGGGTCGGGCCCGAACGAGCGCACGCCGATGACCGGGTTCTCCGGGTTGGCGTTCACGTCGGCCGAGGGGGCGTAGTCGAGGGAGATGTCGAGCTCGGCGAGCATCCGGCCGATCTGCCGGCCGACCCGCTCGGTCAGCTCGACGTCGTCGGCCACGCCCAGCGCCCGGTTGCCGGGGAAGGAGCTGCCGGCGAGCACTTCGAGCCGGGTGACCGCGCCGCCCTCCTCGTCGATCGCGACGATCGCGCCGGGGTTCTCGGCGCGCACCGAACGGACGAGCTGCTCGCCGATGGAGTTGCGGGCGAACAGGATGACGCCGCCCAGGCCCTCGCCCAGCGCGCGGCGCAGCCAGTCGGGAGGCGACGTCCCTTCGAACCCCGGCTGGAGCACCGTCATCGCAAGTCGGACCAGCTCTGCGCTCATGCGGCATTTTCCTTCACGGTTGTTGATCTGAAGGTAATTTTCTGTCATCGTCGCCCTCGACACAACCATTGTCGAGAGGCCACCCCCCATGCCCAGCAGAAGGACTCTCCTGAAGGGTCTCGCTCTCGCCGCCGCCGCGTCCGCCGTGCCGCTGCCGGCCTTCGCCCAGGCAGACTACGTCCCCCCGCTGCGTCAGATGCGCGGCATGTGGATCGCTTCCGTCGTCAACATCAACTGGCCCTCGAAGCCGGGGCTGAGCGCCGACGAGCAGAAGGCCGAATACCTCGCCTGGCTCGACGTGGCCGTGCAGCGCAAGCTCAACTCCGTGTTCGTGCAGATCAGGCCCACCGCCGACGCGTTCTGGCCGTCGCCGTTCGAGCCCTGGTCGCAGTACCTGACCGGCACCCAGGGCCAGGACCCCGGCTACGACCCGCTCGGGTTCGCCGTGGAGGAGACCCACAAGCGCGGCCTGGCCTTCCACGCCTGGTTCAACCCCTACCGCGTGTCGATGCAGCCCGACCCGAGCAAGCTGCACCCCGATCACCCCGGCCGCAAGAACCCCGACTGGATCCTGCCGTTCGGCGGCAAGCTCTACTACAACCCGGGCATGCCCGAGGTCCGCAAGTTCTGCCAGGACGCGATGATGGACGCGATCACCCGCTACGACATCGACGGCCTGCACTTCGACGACTACTTCTACCCGACCAACACCACTGCTTTCGACGACAGCGCTGCCTTCGCCAAGTACGGCGCCGGCTTCCCCGACCTGGCCCCCTGGCGGCGCAACAACGTCGACCTGATGGTCAGCGAGATGCAGCAGCGCGTCCTCGCGGCCAAGCCGGAGATCGCCTGGGGCATCAGCCCGTCGGGCATCTGGCGCAACAAGGGCACCGACCCGCTCGGCTCCGAGACCAACGGCGGCCAGTCCTACGACAACCTGCACGCCGACACCCGCGGCTGGGTCAAGAAGGGCTGGCTGGACTACATCGCGCCGCAGCTCTACTGGTACATCGGGCAGCCGCCGGCCGACTACTCCAAGCTCGTCCCGTGGTGGTCGGACGTGGCCGCGGGCACGAACACGCTGCTGTGGATCGGGCAGGCGGCGTACAAGGCGGGCGACCCGGCCCAGGCCGCCGAGTGGCAGAAGCCGGACGAGCTGTCCAGGCACCTGACCCTCAACCGCGCCCACCCCGAGATCAGCGGCGACATCTGGTACAACGCCAACGACGTCAAGGTGGACCGGCTCGCCTCCATCACGACCGCCGTCAACGACCACTACCAGCGGCCCGCGCTCGCGCCCGTGCTGCCCCGCCTGGCGAACGGCGAGCCGCCGCGCCGCCCGGTGGTGGCGTACGCGCTGCGCCGCACCGGCGGCGTCGAGGTGCGCGTGGTCGCCACCGGCCGGGACGAGCCGTTCCAGTTCGCCATCTTCCGGTTCCCGGGAGAGGCCGGCCAGAACGCCTTCGCCGACGCGCGCAACCTGGTCGCCGTCGTGCCCGCCGACCGCCAGATCCGCTGGACGGACCCCGACGGCAAGCGCGGCGACCACTACTACGCGGTCGCCGTCGACCGGGCCAACAGGACCAGCAAGCCCAGCCACGGTTTCCGGGTGATCTGAAAGACCCGGGCGATCCGAAAGACCCGGCTGATCTGAAAGGCCCCGGTGCTCCGAAGGACACCGGTGAAGGAACGCTGACCTCCGGCGACGAGCGCATGGCTCACCAGCGCGCGTCGCCGGCACGTTCCCTGACCGGCGACGAGCGGGGCGCGCGCCACCGGCCTGTCGGCCCGCGGTCGCCCGCCGTCGCCCGTTCCGCGCCCAGCAGGGATGGGCACGGTGATCTCTCGATGGTTCCGACGCTGCCGGAACCCCTCGCCGAAGCCCCGGTCGCGATCTGGCTCCCTCTAGGAAGCCCTCCTACCGGCCGCCGACGGCTGCTGCTCAGCCGCGGCGCCCGCCGACCGCTGTGGTGGCACCACAGGGGTCGGGCGCACCAGCCCGAGCGCGACGACCTCGTTGGCGAGGCGCGTGCGGCGGTTGGTGCCCTCAGGAATCCTGAACTTCTGGTACAGCCGCAGCAGGTGCTGCTTGACCGCGGCTTCGGTCACGACCAGGTCGTCGGCGATCTCGCGCGCCGTCGCCGGAGCGACGAACGCCTCGTCGGACAGCGCCGGCCTGCAGAGCGAGGTCAGCACATCGACCTCGCGCCTGGTCAGCTCGGGCGCCGCCGCCCTGCGCAGCTCGACCTCGGGGGTGAAGTCCTCACGGGGGACTCCACCGATGCGACCCCGCGCCGCGCCGAACGAGACGACGTCTCCGTCGTCAAGGACCCTCCGGGCGATCGGCCTGCCGTTCACCCGTGTGCCGTTGCGGGACAGGCCCAGATCAACGACGTACAGGTAGGGTCCTCGTCTGACGAACTCGGCATGGAGTCGAGACACACTGGGGTCGGTGAGCCGGATGTCCACACCCCGGCCTCTCCCGACCGTCGTGATCTCGGGGCGCAACGGGACCACGTCGCCGGTGTCCTCGATGCGTATGAACGGCCCCTCCACGGCAGTTCCTCCCCAGGTAGCCCGCCGTAACTATTACTACAGCTCCGGCTTACCCAACCGAGGGGATGCGGAATCTCCTTTGCCGAAAGGAGAATCCCCCGTGAAATTGGTCTGGACCTCTGCGGACGGTTTTACCTGCTCACGGGTAGACTTCGGAGGAAGATAAGCGGAGGAAACACTCATGGCGGACAAGCCCACGAAAGGCCTGGCCGATGTCGTCGCCGCGTCCACAGCGCTGAGCGACATCGACGGCAAGGCCGGTCGCCTCTTCTACCGTGGATACGACATCCACGATCTGGCCGGCCGAGCGACGTTCGAGGAGACCGCGTACCTGCTGCAGCACGGCAGGCTGCCCGACCGGGCCCAACTGGCGGCGTACGGCGCCGACCTGGCCCAGGGCAGGGAGCTCGGCGCGCTGGTCGCCGCCAACGTGGCGGAGATCGCCGAGAAGCAGAAACCCATGGAGGCGCTCCGCTCCCTCGTCTCACTCTCGGGCGCCGACGACCCCGACAAGGACTCCACCGCCCCCGACGCGAACCTGCGCAAGGCGGCCCGCCTGACCGCGCAGCAGCCCGTGCTGGTCGCCCGCTACCACGCCGCGCGCACCGGCGGCGCGGCCCCCGAGGCCGACCCCGAGCTCAGCATCGCCGGAAACTTCCTGCTCCAGGTCACCGGACGCGCCCCCGAGCGGCGCGCGGTCGAGATCTTCGACGAGTGCCTGGTGCTGCACGCGGACCACACGATGAACGCCTCGACGTTCGCCGCCCGCGTCTGCGCCGCGACCCTGTCGGACATGCACTCGGGCATCGTCGCGGCCATCGGCACGCTCAAGGGCCCGCTGCACGGCGGCGCGAACGAGCAGGTCATGAAGACCCTGGAGTCGATCCCGCCGGGCGGGGTGGCCCAGGCCGTGCGCGACAAGCTCGCCGCGGGCGAGAAGATCATGGGCTTCGGCCACCGCGTCTACAAGACCGAGGACCCGCGCGCGACGCACCTGCGCCGCATGTCCGCCGAGCTGGCCGAGGCCGCCGGCGACGACACCTACTACCGGATGTCGAAGGAGATGGAGGAGGTCGTCTTCGAGACGAAGGGCCTCTATCCGAACGTCGATTTCTACGCGGCGTCGGTCTACCACTACCTTGGCATTCCGACGGACCTGTTCACCCCCGTCTTCTCGATCAGCCGCATGTCCGGCTGGACCGCGCACGTGATCGAGCAGCATGCCGACAACAGGCTGATCCGGCCCGACAGTGAATACATTGGCGAGCGCGATCAGAAGTGGAAGCCAATAGAAGAGCGTTGAGCCGAGAGAACGAACGTGAACGCTGGGGACCGTTCCCGCTGATCGTGGCGGGAGCGGTCGCCGCCGTGCTCGTGATCCTGTTGGTGGACCCGCGCTGGGGCGGGTTCGCGCTGGGCGGCGTGCTGATGGTCGCCGCCGCGCTCCGGTTCGCCGGGTTCGACGGGCAACTGGCCGTCCGCGACAAGAAGACGGACGTCATCACGCTGATCGCGTTCGGCTTCCTCATGTCCCTGACCTCGCTCGCGCTGTACAACAACGCGTTCAAGGCCTGGCTCCTGTCCCTTTTGGCCGGTTGACGGGACGGTCCGATAGCCTCAACGCATCCATTCATTGAAGGGGAACCATTCGCATGCCCAAGATCAAGGTGGAGGGTCCGGTCGTCGAGCTCGACGGCGACGAGATGACCCGGATCATCTGGCAGTTCATCAAGGACCAGCTGATCCTTCCCTACCTCGACGTCGACCTGAAGTACTACGACCTGGGGATCGAGTACCGGGACTCGACGGACGACCAGGTCACCATCGACGCCGCCAACGCCATCAAGAAGTACGGCGTCGGTGTGAAGTGCGCCACCATCACCCCCGACGAGGCGCGGGTCGAGGAGTTCGGGCTCAAGAAGATGTGGAAGTCCCCCAACGGGACCATCCGCAACATCCTCGGCGGCGTGATCTTCCGTGAGCCGATCATCATGTCGAACGTGCCGCGGCTCGTGCCCGGCTGGACCAAGCCGATCGTCGTCGGCCGTCACGCCTTCGGCGACCAGTACCGCGCCACCGACCTGGTCATCCCCGGCGAGGGCACCCTGACCCTCACGTACACGCCGAAGGACGGCTCCGAGCCGATCGAGCTCGACGTGTACGACTTCCCGGGCGGCGGCGTCGCCATGGCGATGTACAACCTCGACGAGTCGATCCGCGACTTCGCCCGCGCCTCCATGCGCTATGGCCTGGCCCGCAACTACCCGGTCTACCTGTCGACGAAGAACACCATCCTCAAGGCGTACGACGGCCGCTTCAAGGACATCTTCGCCGAGGTCTTCGAGACCGAGTTCAAGGCCGACTTCGACAAGGCCGGGCTCACCTACGAGCACCGCCTCATCGACGACATGGTCGCCGCGGCGCTCAAGTGGGAGGGCGGCTACGTCTGGGCCGCCAAGAACTACGACGGCGACGTGCAGTCCGACACCGTCGCCCAGGGCTTCGGCTCGCTCGGCCTGATGACCTCCGTCCTCATGACCCCCGACGGCCAGACCGTCGAGGCCGAGGCCGCCCACGGCACCGTGACCCGCCACTACCGCGAGCACCAGAAGGGCAACCCCACCTCCACGAACCCGATCGCCTCGATCTTCGCGTGGACGCGTGGCCTGGCCCACCGCGGCAAGCTGGACAACACCCCCGCCGTGACCGACTTCGCCGACAAGCTGGAGCAGGTCTGCATCGAGACCGTCGAGGGCGGTCAGATGACCAAGGACCTCGCCATGCTGGTCGGCGGCGACGCCAAGTGGCTCACCACCCAGGACTTCCTGGCCGCCCTGGACGAGAACCTCAAGAAGAAGATGTCTGCTTGAGAAAAAGCGGCCTCTACCTGCGGCTTCGTCGCACGGTAGGGGCCGTTTCGCATGTCCGGGGCCGCCCGCGCCGTCCCCGACGGCTGCGCCTCCAGCGTGAACGGCTCCACGGCCGAGAGCCGCTGCGCCGGCGGCACGGGCCGGCACCAGATCGCGATCATTCCATCGGCGTCAACAAGCGCTGACACCCCTGAGGCGCCAGTCGTCCGCGGTGAGGCGGTACAGGACGTGGCGGCGCAGCCGGTGGCCGGGCGGCAGGACGGGATGGTCGAAGTCACCGTCGGGGTCGTGGACCATGCCGAGGCGGCGCATGACGGCGCTGGAGCGCGTGTTGACCGTGGCCGTGAAGGAGACCACCTCCGCCAGGCCGAGCCGGTCGAAGGCGAAGCCGAGCGCGGCGGTGGCCGCCTCGCTCGCGTAGCCGTGCCCCCACGACCTGCGGTTGAGCCGCCAGGCGATCTCGACCGCCGGCATGAAGGGCGCCTCGAACGAGGGCCGGTGCAGGCCGGTGAAACCGATGAACTCGCCGGTGTCCAGCCGCTCCAGGGCCCAGCGTCCCCAGCCCTGACGGGTGATCAGGTCGTCGCTGGCGGCGGCGAGCGCGTCGCTCTGCTCGCGGGTGAGCGGGGCGGGGAAGTGTTCCATGACGGCGGGATCGGCGTTGAGCTCCGCGAAGGGCTCGCGGTCGGCGGGGCGCCAGGGCCGCAGCAGCAGGCGCTCGGTACGCAGCTCGACCGGCGGCAGATGGGTGGAGTCGATCACCGGTCGCATCTTATGCGCGGAACGAGGTGGGGGAGCTCGTACTCTTGGTCCCGTGTTGAGTAGTAACCGGCTGCGTGTCCTGCTTGAGGTGTTCAGGACGGGCAGTATCGCCGGTGCGGCCAGGGTGCTGAAGCTGTCGCCGTCCGCCGTGTCCCACCAGCTGTCCCGGCTGGAGCAGGAGGCGGGGGTCGGGCTGGTCGAGCGCAACGCCCAGAGCCTGCGGCTGACCGAGGCGGGACGCCGCCTGGCCATCCGCGCCCAGGAGGTCGTCGACATCATCGAGGCGGCCGAGAAGGATCTGCTCGCCCAGGCCAGGGTGGACGCCGGCGAGCTGCGCATCGGCTTCTTCGCCTCCGCCGGGTACCGGCTGCTGCCGCTGGCGCTGTCGCGCTTCGCCTCCCGGTATCCCAAGGTGGCGCTCGACCTGGTGGAGGGCCAGCCGTACGAGCTGCTGCCCGATCTGGAGCGCGGCGCGCTCGACGTGCTGGTGGTCTTCGAGCACGCGCTCGACCCGTGGCAGTGCCCGGAGGGGGTGGAGGTCGTCCACCTGTTCGACGAGCCGCAGCTGCTGGTCCTGCCGACCGGCCACGCCGCCGCCCAGCGGCCCAAGGTGCGGCTGGCGGACCTGGCCGAGGAGCCGTGGATCACCACGTTCGGCGCCGAGCACCCGGTGTCGATCCTGGAACGGGCCAGCACGCTGGAGGGCTTCTCGCCGCGGATCCGCTGCCGCAGCGACCACTACGAGGTGACGATCGGCCTGGTCCGGGCCGGGCTCGGCGTCGCGCTGGTGCCGAGCCTCGGCCTGCAGGGCGCGACCGGCCTGCACACCTGTCGGCTGACCACGCCGAACCTGTTCCGCAGGATCGGCGTGGCCAGGCGGCCGACCAATCCCAACCCGGCCGCCCGGTCGTTCCTGGCCTACCTGCGTACGGCCTCGGCCCAGCTCAGGAACTCGCTGGAGCCGTCGCTGCGCTGAGGCGGGCGGCGACGTCCAGGCCGGCCCGACGTACGGCGGAGGTCAGGTCGTGCTCGCTGCCCGCCGGGCCGTGGGCCAGGACGGCGTAGGCGATGCGGCCGTCCATGATGCCGACGTCGGACCGGACGCCCTCGTCGGTGCCGGTCTTGTTGGCCAGCCAGTCGCCCTCGGGATCGTGCCTGACCAGGGCTGGGACGAGCCCGTGGTCGGTGTTCTGACGCATCCAGCCGCGCATGAGCGCCTGCCAGCCGCCCGGACCGGCGAGCAGCGCGGCCAGCCCGGACAGCTCGGCCGCGGTGCCGATCGCGAACGTCGGCGGGTCCTGCGGGGTGCGCGGCTCCCTGATGCGGTCGAGCAGCCTGGTCCGCGACAGCCCGAGGGCCGCGGCGGCGGCGTTGACCCGGTCCAGGCCGATCGTGCGCAGCAGCGCGTTCGTGGCCGTGTTGTCGCTGACGGCGGCGGTCAGCAGGGCGAGGTCGCCGATCGTCCAGGCGCGCGCCGACAGCGACGTGAGCAGCCCGGAGCCGCCGCAGTAGTCGTCGTCGTGCAGCGTCACGGGCGTGTCGGGGGCCAGGATGCCGCCCTCGACGCTCATCGCCACCTCGGCCAGCAGCAGCAGCTTGCCGACGCTGGCCAGCGGCAGCTCGGCGTCCTCGTTGACGCCGTGGAACTCGCCCGTCACCAGATCCCGCGTCGCGACGGCGAGCGTGATGTCGTTCACCGCCCGATGATCCTTCCTGGTCTGTCCTCGGTGAGCCTGTTGTCCTCCACGGCGAGCCGTCCGGCCACCACGACGGCCCGCAGGCCGGCGGGGGGCAGCAGCGGGTCGGCGTAGGTCGCGCCGTCGGCCACCGTCGCGGGGTCGAAGAGCACCAGGTCGGCGTGCGCTCCGTCGCGCACGACGCCCCGGTCCGTCAGCCCGAACCGGTCGGCCGCCATGCCGGTCATCTTGTGGACGGCGGTCTCCACCGGGAACAGCCCCTGGTCGCGGGAGTAGCGGCCGAGCACCCGGGGGAAGGTGCCGGCCAGCCGGGGGTGCGGATGGCCCGGCTTGGGCACGCCGTCCGAGCCGATCATGGTGAACTCGCTGGCCAGGACCCGCTGGACGTCGTCCTCGCGCATGGAGTGGCTGATGATGGTCACCTCGCCGTCCTCGGCGAGCAGCAGCTCGGCCGCCGCGTCCACCGGGTCGCCGCCCAGCTCGGCGATCGTGCGGCCCTCGGCCTCGGGGTGGCGGGTGGCGCAGGCGACCGAGATGCGGTCCCAGCCGCCGTTGCCGACCGTGTTCTCCCAGCCCGGCACGCCGTTCTCGATGGCCGCGCGCATGCGGTCGCGCTGGCCGGGGTCGCGCAGCCGGTCGAGCAGCGCCTCGGTGCCGCCGTCGTTGGCCCACGGGGGGAACATCGCCGACAGCGACGTGCTGCCCTCGGTGTAGGGGTAGACGTCGCAGGTGAGGTCCATGCCCTGGGCGCGCAGCGCGGCGATGCGGGGGAGCGTGCGCAGGGTCTTGCCCCAGGCGTGCTTGCCGGCCGTCTTGTGGTGGCTGACGTGCAGCGCGGCCCCGCTCCTTCGGGCGATCTCGACGGCCTCCTCCAGCGCCTCCTCCACGCGGGACATCTCGTCCCGCAGATGGGTGACGTACGGCTTGCCGTGCCGGGCCGCGACGCGGGCCAGGGCGACCACCTCGGCGGTGTCGCCGTACGTGCCGGGGGTGTAGATGAGGCCGGTGGACAGACCGGCGGCGCCGGCGGCCAGTGCGTCGTCCAGCAGCGCGCACATGGTGGCGAGCTCGGCGGGGGTGGCCGGGCGGTCCTCGTAGCCGAGCACGCCGGCCCGCAGGGTGCCGTGGCCGACGAGGGAGGTCAGGTGGTTCGACCGGGGGGCCCGCTCGTGCGCCGCGACGAACCCGTCGTAGTCCTCAAAGATCGGGATGTCGCCGCCGAAGCCGGCCCTGCTCGACCGGCGCAGCGCCGGCGCCCGCTCGGGCAGCGCCGGGAACAGGCTCGACCCGCAGTTGCCGCAGATCTCCACCGTGACGCCCATGAGCACGGGCGCGGCGGCCAGCTCCCGGCCCGCCTGTCCGAGCAGGGTGACCGCGTCGGAGTGGGTGTGCACGTCGATGAACCCCGGCGCGACCACCAGCCCGGCGGCGTCGATCACCCGCCCCCCGCCGCCGTCGAACGGGCCGTCCCCGGTCAGCAGGACGAGGCGGTCACCCCGGACGCCGACGTCGGCCCGGCGCAGCGGCGCGCCCGTCCCGTCGGCCACGAGGCCACCGCTGATCAGCATGTCGAGGCTCACGTGGCCGAACCCTCCCTGAGAAGCGAGCCGTTCACAGCACCTGCCCGAGGAAGGCGCGGGTGCGCTCGTGCCGCGGCGAGGACAGCACCTCGCGGGGCGGCCCCTCCTCCACGATCACGCCGTCGTCGATGAACACCAGGTGGTCGCCCGCCTCTCTGGCGAAGCCCATCTCGTGGGTCACCACGATCATCGTCATCCCGCTGGCCGCCAGGTCGCGCATGACCTGCAGCACCTCCTGCACCAGCTCGGGGTCGAGCGCGCTGGTCGGCTCGTCGAACAGCATGAGCTTGGGGTCCATGGCCAGGCTGCGCGCGATCGCGACCCGCTGCTGCTGGCCGCCCGAGAGCTGCCTGGGGTAGTGGCCGGCCCGGTCGGCCAGCCCCACCCGGTCGAGCAGCGTCATCGCGCGCTCGGCCGCCTTCGCCTTCGGCAGCCGCTTGACCGTGCACGGGCCCTCCATGACGTTCTCCAGCGCGGTCATGTGCGGGAACAGGTGGAAGCGCTGGAAGACCATGCCGATCTCCTGGCGCTGGCGGCACAGCTCGCCGGGCCGCAGCAGGTGCAGCTTGCCGCCCTGCTCGCTGAAGCCCATGAGCTCGCCGTCGACCCACACCCGGCCCGCGTCGATCGTCTCCAGCCGGTTGACGCAGCGCAACAGCGTCGACTTGCCGGACCCGGACGGGCCCACCACGCAGACCACCGCGCCGGCCGGCACGTCGAGGCTGACGCCCTTCAGCACCTCCAGCTGGCCGAAGCGCTTCCGGACCGATTCGATCTTCACCATGCTAGTGGCCACGGCTGAACCTCCTCTCCAGGGAGCGCTGGCCGAAGGTGGCCACGGTGGTGAGCAGCAGGTACCAGGTGGAGGCGACCACCAGCAGCGCGATCACCTCGAAGTTGTCCAGGTAGATGCGCTGGGAGACGGTCAGCAGCTCCGCGCCGGAGATGACCGAGACCATCGAGGTGGTCTTCAGCATGGAGATGAACTGGTTGCCGGTCGGCGGGATGATCACCCGCATCGCCTGCGGCAGCACGACCCTGCGCAGGATCTGCCGGTGCGACATGCCCAGCGACTCGGCCGCCTCCCGCTGCCCGGGATCCACCGAACGGATGCCCGCGCGGACGATCTCGGCCATGTACGCGCCCTCGTTGATGGTCAGCCCGAGCAGCGCCGCCGTGAACGGCGTGATCAGCTCGTTGGCCGGCCACTGGAGGAACATCGGGCCGCCGAACGGCACGCCGAGCCCGATCTCGGGGAAGACCAGGCCGATGTTGAACCAGAAGATGAGCTGCACCAGCAGCGGCGTGCCCCGGAAGAACCAGGTGTAGAGGCCGGCCGCGCCGCGCAGCACCGGGCTGTCCGACAGCTGCATGACGGCGGCGATCACACCGAGGGCGACGCCGATGACCATGGACAGCGCGGTGAGCGCGATCGTGATCCACAGGCCGCCGAGCACGCGGCCGTCCAGCAGGAACTCGGCGATGACGTCCCAGTGGAGGTTGGGGTTGACGATGACGGTGTAGGCCAGCCACGCCATCACCAGCGCCGCGACCACCGCCGCGACGAGCCGCCCGGGCCTGGGCGGCTTCACCGCCTCGATCGGGAGTTCCATCATGCGCCGGTGTTGATCGTGACCTTGGGCACGGCGTTGGCCGTCGTGCCGTACTTCTCCAGGATCTTGCCGTACTCGCCGCTGTCGATCAGCTCCTGGAGCGCCTTGGCGACGGCGTCGCGCAGGCCGGTCTGCTTCTTGTCGATCGCGATGCCCCAGGGGCCGGCGTCGTACTGCTCGGCCAGGACCTCGTACTTGCCGGTCTCCTTGGCGTACATGGCGGCCACGGGGGAGTCGACGATCGTGGCGACGGTACGGCCGGAGTCGATGGTGAGCAGGCCGGTGGGGGCGTCCTCGCTCTGCATGATCTCCATCTTCTGGGCGCACTTCTCGTTCTGGCGCTTGCCGATCTCCAGGTTGGAGCTGCCCTTGGCCAGGACGACCTTCTTGCCGCACAGGTCCTCAAGGGTCTTGATGCCCTCGGGGTTGCCCTTCTTGACCATGATCGAGCCGCCGGCGTTGAAGTAGTCGACGAAGTCGACGGCCTTGCGGCGCTGTTCGAGGTCGCTGAGCGCGGCCATGGCGATGTCCCACCGGCCGCCCTGCAGGCCGGGGATGAGACCGTCGAAGGAGGCGTTGATTATCCGGGTCTTCAGCCCGAGCCGCTCGCCGACCGCCACGGCCAGGTCGGCGTCGACGCCGGTCATCTCCTGGGTGCCCGGCTTGTACATCTCCATCGGGGGATAGCCTTCCGAGGTCGCCATGCGGAGCTCGCCGGACTTCCGTACGGAGTCCGGGACGAGGTCCTTGGCGCTCTTGCCGGTCGAGGAGGGCGGCGTGGGGGTCGCCGCACCCGAGGTGGACCTCCCGCATCCCGCGCCGAGCGCGCAGGCCGCCACCAGGGCGATGACCAGGTGTGTTCGCATGGCATGTCATCGTGGCCAGGCCGTCAGGCGGCACCAAGCCTCGTGAAGGCATGCGACCCTCAGCAACGAATCCGTCGATGCTGGACCCTGCGCGCCCTCGCGGTTGCTTACGCTCGCCCCTCATGAGTTTGGACATCTGGCCCCAGACCGCCACATGGCACGACGGGGAGCTGCGGCTCGGCGGGATCGGCGCGGTCGAACTGGCCCGGGTGCACGGCACGCCCGCGTACGTGCTGGACGAGGCCGACTTCACCGCCCGCGCCCGCGCCTGGCTGGACGCGCTGCCCGACGGCGACGTGCACTACGGCGGCAAGGCGTTCCTCTGCCCCGAGGTGGTGCGCTGGCTGGACAAGCTGGGCCTGTCCCTCGACGTCTGCACGGGCGGGGAGCTCGCCGTGGCCATGGCCGGCGGGATGCCGCCGGAGCGGGTCGTCTTCCACGGCAACAACAAGTCGGCCGACGAGCTGCGCCGGGCCGTGGCCTGGGGCATCGGCTGCGTGGTCGTCGACTCCTTCGCCGAGATCGAAAGGCTCGCCGGGATCGCCGCCTCCCTGGGCGTCCGGCAGCGGGTGATGATCAGGGTGACGCCGGGCGTCGACCCGCACACCCACGCCTTCATCGCCACCGGCGGGGAGGACTCCAAGTTCGGCTTCTCGCTGAGCGCCGGCGCCGCCGCGCGCGCGGTGGCGCAGGTGACCGCAGAGCCCGCCCTGGAGCTGTACGGCCTGCACTCCCACATCGGCTCGCAGATCTTCGAGCTGGACGGCTTCGGCACCGCCGCCGCCAGGATGGCCGCCTTCGCCGCCGAGACCGGCGTCACCCGGCTCGACCTGGGCGGCGGCCTCGGCATCGGCTACACCCCGGACGACCCCACCCCGCCCACGCCCGCCGAGCTGCTCGCCGTGCTCAGGAAGGAGACCGCGGGCCTGCACCTGGCCGTCGAGCCCGGCAGGTCGATCGCCGGGCCGTCCACGGTCGCCCTGTACGAGATCGGCACGATCAAGGGCCGGTACGTGAGCGTGAACGGCGGCATGAGCGACAACCCCCGCCCCGGCATGTACGGCGCCGCCTACACCGCCACCCTGGCCAACCGCGCCTCCGACGCCCCCACCAGCGTGTTCACCGTGGTCGGCAAGCACTGCGAGAGCGGGGACGTGCTGGTCAGGGACATCGCGCTGCCCGGCGACGTGCGGCCCGGCGACCTGCTCGCCGTCCCGGTGTCGGGCGCCTACCAGCGGTCGATGGCCAGCAACTACAACCACGTGCCCAGGCCGCCGGTCGTCGCGGTCCGCGACGGGGAGGCGCGGGTCATCGTCCGCCGGGAGAGCGAGGAGGACCTGCTGCGGCTCTACCTGTGACGCGGCCGCTCCGCCTGTGACGCGGCCGCTCCGCCTGTGACGCGGCCGCTCCGCCTGCGGCCGGGGGCCGTGCCGGCCGGTCAGGGCGTGAGCTTGGCCGGGTCGGGGGCGAAGACGGTCATCCAGCTCGGGTGCAGCCGGTAGTAGACCACGTCGTTGTCCCAGTCGAAGGCGTCCGCGCCGTAGAAGTCCTTCAAGTAGGCGAGCAGGGCCGGCCAGTCGGCGGCCGGCTCGCCGTCCTGCGGGTTGAGGGTCTCCACCCTGCCGTGGGTGAACACGCCCAGGTCCTCCCCGCGCATGTGGGCGGCGCTGACCGCCGGGCGGGCGGCGAGGTGGCGCGCCTTGGCGGCGCCGCGCGCCGTGCCGAAGAGCCACCTGCCGTGCAGGAAGTGGCCGTCGACGCCGCTGATCCGCGGCTCGCCCTTCGCCGTCACGGTGGACAGGGCGAGGGTGCACATGCCGGTCAGGATCCCGGTGAGCTGCTCGGCGGTCAGGGTGCGCTCGGTGACGATCGAGCGCAGGTGCGAGGTGGAGCGGGAGAGCGAGGCGTCGAGGAGCGCCTGCAGCTCTTCGAGCTCCTGCGGGGTTTCGCGCATTGAGGTCCTTGTCTGTACGTGCGTACCGGCCCGCGTTCTGCGCCGGCCGGTGGGACCATGCTCGACCGCAAACCCGACACCTTGTGTCGTGTTTTCCGGACTCAGGACGAATCTCTGACGCGGGCCGCCTGTTCCTCCTGGACCCTGCGGGCGGTGCGCAGGAAGCCGAGGATCACCGCCAGCTCGTCCGGCCCGTAACCCTCCAGCGCCCGCGCGCCCGCCTGGCCGACCGGGACGAAGATCTCGGCCTCGGCGGCGCGGGCGGCGTCGGTGGCGGCGACCAGGACGCGGCGGCGGTTGCCCGGATCAGGCGCTCGGGCCACCATGCCCGCGCGTTCCAGCCGGTCGATGACGGTGGTGACGGCCGCCGGGCTGAGCTTCAGCGCGAGGCTGAGCGCGCCCGCGGCGACCGGGCCCTCGGCCAGGACGACGTCCAGGCAGCGCAGGTCGGTGCGGTTGAGGCGGAGCCGGGCCGCGGCGGCCTCGTCGAAGGCGTCGAAGCTCTGCTGGAGCTGCCGGAGCTCCATGGCGATCTCTCCGATGACAGCACGTTTCGACATTCGAACCTTTCTGATATCGTACTTTTCGTCAGTCGAAATGACGATATCACTTCCGGAGGCACCGCCATGCGCTCGACCGCCCGCCCCTCGGCCGCCCTCGCCTCGCCCGCCCCCGCCTCGCCCGCCCCCGCCTCGGCCGACACCGCCGAGATCCAGCGGCTCTTCGCCGACTTCATGGCGGCCTGGACCGCCGGGGACGCCCGCGCGTTCGGCGCCCTGTTCACCGACGACTCCGACTACGTCTCCTACGACGGCACGATCGCCCGCGGCCGCCGCGCGCACGAGCTCAACCACGACAAGCTCTTCCGCGGCGTCCTGGCCGGGTCGGCGCTCGTCGGCGACCTGGAGTCGGTGCGCTTCCTCACCCCCGACGTGGCGGTCGCGCACGGCACGGCCTCCGTCCTGATGCCCTGGCGGTCCACGCTGCCCCGGCGGCGGCTGTCCCGGCAGACCGTCGTCGTGGTGCGGACGGGCCAGGGCTGGCGCATCGGCGCCATCCACAACGGCCGGGTCCGGCCGGTCACCGTCCCGGAGCCGGACGCGTTCCCGTCGAGGATGTCGCAGCTCATGGCCCGGGTCGCCGGCCGGCTCGGTCTCGGCAGGGCATGACGCTTTTCGCAATCCCTGACCCTTCCTTGACGAGGTCGCGGCGTGGCGCAGTTGATCACCTGGGTAAGGCCCAACCTGTAACAGTCGTACGCGTCTCGGGGGGTTCGGATGCGACTGGGTATTTTGACAGGAGCGGGGCTCCTTGCGGCCGCCGTCGTCCTGACCGGGTGCGACTCGCCGCCCGACACTGCCAAGATCACCGACAGCAAGGCCGAGGCCGCGGCCAAGCTGAAGCAGAGCAAGGCGGCCAAGATCGCGCTGGCGCGCAAGGTGAAGGCGAACGAGCTGGGCCAGATCCCGGTGCTGATGTTCCACCGGGTCATCAAGAACCCGGCCACCACCGACGACAGGACGCCGCAGCAGTTCCGCTCCGATCTCGAACGGCTGGTCAAGGAGGACTACGTCCCGATCAGCGCGTCGGAGATGGTGACCGGGAAGATCAACGTCCCGGCGGGCAAGCATCCCGTGGTCCTGACGTTCGACGACTCCTCGCCCTCGCAGCTCACCCTGAACGAGATGGGCGTGCCGCAGCCGGACACCGCCGTGGCGATCCTGCGCGAGGTGGCCGCCAAGCACCCGGGCTTCCGTCCGGCCGCCACCTTCTACGTCACCCGTGACATGTTCGGCAAGACCGGGCGCGAGGAGCAGGCCCAGACGCTGGGCTGGCTCAAGGACAACGGCTTCGACATCGGCAACCACACCCGTGACCACGTCAACCTGCACGGACGCTCGGAGAAGGAGGTGGAGGACCAGATCGGCGGCATCGCCAAGCAGATCGACGACCTGACCAAGGTCAAGCCCAACTCCATCGCCCTGCCGTACGGCAACCAGCCGCGCAAGAAGGAGTGGGCGCTGCACGGCAAGCTCTACAACCACGCCGGCGCGTTCCTGGCCGGATACACGCCCGCGCCGTCGCCGTTCAGCAAGGCGTTCGACCCGGGCGGCATCCCGCGCATCCGCGTCATGGAGAAGAAGGGCGACTGCGCGCAGTTCTGCTCGGCGGCCTGGCTCGACTGGCTCAAGAACAACCCGGACATGCGCTACACCTCGGACGGCGACGTCAGCACGGTCGCGTACCCGAAGTTCAAGAACCCGTACCTGCGCAAGTCCTTCACCACCTGGAGCCTGCCCTACTGACGGGCGCGGTGACCACCGCGCCCGCGTCCGCCATGCCGGGCGCCGGAATCGCAGCAAGCCGCTGACCCGCAGCGTGACGCCCGGGTCAGCGGCTCAGCCGTGTGCGGGACCAACCAGTCAAGACCGCTGTTACAGGGTCCGAATGGACGCTGTGTACGGGCTTTGTGCAAAAACCGGTGAGTCACGAACGGTTAACGGATCCCTGGGAAGTTGCTGAGCGTCGTAAAGTTTGCGTGGTTGGGGTTCAGTGAACGTGGGGAAAGACGAATGCCGCAGATCGCGCCGCTGGTGGCCGGCGATCCAGCGCTGCTGGGATCGTTCCGGCTGTCCGGACGGATCGGCGAGGGCGGCCAGGGGATCGTCTACCTGGGCGTCAACGAGCAGGGCGAGCGGGCCGCGATCAAGCTGCTGCACGTGAAGTTCAGCGGCGACACGATCGCCAGGTCGCGCTTCGCCAGGGAGCTGAAGGCGGCGCAGCGGGTGGCCTCCTTCTGCACCGCGCGGGTGATGGAGGCCGACCTCGACGGCGACACTCCGTACATCGCCAGCGAGTACATCGACGGGCGGGCGCTGCGCGACATCGTCGAGACCGACGGCCCGCTCAGCGGCACGGTGCTCGACCGGCTGGCCATCGGCACGGCCACCGCCCTCACCGCCATCCACCACGCCTCGATCGTCCACCGGGACTTCAAGCCCGACAACGTGCTCATCGCCGCCGACGGGCCGCGCGTGGTCGACTTCGGCATCGCCCGCATCATCGACTCGACCGGCACGATCACCAGCCGCGCGATCGGCACGCCCGCCTACATGGCGCCCGAGCAGATCGCCGGCGACGACATCGGGCCCTTCACGGACGTGTTCGCCTGGGGCGCGACCATGGCCTTCGCCGCCACGGGGAAGGCGGCCTTCGAGGGCAAGTCGATCGCCGTGGTGCTCAACCGCATCCTGAACCACGAGGTCGACGTGGAGATGATGCACGAGCCGCTGCGGGGCGTGGTGCGTTCGGCGCTGGCCAAGTCGCCCGACGAGCGTCCCTCGGCCGACCAGCTCCTGCTGCGCCTGCTCGGGCAGACCGGCACGGCGGCCGGGGCCTCGACGGCGGTGCTCACCAGGGGCGTGCAGGTGGCCGGTGACGACACGACTCCGTTCACGCGGGTGTCGGCCACGTCCATCACCGAACGGCCCGCCACGCAGGCCACCGGCCACCCCACCCGCCCCCCGTCCGGCCCCGCCCCCGCACACCCGGCCACGACCGGCACCGGCACCCCGCACCCGACCGGCACTCCCCACACCACCGGCACCAGGTCCGCGCACCCGACCGGCACCGGCACCCCGCCTACGACCGGCACTCCCCACACCACTGGCACTTCGCACCCGACCGGCACTTCGCACCCGACCGGTGCTCCGCACACGACCGGCACCGGGACCGGTGTCTCCGGGCGGGGGGAGACCGTGCAGTCCGGCCAGGGCCAGCCCCAGGGCCAGGGCCAGGGCCAGGGGCCGGTGGTGAGGCCGCTCGGCGAGCCTGTGCCGTCCGGCGGCCGGCGGCGGCTCAAGGTGTGGCTAGCGCTGGCCGCCGCGCTCGTCATGCTGGCGGTGGTGGCCGTCGCGGCGATGGCGAACGGCTGGTCGCCGCTGGCGTTCAAGGGCGAGATCGTGACCCCCGTGCCGACGGGGAAGAAGAACTCGCGGCCCCCCACGTTCGCCTCGGTGGTGGACAAGGTCGCCCAGACCGGAAAGATCATCGTCGGCGTCAAGGGCGACCTGCCGGGCGTCGGCCTGCAGAACGGCGACGACTTCACCGGGTTCGACGTCGAGGTGGCCAAGCTCCTGGCCGCCGCGCTCGGGGCCGAGGAGACCGTGTTCACCCGGGTCAGCCGGGACGACCGGGCCGACGCGCTGTCCGAGGGCCGGGTCGACCTGGTGGTGGCCACGTACTCGGTGGACAAGAGCGAGACCCGCTTCGCCGGGCCCTACTACGTGGCCCACCACGACGTGCTGGTCCGCGACGGAACGGGCATCGAGTCGCTGGCCGACCTGAAGGGCAAGAAGATCTGCGCCCCCAACAGCCCGACGGTCCGCGAGGTGCAGGAGCAGGTGAAGGTCGAGCCCGTGACCGCCGGCGACTACGCCGCCTGCATGGACCTGCTCAGGCAGGGCAAGGTCGACGCGGTGCCCGGCGACGACCTGATCCTGGCCGGGTTCGCCAGCCGGGAGAACATGCGTTACAAGATCATTGGCGCCAAGCTGAACAACGAGCGGTACGCGGTCGGCATCCGCGACGGCGACGCCAAGACCTGCACCGCGGTCAAGGGCGTCATCGCCGACCTCTACCGCAAGGGCACCATCAAGAAGCTCCTGAACAGCCACTTCGGCAAGGTCGACTTCACGCCCGAGCTGAAGGTGCCCGCGATGGAGCCCTGCGGATGACGAGCGGTAACATCCGAAAGTCCAACGAATTCATCCAGTGAGTTAGGGGAAGGCCATGGCCACGCCCGTCAAGGTAACCGTCACCGGGGCCGCCGGTCAGATCGGCTACGCACTGCTGTTCCGCATCGCGTCGGGACAGCTGCTCGGCGCTGACGTCCCGGTCAAGCTGAGCCTGCTGGAGATCCCGCAGGCGGTGAAGGCGGCCGAGGGCACCGCCATGGAGCTCGACGACTGCGCGTTCCCGCTGCTGTCCGGCATCGAGATCACCGACGACGCCAACGTGGCCTTCGCCGGCGCCAACGTCGCCCTGCTGGTCGGCGCCATGCCGCGCAAGGCCGGCATGGAGCGCGGCGACCTGCTCGGCGCCAACGGCGGCATCTTCGGCCCCCAGGGCAAGGCGATCAACGAGCACGCCGCCGACGACATCCGCGTCCTGGTCGTGGGCAACCCGGCCAACACCAACGCGCTCATCGCCCAGCAGCACGCGCCCGACGTCCCGGCCGAGCGTTTCACCGCGATGACCCGCCTCGACCACAACCGCGCGCTGTCCCAGCTCGCCGCCAAGCTCCAGGTCCCGGTCACCGAGATCAAGAAGATGACCATCTGGGGCAACCACTCCGCCACCCAGTACCCCGACCTGTTCCACGCCGAGGTCGGCGGCAAGATCGCGGCCGAGCAGGTCGAGGGCGAGTGGCTGCGCGAGACGTTCATCCCGACGGTCGCCAAGCGCGGCGCCGCCATCATCGAGGCCCGTGGCGCCTCCTCGGCCGCCTCGGCCGCCAACGCCGCGATCGACCACGTCCACGACTGGGTCAACGGCACCGAGTGGACCTCGGCCGCCGTGGTCTCCGACGGCTCGTACGGCGTGCCCGAGGGGCTCATCTCGTCCTTCCCGGTGCGTTCGGTCGACGGCCGGTACGAGATCATCCAGGGCCTGGAGATCGACTCCTTCTCCCGCGAGCGCATCGACGCCAGCGTGCGCGAGCTGACCGAGGAGCGCGACGCCGTCCGCGAGCTCGGCCTCATCTGAACCAGGCGCGACACCTCGGACGCGCGTCCCCGGCTCAGCGGGGGCGCGCGTCCGCCGTCGTGAGGGGGAGCGCGGCCTCGCGGGTGCGCCCGGCCCAGCGGGTCACCGGCGGCACGGCGAGCCCGGCGGCCAGGAAGACCCCGCCGAACAGCAGCCAGCCCGGCAGCCCCCAGCCCACGATGACCGTGGTCATGACGGCGGGCACGACGATGTTGGACACCTGCTGGCCCATCCCGTACAGGCCCTGGTACTGGCCGATGGCGTGCGGCGGGGCCAGCTCGTACGACAACCCCCAGGAACCGGCGGCCTGCAGCAGCTCCCCGAAGACGTGCAGCAGCGCGCCGCCGAACAGGGCGACCACCGCCACCCAGGCCGGCTGCCCGGCGGCCAGGGCCAGCAGCACGCAGGCCAGCAGCAGGAACACGCCCGAGCGGCGCTGGGCGCGGGCCGCGCCGGCCGCGTCGTCGGTGCCGCGGCTGAGCCGCACCTGCAGGACCGTGACGGTGACGGTGTTGACCATGGCGACGGCCGCGACGGTCCAGGTGGGCGCCGAGGTCCGGCCGGCCACCCAGAGCGGGATGGCGATGGTGAGCAGCCCGTTCTGCATGAACAGCACCGCGTTGAGCAGCGCCAGCACCGCGTACGGCCGGTCGCGCAGCACGATCCAGACCGGCTCGCCCGCCTTGCGCCGGACCGGCGCGACGGGCGGCACGCGGAACATCAGCGCCGCGCTGCCGAGGTAGCAGAGCGCGCACCCGAAGATCATCCCCAGGTACACGGGACGGCTGTCGAAGTGCAGCGCCGCGCCCGCCCCGAGCCCGCCGACCGACCAGCCGACGTTGGTCACGGCCCGCAGGTACGCCCGCACCCACACCCGGTCGGCCGCCGGCACCGCGCCGCCGACCAGCGCCGCCCGCGCGGTGCCCTCCCCGGCCTCGGCGAACGTCACCAGGGCGGCCACCACGACGAACCCGGCGAACCCCGACACCAGCGCGTAGACCGGCACCAGCAGCCCGCCCGCGGCGGAGAAGGCGATCTGCACCCCGCGCGGCCCGGCCAGGTCGGACAGCCGCCCGGCGGGCAGCCCGGCGGCGAGCCCGACGGCCGCGGCGATCGTCATCCCCAGCCCGATCTCGCCGTCGGACAGGCCGACCGACAGTTTGAAGAACAGCACGCTCACCGTGACGAACAGGCCGCGGCCGAGAGAACGCAGCAGTGTGGCGTACGTGAGCGCGCGCACGGGCCCGCTCTCGGGGAGGAGTGACACGGCCGAACAGGCTACTGGTGGCGGGAGACGTCCTTCTCGTCCGCCCCCTGACAGGAGGGAAGGGGCTGGGCGGCCGGCGCGGGCTGGGAGGTCGCGTAGAGCACCCCGGCCGCCGCGGCAAGGCTGCCCAGCAGGATGAGGGCACCAAAGAGCAGCTTCGTGACCCTTGGTGAAAAGCTCCTCACATTTGGGTATCACAGCATATAAACGCCGCCCACATCAGGCGTTCCCGGAAAGTGCCGTCCACGCGTCGGAGACGATGTCGCGCAGCGCCGCCCGCTCCGCCTTCCACCCCAGGTCGCGCTGGATCCGCGCGGACGAGGCCACCAGCACGGCCGGGTCGCCGGGCCGCCGGTCGCCGACGACGACCGGGATCTCGTGGCCGGTGACCTCGCGGCAGACCGAGATCACCTCCTGCACGCTGAACCCGGCGCCGCTGCCCAGGTTGTAGATCTTGTGCTCGCCCTCGGCGACCGCCTCCAGCGCCAGCAGGTGCGCCCGCGCCAGGTCGCCGACGTGGACGTAGTCGCGCACGCAGGTGCCGTCGGCGGTGGGGTAGTCGGTGCCGAAGACGCTCACCGAGTCGCGCTCGCCGGTGGCCACCTTGAGCACGTTCGGGATGAGGTGGGTCTCGACCGTGTGGCGCTCGCGGAAGCGGCCGTAGGCGCCGGCCACGTTGAAGTAGCGCAGGCTCACCGCGCCGAGCCCGCGGACGCCCGCATAAGCGCTCAGGGCGGTGTCCACGGCCAGCTTGGAGGCGCCGTAGGGGTTGGTCGGGCGCGTCGGGTCGTCCTCCTCGATGGGGGAGCGCTCGGGCTCGCCGTACGTGGCCGCCGTGGAGGAGAAGACGATCCGGCGCACGCCCTTGTCGCGCATCGCGTCGAGCAGGGCCAGCGTGCCGCCGAGATTGGCGGCCCAGTACAGGCCCGGCTTCTGCACCGACTCGCCCACCAGGGACTTGGCCGCGAAGTGCAGCACGGCGTCCATGCCGTCGAGCGCGTCGTGGGCGTTCGTGATCGACTCGCGCACGAACCGGGCGCCCTCGGGCACCGCGTCCTCGTGGCCCGTGGACAGGTCGTCGAGCACGGTCACCTCGTGCCCCGCCTCGACGAGCTGCGCGGCGACGACGCTGCCGACGTACCCGGCGCCTCCGGTGACCAACAGCCTCATGTGTACTCCTGTTTACATATGTTTGATTTTGTACGGCTTGCCGTTCAGCATACGCGGGAAACCCGCCGAGTACGCTGCCAACCACCATGTTTGACACCCTCGCGGCGAACATCGCCCTGGTCCTGCTCTTCATCCTGGTCGGCGGGTTCTTCGCGGGCGCGGAGATCGCGATGGTCTCCCTGCGCGAGAGCCAGGTCCGCAAGCTCGCCGAGCGCGGCCGGAGGGGCGAGCGCGTGGCCAAGCTCGCCCGCGACCCCAACCGTTTCCTGTCGGCGGTGCAGATCGGGGTGACCGTCGCCACGATGCTCTCGGCCGCCTTCGGCGCCGACCGGCTCGGGATGGAGCTCGTCCCGGTGCTCGAACGCTGGGGGGTGCCGCAGGCGGTCGCGCCCGTGCTCGGGCTCGTGCTGGTGACGCTGGCCATCTCGTACGTCTCCCTGGTGCTCGGCGAGCTGGCCCCCAAGCGGCTGGCCCTCCAGCGCACCGAAGGGCTGTCGCTGTTCGTCGCGCCCTTCCTCGACCGGATCGCCGCCCTGTCGCGCCCGGTCATCTGGATGTTGTCGAAGTCGACCGACCTGGTCGTCCGGCTGCTCGGCGGCAACCCGGAGGCCGACCGCGAGGAGGTCACCACCGAGGAGCTGCGCGACATGGTCGTCGGGCACGCCGAGCTCACCGCCGACGAGCGCAAGCTCATCGCCGAGGTGTTCGCCGCCGGCAAGCGCCAGCTCCGCGAGGTCATGCTGCCCCGCACCGAGGTCGAGTTCATGGACGCCGAGACGCCGCTGGCCGAGGCCGCGAACCTGGCCGCCGCGCTCCCGCACTCCCGCTTCCCCGTCTACCGGGACTCATACGACGAGGTCATCGGTTTCGTGCACGTGCGCGACCTGCTCGACCCCCAGCTGATCGGGCGTACGGAGCCCATCAGCGCGGTCGTGCCGATCCGGCCCGCCAAGTTCGTGCCCGCCTCCAAGCGCCTGCTGAGCACCCTGAACGAGATGCGCGACGAGGGCCAGCACCTGGCCATCGTGGTCGACGAGTACGGCGGCACCGCCGGCATCGTCACCATGGAGGACCTGGTCGAGGAGCTGATCGGCGACATCAGGGACGAGTACGACGTCGAGGAGGACGTCGTCGTCCTGCCCGCCGGCGAGATCGAGATCGACGGCCTGACCAACCTCAACGACTTCGCCGGCGAGACCGGCGTACGGCTGCCCGACGGCCCGTACGAGACGCTGGGCGGGTTCGTGATGGCCATGCTGGGGCACGTGCCCGCGGCCGGCGAGCAGGTGGAGATCCAGGGCTTCGAGCTGACCGTCACCGAGCTGGACGGCCGCCGGATAGCGCGGGTGCGGGTGAAACGCCGGGCCGCCGCCGAGTCGCCGCCCGACCAGGATTCCTGACACAATTGCCTGCTATGGCCAGACCTCGTGTTCTCTCCGGCATCCAGCCCACCGCGGACTCATTCCACCTGGGCAACTACCTGGGTGCGGTCCGTCAGTGGGTCACCATGCAGGAGACCCACGACGCCTTCTACTGCGTGGTCGATCTGCACGCGATCACCGTGCCGACCGAGCCCGCCGCACTGCGCAGGCGCAGCCGGGTGGCCGCCGCGCAGCTCTTCGCCGCCGGCCTCGACGCCGAGCGCTCGACCGTCTTCGTGCAGTCGCACGTGCGCGAGCACACCGAGCTCGCCTGGATCCTGATCTGCCTCACCGGCATGGGCGAGGCTGCCCGGATGACGCAGTTCAAGGACAAGTCGGCCAAGTTCGGCGAGAGCGCGGCCAGCGTCGGGCTGTTCACCTACCCGATCCTGCAGGCCGCCGACATCCTGCTCTACCAGGCCAACGCCGTCCCGGTGGGGGCCGACCAGAAGCAGCACCTGGAGCTCACCCGCGACCTGGGCCAGCGCTTCAACCACCGCTTCGGCGACACGTTCACGCTGCCCGACCCGTTCATCCTCAAGGAGGTCGAGAAGATCACCGACCTCCAGGACCCGACGGCGAAGATGTCGAAGTCGTCCTCCAGCCCGGCGGGCATCCTCGACGTGCTGGAGCAGCCGGGGCCGCTGCGCAAGAAGGTCATGCGCGCGGTGACCGACACGGGCTCGGAGGTGCTGTTCGACGAGGAGAACAAGCCGGGCATCTCCAACCTGCTGCGCATCCAGTCGGCGCTGACCGGCACGCCCATCCCCGACCTGGTCGCCCGCTACGAGGGCCAGGGCTACGGCACGTTCAAGAAGGACGTCGCCGAGGCGGTCGTGGAGACGTTCACGCCGATCCGGGAGCGCACGGAGAAGCTGCTGGCCGACGAGGCCGAGCTCGACCGCCTGCTGGCCGTCGGCGCCGAGCGCGCGGCCGCCGTCGCCCGCCGGACGATGGCCGAGGTCCGCGACCGGGTGGGCTTCCTGCCCAAGCTGTGACGCGGGAAGGGCGGCGGGTCGGCCGCCCTTCCTCCGGTCGTCACAGGCGCCGGTCGAGTGGCCGTACGCGCAGGCGGGCGCGGAGCGCGGCCAGGCTCCGGCCGGTCAGCCGCACACCGCCCGACACGGCGGTCCATCCCGACCGCCCCCGGCTGAACGCCCAGCCGGGGAACTCGCGCATGGCCTCCTCCAGCAGGCGTTCCATGACGACGTCAGCACTCGGCGTTGTGGTCATGGACGCACAGTGCCACCCCGGACCCGCTCGGTGACGAACCGCGGCGACAGATCTCCCGGTTCGGCCGCAGCGAACTCAGAGTTCGGTGGACGGCCTCACACGTCGATGTTGTGGCGTTCGGCGAGGAAGCGCACCTCCGGCGCCCACGACGGCCGCGCCCGGCGCACCAGCGAGCGCACCATCTCCCGCAGCAGCAGCTTGTGGTCGAGCTCCTCGGGGCTCTCGCGCTCGATCCGCAGCAGGTAGACCAGGCTCGCGGCGTCGTCGCCCAGGTCTTCGCAGGCGCGGGCGACGTGGCACAGATGCGTGGTGCGCCGCTCGATGGACGGGGTCCTGCGGATGTCGATGTCGTCGGCCAGCCGCAGCACGGCCTCGGGGCGGCCGGTGTCGTTCTCGATGCTGGCCATGTGGATGGCGACGTTGGTGGGGCCGAAGAAGGCCAGGTCGTAGGCGTCGGAGTGGTCGTCGGCGCGCTCGGCGAGCCGGGTGGCGACGCCGCGCACGGTCTCCCTGGCCTGCTCGTCGTCGCCGCCCCTGGCCGCGCTGATGGCGGCCAGCAGGTGCAGCGCGCCGAGGGCCTTGATGTGCCGTACGTCGCCGCCGGCCACATGGGGGTCGAGGATCTCGATGCCGCGCCGGGCCACGTCGTGGGCGATCTGGTGCATGTCGTCGGAGAGCATCGACTGGCCGAGGTTCCAGTGGGCCCAGGCGAGCATCAGCGGGTCGGCCGACTCCTCGGCGTAACGCATGGCCCGGTCGGCGGCCAGGTGCGCGAGATCCACCCGCTGCAGGTGCTTGAGCACCCCCCTGGCCAGCATGTACGCGTCCGTCGCCGTCCGGTAGGCCGCGGGGGTGCGCTCGGCCGCCAGGCTCTCGGCGTCGGAGACCAGCGAGGGCAGCGCGGCCATCAGGATCGAGTACCGGCGGGCCGAGGTGAACCAGGCGTTGCGCGCCGCCGCCACGCGTTCGGTCAGCTGCTCGGCGTCGGGCGGTTCGAGGTCGGGCTCGCCGGCGCGGCAGGCGAACAGGGCGCGCTCGATGTCGCGGATCTGCGGCCTGCTGGGCTCGTGGGAGTCGCGGGGGGTCTCGCCCAGGAGCACGGCGGTCCGTACGCCGAGGACCTTGGCGATCTCGCGGAGAAGGGGCAGCGACGGGGTGCGCTTGCCGTGTTCGATCAGCTCGATGTGCCGGGTGGTGCAGCCGGACTGGGTCGCCAGCGCGGTCGTGCTCATGCCCCTTCGTTCGCGCTGGAGCCGCACCATCTGCCCGGTGCTGATTTCGGTCATGGGGGTGACGCCTCCTGGCTCGGTCCCGACACAGCACAGGCTAGGGTCACCGGAGCGGCCCTGCCATGCGTTCCCCCTGGTCAGGAGGTATGTCGGCAAGCTCCCACGCCTCGGCTTTTACCAGTCTTTGCCCAACATTGAGGCGATCGGGAGTGGTGGTCGCGCAGCCGTCCGAGCAGCCCGACGAGCTGGTCGCGCTCGGGGCCGGTCAGGGGCGCGAGCAGCTCGTCCTGGACGTCGTCCACCAGCCCGTCGAGCCGGGTGAGCCGGTCGCGGCCGAGCTCGGTCATGGAGATGACGTTGCGCCGGCGGTCGGCGGGGTCGGGCGCGCGCTCGACGAGGCCGCGCTCGGCCAGCTCGTTGAGCAGCGCGACCATGTCGCTGCGGTAGATGCCGGTGAGCCGGCTCAGCTCGGCCTGGCTGGCCGGGCCGGACTCGCGCAGCGCGACCAGCACCGCGTAGTGCCACTTGCGCGCGTCGGCGCCCGCGAGCCGGTCGCTGACCAGCCGGTCGGCCTGCATCGCGACGTGGGCCAGCAGCCGGCTCGGCAGGCCGCGCAGGCGGGCGGGGGCGGCCCGGTCGGAGGCGTCGGACATGTCGTGGCTCATGCCGGTGATCCTATCCCGTTGCGTTAGTCGCACTAACGATGTAAGTTCGTTAGTGACATAAACGTTAGTGCTACGAACGAAAGAGACGTGTCATGCCTGTCGCCGAGGTGCTGGACTCGACCATGTACTACGAGGACCGGGGGGAGGGCGTGCCGATCGTCTTCCTGCACGGCAACCCCAACTCCTCCCACCTGTGGCGCAACGTGCTGCCCGGGGTGGGGCCCGGCCGGTTGCTCGCGCCCGACCTGATCGGCATGGGCCGCTCGGGACGGCCCGACCTCGCCTACCGTTTCACCGACCACGCCCGCTACCTCGACGCCTGGTTCGACCGGCTCGGCCTGGAGGACGTCGTGCTGGTCGGCCACGACTGGGGCGGCGCGCTGGCCTTCGACTGGGCGGCGCGGCATCCGGACCGGGTCCGCGGGGTGGCCTTCTTCGAGACCATCGTGCGGCCGATGAGCTGGAGCGAGCTGGGCGAGGGCCCGCGTGCCCGCAGCGAGCTGATCAGGAGCGAGGCGGGGGAGCGGCTGGTGCTCGACGACGACTTCCTGGTGCGGACGGCGTACACGGGCGGGGTGCTGAACCCGCTGAGCGAGGAGGAGCTGCGGCCGTACCTGGAGGCGTACGCGACCAGGGAGAGCCGCCGGCCGCTGCTGCAGTGGGCGCGCTCGATCCCGCTCGACGGCGACCCGGCCGACGTGGCCGAGGCCGTCGAGCGCTACGACAAGTGGCTGGCGAACAGCGACGAGGTGCCCAAGCTGCTGCTCACCTTCGACTCCTCGCCGACCCTGCTGATCCAGGGCGAGGTGCTCGACTGGTGCGCCCGCACGATCTCGGCCCTGGAGATCGAGCACCTGGGCCCGGCCGGTCACCACGCCCCGGAGGACCAGCCGGAGGCCATCGCGGCGGCGATCCGCTCCTGGGCCGACCGCCACGCCCTGCGCGCGACCTGACGCCCTGCGCGCGACCTGACGGCCGCGTCCGGCGGGCGCGCTGGGCGGGTCTGCGGGCCGGCGGAAGCGGCAGTGGCCGGCGAGAGCGGGGCGGCGGGTCAGCGGAAGCGGCGGCGGCCGACGGGGGCGAGCACCTCGCGCAGGGCGTCGGCGGCGGCTCTGACGTCCTGCTCCGGCACCCCGGCCAGCACCTCCTCGTGCGCCCGCGAGGAGGCGTCGAGGGCCGCCAGGGCCACCCGATGCCCCTCGGCCGTGAGCTGCACCCACCGGCTGCGCGCGTCGCCCGCGTTGGCCTCCCGCTCGACGTAGCCCGCCGCGGTCAGCCGCTGGAGCACGTTGCTGGTGCCCCCCGAGGTGAGCAGCAGCGCCTTGGACAGCTCGCTCGGCTTCATCCGGTGCGGCGCGGGCGTACGGGCGAGCGCGGCCAGCACGTCGAACTCGGCGTAGGTCAGCCCCAGCTCTGCCAGCTCCGCCTTGATCGCCTGCTCGAAGACCAGGTGCAGCCTGGACAGGCGCTTGCTCAGCTCCAGACCGGCGATCAGCGACGACGACAGCCCGGACTCCACCCAGCGCGGCACCATCGCGTCGATCTCATCCGGTTTCACGCCATCGAGAATACCCATCGGCAGATTGCTTTCTGAAAAGCTTCTCATTAAGCTTTTCGCCATGACAACGACGCTACTGATCAAGAACGGCACCGTGATCGACACCGAGCCAGAGCCCGTGGTGCTCGGCCAGGTCGACGTGCGCGTCGAGGACGGCGTGCTCGCCGAGGTGGGCCCCGGCCTGCCCGACGTCCCGGGCGCCGAGGTGATCGACGCGACCGGGCGGATCGTGCTGCCCGGGTTCGTCGACACCCACCGGCACACCTGGCAGGCCGGCATCAGGGCGGTCGCCCCCGACGTCGCCTTCGACGGCTACCTGAGCCGCGTGCTCGGCGAGCTGGCCCCCGCCCACCGCCCGGCCGACGTCTACGCGGGCAACCTCGCCGGCGCGCTGGAGTGCCTCGACACCGGCATCACCACCTTGCTCGACTGGTCCCACATCCAGCTCTCGCCCGCCCACACCGAGGCCACCGTGCGGGCGCTGCGCGAGTCGGGGATCAGGGCCGTGCTCGGCTGGTGCCACGGGGGCGAGCCGGGCGGGCTCGTCCGCGAGGGCCTGAGGGTGTACGAGGAGCACTTCGGCGCGGGCGGCGGCCTGGTCACCATGGTCGTCGCCGCGCTCGGGCCGGAGATCGTGGCGGAGGAACACGCGCTGGCCGAATGGCGGCTGGCCCGCGAGCTCGACCTGCCGGTCACCGTGCACATGGGCGTCGGCGGCCCGGACCAGGCCGCCCGCGGCCTGGCGTTCCTGGAGGCGAACGGCCTGCTCGGGCCGCGGACCACGTTCGTGCACGCCAACAGCTACACCGACGACGACCTCAAGCGCGTCGCGGCCGGCGGCGGCAACGTGTCGGTCTCGCCGGTCGACGAGATGACGCTCGGCCTCGGCTACCCGGTCAGCGGGCGGGCCAGGGCGGCGGGCGCCCCGACCGGGCTCGGCATCGACACGGTGAGCTGCGCGCCGGGCGACATGTTCAGCCTGATGCGGGCGGCGTACCTGCTGGAGCGCGGCCGGCCGGACGGCGGCGGCACTGGCTTCACCACCCGCGACGTGCTGCGCATGGCCACCGTCGAGGGGGCCGAGGTGGTGGGCCTGGGCGACGTCGTCGGCTCGCTGCGGCCGGGCAAGCAGGCCGACCTGCAACTGCTGCGCACCGACACCCTCGGCATGGCGGCGGCGCACGACCCGATCGCCGCCGTCGTGCTCAACGCCGACCCCGGCGTCGTGGAAACCGTGCTGGTCGGCGGGCGTGTCGTCAAGCGAGATGGGCAGATGCTCCATCAGGATCTGGCGGCGGTCCTCGCGTCACTGGCAGAATCGGCCGACGCCGTGACGAGGTGATCGTCCGCCTCCGGCGGGGGGTGAGGGCGTGATGACGAGTCTGAACGAGCGGATCGCGTCGCTGCGCGCCTGGGGCCGGACGACGCTCGACCACTGGCGGGTCCGCAGGCTGTGGATCGACCACCTGGTCAGGGCCGTGCGCCGCTACCAGCTCCAGGGCGGCGACCGGCTGGCCGGCTCGGTCACCTACTTCTCGTTCCTGTCCTTCTTCCCGCTGCTCGCGCTCGGGTACGCGGTGCTCGGCTTCACCCTCGACGCCAGCAGCGCGACCAGGGAGGCGCTGGAGACCGCCATCACCGAACGGCTCCCCGGCATGGCGGCCGACCTCAACCTGGAGCAGATCGCCGGCGCCAGGACGACGGCGGGCATCATCGGCCTCCTCGGCCTCCTGTACGCCGGGCTCGGCGCGATGGACGCGCTGCGCGCGGCGCTGCGCGAGATGTCGATGACCACGGTGCCGCCCCCGAACTTCTTCCTGGGCAAGCTGCGCGACCTGATCTCGGTCATCCTGCTCGGGGCGACGCTGGTCGTCTCCACGCTGGTGTCCGGGGCCGCGACCACGGTCACGGACAAGGTGCTCGACCACGTCTTCGGCGACAACTCGCTGCTCAGCACCGAGGGGTTCCGGATCTTCGTGGTGCTGGCGAGCGTCGTGGCCGACTGGGTGCTGTTCGTGATCCTGCTCGGCTGGGTTGCCAAGCCTGCCGAGCCGTTCAAGGTCATCGTCAGGGGCGCGCTGCTCGGCGCGATCGGGTTCGGGCTGCTCAAGCAGGTGGCGAGCCTGCTGCTCAGCACCACGCTCAGCAACCCCGTCTACGGCGCGTTCGCCGCCATCGTGGGGTTGCTGGTGTGGATGAACTTCTCGGCCAGGCTCGTGCTGCTGGCCGCCGCGTGGACGTCCACCACGGGGTTGTGCCCGCCGCCGTCCCCGTCGCCGATCCCGTCGCTCGGCGATCCGCTGGAGGTGCCGGCGGCCGACCCGGACCAGGCGGCCGGCCCCGAGTGCAGGGGCACGACCCCGCACCCGACCTCGGAGCCCTGACCGGGCCCCGACGCGACGCCTGGGGTCAGAGGCGGGACCTGTTGCGCTTGCGGCGGATGCCGAAGCCGAGCCAGACCAGCCCGAACAGCAGGCCGCCGCCGATGACGGCCGAGCCGACCGTCCGGGTGGAGTCGGTCTGCTTGGAGGCCGCCGTGTCCAGCAGCGGCGGCTGGGCGGCCGGCGTCACCCTCGACCCCGGCGCCGACGCCTGCGGCGCGGCCCGCACCTGGTCGGGCACCGGCTCGACGAGCTGCCCGACGGGGGTCGCCTTGCCCCTGACCGTGAAGCCCCAGTCGAGCAGCTTGGCCACCTCGTCCCAGAAGTAGCCCTCGTGCCGCATGATCGTGACGAGGATCGTGTGGCCGCCGCGGGTGGCCGCGCCGACGAAGCTGCCCTGCGCCTTGGACGTCCAGCCGTTCTTGACGCCGATCATGCCCTGGTAGCGCCAGAGCAGCTTGTTGTGGTTGCTGATCTCGTAGTAGTCCTTGGGCGCCGGAAACTTGGCCGTCTTTGTACTGATATATCGCCGGAAATCGGGGTTTGCGAGGCCGGCGCGGGCGATGAGCGCCAAGTCGTACGCCGAGCTGCTCTGCCCGGGTTTGTCGAGGCCGCTCGGCGTCTTGGCCACCGTGTCGTACGCCTGGAGCCGCCTGGCCTCGGCGTTCATGTCGCGCATGGTCTGGGCCACGCCGCCGTTCGTCTCGGCCAGGGCCATGGCCGCGTCGTTGCCGGACGACATCATCAGCGCCCGGAACAGGTCGTCGACCTTGTACGTCATCTTGGGCGTCAGCCCGACCGCCGTGCCCTCCTGGTTGCAGGCGTTCTGGCTCGGCCGGACCCTGCGGTTCTTGTCCAGCTTCGGCAGCAGCGTCAGCGCCGTGAGCGTCTTGAGCGTGCTCGCCGGCAGGTAGCGGCCGTGCGCGTCCTTCGCGGCGAGCACCTGACCCGTCTCCACGTCCGCGATGACGTAGGAAGTAGCCTTGCTCTTGGGAGGCGCCTTGACGCCTTGGGGTTGCACCAGCCCACGGCTTCCCAGCGCGTCACCGCCGACGGGTGTCGCCGGGGCGGCGGATGCGGTCCCGCTCGTGAGCGTGACCGCGGCGAGAAGTGCCGTAACCGGCACAAATTTCGTCCACATGGCGGTCTCAGCGTAGCTCCGTGTGAATGCCCATGTGGCGACACATTCCCCGGATGATCCGCCTTCGATACTGGAGAGATGACCATGTCACCAAAGATCGCCGGTTTCCTCGTCATCCTCGGCGTGTTCATGATCGTCGAGTGGATCAACCTCGGGTTTAACTTGGCCGACGGGCATCCCACCGGCTTCTACGTCGTGCACGGGATCCTGATCGGGGTCAACGTGATCCTCGGTGCGGTGCTGGCGGTGATCGGGTGGCGCGGACTGCGGGAGGCGGGGATCAGGCGTCGCAGAGAAGGCGGCGGGTGAGCGCGTGCAGCTCGTCGGCCTCCTCGCGCGAGTCGCCGATGGAGGTGAAGCCAAGCTTGCCGTACTCGGGGATGGCGCCGAGCAGGTGGAAGACGTTGCCCGTGCGCCGGTCGGCGTCGAAGCCGATCCCGAGCCGCCGGGCGGTGCGCATGACCTCGCCCGGCGTGCGGCCACGCAGGCAGGAGGAGGAGCAGTTGTCGGTCGCGGTGTAGTACTTCGGCTGGTCCCCGGCCATGAGCAGGCCGGTGGCCGGGTCGTACCTGGCGCCGGTCGTCAGCACCACCGCGCCGTACGGGTGCGTCGTGCCGCCGATGCGCAGGTTGATCTCGCACAGCAGCGCGGCGTACCCGGCGTCGGCCTTGAGGGCGAAGAAGTCCATGCCGAACAGGCCGACCACGCCCCGCTCGGCCAGGATGGCGGCGATGCGCCCGGCCGACTCGCCCACCTCGTGCCGGTACTCGGGGGCGGCGGGGAACGTGCAGCCCTGGTAGACGTCGTTGTTGGGGCCGCCGAGCACCTGGTCGTGGGTGGCCAGGACGGCCGCGTGCCCGCCTGGCGTGATTCGGGCCAGGGCGCTCGGGTAGTAGAGCGGGCGATGTTCGATGAACTCCTCCACCACCGCGCCGCGCTCCCTGATCTTCGTCGTGAAGCTCGTCCAGGTCTCCCCGGCCGCCGAAAATCGGGTCAGCGAGCGGTCGGCCTTGTCGACGATGGCGTTGCCGAGGCCGGAGTAGCCGTCGTTGAGCTTGACGATCACCCGCTCGCCCGGCAGCGAGTCGATGGCCTCGTCGATCGCGATGATGCTGTGCACGTCGCCGAAACCGCGCGCCATGGGCACGCCGGCCTCGTGCCCGACCTCGCGGGCGCCGCTCTTGGAGCCGTAGTAGGCCAGCGCGGTGGCGGGGCCGTAGATGGGGACGTTGAGTGACGCGGCCAGCTCCTCCTCGGTCTCGCTGAGGACGAACGGCACCAGCCAGGCGTCGGCGTCGATCGCCGACCGTAACCGTTCGAGGACGTCGGGTCGGCGCAGCAGCGTCCGGGTGAGGGGTTGCGACCAGGGCTCGTCGAGACTGATGAGCTCCAGGCGCTTGGCGGCGTCGTCCGGGTCGGGGAGGAAGCCGAGGTAGTAGTCGATGATGTCGGGATCGATCGGCGCGGAGGAGAGGTAGATCACCTTGACCCCGGGTTCCCGGAGCGTCAGGAGGAGGAAGAGCAGGCGCTCCTCGTACGACCGGGCTGCCGTGATGCGGCGCAGCTCGTCCTGCGGCAGGGAGAGCGAGGGTACGACCACCAGGGTCCCCTCGCTCGGCTCGAAGATGCTCAACCCGGCATACTTCTCCCCGAACGGGATATTAGTGATCATATAGCGAGTGAAACACGCATTCTTCACAAATGCAGCAAGCGCCAAAGTGTCATGACCATGACAGAAGGTGACAGGATTCGAAATCGGTGAGCACGTTTGGAAGTGGCGACATCGGGTCACCATCTAATGATCCCTTGTGACTATTTTCCGGATCAGGCAGGCATGTGCGGAACGTGACCACCTGCGGTTACGGGCATGCCGTCGGCCAACTTTTGGTGTATCTGTCGGCGCGAAGGCGCACGGGAGCGATAAAGTCAGAAGCATCGCCACCGGGCTCACGGCTTACCGCCGTGCACCCGGGCTGCTGCGACCGATGAACGCGAAGCCCGTGCTGACGATCTCGCACCGAAACCTACGGGTGTGGCTTTCTTTCGCCGAGCGGCCGCCTCAACCAGGTGGCTGCCGCAGGATGGAATTTTTCGAGAGCGTCATGAGCCGCCGTCCGTGCGTGGGACGCGCGGCCTCGACGGGATGGATGGTGACATATGCGGGGACGTGAGCTGCGGGGAGAGCTGGACGCGTTCCTGGCGGAGATCGAGCAGGAGCTGGTGGCGTTCCGTCGCGACCTTCACATGCATCCTGAGCTCGCCTTCGCCGAATACCGCACGACCCAGCGCATCGCCGACCGGCTGACCGCCGCGGGGCTGACGCCGTCGGTGCTGCCGCGCGGCACCGGCCTCATCTGCGACGTGGGCAGCGGCGACGGGCCCACGGTCGCGCTGCGGGCCGACATCGACGCGCTGCCGCTCCAGGACGAGAAGGACGTGCCCTACCGCTCCACCGTCCCCGGCGCGTGCCACGCCTGCGGTCACGACGTGCACACCACCGTCCTGCTCGGCACCGCGCTCTTCCTGGCCCAGCAGGCCGCGGCGGGGCTGCTGCCCGGCCGGGTCCGGCTGATCTTCCAGCCCGCCGAGGAGCTGCCCGGCGGCGCCCTTGAGGTCATGGCCCACGGCGGCATCAGCGGCGTCGACCGCATCTTCGGCCTCCACTGCGACCCGCGCGTCGACGTCGGCCAGCTCGGCCTGCGGAGCGGCCCGATCACGTCGGCCTGCGACAAGATCGTCGTCAGGGTCTCCGGCCCCGGCGGCCACACCGCCCGTCCCCACCTGACGGCCGACCTGGTCTTCGCCCTGGCCAAGATCCTCACCGAGCTGCCCGCCGCGCTGTCCCGCCGGATCGACCCGCGCTCCTCGCTCAGCCTCGTCTGGGGCCGGGTCGAGGCGGGCTCGGCGGCCAACGCGATCCCCGACGACGGCATCGCCGAGGGCACGATCCGCTGCCTCGACGAGAACGCCTGGCACGCCGCCCCCGACCTGATCAAGGCCCTGCTGGAGTCCGTCGCCGGCGCGTACGGCGTCGAGGCCGTGATGGACTACACGCGCGGCGTGCCGCCGGTCGTCAACGACGAGGTCAGCGTCGAGATGCTGGCCGAGGCGGCCGAGCGGGCGCTCGGCGCCGGCGCGGTGGTGCCCACCCAGCAGTCGCTCGGCGGCGAGGACTTCGCCTGGTACCTGGAGTCGATCCCCGGCGCCTTCGCCCGGCTGGGCACGCGCTCGCCCGACGGCGTCACGTACGACATCCACCAGGGCACCTTCGACGTCGACGAGAAGGCGATCGCGATGGGCGTGCGGGTGATGGCCGCCACCGCGCTGACCGCGCTGTGGGACGTCGGCCCGATCGACTCCATCAGCAACGCCATGGCCTGAGCGCCGCAGCGAACGGCCCGCCGCGTCGCGCGGCGGGCCGTCGGCGGTTCAGGCGAGCCGGCCGAACACCACCGGCAGCCGCAGGGACGAGTGCCCCGGCGACACGGTGACCCGGGTGCCCGCCGGATAGCGCAGGGTGTAGTCGCGGTCGGTCGAGATGATCACCAGGCCCAGCCGGTGGCCCTTCTTGAACAGGTAGTCCTTGGGCTGGAAGTCCCAGGTGAAGGTGTACTCCTTGCCGGGGCGCAGCGGTTCGGTGCGGTCGGCGCGGTGGCGGTTGCGCACGTCCAGCCACCCCCTGGAGACGATCTTGTACGCGGTCGTCGCCGTGCCCAGCCGCCGCAGCGTCGTGCAGCCCGTGTCACCCGGGACGCCCTCGCCGTAGCAGTAGGTCTGGCCGGTCGACAGCAGGGTGCCGTCCGGGCGCACGTCGGTGCCGTAGTCCACCAGCAACGCCGTCAGGTACGGCGAGGCGCCGTCCTTGAACGAGGCCCGTACCGAGACCGTCGGGGTGCCGGAGATGCGCACGTCGGCGGGCAGCTCGCCGGTCCGGTACGCCAGCCGGTTCGGGTCCGGCCCGGTCGCCTCCACCAGTTGCTCGGCCGTCCGCGCGCTCTGGTCCACGAAGGACTCCGCGCGCGACAGCGGCCGGGGCAGCAGGCCGAGACGTTCGCCGGCGGCCGGGTGCAGCGCGACCGTGGTGGCCCCGGGCAGCGGCCAGGAGGCGTGCTGCTGCCACTCGCCGACGCCGATCTCCACGTCGGCCTGCGGCTCGCGCATGATGCCCGAGTCGATGCCCTGGAGCCAGTAGTCGAACCAGCCGTGCAACTGGCGCAGCCACTCGGCGGTGCGCAGGTTGAAGGGGTTCATGTGGGTGCCCTGGTGCAGCCAGATCTTGCGCGGCACGTGCCGCTCGGCCAGGGCGTACCACCATTGGGCGAACTGCTTGGTCTTGACGTTCCAGTCGTTGAGCCCGTGCACGAGGAAGACGCTGGCCTTCACCTTGTCCACGTCGTTGAGGTAGTTGCGGGCGTCCCAGAGGGGGCCGTAGTCGCCGGTGATCCGGTCCTGGCCCGCGGTCAGCGCGTCCATCCTGGCGCCGCAGACCTCGAAGCCCCTGTCCCTGGTCAGCACGAACTTGGCCAGGACGTCGAGGTCCTCGCCCTGGTAGCCGCCGGGGGCCAGGACGCCGCCGTTGGCCCGGTAGTAGTCGTACCAGCTGGAGATGGCGGCGATCGGCACGATCGTCTTCAGGCCCTCGACGCCGGTCGAGGCGACGGCGTTGGGCAGCGTGCCGTTGTAGGAGACGCCGATCATGCCGACCTTGCCGGTGGACCAGGTGGCGCTGACCTCGTTGCCGGCGGCGTCGAAGCCGCGGGCGCGGCCGTTCAGCCAGTCGATGGCGGCCTTCGGGCCGGCGGTCTCGTTCCGGTCGCCGGAGGACGGGCAGCCGGTGGCGCGGGCGCTGCCGACGTTCTCCACCAGGGCGATGGCGTAGCCGCGGGGCACGAAGTAGTTGTCGTAGTAGCCGTCGAAGGGCTCGGGGGCGAGCTTGTTCGACGGGGACTTCAGGGTGGGCAGCGGGTTGCCGTTCGCGTCGACGTCCACCGGGTGGTTGGGCACGTCGTTGCCGGGGGCGTAGTAGGGGCTGGCCTCCATGATCACCGGGACCTTGAGGCCCTGGTCGGTCTCCTTGGGGCGCAGGATGTCCATGGCGACGCGGTCGGGCTGCCCGTCGTCGTCGCTGTCGGTCCCGGCCACCTCGACGAAGACCGTCTGCTTGACGGCGTCGGCGCGGGAGAAGACGGGCTGGGTGGCGTTGTTCTCGATCTTGAGGGCAGGGGTGGCGGCCGTCGCCGGGGCGGGTCCGCCCAAGGTCACGGCGAGAATGGCGACCAGCGGGACGGCCAGTGTCTTCCAAGGCTGCATACGGGGCTCCGATACGAAATTTCCACCGTTGATCGGAATCTCTGCCATGATCGACCGCTCGGCAAGGGGCCCTTCCATACCAAACTTGGGCAAAACTTTCCGGGTGCCGTCCCAAGTGCCTGAACCCAGATTCAGGTCACGGACGCGCTTGATGTCGATAACGGAGCGGTTGCGACCCTGTGTGCCGGTTTGGTCTGCCCTGGTCAAGCAACTATCTTCCGTGCAGGTGCCGTACGTTTCTTCGCGCCTGCGATGAAGTTCGACGGCGAGGAAATGGAAGGAGTCGCCTTGCTCGGCAAGCGATTCAGCAGGATTGCCGTCGGCTCGGTAGCCGGCGTCATGCTCATGTCGGCCGCGGCCTGCGGCGGCGGCGATGGTGGCGGCACTTCGGCGAGCACGCAGCCGAGCTCCGGCGCGAGCAGCGAGGCCCCCAAGGGCGGCCTGAAGGTCGGCCTGGCGTTCGACGTCGGCGGCCGTGGCGACAAGTCGTTCAACGACGCCGCCTACGCCGGCCTGGAGAAGGCCAAGACGGAGCTGAACGCCGACATCAAGGAGCTCAGCCCGGCCGCTGACGGCTCCAACCGCGGCGACCTGCTGCGCCAGCTCGCGGACGCGGGCTACAACCCCATCATCGGTGTCGGCTTCGCCTACGGCGACGACATCAAGAAGACCGCCGCCGAGTACCCCGACGTGCAGTTCGCCGTCGTCGACTCGGCCTCCAACGGCCCGAACGTGACCGGCCTGCTGTTCGCCGAGGAGCAGGGCTCCTACCTGGCGGGCGTCGCGGCCGCGACCAAGTCGAAGGCCGGCCACGTCGGCTTCGTGGGCGGCGTCGAGAACGACCTGATCAAGAAGTTCCAGGCGGGCTTCGTGATGGGCGCCAAGTCCGTCAAGTCGGACATCAAGATCGACATCAAGTACCTCACCCCCGACGGTGACTTCTCCGGCTTCAAGGCCCCCGACAAGGGCAAGGTCGCGGCCGAGAAGATGTACCAGGACGGCGCGGACATCGTCTACCACGCCGCCGGCGACTCCGGCCTCGGCGTGTTCCAGGCGGCGGCCGCGGCCAAGAAGAAGGCCATCGGCGTCGACTCCGACCAGCGCCAGACGGTCAAGGAGACCGACCTCCAGTCGGTCATCATGACCTCGATGCTCAAGCGCGTGGACGTCGGCGTCTTCGAGTTCGTCAAGGCCTTCCAGGGCGGCGCCAAGGGCGGCAGCAACACCGTCTACGACCTCAAGGTCGACGGTGTGGGCCTGTCCACCACCGGTGGCGAGATCGACGACATCAAGGACAAGCTCGACGCTGCCAAGAAGGACATCGTCGACGGCAAAATCACGGTTCCGTCCAAGCCGTAATCTGGGTAGGAACGGACGACCGAGGGCCCGGAGTCCCCACTTCGGGCCTTCTGGCTATCCGCCCCGTCCGCCCCCCATGCTCTAGGAGAGGCGAAATGAGCTCGGACACCCTCGCCGCGGTGCAGCCCGCCGTAGAGCTGGAGGGCATCACCAAGCGTTTCCCCGGCGTCGTCGCCAACCACGACATCCGCATCACCGTCGAACCCGGCACGGTCCACGCGATCGTCGGGGAGAACGGCGCGGGCAAGTCGACCCTGATGAAGATCCTCTACGGCATGCAGAAGCCGGACGAAGGCACGATCAGGGTCAACGGCCGGGAGGTCAGCTTCCGCACCCCCAGCGACGCCATCGACGTCGGCATCGGCATGGTCCACCAGCACTTCATGCTGGCCGACAACTTCACCGTGCTGGAGAACATCGTCCTCGGCGCCGAGCCCACCAGGGCCGGCGTGCTCGACACCGGCAGGGCGCGGGCCCGCATCGCCGAGCTGGCCAGCAGCCACGGCCTGCGCGTCGACCCCGACGCGCTGGTGGAGGACCTCGGCGTCGGCGACCGCCAGCGGGTGGAGATCCTCAAGGTCCTCTACCGCGGCGCCCGCATCCTCATCCTCGACGAGCCGACGGCGGTCCTCGTGCCGCAGGAGGTCGAGGAGCTGTTCGAGAACCTGCGCGAGCTCAAGGCCGAGGGCCTGACCGTCATCTTCATCTCGCACAAGCTCGACGAGGTGCTCAACATCGCCGACGCGATCACCGTGATCCGCCGCGGCACCACCGTCGCCAGCGTCAACCCCGCCGAGGTGACCGCCCGCCGGCTCGCCGAGCTGATGGTCGGCAGCGAGCTGCCCACGCCGGAGACCCGCGAGTCCACCGTGCGCGAGAGCGTCACGCTGAGCGTGTCGCGGCTGACGATGGAGGCCGACGGCTTCCGTCCCGTCCCCCGGGGCACCTCCGTCGACCTGTACGTCGACAAGCTGCGCGAAGAGGGCAAGCGCCTGATCCTCGACGACGTCTCCTTCGACATCCACGCGGGCCAGATCCTGGGCATCGCCGGCGTCGAGGGCAACGGGCAGTCCGAGCTGATCGAGGCGATCATGGGCATGCGTCCCGCCCACGGCACGATCACCCTCGGCGGCGTGGACATCAGCGCCTGGTCCACGCTGAAGCGCAGGGAGGCCGGCATCGGCTACATCCCCGAGGACCGCCACCGGCAGGGCCTGCTGCTGGAGGCGTCCCTGTGGGAGAACCGGGTGCTCGGCCACCAGACCAGGCCACCGGCGCGCAGCGGCATCTGGGTCGACCGCCGCGCCTCCAAGGCCGACACCGAGCGCATCGTCAAGGAGTACGACGTGCGCACCCCCAGCGTGGACACCCTGGCCCTGGCCCTGTCCGGCGGCAACCAGCAGAAGCTGATCGTCGGACGCGAGATGAGCGGCGAGCCCTCGTTCCTCATCGCCGCTCACCCCACCCGCGGCGTGGACGTCGGCGCCCAGGCCGCCATCTGGGACCACCTGCGCAACGCGCGGGCCGCCGGCCTGGCCGTGCTGCTGATCTCGGCCGACCTCGACGAGCTGATCGGCCTGTCCGACACGATCAGGGTCATCCTGCGCGGCCGGCTCGTGGCCGAACTCGATCCTTCCGACGTCACGCCCGAGCGGCTTGGCGGCTACATGACCGGCGCCATCGCCGGCACTGAGGAGACGTGATGCCCGCCGGGCTCAACCGGGCGCTGCTCACCGTCGCAGGCGCCGTCGTCGCCATCGTCCTGGCGATCGCGATCTCCAGCGTGGCGATCACCGCGGCGGGCGCCAGCCCGATCGACGCGTTCGCCGCCTTCTTCAACTTCGGCGAGACCGAGCGGTCGGTGTCCAACGGCATCGCGGCGTTCCTCAACCGGGCGGTGCCGCTGTTCATCGCGGGTCTGGCGGTGGCCGTCGGCTTCCGCATGAACCTGTTCAACATCGGCGTCGAGGGCCAGTACCGCATCGCGGCCATCTGCGCGGCCTTCGTCGGCTCGACGTTCACCGCGCCGAAGCCGATCCAGATCCTGGTGATCATCGTCGTCGCGGCCGTCGTCGGCGGCGCGTACGCGCTGATCCCCGCGGTGATGAAGGTGACCCGCGGCGTGAACGAGGTGATCTCCACGATCATGCTCAACTACGTCGCGATCGCTCTCTCCTCCTACCTGGTCCGCGGGCCGTTCACGGGCGAGCGGGCCGCCGGCCAGCTCACCACGACCACGCCGCAGCTCCCCGAGTCGGCCATGTTCCCCAACCTGAACTTCGTCTTCGACTGGTTCGGGCTGCTGGCGCCCACCCGCGGCGGCGGCGTGTGGGGCTTCCTGCTCGTGGCCGTCGTGCTCGGCCTGGTGGTCTGGGTCGTGCTGGAGCGCACCCGCTTCGGCTTCAACGTCAAGGCCAGCGGGCTCAACGGGCCGGCCGCCTTCGCCTCGGGCGTCAACCCGAAGAAGATGGTCATCGCGGCCATGGTGCTGTCCGGCGCGATCGCGGGGCTCATCGGCCTGCCCGAGATCCTCGGCGACAAGGGCGCCTTCAACTCCAACTTCACCGCCGGCCTCGGCTTCCTCGGCATCGCGGTGGCGCTGCTGGGCAGGAACAAGCCCGTCGGCATCGCGATCGCCGCGCTGCTGTTCGCCTTCCTCGACCGGGCGCAGGGCGCGCTGCAGATCGCGGACGTGCCGTCGTCGGTCATCACGATCATCCAGGGCGTCATCGTCCTGCTGGTGGTCATCGCGAACGAGGTGACCAACCGCATCGCCATGCGGCTTGAGGAGCAGCGGGCCGCCCGGCAGCTCGACACGAACAGACCGGTTGAGGTGGCAGCATGAGCAGGGTCGGCAAATACCATGTGGCGCTGCTCGGCGTCGCCGCGCTCATCCTGCTGCTGTCGCTGGTGCGGATCATCTCCGGCCAGGACGACCTGACCTCCTCCGGCACGTTCAACGCGGCGCTGCTGCTCGCGGTGCCGATCGGCCTGGCCGGTCTCGGCGGCCTGTGGGCCGAGCGGGCCGGCGTGGTCAACATCGGCCTCGAAGGCATGATGGTGCTCGGCACCTGGTTCGCCGGCTGGGCCGGATACCAGTGGGGCGCCGTGGCCGCGCTGGTAGCCGGGCTGCTCGGCGGCGCGCTCGGCGGGCTGATCCACGCCATCGCGACCGTCACGTTCGGCGTCGACCACATCATCAGCGGCGTCGCCATCAACCTGCTCGGCCCCGGCATCACCCGCTTCCTGTCCGAGGTCCTCTACGGCGAGGGCACCTCGGCCAGCGCGAAGGGCGCCGGCATCACCACCTCGCCGGCGATCAGCTCGGGTGCGCCCGAGGTGAGCCTGCCCGTGCTGTCGGACGGCCCCGACCTGCTCGGCAAGCTGGAGAGCACCCACTGGTTCCTGCTCTCCGACCTGGCCGGCATCCTGCGCGGGCTCACCCACGACGTGAACGCGCTGATCATCCTGGCCGTGCTGCTGCTGCCGGTGACGTACCTGGTGCTGTGGCGCACGTCGTTCGGGCTGCGGCTGCGGTCGGCGGGGGAGAACCCGTGGGCGGCCGAGTCGCTGGGCGTGAACGTCTACCGGATCAAGTACCTCGCGGTCGTCGTCTCCGGCGCGTTCGCCGGGCTCGGCGGCGTGTTCCTGGTCTTCGTCTCCAACAAGTACGTCGAGGGCCAGACACAGGGACGCGGCTTCATCGGCCTGGCGGCCATGATCTTCGGCAACTGGCGGCCCGGCGGGCTCGCGGCCGGCTCGTCCCTGTTCGGCTACGCCAGCGGCCTGCAACTGCGCAGCTCCGGCGAGGCCAACGCGGTCACCACGTTCTTCCTGTTCGGCGCGCTGCTGCTGGTGGTCTACATCGCGCTGCAGATCCGCAGGCTGGTCGCGCCGAGCCAGCCGGCCGAGATCGTGGCCAGGGGCGTCAAGGACTACACCGTGATCGCCGCCGCGGCGGTCGGCGCGCTCCTGCTGTTCTGGCTCTGGCGGACCGTGGAGACGCTGCCGGGCGAGTTCGTCTTCATCACGCCACACGTGCTCACGCTGCTCGTGCTCCTGGTCGCCTCGCAGCGTCTGCGGATGCCCAAGGCCGACGGCGTACGCTTCCGTCGGGGGGATCAACATTGAACATCGATTGGGACGGCCTGCGCGCCGAGGCCGCCACGGCCATGCGCAACGCCTACGCGCCGTACTCCAAGTTCCCGGTGGGGGCGGCGGCGGTCGTCGACGACGGCCGGATCGTCACCGGCTGCAACGTCGAGAACGCCTCCTACGGGCTCGGCCTGTGCGCCGAGTGCGGGCTGGTCTCGGCGCTGCAGATGTCGGGCGGCGGCCGGCTGGTGGCCTTCACCTGCGTCGACGGCCACGGCGAGCTGCTCATGCCGTGCGGGCGCTGCCGTCAGCTCCTGTACGAGTTCGGCGGTGAGGACCTGCTGGTCGAGACCGTCGACGGCCCCAAGCGCATGGCGCAGATCCTGCCGTACGCGTTCGGCCCCGACGACCTCAGCAGGAGCTCGTGACCATGGACGCCATCGAGGTCATCCGCGCCAAGCGCGACGGCGGCGAGCTCACCACCGCCCAGATCGACTGGGTGATCGCCGCCTACACCCGCGGTGACGTGGCCGACGAGCAGATGTCCGCCCTGGCCATGGCCATCCTGCTCAACGGCATGAACCGGCGCGAGATCGCCGACTGGACGCAGGCCATGATCCGGTCGGGCGAACGCATGGACTGGTCGATGCTCGACCGGCCCACGGCCGACAAGCACTCCACGGGCGGCGTCGGCGACAAGATCACGCTGCCGCTGGCGCCCCTGGTGGCGGCGTGCGGGGCGTACGTGCCGCAGCTGTCCGGGCGCGGGCTCGGGCACACCGGCGGCACCCTGGACAAGCTGGAGTCCGTGCCGGGCTGGCTGGCCTCGCTCTCCAACGAGCAGATGCTGCACGTCCTGCGCACGGCCGGCGCGGTGGTCTGCGCGGCGGGCTCCGGGCTGGCCCCGGCCGACAAGAAGCTCTACGCGCTGCGCGACGTCACCGGCACCGTCGAGTCGATCCCGCTGATCGCCTCGTCGATCATGTCGAAGAAGATCGCCGAGGGCACCGGCTCGCTGGTGCTCGACGTGAAGGTGGGCTCCGGGGCGTTCATGAAGACGACCGAGAGCGCCCGCGAGCTGGCCGAGACCATGGTCGCGCTCGGGAGCGACGCGGGCGTGCGCACGGTCGCCCTGCTGACGGCCATGGACCGGCCGCTCGGCCGCGCGGTGGGCAACGCGCTGGAGGTCGAGGAGTCGATCGAGGTGCTGGCCGGCGGCGGGCCGTCCGACGTGGTCGAGCTGACCGTACGGCTGGCGCGCGAGATGCTGGCGGCGGCCGGGGTCTCCGGCAAGGACCCGGCCGACGCGCTGCGCGACGGCTCGGCCATGGACGCGTGGCGGCGGATGATCTCCGCCCAGGGCGGCAACCCCGACGCGGTCCTGCCGCGGGCGGCCGAGACCATGACGGTCGCGGCGCCGTCGTCCGGCGTGCTGGCCCACCTCGACGCGTACGCCGTGGGGCTGGCCGCCTGGCGGCTCGGCGCCGGACGGGCGCGCAAGGAGGACCCGGTGTCGTTCGGGGCCGGGATCGTGCTGCACGCCAAGCCCGGCGACCTGGTGCGCGAGGGCCAGCCGCTGATGACGCTGCACGCCGACGAGACCGCCAGGTTCGAGCGGGCGCTGGACGCGCTGTCGGGCGGCTACGAGGTCGCCGAGTCGGGGCGCGAGCTGCTGCCCCTGGTCATCGACCGCATCGGCTGACCGCCGGAAGCACTCATGCGCGGCGGCCGGACCCTGCCCGGGGACGGCCGCCGCCGCCTTTCCCGGCCTCGTACCGGCTAGGTGGTGACGGCGGGGACCTCGGGCACGTCGGTGAAGACGCCCGCGAGGACGGCGCGCTGCGTGGGCAGCGCCTCGGTGTAGCGGGCGCGCCCCTCGTCGGTGATGCAGACGAACACGCCCCGGCGGTCGGAGTCGCACGTGCCGCGGGTGACGAACCCGCTCTTCTCCAGCCTGGCCACGACCCTGGACAGGGCGCTCTGGCTCAGGTGGACCTCTTCGCAGAGCTCCTGGATGCGCAGCTTCCTGTCGTGGTGGACGATCCGGTCGAGCACCTCGAACTCGCTGGGCCCGAGGCCGTGCCGCTCGCCCAGCTCCCGCTCCAGCGCGCACATGGCCTTCGCGTGTTTGGCCAGGACGTAATGCCAGGTCTCGACCACGAACTCCTCGTCCATGTCGCGGAGGTTACCATCTCGCGAAGATTCATGCAACGGCATTAAATGCACTTGCATTAGATGCTGACGCATGTATTGTTCTGACTCATGTCCTCTTCCTCATCCCGTTGGGGCGCGCTCGCCGTGCTCTGTGCAGTGATCTTCCTTGACGCCCTTGACGTCTCCATGGTCGGTGTCGCCCTGCCGGCCATCCAGCACGATCTGGGCCTCAGCACGTCTTCCCTGCAGTGGGTGGTCAGCGGCTACGTGCTCGGCTATGGCGGTCTTCTGTTGCTCGGGGGCAGGACCGCCGACCTGCTCGGGCGGCGCAGGGTGTTCCTGGTCGCTCTGGGCGTCTTCGCCGTCGCGTCGTTGCTGGGTGGTGTCGTGGACGACGGGGGCCTGCTGATCGCCGCCCGGTTCGTCAAGGGTGTGGCCGCCGCGTTCACCGCGCCCGCCGCCTTGTCGATCATCACCACCACGTTTCCCGAGGGCCCGGAGCGCAACAAGGCGTTGAGCATCTTCACCGCCTGCGGCGCGAGCGGCTACTCGCTCGGCCTCGTGCTCTCCGGCCTGCTGACCGAGATCGGCTGGCGGTGGACGCTCCTCATGCCGGTGCCGGTCGCGATCATCGCGCTGATCGCCGCGTTGAAGGTGCTGCCGAAGGGCCGGGAGGAGCGGGCCGAGGGCGGCCACGACCTCGTCGGCGCCGTGCTGATCACCGCCTCGATGCTGCTGCTGGTCTTCACCGTCGTGCAGGCTCCCGAGGCCGGTTGGGCCTCCTTCCAGACGATCGGCTCGCTGGTGGCCGTCGCGGTGCTGCTCGGCCTGTTCGTCCTCACCGAGCTGCGGATGAAGCACCCGCTGGTGCGGCTCGGCATCCTGCGCTCCGGCCACATCGTCCGGGCCAACCTGGGGCTGCTCATCCTCATGGGTTCGTACGTGGCCTTCCAGTTCGTGGCCATGCAGTACTTCCAGAACCTGCTGCACTGGTCGGCGCTCGGCACGGCCCTGGCGTTCCTGCCCGCGGGCCTGCTCGTCGCGGTCAGCTCGACCAAGATGGGCGACTTCGCCGACAGGTTCGGCACCGGCAAGCTGATCGTCATCGGCGCCGCGGCCCTGGCCGGCGGTTACGCGATCTTCCTCGGCATCGACGAGACGCCGAGCCTGGGCGGCCTGGTGCTCCCCGGCATGGTCCTGCTGGGCATCGCGTTCGCCCTGTCCTTCCCCTCGCTGAACATCCAGGCCACCAACGGCGTGGACGACGACGAGCAGGGCCTGGCCTCCGGCCTGCTCAACACCTCCGGCCAGGTCGGCGGCGCGATCGTGCTGGCCGTGGTGACCGCCGTGCTGACCTCGGGCGGCGAGACGCTGTCGATCGGCGCGCTGCGCTCGGCGATCGTGGTCGCGCTGGTGCTGGCCCTGGTCGGGCTGGTGATCTCGGCCACCGGGCTGCGCTCGCGCAAGGCCGCCGCGGTCGAGGCGGAGGACGTGAAGGTCTTCGAGGCCGTCTGATCCTCGTTCCGCCGGGAAGAGGGTTCCGCCGGGGGCGGGGCCCTCTTCCTCAGTTCTCCAGGGCGCCGATCGGGTCGGAGTAGTCGATCCACTCCGTCGCCGAGTCGCCGAGGTCGGCGCTCTCGCCGGTGCGCACGTCCACCTGGACCAGGTAGACGTCCTCCTCGTCCCACAGGCGCACGAGGACCTTGTCGCGGCTCAGCCAGCGCTCCACCCTGATCACTTCGAGGCCGTCGACGTCCAGGCGGGGGCGGGGGCCGCTGACGCGGCCGGTGCGGGCGTCCATGGTGACCAGCCGGTCGTCGGCCGTCACCAGGGCCAGGGAGCGGCCGTCGGGGGCGAGCGCGGCGCCGTGCTCGATGAGGGCGGGGTCGATCCGGAAGCCCTTCGCGCGGGCGCCCGCGCCGTCCAGCCTGAGCGTGCTGACGGAGGCGTGGCCCGGGACGGAGGTGGTGTCCCGGCGCTCGGCGACCACCCGCGTGCCGTCGTCGTGGACGGCCAGGATCTCGACGTCCGCGCCGCGTACCGTGCGGGTCGTGCCCGTGCGGAAGTCGAGCACCGCGCTGTCGTCGGCGTCGCCGAAGGACAGCGCGAAGTAGCGGCCGTCCGGGGAGGAGCTGATGTGCGCCTCGCCGTCCCCGGCCGTGGCGTCGATGCGCTTGACCACGCCCGTGGGCAGGTCGTGGACCAGGTAACGGCCCTGCGGGTTCTGGTAGGCGAGCCGGTGGCCGTCCTGGCTGAGTGCCAGCGGCATGGACGCGCCGGTGGCCGGGTCGTAGCCGGCCCGCGCCTTCGGCAGCCGCCATTCCGCGCCCGAGCGGGTCGTGAGCACCCACTGGCCGCACGGCTGCGGGTCGCGTACGTCGGCGTCGGCGTCGCGGCAGTAGCCCGGGAAGGCGAAGCGGACCGGGTCGGGGAGCGCGGCGGGCAGCGGGGCGCGGATCTCCTGGCCGGGGGCCCGCGTCCCGGGGTCGAAGGGGGAGCGGGCCGTCGCCTCGTCCATGCAGTCGGCCAGCGCGGACAGTCCCGCGGCGATCGTGGCGACCACGGCGGCGACCAGGCCGAGGGAGGCGACCGTCCACGCCGACGCCCGGATCCTGCGCCGCGCCGTGACCCGGCGCAGGACGGTCTCGGCGAGGTCGGCGGGCGGCATCCCGGCGGCCAGGCCGAGCAGGGCGGCCCGCAGGGCCGGATCCCCGGGGGCGGCGTCCTGGGCGCCCGCCGCCGGGGCGGCGGGCCCGGGAGCGGGGCCGAGCGTCCAGGGGGAGGCGGACGTCGCGCCGTTTCCCGGCCGGTCGCCGTCCTCGGACGGTGTCGCGGGGTCCTCCGGCAGGTCCAGGGGGTTGTCGAACAGGGTCGGGTGGGTGGCTCGGAGCTGGGTGCGGGCCCGTCGCAGCTCGTCGTCCAGCGCGCCGACCCACAGGCCCGTGACCTGGGCCGCGTGCGGCAGGCTCAGTCCGTCGTGGAAGGTGACGACGACGGCCGCGCGGGTCCGCGGGGCGAGCCCGGCGAGCACATGGCCCTCCGGGATCGGCCAGGGCGCGCCCGTCGCGCCCAGGAACCGTCCGTACAGCTCGCGCAGCACCGCGTCGGACGGGCGGTGGTAGCGGATCGCGGACCACCGGCGGCAGGACGCGACGAGGGCCGCGGTGGCCAGCTCGCGGGCCTGGTCCGCGTCGCCCGTCAGCAGGTAGGCCGTCCGAGCGAAAGAGGGCCCAAAAGACGCCAGAAAAGGCGATAAGTCGTGGGATTTGCTCACTTGTATGACTCCTTGGAGGTTGATCAGCGTAGAGGCAGTCCCGGCTGCGCGGAAGTGCCCGGGAAACCCGGGCCGATCCGCCGCCAGGCCGCTTGCAGGCCCGTGGGCTGGGCATCTACCGGGCATGCGCCCGTCATCCCCGGCCGGCGACCGGTCGTCGCGTCTTCGCCTCGCCGTCCCGCTCGCCTGCCTCGCCGTGCTGACCGCGTGCGGCACCTCCTCGCAGTCCGCCCGGCTGGACACCCCGGCGGACACCGGTCCCGGCACTTCCACGCCCCGCAGCGCCCCCTCGGACGTCCCCACCAGCACCGCCGAGGTGGACGTCGAGCGCGACGGCCTCGACCCGGCCGTGGTGACCGGCGTCCGGTACGCGACCCACGACGGCTACGACCGGGTGGTGATCGACCTCAAGGGCGACATCCCCGGATACAAGGTGAAATGGGTGGACGAGTTCCTCCAGGACGGCTCCGGCGAGCCCATGGGCGTCCACGGCGGCGCGTACCTGCAGCTCACCCTCTTCCCCGCCAACGCGCACGACGACGACGGCTACCCCACCTGGAAGGGCGGGCCCGTCTACCGGGCCGGCCTCAGGAACGTCTCCCACGTCGTCAGGACCGGCGACTTCGAGGGGCGCGTGGGCGTCGGCCTGGCGCTCGCCCGCCGGGCCGGCTTCCGGGTGAAGGAGCAGTCCGCGCCGAGCCGGCTGGTGCTCGACGTGGCACACTGAAGCCCGTGGTGAGAAAGATCGAGGGCCCGACCCGCATCCCCGTCCCCGGCGGCAAGATCATCGACGAGCACGTGGGGCGCGTCAACAGCGGCGACGAGCAGGTCTCGATCGCCCACATGACCGCCCCGCCCGGCTGGGCCGAGCCCGCCCAGACCCCGTCGTTCACCGAGTACACCGTGGTCCTGCGCGGCAGCCTGCTGGTCGAGCACGACGGCGGCACGGTCGAGGTCGGCGCGGGCCAGTCGGTGGTCACCTCGCCGGGGGAGAAGGTGCGCTACAGCGTGGGCCCCGACGGCGCCGAGTACGTCGCCGTGTGCCTGCCCGCCTTCACGCCGGAGAGCGCCGGCCGCGACTGACGGGGCGCCGCTCGCGGGTGCGCCGGAAGGGTTGTCCACAGGCGGGCGCGACGTGTGCGGCGGCGGAGGAGTGTGCTCATATCATGGCCAGATGAGCCCCACGCTTGACAAGATCCGGCAGGCTCCCAAGGTGTTGCTGCACGATCACCTCGACGGCGGGCTGCGCGCCGAGACGATCGTCGAGCTGGCACGGGAGATCGACTACGGGCGGCTGCCCTCCACCGACCCCGACAATCTGCGCCTGTGGTTCGAGGAGGCCGCCGACTCCGGGTCGCTGGAGCGCTACCTGGAGACCTTCGACCACACGGTCGCGGTCATGCAGACCCGCGAATCCCTGGTCCGGGTGGCCGCCGAGTGCGCCCGCGACCTCGCCGACGACGGCGTGGTCTACGCCGAGGTGCGCTTCGCGCCCGAGCAGCACACCACCATGGGGCTGAGCCTCGACCAGGTGGTGGAGGCGGTGCTCGAAGGATTCACGCTGGGCTCGCAGGGGCGCGGCATCCGGGTCGGCACGCTGCTGACCGCGATGCGCCACATGGCCCGCTCGATGGAGATCGCCGAGCTGGCCGTGCGCTACCGCGACGTCGGCGTCGTGGGGTTCGACATCGCCGGGGCCGAGGCGGGCTACCCGCCCACCCGGCACCTCGACGCCTTCGAATACCTCCAGCGGGAGAACGCGCACTTCACGATCCACGCCGGCGAGGCGTTCGGGCTGCCGTCGATCTGGCAGGCCATCCAGTGGTGCGGCGCCGACCGGCTGGGCCACGGCGTCCGGATCATCGACGACATCACCGTGGCCGGCGACGGGTCGGCCAAGCTGGGGCGGCTGGCGGCGTACGTGCGCGACAAGCGCATCCCGCTGGAGATGTGCCCCACGTCCAACCTCCAGACCGGGGCCGCCGACTCGATCGCCGAGCACCCCATCGGGCTGCTGCGCAGGCTGCACTTCCGGGTCACCGTCAACACCGACAACCGGCTGATGAGCTCGACGAGCGTGTCCCTGGAGTTCGCCAAGCTGGCCGAGGCGTTCGGCTACGGCTGGGACGACCTCCAGTGGTTCACGGTCAACGCGATGAAGTCGGCCTTCCTCCCGTTCGACGAGCGGCTGGCGCTGATCAACGGCGTGATCAAGCCGGGGTTCGCGCAGATCAAGTGGCAGCCGTGAAGCACACCTACCGGTCCAAGACCGGGTTCGTGCTGGGCTGCGCCTGGCTGGTCTTCGTGGCGTTCAACGTCTGGGACCTGACGGCCCACTACAACGGCAAGCCGTCCATGGTGGCGCTGGCCGTGCTCGGGGCGATGACGGCGCTCGTCTACGCGATCGCCGTCCGGCCCGCCACCGTGGTCGGCGAGGAGGGGCTGCTGGCCCGCAACCCGCTGCGCACGACGTTCCTGCCGTGGGCGTCCGTGGGCGAGGTGACGGTCACCCACTCCATCGCCGTCCGTTACGGCGGCGAGGGCGCCGACGAGCAGGTGCTGCGGTTGTGGACGCCCATGAGCAGCGCCAGAGAGCGGTCCAGGGCGCAGCGGCGCGGCGTGCCCAAGCCCCAGCGGGGCGGCCGGTTCCGGGTCGAGGCCACGGTCAGCAAGGCCGAGCAGGCCGCCGCCGAGGCGTTCACCGGCAAGACCCACGCCGACTTCGTGGGCGACCAGATCCGCGACCGCGCCGAGGCAGCCCACCGCCGCTCGGAACCGGCGGGCCCGGTCAAGGTCACCTGGTCCTACGACTCGATCGCCGTCCTCGTGGTCGCGGTCGCCCTGATCGTGGCCGCCATCGTCATCGCCTGACCGCCCCCCGGCCGGACGCAGTGGGCCCGGCGGGGCGGGGGGCGGCGGATCTGGGGCTCGGGGACTCAGCGGGTGCGGCTGGTCAGGGGTTCGGCGGGTCAGCGGGGGCGGCAGGTCAGGGGGTTCGGCGGGTCAGGAAGCGGGTCATGCCTGCCTGGGCCAAGCCGGACTGCTCCACCTGACGGGCGGCCACGGTCTCGGCCTCGAAGGCGCGTTCGACCTCGGCCGGCGACGGGCGCAGCAGCCCCAGGTGCACGGCGGTGGCGGCGCCCGGACGGGTCCAGTGGCGCACCCGCGCGATCGCCGTCTCCACCAGTTCCCCGGCGGGCACGAGCTCGTCCAGCAGCCCGGCCGCCAGCGCGTCGGCGGCGCTCAGCCGGGCCGAGTCCAGCACCAGCCGCAGCGCCCGGCCGCCGGCCAGCCGGAGCAGCAGATGGCTGGCGGCGTTCGAGATCGACAGGCCGAGGTGGTTCTCGGGGAAGAAGTACTCGGCGGCCGGGGCGCCGACGCGGGCGTCGAAGCAGAGCGTCCACTCGGCGGCGCCGCCGACGGCCAGGCCGTTGACCGCGGCGACCACCGGCACCCGGGTCTCCAGCACGGCCCTGGTCATGTCGTGGAACGACTCGACCTCCGCCTCCAGCGGCTTGCCCGCCGCCTCGGCGATGTCCTCGCCCGCCGAGAACGCCCGGCCGGCGCCGGTCACCACGATGCCCCTGGCGGTGCGGCCGTGCGCGCGGACGGCCGCGGCCAGCTCCTTGCGCATGCCGGCGGTCAGGGCGTTCAGCTTCTCGGGGCGGGCGAGGGTGATCAGGGCCACCTCGTCGCGTACAGTCACGTCGATCATGCCGGGTCCTCCGTGGGGATGGCGGGGGCGGCGCGCTGGTCGCGGCCGGGGCGGAGCAGGTGGCGCTTCTCGATGCGGGCCGACGGGGTGAGCGTGAACGACTCCACGAACTCCACGTACGCCGGCACCTTGAAGCGGGCCAGGCGTTCCCTGGCGTGGGCGATGACGGCGGCGGCCGTGCGGGCGTCGGCGGCGTGCCCGGGGCGGAGCTGGAGGAACGCCTTGGGCAGCTCGCCGAAGAGGTCGTCGGGGATGGGCACCAGGGCCGCGGACAGGACCGCGGGATGCCCGGCGAGCACGCTCTCGACCTCGGCGCACGAGATGTTCTCACCGCCCCTGCGGACCATGTCCTTCAGCCGCCCTGCGTGCCGGATGCGGCCTCGCGCGTCGCGGACGCCGAGGTCGCCGGTGTGGTACCAGCCGCCGCGGAAGGCGTGCGCGGTGGCCTCGGGGTGGTTCCAGTAGCCGGTCATCATGGGCGTGCCGCGGACCAGGATCTCGCCCGTCTCCTCGTCGAGCCGGACCTCCTTGCCGGGCGGCGGCGTGCCGAGCGCGCCGGTGCCGACGGTGTCGTGGGTGTCCGGGGCGGCCATCAGGTCGCAGCCGCTCTCGGTGGAGCCGTACAGCTCGCGCCAGGGCGCGCCCCAGCGCTCCTCGAACGCGCGGTGCAGGCCGGGGGCGATGCCCGAGCAGAGCACGAGCCGCATCCGGTTGTCGCGGTCGAGGGGGCTCGGCGGCTGCTTGTGCATGAGCAGGGGCATGGTGCCCAGCACGTACGTGAGGGTCGCGCCGTGCTCCCGGACGGCGGGCCAGAAGCCCGAGGCGGAGAAGCGGGGGAGCACCACCTGCGGGATGCCGCCGAGCAGGCAGACCAGGGTGGTCCACTGCGGGTCCATGTACGAGTACGCCTGGGCGATCAGCAGGACGTCGTCGTCGCGCAGGCGTACGAGGTCGGCGACGACGCGGGCGGTCCTGAGCCAGTAGTCGTGGGTGAGCAGGCAGGCTTTGGGGAAGCCCGTCGTCCCCGACGTGTACTGAAAATTGGCGACATTGTCCGCGCTGAGGGATATGTCGAGAGGTGGGCCGTCCGTCAGCTCGTCCACGAGGTGTACCACGCCCGGCACGCGCGCGGCGTGTTCCGCGCCGGTCAGGGTGGCGACCGCGCCGGAGTCGCGCAGGACGTGCTCCAGGTCGGCGGCCTGGTACCGCACGTTCACGGGGACGGTGACCGCCCCCGCCTTCAGCACGGCGAACCAGCTCAACGGCCACCACGGCTCGTTGTCCAGCATGACGGCCACCCGGTCGCCGGGGCGTACCCCCTGGCCGGCCAGCGCGCGGGCCAGGCGGTCGGAGACGGCGTCGGCCTCGGCGAAGCTCAGCGAGGCCGCCGGGAGGGCGGGTGAGGAAGCGGGGAAACGGAGGAACTCGCGCTCGCCGTACGTGCTAGCGGCGTGCCTCAGCAGGTCGGGGATCGTGGTGTGCATCCGGCGGCTCCCACGGGAAGACGGGCAGCAGGCGTCGATCGAGGGGCGCCACGACCGGGCCGGCGGCGCGTACGGCGGCCAGGCCGATCGTGACGAACTCCGCGCACACCTGCTCCAGCGTCGAGTCCCCGTCGGGGCGGTACCACTCGCTGGTGCCGGTGCACATGGACATGAGGGCGAGGCGGGTCAGTCTCTGGTCGGCGACGTGGAAGACGCCTTCGGCGACGCCGTCGGCCAGGGCGCTCTTCCAGTGGCTCTCGTAGGCGTCGCGCAGGGCGATGACCTCGGTGTGCGCGGGCGAGCCCGGGGTCAGGGAGCGGAGCTCGCCGTCCATGACGCGGCTGGTCAGGGGGGTGAGCGCGTGCAGGGCGGTGAGCGAGGTGATCAGCAGGGCGAGGCGGTCGGCGGGACGCGTGGCCCCGTCCAGGACGCGGGTGGTGGAGTCGATCAGCCCTTGCAGGCCGGTCCGCATGAGGTCGGCCAGCAGGGCTTCCTTGCTGTGGACGTGGTGGTAGACGCCGGCGTTGGTCAGGTTCACCGCCCTGGCCAGGTCTCTGATGCCGGTGGCGGCGTAACCCTGCTGGGCGAAGAGCCGCACCGCGGCCGTCCTGATCCGGAGCAGTGCGTCCACGTCCATGGTGACCTAACGAACGTTCGGTTGCTTGTACGTCGGAAAATACCCCATGTCCCTAGAAATCGCCATAGGTTGACTCTGACACCGTGTGAGCCCCTACTTCTGGACCCGACATGTTCAGCATCGGAGATTTCGCTCGGCTGGGGCTCGTGTCCGTACGCATGCTCCGCCACTACGACGCCATCGGCCTGCTGCGCCCCGCGCACGTGGACCCGGTCACCGGTTACCGGTCCTACCAGGCCGCCCAACTGGCCAGGCTCAACCGGATCGTCGCCATCAAGGACCTCGGCTTCACGCTGGAACAGGTCCGCACGATCCTGGACGAGAAGGTCAGCACCGAGGAGCTGCACGGCATGGTACGGCTGCGCCGCGCCCAGCTGGAGGCCCGGATCAGCGACGACCTGGCCAGGCTGCGCGGCGTCGAGGCGAGACTCCGCAGCATCGAGACGGAGGGGCACATGAGAACCGCGGAAGTCGTGCTGAAGAAGGTCGGCCCGGTCCGGGTCGCGCAGCTCGGCGCCAGGGCGGCCAGCTACGAGGGCGAGGACGTCGGCCCGGTGATCGGGCCGCTGTTCGAGGAGATCTGCGCCCGCGTGGAGCGGGCCGACGTCCGGGTGGTCGGCCCCGGCCTGGCCTACTACCGCCAGGAGGACGACGGCTCGGTCATGGTCCACGCCTGCGTGCCGGTCAACGTGGACCCCGACCCCCGCCACGACTTCGAGATCAGGGACCTGCCCGCGATCGGCACGGCGGCCACGATCATCCACCACGGCCCGATGGAGGCCGTCGGGCCGACCTTCCAGGCCCTGGCCCACTGGATCGAGGAGAACGGCTACCGCTCGCTCGCCCTGGCGAGAGAGGTGTCGCTGCACTGCCCGGAGGACCGCGCGGAATGGGTGCACGAGCTGCAGATCGAGGTGGCCCCGGTCTAGTGGAGGCGACCGAGCTGGAACACCATCGGGTCGAGCTGACCGGCTACTGCTACCGGATGCTCGGCTCGGGCTTCGAGGCCGAGGACGCGGTGCAGGAGACGTTCGTCAGGGCGTGGCGCACGTACGAGCCCGGGCGGGGGCCGTTGCGCCCGTGGTTGTTCCGGCTCGCCACGTCCGTCTGCCTGGACATGCTGCGCGGGCCGCAGCGGCGGGCGCGGGCGATGGACCTCGGGCCGGCGGCGCGTCCCGGCGACCCGCTCGGCGATCCGCTGCCCGGCGACGCCTGGGTGTGGCCGGTGCCCGACGGGCGCGTGCTGCCGGCCGACCCGGCGGAGCTGGCGGTGGCCAGGGAGAGCGTGCGGCTGGCGTTCGTGGCCGCGCTGCAACGGCTGCCGCCGCGGCAGCGGGCCGTGCTCATCCTGCGCGACGTGCTGAAGTGGCAGGCCGCCGAGGCGGCGGGGCTGCTGGGGGTGAGCGTCGCGTCCGTGAACAGCGCGTTGCAGCGGGCCCGCGCCCGGCTCCCCGCGGTCGCCCCGGAGGACGCCGAGGTCGACGGCAGGCTGCTCGACCGCTACGTCTCCGCCTTCGAGCGGTACGACGTGGACGCCCTGGTCTCCTTGCTGCACGAGGACGCGACGATGTCGATGCCGCCGTTCGCGTGGTGGCTGCGCGGCCGGGAGGCGGCCAGGACGGTCCTGCTGGCCGCCGGAGCGCCCTGCGAGGGCACCCGCCTGCTGCCGGCCTGGGCGAACGGCGCGCCCGCCTTCGCCCAGTACCGGGACGGGCAGGCGTTCGCCCTGGTAGTCCTGGAGATCGGCGGCGGGGTCGTCACCGGCATGACCACCTTTCTCGATCCCCGGCTCGTGCCGTTCTCCGGCCTGCCGATGAGTTTCGGGCAGCCGCTCCGTACTGACAGGTGAAGGAGGACAGACACATGCCACAGATCGTCGAACTTCCCGAGCGTCCTTACCTCGGGATCACCAAGACCATCACGATGACCAGCTTCGGCCTCGTCGGAGACCGGATCGCCGAGATGATCGGCTGGCTCGCCGAGCGCGGGCACACGATGGCCGGAGCCCCGTTCTTCCGGTACCACAGCATCGACCTGCCGGCGGACCGGCTGGTGGTGGAGGCGGGCGTGCCCGTCACGGCGCCCGTCACCGACCCGGCGGAGGGCGGGGGCGAGTTCCACGCGGGCACGCTGCCCGCGGGCCGCTTCGTCACCGAGTCCCACCACGGCCACCCCGACCAGCTCTCCGGCGTCATCGAGTCGGTGCTGACGTGGGCCGCCGAGCAGGGCCTGACCTGGGACATGACCGAGAAGGACGGCACCGAGCACTGGGGCTGCCGCCTGGAGCTCTACCAGACGGACCCGCGGATCGAGCCCGACCTGAACAACTGGGACATCGACCTGCAGTTCCGCCTGGCCTGAGCCGGCCGTCACGCCGCGTTCGCGCGGGGCAGCAGCGAGGTCAGCAGCGCGGCCAGCACGAACAGGGCCGCGCCCGCCAGGCCGATCGCCACGATCCCGCTGAAGAACGCGGCGTGACTGGCCGCCAGCAGTTCGGCGGCCTGGGCCGGGGCGAGCGTCCCGGCCACCGCCGCCGCGCCCGCCAGGGTCTCCCTGGCCGCGTCCGGCACGTGCGCGGGCAGGGCGTGGTGGTAGACGGCCGCGGCGACCGTGCCGAGCAGGGCCAGGCCGAGCGTCCCGCCGAGGAAGTTGCCCGACTCGGCCAGCGAGGCCGCCGACCCGGCCTTCTCCGGCGGCACCGAGCCGACCACGATCCCCGTGCCCAGGGCGAACAGCGGGCCGGTGCCCAGCGCCAGCACGGTGATCGCGGTGATCACCACCGGCAGCCGGGCCTCGGCCTGCGTGAGCAGCGCCGCCCCGGCGGCCGACAGCGCCAGGCCGCCCATGACGGCGGCGCGCGGAGCGACGCGGCGGGTGAGGGCCGGGGTCAGCGTGGTCCCCAGCGCGACGCCGAGCCCCATCGGCGCGAACCACAGCGCCGACTGCGCCGGGGTGTATCCCAGCACCGACTGCAGGTACTGGGTGACCAGGAGCCCGGTGCCCGCCATGGCGATGCCCGCCAGCACGAGCGCGGTCAGGATCAGGGTGAGCGGACGCTGGGCGAACAGGCGCAGGTTGAGCAGGGGAGCGTCGAGCGTGAGCTGCCGCCGTACGAACGCCGCCCCGAACGCGAGACCGACCACGACGGCCGCCAGCGGCGCGCCGGGCCCGGCCGACGCCGACGAGGCGGCCAGCTCCTTGACGCCCCAGACCACCGGCAGGATCGCCAGCATCGACAGCGCGACGCTGGCCAGGTCCATGCGGCCGCCGTCCGGGTCGCGGAACTCCGGCAGCAGCAGCACGCCGCCCACGAGCAGCACCGCGATCACGGGGACGACCATCAGGAACACCGACCCCCACCAGAAGTGCTCCAGCAGCAGCCCGCCGACGACCGGCCCGAGCGCGGCCCCGGCGAACTGGCAGGTGGCCCAGGCGGCGATGGCCGTGCCGCGCTGCCGGGCGTCGCGGAACATGTTGGTGATGAGCGCGAGCGTGGAGGGCATGAGCGTGGCGCCGGCGACGCCCAGCACCGTACGGGCGGCGATCAGCATGGCGGGGCTGACCGCGTACGCCGCCACGAGGGAGGCGACGCCGAAGGCCGCCGCGCCGATCAGCAGGAGCCGGCGGCGGCCGATGCGGTCGCCGAGGCCGCCCATCGTGATCACCAGCCCGGCGACCATGAACCCGTAGATGTCGATGATCCACAACTGCTGGACGGCGCTCGCCCCCAGCTCCACGCTCAGCCGGGGCAGCGCCAGGAACAGCGCGTTGATGTCGACCGCGACGAGCAGGGTGGGCAGGGCGAGCACCGCCAGCCCGGCCCATTCGCGCCGCCCGGCCCTGGGCTCGGCGGCGGTCTCGGTGAGATGCGGCATGTCGGCAGCCTCCTGGTGTCGTCGGTTTCACCAGGAGGTCGGAGCCCGGCTCGCGCGCTCGACGTGCTTTCCGGAAAAGTTTCGCGGGGCATGTCGAGAAGGACGCGCCGGCTCCGACCCCAGCACGACGGGACTCGCCCGACCACGAGGAGAGACGATGAAGTTTCTGTTGATCATGCAGGTGAACCAGCAGGTCATGGACACCCTGACCGAGGAGCAGCGCGAGCTGATCATGAGCGGCCACGGCGCGTTCATGAAGACGATCCAGGAGTCGGGCGAGATGATCGGCACGCAGGCGCTCGGCGACCCGTCCACCAGCGCCGTCGTCCGCACCCGCAACGGCCTGCCGGCCGTGACCGACGGCCCCTTCCTGGAGGCCAAGGAGTACATGGGCGGCTACTACATCGTCGACTGCGAGAGCCGCGAGCGCGCGATCGAGCTGGCCGGGATGATCCCCGACAGCCAGATCGAGGGCCTGGCGATCGAGGTCCGGCCGATCATGTTCTCGGCGGGCGCCGACATGTGACCGGGCGGTGGGCCCGCGGCGCGGGCCCACCGGTCTTACAGGCCCAGGCAGGCGGTCAGGTCGGCCTTGAGGGCGTCGAGGTCGCGGGCGGCGGACGCGCGGACCTGCGCCACCTCGCCGGTCACCGGCACCACGACCTCCAGATAGCACTTCAGCTTGGGCTCGGTGCCCGACGGGCGGACCACGACGCGGCCGCCGTCCGACAGGTGGAAGCGCAGGCCCTCGGTCGGGGGCAGGCCGCCGTCGCCGCGGCTCAGGTCGTCCACGGCCTCGACCGTGTGGTCGCCCAGCGAGGCGGGCGGGGCGGCGCGCAGGCGGTCCATCGCGCCGGAGATCAGCGACAGGTCGGCGACCCGGAAGCTGAGCTGGGACGTCGCGTGCAGGCCGTACCGGACGGCCTGGTCGTCGAGCAGGTCCAGCAGCGTGCGGCCGGCGCGCTTGGCGGCGGCGGCGACGGCGGCCACGGTCAGGGCCGCGCCGATGCCGTCCTTGTCGTGGACCGGCAGACCGGCGTCGGAGCCGACGCAGTAGCCGATGGCCTCCTCGTAGCCGAAGACCAGGCCCTCGCCCGCCTTGACGATCCACTTGAACCCGGTCAGCGTCTCGCCGTAGCGCACGCCGTGGGCCTGCGCGATCTTGCTCAGCAGGGTCGAGGAGACGATCGTGGTGGCCACCAGCCGGTCGCCGGTGGTGTGCGTGATCACGTGCTCGGCCAGCAGGCCGCCGACCTCGTCGCCGGTCAGCATGCGGCACGTGCCGTCGGGCAGCGGCACGCCGACCGCGCACCGGTCGGCGTCGGGGTCGTTGGCGAGCACCAGGTCGGAGCCGAGCTTGGCGGCCAGCGCGACCGCCAGGTCCATCGCCCCCGGCTCCTCCGGGTTGGGGAAGGCCACCGTCGGGAAGTCGGGGTCGGGGTTGCGCTGCTCCTCCACGGCCATCGGCGTCTCGAAGCCCGCCGCGAGGAAGGCCCCCGTCAGCGTCCCCGAGCCCACCCCGTGCAGCGGCGTGTACGCCACCCGCAGCTCGCGCGCCTCGCCCAGCGGCAGGGCGGTCACCGCGTCGATGTAGTCGTCGACGATGTCCTCGCCCAGCTCGGTGAGGGTGCCCGGACCGTCGAGGGGGAGCTGGTCGACCCGGCCCACCGCCTCGATGGCGGCCGAGATCTCCCGGTCGACCGGCGGCACGATCTGCGAGCCGTCACCCCAGTAGACCTTGTAGCCGTTGTCCCTGGGCGGGTTGTGGCTGGCGGTGACCGTCACGCCCGCGTCGGCTCCGAGATGGCGTACGGCGAAGGCCAGCACCGGCGTGGGCAGCGGGCGCGGCAGCAACGACACGTGCAGCCCCGCGCCGGTCAGGACGGCGGCGGTGTCCCTGGCGAACACGTCGGACTTGTGCCGGGCGTCGTAGCCGATCACGACGTGCTTGCCGGCGCCGAGCACGCCGGCCAGACCGGCGGCTGCGCGCATGACGGTGACCCGGTTCATCCGGTTGGGGCCCGCGCCCAGCTCGCCGCGCAGGCCGGCGGTGCCGAACTCCAGCTTGGCCTGGAAGCGCTCGCGAAGGGCGGGCAGGTCGTCGTCCTCCAGGAGGTCGGACAGCTCGGCCCGGGTGTCGGGGTCGGGGTCCTGGGCCAGCCACTGGCGGGCGCGGCGCAGCAGGTCGGCGTCCACGGGCGGGAGCGGCACGTCCCCCTCGGCCTCCGGCGGGACCCGGTCGTCGCCGGCGGTCACAGGCGGTCCACCACCTTGGACAGCAGCACGCCCATGCGGGCGGCCGTGGCGCGGCCCACCTCCAGGACCTCCTCATGGTTGAGCGGCTCGCCGGACAGGCCCGCCCCCGGGTTGGTGACCAGGGAGACGCCGAGCACCTCCAGGTTCGCCTCGCGGGCGGCGATGGCCTCCAGCACGGTGGACATGCCCACCAGGTCGCCGCCGAGCGTGCGCAGCATCCGGATCTCCGCCGGCGTCTCGTACGTCGGGCCGCGGAAGGCCACGTAGACGCCGTCGGCCAGGGTCGGGTCGATCTCGCGGACCAGGGCGCGCAGGCGGCGCGAGTAGACCTCGGTGAGGTCGATGAAGGTGGTGCCGGTGATCGGGTTGGCGCCGGTCAGGTTGATGTGGTCGCTGATCAGCACCGGGTCGCCGACGTTCTGGGTCTCCGGCCGCAGGCCGCCCGCCGCGTTGGTTAGCACGACCGTGCGCACGCCCGCCGCGGCCGCCGTGCGCACGCCGTGGACGACCGCGTCGACGCCGAGGCCCTCGTACAGGTGCGTGCGGCCGAGGAAGACCAGCGCGTGCCGCCCGGACGGTGTGCGCACGACGCGGATCTTGCCGCCGTGCCCGGCCACGGCGGGGGCGCGGAAGCCGGGCAGATCGGTGAACGGGATCTCGGCCACGGTCTGCCCGATCGCGTCGGCGGCGGGGACCCACCCCGACCCCATGACGAGGGCCACGTCGAAGGTGTCGAGGCCGGCCGCGCCGGTCAGGGCGGCGGCGGCCTCTACGGCCAGGGTGTATGCGTCGTTGCTCACATCTCAGTAGTTTAGGAGCAGCCTGTCCAGAACCCGCACCCCGAACTGCAGCGCGTCCACCGGCACCCGCTCGTCCACGCCGTGGAACATCGAGGCGAAGTCCATGTCGCCGGGCAGCCGCAGCGGCACGAACCCGAACCCGCGCACGCCGAGGTCGGCGAAGAAGGTCTTGTTGTCGGTGCCGCCCGACATGCAGTACGGCACCGCCCGCGCGGTCGGGTCCTCGGCCTTCAGCGCCGCGATCATCGACTCGACCAGCGCGCCGTCGAACGTCGTCTCCAGCGCGATGTCGTGGTGCACGAACTCGCGGCGCACGTTCGGCCCGATCAGCGAGTCGACGGTCTTGAAGAACTCCTCCTCGAAGCCGGGCAGGAAGCGCCCGTCCACGACGGCGGTGGCCTGGCCGGGGATGACGTTCGACTTGTAGCCGGCGTCGAGCTGGGTCGGGTTGGTGGTGTGGCGCAGCGTCGCGCCGACGAACCGCACCAGCGGGCCGAGCCTGTCCAGCAGCGGGGCCGGGTCGTCCTCGTCGAACGGCAGGCCGAAGGCGTCGGCGACCTCGGTGAGGAACTGGCGCACGGTCGGCGTGTAGGTGAGCGGCCACTCGTGCCCGCCGAGCCGGGCCACGGCCTTGGCGACCTCGGTGACCGCGTTGTCGGAGTTGAGCATCGAGCCGTGACCTGCGGTGCCGTCGGCGACCAGCTTCATCCAGGCCAGGCCCTTCTGGGCGGTCTCGATCAGGTACAGCCGCAGCGACGGGTCGACCTCCAGCGAGTAGCCGCCGACCTCGCTGATGGACTCGGTGACGCCCTCGAACAGCTCGCGGTTGTTGGCCGTGAGGTACTTGGCGCCGTACACGCCGCCGGCCTCCTCGTCGGCGACCCAGGCGAAGACGATGTCGCGGCGCGGACGGCGTCCCTCGCGCTTCATCTGGCGCAGCACGGCCAGCATCATCGCGTCCATGTCCTTCATGTCCACGGCGCCGCGGCCCCAGATGTAGCCGTCCTTGACCTCGCCGGCGAAGGGGTCGACCGACCAGTCGGCGGCGTTGGCGGGCACCACGTCGAGGTGGCCGTGGACGAGCAGCGCGGGCAGCGACGGGTCTGTGCCCTCGACGCGGGTGACCACGTTGCCGCGGCCCGGCTCGCTCTCGACGTACGTCGCCTCGATGCCGACCTCGTCCAGCCTGGCCATGACGACCTCGGCCGCGGCCCGCTCGCCGGGGCCGCTGCCGTCCCCGTAGTTGCTGCTGTCGACGCGGATCAGCTCCACGCACAGGTCGGCGACTTCGTTCTCGGCAGGTGTCATGGCGTCTTCTCCAGGGTGAGCAGTCCGGACTTGTGCAGGTGGCCGCGCTTGAAGGCGCGGGTGATGAGGGTGAGGTCGCTGTCGGTGATCTCGTCGAGCCGGCCGAGCACGTCGGTCATGAAACGATAGAGGTCCGCCTCGTGGGCCACCGCCACCTGCACGATGAGGGAGTGGGTGCCCGAGGTGGCGGCGCAGTAACGCACGTTGGGGTGCTCGGCCAGGCGCCGGCCGGTCTCGCCCAGCCCGTACGGCCGCACCTTCAGCCAGAGCATGGCCTCGACCTCCAGCCCGAGCAGCGCGGGCTCGACCTCGGCGCGCGGCAGCAGTAACCGCCGGTCGATGAGCGAGCCGACCCGCCGGCGCGCGGTCGGCACGGACAGGTCGAGCCGTTCGGCGATCGTGGTGAAGGCGGCCCGGCCGTCGGCCGCCAGCAGCTCGGCGATCTCCTGCTCCAGCGGCGACAGGCCGTCCTCGTCGGGCAGGTCGGGGGGCGGCGGCGCGGGGCGCAGCTCGGCCACCTCCCGCTCGGTGAGGAAGGGCGCGTGCCACTCGGCCACGGTGGTGAACGTGTGCAGCACGACCTGGGTCTGCGTCTGGAGCACGCCGTCAATCTCGCTGATGTCGTGGGCCAGGATGGTGTGCAGGTCCTGCCGGGACGGCGGCACCAGCTCGCAGGCCAGGTCGGCGGCCCCGGTCAGCGCGTAGACCGACCGCGTGTCGCGCCGGTCGGTGAGCGATCTGGCCACCTGGGCCGCCGTGCCGGGCCGCACCTGGACGTGCAGGTGCGCCGGGCGGCCGTGGCCGGTGCGCAGGTCGTCGTAGATCGCCGTGACGCGGACGACGCCGTCGGAGATGAGCCGCTGGAGGCGGCGGGCGACCGTGCGTTCGTGCTCGCCGATCACCCTGCCGATCTCGCCCCACGAGGCGCGCGGGCTCACCTGCAGCGCGGCCACGAGCCGCCGGTCGAGAACGTCCACCTGCAACCGCTTCCGTGTCGGGTTTGTAAATAATTGCCCAGACATTTGACTGTTTCGGTCTTCCGAATGCACAGTAAGCCATCACTCCAGGTGTCAGCAAAAGGAGCACATGCCGTGTCGACCTCCCCCGTCGCGCAATCGCCGCTCGGCATACCGAAGAGCAGGGTCCGTCAGCTCATGGCGGCCAGCATCGGCAACGTGGTCGAGTGGTACGACTGGTACGCCTACACGTTCCTGGCCACGGTCTTCTCGGCGCAGATCTTCCCCGACAGCTCCGGCAACAGCCTGGTGCCGTTGCTGAGCTCGTTCGCGGTGTTCGCGGTGGGCTTCTTCATGCGGCCCCTCGGCGGCCTGCTGGTGGGCGCGTTCGCCGACCGGTACGGCCGCAAGTCCGCGATGACCTTCACCATCATCCTGATGGGCGGCGGCTCGCTGCTGCTCGGCCTGACCCCCACCTACGAGGCCGTGGGCCTGCTGTCGCCGGTCATCCTGACGCTGGCCCGGCTGATCCAGGGCCTGTCGGTGGGCGGTGAGTTCGCCGCCGCCACCACGTTCCTCGTCGAGTCGGCCCCGCCGCGCCGCCGCGGCCTGTTCTCCTCCTTCCAGTACGTCAGCACCACCATCGGCCAGCTCATCGCCTCCGGCCTGGCCGCGGTGCTCACCTCGACGCTGGTCAAGGAGGACATGAGCTCCTACGGCTGGCGCATCCCGTTCCTGGTGGGCGCGCTGCTCAGCCTGGTCGGCCTGTGGATCCGCAAGGGCGCCGACGAGACCTCGGCGGTCGCCGAGGAGATCCAGCGGGGCGAGGTCAAGCGGCCGGGCATGTTCGAGTTCCTCAAGCACCACCCGAAGTCGGCGCTCACCATCGTCGGCATCACGATCGCGGGCACCGTCGCCTACTACACCTGGACCAGCTTCCTGCCCACCTACGCGCAGATCACCGTCTCGTTCGACAAGGCCGAGTCGCTCCAGGTCGGCACGATCTCGCTGGTGTTCTTCATGCTGCTGCAGCCGCTGCTCGGCCTGCTGTCGGACAAGATCGGGCGCAAGCCGATGCTGATCGCGTTCGGGCTCGGGTTCCTGATCCTGCCGGTGCCGCTGCTCGGCCTGCTCACCGACTCCTTCGCCAGCCTGCTCGTCGTGCAGATGATCGGCATGGTGTTCCTGGGCTGCTTCACCTCGGTCTCGGCCGCGGTGAACTCGGAGCTGTTCCCGACCCGGGTGCGGGCGGCGGGGGCCGGGTTCCCGTACTCGCTGACCGTGGCGATCTTCGGCGGCACCGCGCCGCTGATCGGCACCGCGCTGCAGAAGGCCGGCAACCCGGGGATGTTCCCGTGGTACATGTCCGCCCTGGCGCTGATCTCCACGCTCGTGTACGTCTTCGTGCTGCGCGAGACCAAGGACGAGCCGCTCCGCTAGGGCGCCGAGGTGCAGGGGCGCTCCCGAAGCTCCTTGACGTAGTCGTCGGGGGCGCCCGCGCGCTCGGCCGCGTCGGCCAGGTTGCACAGGTAGCGGGCCGAGGGCAGGCCGCCCTCGTAGCCGTCGAGCACGTAGAACCAGGCGACGACCTCGCCGTCGAGGGTCTGCACCCGCAGCCGCACCTTGTGGTAGGCCCCGCGGACCGCGCCCTCCCACTGGTCGAGCGAGGTCTCCTCCCACTCGGGCACGTCGTAGAGCACGACGAAGACGTGCTCGTCGGGATCCTCCACGATGGTGGCGAGCGAGCTCTCCCACTTGCTGTCGGTGCGCCCGAAGGTCAGCCGCCACCCCGTCAGCCAGCCGACACCCCAGATCGGGGAGTGCGGGGCGCGCATGGCCATCTGCTCGGGGTCCATGTTCATCCCGTAGGAGCCGTAAAGCCGTAGATCATTCGGCTTCCCTGATTGATCCGAAAGCCACGCCACGATCCACCCCTCTCGCCGGGTGCCGCTCGTCATCCAGCTACCGCGCCATCCTGCCACGCTGACCCGGCGTGTCGGTCCATCAAGCCGGGCACGGAAGGCCCATGTGTCCCCCATGTCCGCCGGAACGTGGTCCCGTCATGGGCCGGTTGCGGCTTCCGGGGGCACGTGCGGGAGAATGGGACACGTGACGAGGATCGTGATCATTGGTGGCGGGCCGGGCGGCTACGAAGCGGCGCTGGTGGCCGCCCAACTAGGCGCACAGGTCACGATGGTCGAGCAGGACGGGCCGGGCGGGGCCTGCGTGCTCACCGACTGCGTGCCGTCCAAGACGCTGATCGCCACCTCCGTCCGCAAGCAGGCCCTTCTCGACGCGCCCTCGCTCGGCGTGTCGTTCTCGGGCGGCCCCGACGGCGACGCCGGCGTGGTGGGCGTCGACCTGCCGCTGGTCAACAAGCGGGTCAAGGAGCTGGCCCAGGCCCAGTCGGCCGACATCGCGACCCGGGTCGAGGCCGAGGGCGTCGAGATCATCAAGGCCCGGGGGCGGCTGGTCGATCCGCAGGTCGTGCGCGCGGGCGACCGTACGATCAGGGCCGACGTGGTGCTCGTGGCCACCGGCGCGACGCCGCGCGTGCTGCCGGGGGCCGAGCCCGACGGCGAGCGCATCCTCACCTGGCGGCAGCTCTACGACCTGGAGGAGCTGCCCGAGCACCTGATCGTGGTCGGCTCCGGCGTGACCGGCGCGGAGTTCGCCGGCGCCTACCGCTCGCTCGGCGCGGAGGTCACGCTGGTCTCCAGCCGCGACCGGATGATGCCCAACGAGGACGCCGACGGCGCCGAGGTCCTGGAAGAGGTCTACCGGCGGCGCGGCATGAACGTCATGGGCCGCTCGCGCGCCTCCTCCGTCAAGCGCACGGCCGACGGCGTGGTGGTGACCCTGGAGGACGGCCGCACGGCCGAGGGCTCGCATGCGCTGATGACGGTCGGCATGGTCCCCAACACCGGCGGCATCGGCCTGGAGGAGGCCGGCGTGCAGCTCGACCGCAACGGCTTCGTCAAGGTCGACAAGGTCTCGCGCACCTCCGCGCCCGGCGTCTACGCGGCCGGCGACTGCACCGGCGTGCTCATGCTGGCCTCGGTCGCCGCCATGCAGGGCCGTATCGCCGTGTGGCACGCGCTGGGCGAGGCCGTCCAGCCGCTGCGGCTGGCCACGGTGGCCTCCAACATCTTCACCGACCCCGAGATCGCGGCCGTCGGCGTGGCGCAGCGCTCGATCGAGGCGGGCGAGATCGACGCGAACGTGGTCAAGCTGCCGCTGGCCACCAACGCGCGGGCCAAGATGCAGGGCTTCAACGACGGCTTCGTCAAGCTGTTCTGCCGCCCCCACACCGGCATCGTGCTCGGCGGCGTGGTCGTTGCCCCGCGCGCCTCGGAGCTGATCCTCGCCGTGTCGCTGGCCGTCCAGCAGCGGCTGACGGTCGACCAGGTCGCCCACTCGTTCGCGGTCTACCCGTCGCTGTCGGGCTCGATCACCGAGGCGGCCCGCCGCCTCATGCAGCCCGAGGCCGCCATCGGCATCTAGCCGTCCCCTTCCCAACGCGCGCGAAGCCGTGCGGGTCGTCCTGACCCGCACGGCTTCTTGGCGTCCGCGCTTGCCTGCGTTCATATTAGATAGTATCGTTATCCAAGTTCGGATAACGGTACTATCTAATGGGGTGCTCCGGTGACGGTGATCGTTCTCTTGGCGGCCACGCTGGGCTTCCGGCTGCTGGGCGCGCTCGGCGTGCGGCGGTTCGGCACGTGGCAGGCGTCCGCGGCGCACGGGCTGGCCGTCATGTTGGTCATGACGGGAAGCGCGCACTTCGTCCCCGAAGGGGTGACCTTCATGCCGAACCACGGCGACCTGGTGCGCATGGTGCCGCCCTTCGTGCCATTCCCCGCCGCCATGGTCTACCTGACCGGCGTGCTGGAGCTGGCCGCGGCCATCGGGCTGGTGCTGCCCGCCACCCGCCGGGCGGCCGGGATCTGCCTGGCCCTGCTGTTCGTCGGCCTGCTCCCGGCGAACGTCTACGCGGCGGTCTCCGAGGTGCCCTTCGCGGGCGGGGAGGCCACGCCGCTGTGGGAGCGCGTCCCGGAGCAGGTTCTGTACATCGCCGCGGCGCTCTTCGCCGCCCGGCGGCGGGCCGTGCCCGTCGGGGAGGGCGTGCGGCCCGTTCCCGCCGCCCGCTGACCCGGTGTTCCCTGATCGGGTACGCCGGTCAGGGCTTCCAGGCCGGGTCGCGGCCGATCAGCCCGAGCAGCCGGTCGAACGGCGGGGCGTCGTTCGGCACCGCCACCGGCGGCCCGAACGCCCCCTTCTGCCGGCCCATCTCCACCGACTGCTCCGTGAACCCCAGCGCGCGGGCGACGGCCTCGGCGTCCGGCTCGTACGCCTGGCCGGTGGCCCTGGCCAGGTCCCAGCCGTGCACGACCATGTCGACCAGCCACATGTGGGCCACCATGGTCATCGGCAGGCCGCCCAGCGCGGCGCAGGCGCCCTCCCACGCCTGCGGCCGCGACCAGGCGGCCAGCATGCGCTCGGCGCGCTCGGGGAAGTCGCCCGCGTACGGGCCCTGCTCGGTGCGCTCCCCGCCGTGCGCCAGCGACGCGAACATCTCCGCCACCCACTCCAGGTGGCCGACCAGCGCCTTGACGTCGAACTCCGCGCACGGCGTCGGGGACCCGAACTGCTCGGGCCGCACCGCGGCCACCAGGCCGGCGGTCCGGTGGGTGGCACGCGTCATCAGCGGCATCATGTCTTCCATGGCAGACATGATGTCCCGCCTGCCTCGGGCGCGGCTTGTAGAAACGCGACAGCGCGGCTGGGTCGACCCCTACGCGGGGCTGGCCGCCTTCGACTTCGCGCGCCGGGCGCCGTCGCCGGAGCTGGCGGCGTACGTCGACCACTTCTGGGTCGTCACCTGGACCGGCCTCGCCGAGCCGTACGAGCAGCGCATCCTGTCGCACCCGACCGTGAACATGACGATCGTCGAGGACTTCCACCGGATCGCGGGGGTGATCGACGGCGGGTTCTCGTACACGATGCGGGGCACCGGCCGCGCGCTCGGCACCCGCTTCCGCCCCGGCGGCTTCCGGACGCTCCTCGGCGGCCCGGTGTCCGAGCTCACCGGCCGGTTCGTGGAGATCGGCGAGATGTTCCCGGCCGCCGGCCCTGCGCTGGTCGAGGGCGTGCTGGCCGAGCCCGGCCCGGACGCCGCCATCGCGCTGGTGGAGGCGTTCCTGCTGGCGCTCGGGCCGGCGCCGGACCCGCTGGCCGAGGAGGCCGCGGCGCTGGTGGCGCTGGCCGAGCACGACGTGACCGTGACCAGGGTCGACGAGCTGGCCGCCCGAGCCGGCCGGTCGGTGCGCTCGCTGCAACGGCTGTTCCGGGACTATGTCGGTATCGGCCCCAAATGGGTGATCCGCCGCTTCCGGCTGCACGAGGCCGCCGAACGCGTGCAGCAGGGCCTCGACCTCGCCACGCTCGCCACCCTCGCCGCCGAGCTGGGCTACACCGACCAGGCCCACCTGACCCGCGACTTCACGGCCGCCGTCGGCATGCCGCCCGCCGCCTACGCCCGGCTCACCACCCGGGTTTGACGCCTCACCACTCGCGGGTGGCGATCAGCTCCTCGACGTCGGCCTCCGGGAAGCCGTAGGTGGTGGCCACGAACCAGAACTCCTCGGCGATCGCCTCGCGCGCGACGGTCTCGATCTCGCTGCCGGCCTCGTGGAACTCCTCGTCGAGCGCGTTGAACTCCTCCGTGGCGGCGTGCGTCAGCGCGTAGAGGGAGGCCAGGTCGCCGGGCCGCTCGGTCTCGACGCGTTCGCACAGGCGCAGCAGGACGGCCCTGCCCTTGTCGACGACGTGGTCGGGGTAGTAGCCGTCGTCGTAGAGGGCCTTGAGGAAGGCGTGGCCGATCACCTGCGGATGCGTCGGGGACAACCTGATCTCCATTTCCGTGCGGACGCGGTCGGACGGCTCGATCATGCCCGGCGCCACCGACAGAATCCGCCGGATGCGCCCAGGTCAGCGCATCAGCTCGTACGCCGCGTACGCCGTGATCCCGTACGCCAGGTGCGGGACGACGTCGGACACCCACGCGCCCGCCGGCCACTCGCTCGGATGGGTGACGTCGAGCAACGTCAGCGGCACGTTCGAGCCGGACATGGCCAGGGCGGTGAGCGCCAGCACCCCGACCGGCCACGACCTGCGCCGTCCCGACAGGAAGCCGTAGGCGATGGCCGAGGCGACGCCGGTCGCGTACCCCATGAGCGAGCCCAGCGCCTCCGTGCGGTTGGCGGCCCTGTCGCCGTCGCCGAGGTCGGCGTGCGCCAGGTCGGACAGCTTCGCCACGGCCTGCCGCGGCGTGCTGCTCGCGGCCCGCGCCCGGACGAGCATGTCCAGGTAGGAGACGGTGTTGAGCGCCGTGGTGCCCGCCGCTCCCGCGATCAGTCCCTTGACGAGTGTGTGCATGCCCTGGCCGCTACCCCGACCGGCCCGCCCGTCACCCGCGCGCCGGACCTGGGGACCGGCGCGCGGCCGGCGGGACGTACCGTGGCGGGGTGAGCGCCGATGGAATGCCCGCCGCGTTGTCGCCGTACGTGACGACGCTGGCCGCCTACGACCTCGGGCCCGGTTCGGGCGGGGTGCATCGCGGGCTGCCGTCGTCCACGCTGTCGGTCACGATCCCCGAGGACGGCCCGGTCGACATCGCCTGGCTCGGCCGGCCGGGGCCGGGGCGGCGGCTGCGGGCCGCCGTGGCCGGGCTGCACCTCGACGCGGCCGAGCTGCGGCAGCGGGGAGGCACGCGCGGGGTGTGGCTGACGCTCACCCCGCCGGGCGCCGCCGCCCTGCTCGGGGTCCCCGCCGCGGCGCTGGCCGGGGAGGTGGCCGACCTCGCCGACGTCGTCCCGGCGCTGGCCGACCTGCCGGAGCGGCTGGCGGGCTGCCGGTCCTGGGCCCAGCGCCGCGCCCTGGTCGAACACCGCCTGCTCGCGGGGCTGGCCCGCCACGGCGACCGCGCCGCCCGGCGCACCTCGCGGGCCACGCTCGCGGCCCTGTCCGGGACGGCCCGGGTCGAGGAGGCCGCCCGGCTCCTCGGGTGCTCGCGGCGCCACCTGAGCGGGGCGGTGCGCGACGAGTTCGGGGTGACGCCGAAGGAGTACCAGCGGCTCGTCCGCTTCGAGGCCGCCCGGCGCCGGCTCGTGGCCGCCGCGCGCTCCGGACGGACGGCGCTCGCCGAGGTGGCCGCCGCCTCGGGCTTCGCCGACCAGGCGCACCTGACCAGGGAGTGGCGCGCCATGGCCGGTTGCACGCCCACCGAATGGCTACGCGCCGAAGGCCCGCCCGCCCGGCCTTCCCCGGCCCCGCACTGACGCCCAGGCCCGCCCGCCCGGCCCCCCACTGATGCCCGAGCCCGGCGTCCGTCGTGGTCCGTGCCCATATGTTCAAGACCCCGGTCGCCGCGCGCCGCCACGATGGCCGCATGGACCTGCACTTCGTTCCCCGCCTCATCGTGCCCGACCCCGACCGGGCCTCCGCCTTCTACCGGGACACCCTGGATGCCGAGGAGGTGTTCCGCGCCGCACCGGGCGACGACGGGCGGCCCACCGTCATCGAGCACCGCCTCGGCGGCGCCGCGTTCCGGGTCTCGCCCGCCGTCGCCGACTGGGGCTGGCTCTCGCCGGACGACCTGGGCGGCTCCCCGGTGCTCCTGGAGATCGTCGTCGGCGACCCGGACGCCGTCGGCGAGCGCATGACCGCCCAGGGCGCGCGGACGGTCGTGCCGATCGAGAACCGGCCCTACGGCCTGCGCTCCGGCCGCCTCCGCGACCCGTTCGGCCACCTCTGGATCCTCACCGGCGACCCGCGCTGAGGCGACGGGCGGCGCGGTGAGCCCTTTTTTCCCGCCGGTCCGGCCTGTCATGCTGCTCGGCATGGAGGACATGGCTCAGGCGCACGTCCGCATCCGGCCCTTCCGCGAGGAGGACCGGCCGGGGGTGCTGGCGCTGGCTCCGCGGCTGGCGGAGGGGGTCGCGGCCTGGCGGGACCCCGGCGCGGCCGTACGGGCGGCGGAGCGGTGGCTCGCCGGGTCCGTCGCCGCGGCGCAGGAACGACGGGGAGCGGTCTTCGTCGCCGTGCGCGGCTCCCGGGTCGTCGGCGTCGTCTCGGTGGACCGGCAGCGGCACTTCACCGGCGACGAGGACGCCTACGTCGGCGAGCTGGCCGTCGCCCCGGACGCCGTCCGCGCGGGGCTGGGCCGCCGGCTCATGGCGGCGGCCGAGGACTGGGCCCGCGAGCAGGGGCTGCGCCACCTCACCCTGGAGACGGGCGCCGCCAACGTCACCGCCCGCCGGTTCTACGCAGCTCTCGGCTACACGGAGGAGAGCGTGCGGCTGTCCCGGTCGCTGGACCGCGCCGTCCAGACCCGGCTGAGCTGAAGCACGCTGCCGGCGAACAGCAGCACGCCCAGCGGCACGTGCAGGGCCGTCACCTGCGCGATGCCCAGCGCGACCTGGGCGCTGACCAGCACCAGGAACCCGGCCGCGTGCATGATCGGCTTCGGCGGGCCGCCGCCCGGCCGCCACGCCAGGATCGCGGCCACCAGGTGCAGCACCGCCACGACGAACACCGTGTACGCGGCGGCGCTGTGCATCGGCTGCCCGTTGGGCACCGACAACAGCAGCCCGGCGGTGACCGGCGCGGCGAACAGAGCCAGGGTCTGCAGGATGATCGCGACACGTAGCAACATGGGGTACTCCTCGACCGCCGGGACGGCGGTCCGCTCGCGGGGCTTGCCTTCGAGAAGTCCGACGACGTGACCGCCGGAAATGTGAGGTGGCGCGGTGACCTCACATCCGGGGGCGCCGTCTCGTCGGACACACTAGGGCAAAAGCGACTAAGGGAGTCGTCCACATCATGACCACCGCACCCGACCCCGGCCTGGACGCGATCATGAGCGAGCGCCGGCAGCTCGTCAACCTCGCCTACCGCCTCCTCGGCTCGCTGGCCGACGCCGAGGACGTCGTCCAGGAGACCTACACCCGCTGGTACGCCATGTCCCCCGGCCAGCGGGAGGCCATCGAGTCGCCGGGCGCCTGGCTGACCAGGGTCGCCGGCCGCATCTGCCTGGACGTGCTCGGCTCGGCCCGCGCCCGCCGCGAGCGCTACGTGGGCGAGTGGATCCCCGAGCCGCTGCCCGACCGCACGGAATGGGCCGGCGACGACCCGGCCGACCGGGTGACCCTGGACGAGTCGGTCAACATGGCCTTCCTCGTCGTGCTGGAGTCGATGACGCCGGCCGAGCGGGTGGCGTTCGTCCTGCACGACGTCTTCCGCTACCCCTTCGCCGAGGTGGCCGAGATCGTCGGCCGCACCCCGGCCGCCTGCCGCAAGCTGGCCTCCTCCGCCCGGCACCGCATCGACGCCGCGCGGACCTCGGCGACGCCGGCGGCCCGGCAGGCCGGCATCGTCCGCGAGTTCAAGCAGGCGTGGGAGGCCAAGGACATCGACGCCCTCATCGCCCTGCTCGACCCCGGCGTGGTCGGCGTCGCCGACGGCGGCGGCGTGGTCAGCGCCGTGCCGCGGCCGATCGAGGGCGCCGCACGGGTGGCCCGCTACGCCGTCGAGATCGCCACCAGGGCGCCGGCCATGACGCTGCTGGAGCGCACCGTCAACGGCCGCCCCGGCCTGGTGGCCCAGCGCGACGGCGTCACCGTGATGGTCGTGGCGTTCGACGTGGCGCAGGGCCGGATCAACCGGCTGTGGGCGGTGCGCAACCCCGACAAACTCCACCCCTGGACGGCGGCCTGACCCTCACATTCCCGGACGCTGCGTCGTCGGACCGCCGAGACCCGACCGCAGAAGAAGGGGAGCCGATGTCCACGACGACCGAGCAGGAGAACCTCCAGTCGCGTCTGCCCGATCCCTCCAGGTTCTTCCCCGAGCTGGGAGAGATCGCCATGGCCATGACCAGGGCCACCCGCAACGGTGCGATCCCGGGGAGCACCGTCGGCCTGGTGCAGCTGCGCGCCGGGCAGATCGCCGGCAGCACGTACCACACGGTCCGGCAGGCCGACCTGCTGCGCCGGGCGGGGGAGCCGGACGAGCGCCTGGCCGCCGTGGCGTCGTGGCGGGACGCCCCCTACTTCTCCGGCGCCGAACGGGTGGCGCTGGAGCTGGTGGAGGCCGTCCTCGCCGCGAACCCGGCAGGGGAACGCGTCCCCGACGAGCTGTACGCCAGGGCGGCCGCCCACTACGACGACAAGGCCCTGTGGACGCTCGTCCTGGCGATCAGCCAGATCTGCTTCTTCATCCCCGTCGCCGCCATAGCCAAGCCGATCCCCGGCAGGCCCCCCGGCAAGAACTACACCGGCTGACGCCGGGCGGCTACGCGGCCGGGACGGCGGCCCCGGCGAGCAGGCGGCCGATCTCCTCCCGGTCGGCCTTCCTGCCGTAACCGGCGAACTGGAAGGTCTCCTCCTTCAGGAACTCCGCCCAGTGTTCGAGCACGAACGCCCGTCCGGCGGCCACGTCACCGGGCGGGGGAGCCTGGTCCAGGAAGCCCCGCTGCCACGGCGCGAACTCCAGGAACTGGGAGGCGTGGGCCAGGCACGCGTCGAGCTTGGCCGTCAGCGCCGAGGACACGTCCACCACCACGTCGGGCCGGTGCACGGGGGCGGAGGCGTAGTCCGTCATCAGCAGGCACACCGGCATGCGCTTCAGGGCCGGCTTGCCCACCTCCAGGTTGCGCGTCATCGCGAACTCGACCGCGTGCGCGGCCAGTTGCCCGGCGGCCCGGTTGTCGGGGTGGCCGCCGCCGTCGGCGTGCAGGGCGATCACCAGGTCGGGCCGCCAGGCGCGGATCTGCGCCAGCACCCGCAACCGCAGCTCGACGGTGGGTTCCAGCATGCCGTCGTGCACGTCGAAGATCTCGTAGTCCACCACGCCCAGCGCGTCGGCCGCGCGCCACGCCTCCTCGGCGCGGCGGCGCGCCAGCGGGCCGCGCTCCAGCTCGTGGTGCCCGGCGTCGCCGTTGGTGAGCGTCAGAAACTTCACCGCGTGGCCGGCCCGGGCCAGCAGCGCGGCCGTGCCGCCCGCGTAGATCTCGGGCTCGTCGGGATGAGCGGCGATCACGAGGGTTCTCAACATGTGCGTCCTTAGGGGTTGGCTTCACCGGTACGACCGGCCGTACCGGCTTGGAAGACCCGATCGCGGGTCAGGTCCAGGGCGTAGCAGAGAGCGCCGCCGAGCACGGCGTTGCCGCGGACGGCGCTGAGGGCGACGGTCGCCGGCACCAGCGGCGTCGAGGCCAGACGGTCGGCGACCCGCGCCCTGAGCGGCTCGCCTCCCGCGACGCACAGGGGCCCGGCCAGCACGACCAGGCCCGGGTCCAGCACCCCGATCGCGGCCGTCACGCCGAGCGCCACCCGCGCGGCGGCGTCGTCGAGGAAGCCCTGCGGGGCCTCGGCCAGCGTCCGGCTCACGGCGGTGAGCGCGGGGTCGCCGGACAGGCCGTGCGCCTGCGCCAGCGCGGCCAGCGGCTCGGCGCCGAGCAGCGCGCCGAGCGGACCGCCGTCCGGCCCGTAGCGGCGGCCGGTGGTGACCGGGTCGGGCACGATGACCGAGCCGACCTCGCCGCCGCGCCCGGTGACGCCCCGCCAGAGCGCGCCGTCGAGCACGACCCCCGCGCCGACCCCGCCGCCCACCCAGAACAGCACGAAACTGCTGTCGTCGTGCTCCTGGAGCTCGCGGATGGCGACCAGGTTGACGTCGTTCTCCAGGCGCACGTTGGCCGGCAGGTCGTCCAGGCCGGACCAGCCCGACAGCTGCACGGCCTGACGCAGCCGCCGCCCGTCGGCCTCCACCACGCCCGGCACGCCCACCACGACCTGGTCGAGCTCGTCCAGCTCGAAGCCGGCCGCGCGGACCGTCTCGGCCAGCAGCCGCCGGGCGTCGCCGGTCGCCTCGGCGCGATGGGTGCCGAGCACCCGGCCGGTCAGGTCGGCGACCGACACCTCCATCGAGCTCGTGGTGAGATCGACCCCCGCGACGCGCGCGGCGGAGCCGTCGAGCTGCCACATCTGCGCGGCCGGCCCGGCGTTGCCCGGCTTGAGGCCGGCCTTCCTGGCCAGCCCGCTGTTCTCCAGCCTGCGCAGCACCTCGGCCGCCGACGCCTTGGACAGGCCCGTGTGCAGTTCCAGCTCGGCGCGGGTGAGGCCGCCGTGCTCAAGGAGCAGGGTGAGCGCGGCGCGCTCGTTGAGCGTGCGGAAGACGGTGGGGTTTCCTGAAGACATTCCTACTTCAGCGCTCCTGAGGTCAGCCCGGACTGGATATGTCGCTGGAAGACGATATAGATCAGCACGACCGGAAGCACCGTCATGCTGAGCGCGGCGAACAGTCCGGGCCAGTCGGCCTCGTACCCGGCGATGGTGGAGATGTCGGCCACGCCCTGGGTGATGACCCACAGGCTCTTGTCGCCGGGCAGCAGGACCAGCGGGATGAGGTACTGGTTCCACTGGCCGAGCACGTTGAAGATGGTCAGGCTGACCAGCGCCGGGCGGGCCATGGGCAGCATGACCTGGAAGAACGTGCGGGTGTGCGAGGCTCCGTCGATCATCGCCGCCTCGGCCACCGCGTCCGGCAGCGCCCTGAAGAAGGACGTCAGGAAGAACACCGTGAACGGCAGCGAGTAGGCGATGTAGACCAGGACCAGGCCGACGTGGCTGTTGAGCAGCCCGAGCCCGTCCACCACGAAGAACAGCGGCACGAGCGCCAGGAAGACCGGGAAGGCCATGCCGGAGACGAACAGGAAGTAGACCAGCCGGTTGCCCGGGAAGCGGTAGCGGGCCAGCACGTACGCGGCCATCGAGCTGAGCAGCATCGTCCCGGCCACGCCGAAGAAGACCACGATGACCGTGTTGAGCAGGTAGCGGCCGATGCTGGCCCGCTCCCAGGCCCGCGCCCAGTTGTCCCAGCGCAGCTCGCCGGGCAGTTGCAGGGCGTCGCCGAAGATCTCGGCGTTGCTCTTGAAGGAGGCCAGCAGGGTCCACAGCAGCGGGGCGACGATGAGCAGCGCCCAGAGGCCAAGAACAGCCTGGATGCTGATTTTTCGGAACATTTCAGTAGACGACCTTCTGGCGGCGGGTCACGCGCAACGTCAGCGCGGCGAAGGTGAGGGTCAGGAAGAACAGCGCCACGCCCATGGCCGAGGCGTAGCCGAACCGGGAGTAGGAGAAGGCGTTCTTGTAGATCTCCGTGGCCAGCACGGTGGTCGCGCCGTCCGGCCCGCCCTGCTCCACCGACAGGACGTTGACCAGCGCGAACCCGTCGAACGCGGCGATCCCCAGATAGACCCAGGCCACCTGGACGGTGTCCCACACCAGGGGCAGCGTGATGGAGAAGAACGTGCGCAGCCGCCCGGCGCCGTCGAGGGCGGCCGCCTCGAACACGTCCTTCGGGATGGCCGCCATCCCGGCCGAGAACAGCACGACGTAGAAGCCGACCGCCTGCCACACCATCACCGCGATGATCGACCACAGCGCCAGGTTCTGGTCGGTCAGCCAGCCGACCGGCTCGACGCCCAGCTTCGCCAGCGCGCCGTTCAGCACGCCGCTCGCGTCCGGCCGGTAGACGGCCTTGAACAGCACCCCGACCACCGCGACCGCCAGCACCTGCGGCAGGAAGAAGATCACCCGGTAGACCCGGGCCCCCGGCGTGCCCGCCGAGTCGCCGAGCAGGTACGCGAAGACCAGCGCGAGCGCGACGGTCACCAGCGGCAGCGTGACCAGCAGGACCGCGTGGTTGCGGACCGCCTGCCAGAACGTGTCGTTGCCGAGCATCCGCCGGAAGTTGTCCAGGCCGACGAAGTTCAGGTTCGCCGACACCCCGCGCCAGTCGGTCAGCGCGATCTGGAACGCCTGGACGTACGGGCTGATCACGAAGACCGCGTAGAGGACCACGGGCAGGGCGAGGAAGCCCGCGACGAAGCCGTGCCGCCTCATCGCTCAGACGCTCCTGGTCTGCTTGGCGATCGCGGAGTCGGCCTTGAGCTCGTCGGCCTTCTTCTGCATGTTCGCGCAGAACTGCTCGGGGGTGATGCGTCCGGACATCACCGAGTTGGTCTGGACCTGCCCGTGGTCGAACAGCTCCTTGTACCAGCCCTCGAAGCGGGCGTCGGTGATGATGTTCGTCCCGGCCGCCTCCTGGGCCCTGGCCGCGCTGCGCACGGCCGAGGTCAGGTCGAGGCCGTCCACGACGCCGTTGACGACGGTGAGGTTCCTGGTCAGCTCGGTGTAGCCGCGCGCGCCCTCCCGCGACAGCATCAGGCGCAGGTACTCCAGCCCGCCCTGCGGGTTTCTGCCCTTGGCCGCTACGAAGAACGCCTCGCTCACCCCGATCATGATCGCCTCGTACGGCATCGCGTCGGCCGCGGTGATGCTGGGCACCGGGGCGATCGCGTACTCGAAGGAGGCCGGGCGGTCCTTGGCCATCTCGTTCTCCAGCCAGGAGCCGCAGGGGTAGAACAGCACCTTGTCCTGCAGGTGCTTGACCTGCGTCTGGGTGTGGTCGAGCCCGAAGTACGCCTTGTCGCCGAAGTCGCGCTGCACCTGCGCCCACGCCGCGACGGCCTGCCGTACGGGCTCGGCCTGCCAGGCGCCGTCGGCGAGGTTGTCGATGTCGACGATCACCTTGTTGCCGCCGACCTTGGCGGCGCTGTAGACCAGGTTCCAGAGCTGGTAGAAGGGGCCGACCTGGCCCGGGTAGGCGAACAGCGCGATGCCCGCCTTCTTGGCCTCCTCGCCGAGGGCGTTGAACTCCGCCCACGTCTTCGGCGCCTGCCAGCCGCGCTGGTCGAACAGCTTGGCGTTGTACCACAGGGCGCGGTGGGCGACCGTGTACTGCAGCACCCGGGGCACGCCGTCGATCAGCGAGTTCTCGTAGACGCCGCCGACCAGGGTGTCGCGCACCTTCTTGGCCGGGTCCGCCAGGGAGGTGGCCTCGAACAGCGGCGTCAGGTCGGCGAGGTGCCCTTCGGCGACGAGCGACTGCAGGTCGAGGGCGTCGGGGCCAGAGTTGTTGACCACGTCGGGCGCGTCGCCGCTGATGAAGCGGGGGCGCAGTTGCGTGCCGACCTTCTGGGTGGGCACATGCTTGATCTTGGCGGTCTTGTACGCCTTGCTGTAGAGGGCCTCGTGCAGGCCGGTCGCGTAGCCGTCGCCGTTGCCGCCGCTGAAGATCACGACTTCCAGCTGCCTGGCGGCGTCCACGCCGAGGGGGTTGGCGGCCGAGGTGGGCGCGGCCGAGGTGGAGGCGGCCGGAGCGGCGGAGCGTCCGGTGGCGCACGCGGCGAGCAGCCCCGCGCCAGGGCCCGCCGTCAGGGCGGTGAGTCCGATACGTCGAAGAACCTCACGTCGGCTGGGGGTGGTGGACATGGGTGGCCTCCTTGACCGCCAACCGTCCGGATACCTTCCAGACGGTTGGCGGCTGACTCTAGACTTACCGCCCTACGTGCGTCAATACCTCTCTAGAACGGCGCTCGGACTCTCAGAGCGCTGCCCGGACCTTCTGAAACTGCGCTCGGAGACGGGCCTTGGCCTCCTCGGAGGCCCCGATGCGGTCCAGGCCGTTCAGCGCGGCCCCGACGATCGGCGGCTGGTCCGGGATCACCTGCTTGGCCAGCGGGGCCCGTACGGCGAACCGCTCCTCCAGCATCGCGACCAGCAGCGGGATGCGCGCGTGCAGCACGCCGCCGCCCAGCACGACCTCCGTCGGCGTCTCCAGCAGGTCCAGGCGGCGCAGGCACACCTCGGCCATCACCACGATCTCGTCGGCCAGCCGGCTGACCAGCTCGAACGCGATGGCGTCAGCCGACGCGGCGGCCTCGAACACCTTCGGCGCGAGCGCGGTCAGGTGATGCCGCTGGATCTGCCCGAAATGCACCCCGAGCACCACCTCCTCGACCGTCCGCGTGCCGAAGTGCTCCTTGATCAGGCCGGCGAGGGCGGTCGGCGCGCCCCGGCCGTCCTCGGCGCGGATGGCGTGCCACAACGCCTCCTCGGCCAGGCCGCCGCCACCGCCCCAGTCGCCGCTGATCCGGCCGAGCGCGGGGAAGCGGGCCACCCCGCCCGTGGGCGAGACGCCGACCGCGTTGATGCCCGCGCCGCACACCACCGCGACGCCGCTGGGCCCGGACGCCCCCGAACGCAGCAGCGCGAAGCTGTCGTTGCCCACGACGACGTCGGCCGCCATCCCGCGGGCGCGGAACTCGGCCGCGAGCGCCTCCTCCTCCACCGGCAGGTCGGCCCCGGCCAGGTAGGCGTAGAGCTGGTCGGCGTACGGGGGAGCGGCCGCCGGTCCGAGCGCCCGCCGCACGGCCTCCTCCACGACGTCCACGGCCGCTGGGACGCCGACCGTCTGCGGCTCGAACGGCCCGCCGTCGCCCTGGGCCAGGATCGTGCCGTCGCCCGAGAGCACGACGACGTGCGTCTTGCTGTTGCCCGCGTCCACGGCGATGATCACCATGGCAGGTACCGCTCGTTCGCCGCCAGCAGCAGGCCGGTCAGCTCGTCGGCAATGGCCTCCTGGCCGATCAGCGGATGGGCCAGCAGCGCGTTGCGCACCCGGTCCGCGCCGCCGTGCAGCGCCGCGTCGAGCGCCAGCTCCTCGTACGCCGAGACGTTGGCGATCAGGCCCGCGTACAGCGGCTCCACCGGATCGACCGGCAGCGGCGCAGCCCCGGACGCCGAGACCCTGGCCGGGACCTCGATGACCGCCTCGTCGCGCAGGAACGGCAGCGTCCCGTCGTTGCGGGCGTTGACCACCTGGACGTCGCCCCGGTCGCCGAGCAGCGAGGCGATCAGCGCGACGGCGGCCTCGGAGTAGTAGGCGCCGCCCCGCTTGTCCAGCAGGTCCGGCTTGGTGTCCACGGCCGGGTCCGCGTACAGCTCCAGCAGTTGCTGCTCCATCGCCGCGACCTCGGCCGCGCGCGACGGCTTGGCCCGCTGCTCGCCCACCACCAGGTCGTGGGCGTAGAAGTAGCGCAGGTAGTAGGACGGGACCACCTGGAGCCTGCGCAGCAGCCCGACCGGCAGGCCGATGTCGTCGGCCAGCTCCTGCCCGTGCTCGGCGAGCAGCCGCGGCAGCACGTCCACGCCGTCCACCACGACCGACCGCTCCCACGTCAGGTGGTTGAGCCCGACGTGGCCGAGCGCGACCCGCTCCGGCGGCACGCCGAGGTGCCGGGCGAAGCGGCGCTGGAACCCGATGGCCACGTTGCACAGGCCGATCGAGCGGTGCCCGGCGTCCAGCAGCGCCCTGGTGACGATGCCGACCGGGTTGGTGAAGTCGACGATCCAGGCGCCGGGGGCGTGGGCGCGTACCTGCTCGGCCAGTTCCAGCACGACCGGGACCGTGCGCAGGGCCTTGGCGAGCCCGCCCGCGCCCGTCGTCTCCTGGCCGACGCAGCCGCACTCCAGCGGCAGCGTCTCGTCCACGTTCCGGGCGGCCTGGCCGCCCACCCTGAGCTGGAAGAGCACGGCGTCCGCGCCCGCCACGCCCGCGGCCACGTCGGCGGTGGCGATCACCTTCGCCGGGTGCCCGGCCCTGCGCAACATTCTGCGGGACACGCCCGCCACCAGGTCGAGCCGCGTGGCGTCCGGGTCGATCAGGGCGATCTCGGTGAGCGGCAGCTCGTCGCGCAGCCTGGCGAAGCCGTCGATGAGCTCGGGGGTGTAGGTCGAACCGCCCCCGATCACGGCGAGTCTCATGGGCAACTCCTCAATTAGGAAACTTTCCTAACCGCCGAACCTACCCGACCTCCTCCGATTCGACTCCTCCCACCCCGTTCCAGGAAATTTCCGCTCACCGTGTAGAGAGCCCGGTGTCGGCTCCGACTCCCTGGTGAAGGCGCCGGACGGGCGCCACGGACAACAGGAGACGAACCAGGATGAGCAAGGTCACGTGCGACATGGGGATGTCCGTCGACGGCTACGTGGCGGGGCCGAACCAGAGCCTGGAGCAGCCGTTCGGCGACGGCGTGGGCGACCGGCTGCACGAGTGGATGTTCGAGGAGCCCGAGAAGCACGCCGAGGTCATCGAGGCCATCACGGCGGCCGGGGCGTTCATCATGGGCCGCAACATGTTCGACCCCGGCCGCGGCGCCTTCGACCCGAACTGGACCGGCTGGTGGGGGGAGGAGCCGCCGTACCACGCGCCGGTGTTCGTCCTCACCCACCACCCGCGCGAGCCGCTGCCCATGAAGGGCGGCACGACGTTCTTCTTCGTCACGGACGGCATCGAGGCCGCCTTCGCCATGGCGCAGGAGGCCGCGGGGGACCGTGACATCGCCATCGCCGGCGGCGCCGCCACCGTCAACCAGTACCTGGCCGCCGGCCTCATCGACGAGCTCCGGCTGCACGTCGCGCCGGTGATCCTCGGCCGCGGCGAACGCCTCCTGGCCGACGCCGGCGACATCACCCTCACCCCCGCCGCCCCGCCCACGGGCACCGCCCTGGTCACCCATCTGACGTACCGGGTGGTCCGCTAGGCGCGGTCCTTTCCAGGTCGGCCCATACGACGCGGTGGCCGTGCGGGCCGCTCCTGACTCGCGCAAGGACCCTGCGTCCAGAGGGCCGGAGCGCGGTTCTCGCTCTGCCGTCCCCTGGGGCGACCACTTCGAGCCGTACGAACCCGGCTCCGACCACGACCCCGAGCAGCACCGCGACCCGGTCACGTCCGGGGCCGGGCAGCACATGCCTGACCGCGTTGGGCGCCAGTTCCGAGACGACCGTGAGCGCGTCGTCCCGAACCAGCGGATCGACGTCGTCCAGCCAAACGCCGAACCGTCCGCGCTCATCGTGGCCCAGCGTCATGCATTCACCCTGAATGCACCGGAGGCCCGGAACCGTTGGTGGCGCGACGAAAACGTTGTCGCCCGGATCCAGTACGAGCACGCGATCGCGCGGCGCCCACACCCCGCGAAACCTGCCCGACAAGCAGCGACGCCTGTCATTCATCGGATTGCCGGAAGGGGGTCGCAGTAGCCTGCCGAAAGGCAATTATCTTGCTCTTGACCTGCGGAGACGCCATGCCCCTCGGCGTCGGCGACCATCTGTCACCCAGAGCGCGTTTCGCCCGCGACCTCGCGGACCGCCGTAAAGCGGCTGGAATGACGCAATCCGCACTTGCGCTACGCATTCTCTGCCACGAATCACTCGTCAGTCATGTCGAGAAAGGCCGACGGGCTCCCACGCTGGAATTCGCGCGCGAGGTGGACAAGGCGTTCGGCGCCGACGGCCATTTCACCGGCCTCCACGAACGCATCTCCCAGTCGCCCGCGCTGGGCTGGTTCGCACGCTGGGTCGAGGAGATCGAACCGCAGGCCGTCATCATGTACTCGCGGGATCCGCTCGTGATCCCCGGCATGCTCCAGACGGTGGACTACGCTCGCGCTGTCTTCGCGGGTACAGGGCCACCGGAGCAGGTGGAAGAGCAGGTCCAGGCGCGAATACAGCGCATCGGCATCTTCCAGGCAGCCAACCCGCCATCCCTTCTCGCAGTCATCGAGGAAGGAGTGCTCCATCGGCCCTTCGGCGGGGCCGGTGTCCTGGTCGGGCAACTGCGTCATCTGCTGGAGCTCACCGAGCATCCTCAGATCACTGTTCAGATGCTCTCGCACACGGCTGGCTGCACAGCCGGCATGGTGAGCGCGTTCGCGCTGGCGCGCTTGCGCGACGGCTCCGAGGTGGTCTCGGCGGACTCGCTGCTGTCCGGGCAGGTGTCAGGCGACCATGACGCAGTCGCGCGTTTGAAACGGAGGTATGACAACATCAGAGCGCACGCACAGCCGAAGAACGTCACTCGACAGGCGATAGAGGGTGCGATAGCCAAATGGGCCAGCTGAACCTTGATGATGCGTAATGGCGCAAGTCCAGCGCCAGCGCCGACACAGGACAGTGTGTCGAGGTCGCGACCAACCTCCCCGGGATCATCGCCGTCCGTGACAGCAAGAACCCGCATGGCCCGGCGCTGATCTTCACTCCCGCGGAGTGGAAGGCGTTCCTGCACGGCGCCAGCCAGGGCGAGTTCAACCTCTGAGAGCAGGCGTCTGCCGCTTAGCAGCCGGGTTCGTCCGAGGGGTGCGGGGACAGGTAGGGCCCCGCGGGGGTGTGGGGGCCTGCCCCGCATGGACGCAGTCTGAGCCCATGTCGCGCGAAGCGCCGCCCATTGGCGAAGCCCTTGGAGGGCTCACGCGAGAACCGGATCCGTCCTGTCGGGTGAAAGGGGGTGTTCAGCCCGAAGAACGGAGCCGAGAGTTTGACGCAGGACACCGAGGTGGACGACGCGGAGGTGATCAGACGTGCCCGCAACGACCCCGCCGCCTTCTCGGCGTTGTACGACCGGCACGCCCCCGCGCTCCACAGATACGTCACCCGCCGCCTGGGCGATTCGCTGGCCGACGACATCGTGGCCGAGACGTTCCTGGACGCCTTCCGCCGTCTCGCCCGCTACGACACCGCCCACCGCGACGCCCGTCCCTGGCTGTACGGCATCGCCGCCAACCTGATCGGCAAGCACCGCCGTACCGAGATCAGGGCCTACCGGGCCCTGGCCAGGACGGGCCTCGACGCGGTGGCCGAGAGCTACGCCGACAGGGTGGCGGCCCGCGTGTCGGCCGGGGCGGCGCACCGCGAGCTGGCGGGGGCGCTCGCGACGCTGTCGCAGCAGGACCGCGAGGTGCTGCTGATGATCGCCTGGGCGGACCTCAGCTACGAGGAGGTCGCCCGCGCGCTCGGCGTCCCGATCGGGACCGTGCGTTCGCGCCTGCACCGCGCCAGGAGGAAGACCCGCGCTGCCCTGGGCGGCATCGACCCGTCAGCCCTCCACGACCCCGCCCCGCCGACGGCCCGCGACGCCGCGCCCTCAGCCGTCCGCGACGCCGCCCCACCGGCCGTCCGCGACGCCGCGCCCTCAGCCAGCCACGACACCGACGAGGAGGACCCCGGCCGTGGACGATGACCTCACGCTCCTGCGCGAGCTGCGTGCGGACGCCCCCGAACCCGACGCCGACCGCCTGCGCGCCGTGCGCGCCCGAGCCCTCGCCCCGGCGTCAACCCCGGCTCCGGTCCCGGCCCGGAAGAGGCGCCGGTTCTGGGCGGTGCCGTCGTTGCTGGCCGCCGCGACGGTCGCCGCCGCCGTGCTCGTGGCGGTGAACGGTTCCCGCACCCCGGCCCCGCCCCCGCCGAACGCCGTGACCACCATGCCGGTACGCGCCGAGACGGTGCTGCGCCAAGCCGCCCTGGTGGCCGAGGGACGCCGCAAGCACCAAGAGCCGCGCCCCGACCAGTGGTTGTACCGGAAGGAACTGGTCAAGCAGCCCGGCGAGGAGCAGGGCACGGTCCAGGAGTACTGGACCCGGTACGACGGCACCCGCCAGGCGGTCCGCCAGAACGGTGGCGCCCTGGGCTTCCAGGACATCACCCCCGAACCGGACGACGACGACCTGACCCCCCGCCAGTACGCGGCCAAGCTCGCCGACCTCCCCACCGACCCCGCCGCGCTGCTGGATCACGTCAGGGGCGACCGGCACTGGTCGACCCTGCCGAAGGGCGCGGAGCCCGAACATCCGGACGCGCGGGCGTTCCGCGTGCTGTCGGTCTACCTCGACGCGGGCGTCCCCATGCCGCCGAAGGTCGAGGCCGCCATCTTCCGCGCGCTGGCCGAGCTGCCCGGGGTGCGGGTGGACCTCGGCGTGCGGGACGCGGCGGGCCGGGCGGGGATCGGCATCGCCTACGAGCCCGCCGGCTCCGTCCCCGGGGGATCGACGCGGGACGCGCAGGGCCGGATCGTCTCGCGGTCGTACCTGGTGCTGGACTCCGCGACCTACCGTTTCCTCGGCAGGCGCGTGGACACCCTTGAGGACGAGGTCCTCCACGGCGAGGTGCTGGCCCGCAAGGGCACGTTCTACGCCAGCGCCGACCTGGCGGCAGGCGTGGTGGACGAACCAGGCCGGATCCCCTGACCGGACTCGGCGCGGCCCGCGAGCCGGAACGCGAAAAGGGCGCGCCCTCCGGAAAGGGAGGGCGCGCCCGTCAGGGTCGGCGCAGGGTTTACCAGTCGCCGCCGCCGAAGTCGCCACCGCCGAAGTCGCCTCCGCCGCCGAAGTCGCCCCAGCCGCCGCCTCCGCCGCCGAAGTCGCCTCCGCCGCCGAAGTCACCGCCGCCGAGGTCGCCTCCGCCGCCGTCCTGGTAGCCCTCGGCGTAGCCGGCGCCGTAGCCGCCGCCGCCCCAGCCGCCGTGGAACATGCTGCCCATCATCGTGCCGATGAACATGCCGGTCATGATGTCGCCGAAGCCGCCGTAGTAGCCGTAGGCGTACGGCTGGTAGGCCGGGCCCGCGTCGTAGTAGGGGCGACGGTGACCGTCGACCATGACCTCGCGCATCTGCGGGTCGAAGCCGCGCTCGACGGCCTCGGCGTCCATCTTGCAGGCCGGGACGTCGCGCACCGCGCCGCCGGGCGGGGCCCAGCGCACGTCACGGGCCGACGGGCCGTGCTGCGGGTTGAAGAAGCAGGGGGCGCGCCGCTCGGGGATCGGCTGGTTGTTGACCTTGGCCTTCACCACGGCCAGCGCGTAACGGCCGTCCTCAAGGGTCTGGGTGACCTCGCGGACCTGGTCGGGCCGCTGGACCGCGTTGAGCTGGACCTTGGCCTTCTCGTAGGAGTCGAGCGCCTGCTGCCACTCGGTGATGTGCCCGCCGCCCTGGCCGGCCAGGGTGACGTCGGTGTCGAGCTCGGTGATCTCCTCACCCAGCTTGGTGACGTCCTCCTCCACGGTCTGCTTGACCGCGGCGAGGTCCTTGGCCTCCTGGATGGCGCGCTTCTTCTTCTTGTTCTTGGAGTAGAGGAAGTAGCCGCCGCCGCCGACCACCAGCAGGCCGAGCAGGGCCACCAGCGCGAACTGGCCGCCGGCGCCGGGGTTGGCCTGGCTGCTGGGGCTGAGGGCGCCGCTGCGGTCGTTCTTGCCCGCCGCGTCGACCCGGTTGGCGAAGTCCTTCACGCCCGCGACGATGTCGCCCGAGTTGGCGTTCACCGAGAGCTTGACCAGCTGGCCGGCGAGGTTGTTCCGCAGGGCGTTGGACCCGGCGAACATCGTCTCGCCGTCGAACACCACCACTGTCACCTTGGGACGACCGGCCTCGACCAGCGCCTTGCCCAGGGACGAGAGGTACGGCCCCACGGTCGAGTTGTCAAAGGTGCCGTCGGGCAGCGCGACAGCGTAGATCTTGCTGTCGGCGTCCTTCAGCGCGTCGTTGATGTCACTCTGCTGGCTGGAGCTCAAGGGGGAGCCCGACACCACGTAGAGCGGGGCCTTCTTCCAGTTTTGCACCACGGTTTGTGCGTCAGGTGGCGCCGCCGCGTTGGCGGCAGGGGACAGCGCAAGAACGACGAACAGCCCGGCGATCAGAGCCGCGATCGCGGCCCCTGCTCGGCGCAGCGAATGGGTCATTGGCAGCAAGCCTCCTTCGCCCATGAGGACGAACGGGCGGTCGGCAAAGTTCCTCACTGGGCACGTTACCTGCCCGCGACGGCGCACCGGCACAGGGGAGCGGGCTCAGGCGTCCTTGATCTCGCAGATCGTGGCGCCCGACGTGACGGTCTGGCCGACGGCGGCCGACAGGCCCGTGACGGTGCCCGACTTGTGGGCCGTCAGCGGCTGCTCCATCTTCATGGCCTCCAGCACGACCACCGTGTCGCCCTCGCTCACCACGTCGCCGTCGGTCGCGACGACCTTGACGATCGTGCCCTGCATCGGGCTGACCAGCGCGTCGCCGCCGGCCGTCGCGTGCTTCCGCGCGCCGCCGGAGCGCCGCGGCGCCTTGGCCGCGGCGGGCGCGGGCCCGGCCATGCCGAGCCCGGCCGGGAGCACCACCTCAAGGCGCTTGCCGCCGACCTCGACCGTCACCGTCTCCCGCGCCGCCGGGGCGGCCGGAGTCGCGGCCACCTCGCCCGCGTACGGCTCGACCGGGTTGTCCCACTCGGTCTCGATCCACCGCGTGTGCACGGCGAACGGCTCGGACGTGAACGCCGGGTCGGTCACGACCGCCCGGTGGAAGGGCAGCACGGTCGGCATGCCGTCGATCTCGAACTCGGCCAGCGCCCGCCGGGCCCGGTCGAGGGCCTCGTGACGGGTGCGCCCGGTGACGATCAGCTTGGCCACCAGCGAGTCGAACGTCTGCGGCACCGTCATCCCGGCCTCGTAACCCGCGTCGAGGCGGACGCCGGGCCCGGCCGGGGCGCGCATGGCGGTCAGCGTGCCGGGGGCGGGCAGGAAGTTGCGGCCGGCGTCCTCGGCGTTGATCCGGAACTCGATCGAGTGGCCGCGCAGGGCCGGGTCGTCGTAGCCCAGGAGCTCGCCGTCGGCGATCCGGAACATCTCGCGCACCAGGTCGACGCCCGCGACCTCCTCGCTCACCGGGTGCTCGACCTGCAGGCGGGTGTTGACCTCCAGGAAGGAGATCGTGCCGTCCTGGCCGACGAGGAACTCGCAGGTGCCGGCGCCGACGTAGCCGGCCTCCTTCAGGATGGCCTTGGAGCTGGTGTAGAGGATGTCGATCTGCTCCGGCGACAGGAACGGCGCGGGCGCCTCCTCCACCAGCTTCTGGTGGCGGCGCTGGAGGGAGCAGTCGCGGGTGCTGACCACGACCACGTTGCCCGCGCGGTCGGCCAGGCACTGGGTCTCGACGTGCCGGGGACGGTCGAGGTAGCGCTCCACGAAGCACTCGCCCCTGCCGAAGGCGGCCACGGCCTCGCGCACGGCGGACTCGTACAGCTCGGCGACCTCCTCCAGCCTGCGCGCGACCTTGATGCCGCGGCCGCCGCCGCCGTACGCGGCCTTGATCGCGATCGGCAGCCCGTGCTGCTCAGCGAACGCCACGACCTCCTCGGCGCCGGAGACCGGGTCCTTGGTGCCGGCCACCAGCGGCGCGCCGACCTTCTGCGCGATGTGCCTGGCCTGCACCTTGTCGCCCAGCGCCGCGATGGCGGCCGGGGGCGGCCCGATCCAGGTGAGACCGGCGTCGATGACGGCCTGCGCGAACGAGGCGTTCTCGGCCAGGAAGCCGTAGCCGGGATGGACCGCGTCGGCGCCGGAGCGCGCGGCGACGTCGAGCAGCTTGGCGATGTCGAGGTAGGTCTCGGCGGGGGACTGCCCGCCCAGCGCGTACGCCTCGTCGGCCACCCTGACGTGCAGGGCGTCGATGTCTTGGTCGGCGTAGACGGCCACGCTGCCGATCCCCGCGTCCGTGCACGCGCGGGCCACCCGTACGGCGATCTCGCCGCGATTGGCGATCAGAACCTTCCGCACCGACCTTCGTCCCTTCCTCGTGGTCCTCGTGAGTGCTCAGCGGCCGAGGTACGCGCCGCCGTTCAGATGCAGCACCTGCCCCGTCATGTGCCCGGCTCCCGCGGACGCCAGAAAGAGAACGGTATCGGCCACGTCGGAGGGGGTGCCAGGGCGGCCGTTACGCGTGTTCCGCACGCGGGCCCTGACGCTCTCCTCCGTGAGCCTGCCGCGGAAGAACTCGGTCTCCATCACCAGGCCGGGCGCCACGACGTTGGCGGTGATGCCCCGCGGGCCCAGCTCGGCGGCCAGGTCGGCGGTCCAGGACTCGACGGCGGCCTTGGCGGCGCCGTACGAGCCGGACCCGGTGCCGCGCGCGGCGATCGAGCCGATGGAGACGATCCGGCCGCCCTCGCCCATGCGCGGCGCGAGCGCGGTCGTGACCAGCACGGCGGACAGCAGGTTGGCGTTGAGGTTGGCCCACCACGCCTCGGCGACGTCCGCCAGGTCGCCGGACTGCTCGCGTTCCAGGTTCGTGTTGCCCCCGGCGTTGTTGACCAGGACGTCCACGTGGGAGGGCAGGCTGCCGAGCGCGCCCTGGACGGCGGCCGGGCTCGCGGCGTCGAACGGCACGTACGCCGCCCCCAGCCGCGCGGCGGCCTCCTTCAGCACGTGCTCGCGCCGGCCGGTGATCGTGACGCGGTCGCCGAGGGCGGCGAACGCCTCCGCGACGGCGTAACCGATCCCGGTGCCGCCACCCGTCACCACGACCTCGCGCATGAGCGGATCACTCCTTAGATCCGAATAATCCTCTGGACGACCATAGCCGCTCGGCATAACGGGGGCGACGGGTGGTGGGCCGCTTTATGGTGAGGGCGCTTTCACCAGTCCCAGGAGGTATGCATGAGCCAGAGTATGCTCGGCGGCAACCCCGCGGAAATGCAGCAGATGGCCAGCCAGTTCACCCAGCAGTCCGAGGCGCTCAACAACATCATGACCGCGCTCGATCGTGAGGCGGCCAAGGTCGGCACCGCCTGGACGGGCCCCGGGGCCAATAAGTTCAAAGACGCCTGGCAGAGCTACCGCGCGGCCTTCGTGCGGATGAACCAGGAACTGGGCGAGGCGTCGCGGGTCATCAACACGTACAGGACGAACATCGAGTCCGCCACGCAGTGAGCACGGACAGGGGCCCTGGCCCGCCGCCGGGGCTTCTTCCGTCCTGAGGGGAGCTTTCCTCCCGGATCGGGCAGGCTACGCTCTTTCTCCATGATTGGTCGCGCCTTGGCGGCGAGCGTGCTCGCCCTGCAGTTCGCGGCGGCGCCGGCGCAGGCCGCGCCCGTGAGGTGCACGCCCAAGAAGGCCACCATGGCGATCGCCGAGACCTGGGCGCAGCGGCGGGTCAACGCGGAGAAGGTGTGGCCGCTGACCACGGGCCGGGGCGTCACGGTCGCCGTCATCGACAGCGGCGTGGACGAGACCCACCCGCAGATCCGGCTGAGCGGCAAGGCCGATCTCACCAACACCGGCTTCCGCGACTGCGTCGGCCACGGCACGGCGGTCGCCGGGATCATCGCCGCCCTGCCGCGCAAGGACATCCCCTTCCACGGCGTCGCCCCCGGCGTCGACCTGCTGTCGATCAAGCAGGTCGCCGGTGACAGGGGTGACGTGGGCCTGCTGGCCAAGGCCATCAAGACGGCCGTGGACGAGCACGCCGACGTCATCAACCTCTCCATCGACGCCCCCGACACCCCCGACCTGAAGGCGGCCGTCGACTACGCGCTGGAGCGGGACGTGGTGATCGTCGCCGCCGCCGGCAACCTCACCAAGGACGACGGCACGTCGACCCCGTCCTACCCCGCCGCCTACGACGGGGTGCTGTCTGTGGGCTCGGCGACCCCGGACGGCGGGCGCTCGACGTTCTCCAACCCCAACGCGGTCGCCGTGCTCGGCCCGGGAGAGGGGGTCAGCTCGACCTGGCCGCTCAAGGGGTACCAGTCCGCGCTGAAGGGCACCAGTTACGCCGCCCCGTACGTGACGGGCGTGGTGGCGCTCGTCCGCGCGCGGCATCCCGGGCTGACGCAGCTTCAGGTGCGCAGGCGCATCACGCTGACCGCCGACGGCGCGTCCGGGACGGGCACCGGCGCCGGGATGGTGAACCCGCTGCTCGCGGTGACCGCGGTGCTGCCGTCGGAGCAGGTGGCCGTGGCGCCGCCGGTGCCGCCGCCGCTGCCCGCGACCGTCGTGCGCAAGGCCGTGCCGCCGGACGAGCGGTCGATGGAGGTCGCGACGGTGGTCGCGGCGGGCGGGTTCTCGCTGGTCGGGCTGGTGCTGGCGGCCTGGGTGTTCGTGCCCATGGGACGCAGGCGGCGCTGGCGTCCCGGCTCGTCGCCGGATATCGGGAGAATTGACGGTTAACTGTAAGAGTGGGCGCCCGAAACTGCTGATGCTTATGGGGCTTATTTGGTTAAATGTCTCTGATCATGACGGACTCCTGAAAGGACGGTCATGGTGGAGAAGGACTCCCCCCAGGCAGCAGTACCGGAGCGGATCGGCGATCACGAGATCGTGAGCCTGTTGGGACAGGGCCCGCGTGGCGCCGTTCATCTGGGCAAGGAGTCCGAGGACGCCGATCCGGTCGCCATCAAGACGCTGACCGTGGACCCCGCGGCCGACCCGGACTTCGTGACCCGGCTCAAGGACGTCAGCCGGGTGTCCAGCTCGTACGTGGCCCGCACGCTCGACGCAGGCGTCCAGGACGGCCTGCTCTACGTCGTACGTGAGCACGTCGAGGGACGTTCGCTGGCCGAGACCGTCGCCGCCGACGGCCCCCTGACCGGCGACGCGCTCGAACGCGTGGCGGTCGGCATGCTCACCGCGCTGACCGCGGTGCACCTGGCCGGATTCGCGCACCGCGGACTCACCCCGAACAACGTGATCCTCACCGGCGAGGGTCTGCGCGTCACCGACATCGAGATCGGCGACCCGGCCGGCGAGATCGGCTACCGCGCCCCCGAGCAGCTCAACGGCCTGCAGTACGGGCCCTACGCCGACGTCTTCGCCTGGGCGGCGACCGTGGTGTTCGCCGCCACCGGCTCCGCGCCGTTCGGCCAGGACGCGCACGCCGTGCTCACGGACGAGCCCGAGGTGGGCGGGCTGCCCGAGCCGCTGCGCCAGACCGTCCTCGCGGCGCTGTCCAAGGACGTGTCCGGCCGGCCCACGACCTACACGGCGCTGCTGCGCCTGCTGGGGGACGACAAGGCTCCCATGCCGGAGGCGCCGATCGAGGGCGTGCCCGTGCAGGGGCCGCTGTCGCAGATGCCGCCGTCCCAGATGCCGCCGTCCGACCCGGCGGACCTCGTCACCCTGATCGACGGCCAGCCCCCGATGCCGGGCCAGCCCCCGATGCCGGGCCAGCCCCCGGTGCTGCCCCTGGCCATCGAAGGCGCGCCGATCCCGAACGGCCCGATCCCGAACGGCCCGATGGCGAACGGTCCTGTCCTGAACGGCCCGATCTTCAACGGGCCGATCCCGAACGGTCCGATGGCGCACGACCCGATGCAGCCCGGCCCGTTCGTGCCCGGTGTGCCGCCGCAGGGCCCGATGGGGCATGAGCCCATGCAGCCCGGCCCCATGCAGCCCGGCCCCATGCAACCCGGCCCGATGCAGCACCTTCCCGTGAACGACGAGCCGGTGCAGGGCGTCCCGGTGCAGTACCCGCCGGTGCCTGTGCAGGCCGCCTGGGGGCCGCCGTCCGGACCGCAGAGCCCGTCCGTGGAGTCGGCCCAGCCCGCGATGGCCGGTGCGGGCAGCACCGGACCGGCGCGCAAGCCGTTCCCCCTCGGCCTGGTCGCCGGTGTGGTCGCGGTCATGCTGCTGTCGGCGATCGGCCTGTGGGGCGCGAGCCGCTACTCCTCCAACGTCACCTTCGAGCCCGCCGCCGCGGCGGGCTCGGCCTCGCCCTCCTCGGGCGAGGCGGCGGCGGCCCAGAAGGCGGTCACCGCCGTGCCCACGCAGCCCCAGCCCGAGGTCACCGCCCCCTGGGCGACCACGCCGTCCCCCGACGACGACGGCGTGGGCCCGCTGGTGCTGCCGGACGACGACACCTCCGCCGACACCCCGCAGGTGCCGGTGCTGACCACGGTGCCGACCCCGACGGCGGCCCAGCAGCTGACGGTCCCGACGATCCAGCCGACCGCGCAGGAGCGGAAGACCACCAAGGAGCCCGAGCCGACGGCCACGGTCACCAAGACGGTCACGCCGACCCCGTCCGCGACGCAGACGCAGCAGCCGACCGAGACGCCCACCCAGAAGCCGACCGGCAAGCCCACGGACAAGCCGACCGGGAAGCCCACGGACAGGCCGACCGAGGAGCCGACGCCGTCGCCCACCCCGACGGCCACCGGCACGCCCACCGCCACGCCCACTGCGACGCCCACCCCGACGGTCACGCAGCAGCCGACCCAGACCCCGACCCCGACGCAGAAGCCCACGCAGGCGCCGGAGCCGCCCACGCAGAAGCCCACCCAGGAGCCGGAGCCCACGAAGACGTCCACGCCTCCGGCCACGTCGAAGCCGAACCCCTACACGCCGGTCCAGGTCTGCGGATCCGGTTTCGTGGTGCAGCGGTCGGCCCCGTTCGCCGGCGGCACGACGTACCAGCTCTACAACAGCAGCACCGGTCAGAACTGCGTGGTCACCCTGAAGTCCGGCCCCGACGTCGGCAAGGCGACCCCGGTCAGCGCGACCCTGGAGGTGCAGGGCGGCACGAGCAGCACCGACCGCGGCAACTACGAGTACTACGCCGGCCCGGTGAAGCTCGCCGCCAAGGGCAAGTGCGTGCGTTACGCCGGTAGCGCGGGCTCGGGCAGCACCAGCGCCGACTGGGCGAACTGCGGCTAGGCCCCGTACGGAGTGGAGATCGGCAGGATCACCCGCGCCACGCCCGACGGCCCTACCAGGGCCGTCGGGCGTGGCGTGTGAAGACCTCGCCGGCGAAGAACGGTCCTCGACCGAGCCTCGCTCACCGCTGGGCGGGCGAGGCCCGGTCCCGGGATCCTGCGGCGCGACGGCCCGAGATCCGAACGGCTCCAGGGTTCAGTATCCGCGGTAGCCGGAGCCGGTCTTCATGCCGACGACCCCCGGCACCGCGGACACACTGCCGTAGCGCTCGATCGAGTAGCGCACGCCCGCGATGATGTTGTCCACCGGGTTGTAGATGTCCCGGTGGCCGTCCAGGGCGTGGGCGTTGAAGGTCGGGTCGATCGTCTGCATGAGGCCCTTGGAGGGGTGGCCGGCGGCGGCGTTGGAGTCCCACAGGTTGATCGCGTGCGGGTTCCCGCCGGACTCGTGCTGGATGATCATCCAGATGTCGTCGACGTTCATCTTCTCGACCGGGTAGCCCTGCTCCTTGAGGATGCCGACGGCCTCCTCGATCCACTGCTTCACCCTGCCCGTGGGCGCCGGGCCGCCGCCCGCGGGAGGGGGCGGGCCGCTCGGGCCGTAGCCGCCGATGACGGGGCTGCCGCCGGTGCCCGAATAGGGCGAGGTGTAGCTCTGGGTACGCCGCCAGTCGAACCGGTGCCCGGCGTCCGGCACGAACTCCTGGTCGCCCGCCGCCTTGATCTTGGCGAAGGTCGTCGCGCGCTCGCCCAGCGCCGTGCCGATGGCGTTCTTGGCGTCGGTGACGGCGTCCTTGGCGTCCTTGACCGGTTTCCTGGCGTTCTCGGTCTCCTCGCGCACCAGGCGGCCGATCTCGGCGTCCAGGTCCTCCTGCTTGGCGTCGGGGTTGGCCGTCCGGTAGTTCTGGACACGGGTGAGCAGGCGGTCGCAGATGCCGTCCACCTGGCGCTGGGAGCTCTCCAGCACGCCGGCGGCGGCGTCGAGCGCGTCGGCGCAGGAGTTGAGCGCGTCGTGCAGGCCCTGCCCGGCCCTGCCGTAGTCCCCCATGTAGCGGACGAACGCGTCCGCCGAGTCGCCCTCCCAGGCCAGGTCCACGGTGGTGACGGCGCTGCCGAGCTCGCCGGAGTCGGCGAGCACCTTGCCCGCGGCCGTACGCCAGCGCTTGGCGATGCCGCGGATCGCGCCCGGGTCGCCGCTCACCTGCGCGGCCAGCGCGGCCAGCGTGGGACCGCCGGGCAGGGCGTTGATCGCCTCCGGTGCGCTCATGCCGGGGAGTTCGCCTTCCGCACGTTGCTCTCCACCAGGTCCAGGGCCCGTTCGACGCTCTGGACGAGGCTCTTGGCCTTGCCGAACTCGCGGTCGGCGACGCTCTCCACCTGGTCCACGGCGGTGGCGAGGGCCGCGGAGTCGGCCAGCTTGCCGAAGATCGAGGAGTCGGCGGCGCCGGCGGGGTAGCTCTCCGCCAGGTCGCCGAACTTGCCCGCGACGGTCTTGGCCGCGATGCGGCAGTCGTCCAGGGCCTCGAAGTGGATGTCCAGTCCTGCCATCACTCCTCCTCCGCCGGTGGCCAGAACGCCGTCTGCGCCAGCCGCGAGCCGAACCTTCTGTCCACCACGAAGCCGCGTCCCGGAGGCTGCGGCTGGGCGCGTACGTTGCCGAACAGGAAGCCCTCGTCCCTGCTGCCGGACAGGATCACCGCGGGGCTGGCCATGTCCTTGATGCGCTGGATCACCGGGTCGAACATGGCCCGGCCCAGGCCGCCCATGGCCCGCGACATGATCAGGTGCAGTCCGATGTCACGGGCCTGCGGCAGCAGCTCGACCAGCGGCAGCAGCGGGTTGTTGGACGTGGCCACCAGGTCGTAGTCGTCGACCACGATGTACAGGTCGGAGCCCTTCCACCAGTCGCGGGCGCGCAGCTGCTCGGGCGTGAGGTTGGCCGGCGGCAGGCGCTTGAGCAGGGCGTTGCGGGCGTCGTTGACCAGTTCGAGCGCGGCGGCGCTGGAGGCGGCGTAGCCGATGCGGTTCTCGCTGACCGCCGTGTCCAGCAGCGACCGGCGGTAGTCGATCACGATCATCATGGCCTCGCGCGGCGTGTGCCGGGCGACGACGTTCTCGGCGATCACCTTGAGCATGTTGGACTTGCCGCTCTCGGTGTCGCCGACGACGACGAAGTGCGGGTCGGCGTCGAAGTCGATCAGGACGGGCGCGAGGGCGGCCTCGTCCACGCCGATCGCGATCCGCGACTTGCCGGTCTCCTCCACGCCCGGCAGCGACGCGGCGGGCAGCACCGACGGCAGCAGCCTGACCTGCTTGGCGGGCGGGCCCTGCCAGGAGTCCCCGATGGCCTGGACCAGGCCCTGGAGGCCGGCGGCCAGGTCGTCGGAGTCCTGCACGCCGTCGATCCTGGGCAGCGCGCCGAGGAAGTGCAGGCCGTCCTTGGTCAGGCCGCGTCCTGGCACGCCTTCCGGCACGGCCAGCGACTTCTTCCTGTTGATCTCCGACTCGTACGCGTCGCCGAGCTTGAGCTCCACCCGCGTGCCGAACAGGTCCCGGATGCCGGGCCGGAACTCCGACCACTTGCCGGTGGCCGCCACCACGTGGATGCCGTAGCCGAGGCCGCGCGCCGCCAGGTCGGTGATGACCGGCTCCAGGGCCTCGAAGTCCTGGCGGATCGTCAGCCAGCCGTCCACGACGAGGAAGATGTCGCCCCAGCCGTCGCCCTGGAGCGAGCCGTCGGCGACCCGCCTGCGGTAGGTGCTCATGGAGTCGACGCCGTTCTCGGTGAACTCCCGCTCCCGGTCGCGCAGGATGGAGGCGATCTCGGCCACCGTGCGGCGCACCCGGTCGGCGTCCAGCCTGGAGGCCACGCCGCCGACGTGCGGCAGCCCCTCCAGGGAGGCCAGCGCGCCGCCGCCGAAGTCCAGGCAGTAGAACTGCACCTCGCGGGGGGTGTGCGTGAGCGCCATGCTGGTGATCAGCGTGCGCAGCACCGTGCTCTTGCCGCTCTGCGGGCCGCCGGCCACGCCCACGTGCCCGGCCGCGCCGGACAGGTCCAGCCAGTACGGGTCCCGCCGCTGCTCGAACGGCCGGTCGATGATCCCCACCACGGCCTGCAACCGCCCGCGGCCGGTCCACCCGGCCGTGGACAGCCCCAGCTCGGGCGTGACCGACAGCGGCGGCAGCAGGTGCGCCAGCGTGGGCGGCTCGGCCAGCGGCGGCAGCCAGATGCGGTGCGCGGGCGGCCCCTGGCCCACCAGGCGGCCGACGACGATGTCCAGGAGGCTCTGCTGCGCCTTGTTGCTCTCCTCCTGCGCCGCGGGGTCCTCGGGCTGCTCCTCCACCATCGGGACGGGCACGAAGTCCGGGCCGTACTCGACGATCTCCCGGACCGTCACCGAGCCGTCGGTGGTGGCGACGTGCCGCGGGTCGACCTGGTGGGGGCCGGACACGTACGCGGCCTTGAAGCGGGTCATGCCGGTGGTGTCGAACTTCAGGTACCCGTTGCCCGGCGCGGACGGCAGCTCGTAGGCGTCGGCCACCCCCAGCACGACCCGGCTCTCCATGGCCGAGAACGTCCGCAGACCGATCCGGTACGAAAGGTGCGTGTCGAGCCCGCGCAGCCGTCCCTCCTCCAGCCGCTGCGAGGCCAGCAGCAGGTGCACGCCGAGCGAGCGCCCGAGCCGGCCGATCATCACGAACAGGTCGATGAACTCGGGCTTGGCCGTCAGCAGCTCGCTGAACTCGTCCAGGATGACGAACAGCGTGGGCAGCGGGCGCAGGTTGGCGCCCTGCTCGCGGGCCTTCTCGTAGTCGCGCAGGGAGGCGTAGTTGCCGGCCGCGCGCAGCAGCTCCTGGCGGCGGACCATCTCGCCGTGCAGGGCGTCGTGCATGCGGTCCACGAGCGGCAGCTCGTCCTCCAGGTTCGTGATGACCGCGGAGACGTGCGAGAGGCCGTCCAGGCCGAGGAAGGTCGCGCCGCCCTTGAAGTCCACGAGCACGAAGTTGAGGATCTCCGAGGAGTGCGTGACCGCCAGGCCGAGCACCAGCGTGCGCAGCAGCTCGCTCTTGCCCGAGCCGGTCGCGCCGATCACCAGGCCGTGCGGGCCCATGCCGCCCTGGGCGGACTCCTTGATGTCCAGCTCGACCAGCCGGCCGTCGGCGCCGAGGCCGATCGGCACCCGCAGCCGGTTCCGGCCCGCGCGGGGCCGCCAGGTCACCGACGGCTCCAGCCGGGTCGGGTCGCCGACGCCGAGCAGCTCGGTCAGCGTCGTGTTCACCGCCAGCACGTCCTGGGCGTCGCCGCCCTTGGCCGTGGAGGCGCGCAGCGGCGCGAGCTGGCGGGCCAGCCCCTCGGCGCGCAGGTAGTCCAGCGCGTCGGGGTCGCCGAGCCGGTTGGTGTTCTCGCGGCCGGCGTGGTCCAGCTTGACCATGTGGAAGCCGGCCGCGTCGATGCGCAGCCGCAGCGTGCTGCGCTCCTCGACGGTCCCGGCCGAGTTCGACAGGTCGATCACGGTGACGCCGTCGATGGCGTCCGCGCCGAGCTGCGAGTCCTGCGGCACGTGCCCGCCGTCCAGGATGAGCACGTGGTACGGCAGCGCGTCCGGCGAGGCGCCCGGCTTGAAGCGGGCCCGCTCCTTCAGCTCCGCGCCCACCAGGCGGTCGAGCTGGGCCAGGTTCTCGGCCATGAGCCTGACCTGGCCGGCGCCGTCGGTCTCCTCGGGGTGCAGCGCGTGCGGCAGCCACTTGACCCATTCCCAGTGGCTCATCCACTCCTTGCTCGCGCACACCATGATCCGCATGTCGTCGGGGGAGTGGAAGACGGCCATCTGCGCGATCATGGCCCGGACCAGGTCGCGGACCAGGGCGGGGTCGCCGTCCAGCTTGATGCGGGCGAAGGAGTGCAGTGCGACGGCGACCGGGAGGCGTTCGACGGTCGAGTGGGTGCGGATGAAGCGGCGCAGCGCGCCGGCCGACAGGGCGTCCAGGTCCTCGACCGGCTTGGAGTCCGGGGGGATGAGCTGGACGGCCAGCTTCTGGATGCCGGTGCCGAGGCGTACGGTGCTGAAGTCCTCGTCGCGGGGGCGGCGCTCCCACAGGCGCGGGCCCATCGCGGTCCACCACAGGGTGTCGGGGGCCGGGCCGCTCCACTCCAGGGCCTCGCGCTGCTGGATGGCGGCCTTGCGCACCTTCTTGCGGATCTGCGCCAGGTAGCGGAAGTAGTCGCGGCGGGCGCCGTTGAGCCGGGCCTTGCGCTCGCCGGCCTGGCGGCCCATCTGGCCGACCGTCATGCCGACCATCGAGAACGCGAACAGGCCGCTGGCGACGTACATGATGGGGTTGGCGTTGGTGCCCCCGGCGGTGAACATCAGGCCCATCGCCGCCGCGCCCGCCACCATCGGCAGGTACGTCAGCACCGCCATCATGCCTTGCGACTGGACCTCGGGGATCTCCGGTGGGGACTCCAGCAGGATCTCACCGCGCGGCGGCTTCGGGCTGGGGCGGCGCTCCGGGCGCCGTACTACGACGATGCTCACCCTTGTGACAGGCCCTTCTGGTGCTCGGAAGAACCTTCTTACCAGATGTGCCGAACGTCCGAGTTGAGGTCTGAGTTAACTCTGTCTCGCTATGTTGTGTTTGTGACATCGCTGGCCGAAATCCCCCCTCCACAGCAGGGCGCGTTGCACCAGGTGCCCGCTCCGCTCCCGCCGCTGTGCCACGTGACGGTGGTAGGGCCGCGCAGGAAGGCCGACCTGGCACTGCCCGCCGACATCCCGCTGCCGCACGTCCTTCCGGGGCTGCTCAGAGCCATGGGCGAGCTGGGCGGCGACATCGCCACCGCGCCCGGCTGGACGCTTCAGCGGCTCGGTGGCCCGCCCTTCGACCTGGGACAGAGCCTCGGCGCGCTGGGCGTGCTGGACGGCGAGATCCTCTACCTGCGCCCGCGCGCGGTGTCGCTGCCGCCGACCAGGTTCGACGACGTCGCCGACGTGGTCGCCACCGGCGTGCGCGAGGGCAAGGGCAAGTGGTCGCCCGACCTGACCCGCGGGCTCGGCGGCGGGGCGGCCTGCGGGCTGCTCGTCGCCGGCGCCGTGGCGCTGGCCTTCGGCGGCCTGACCCCGATGGTGACCGCGATCGTGGCCGGGTCGCTCGCGCTGCTGGTCGTCGGCGTGGGGATGGCCATCTCGCGGGCGGTCGGCGACTCGGCCTCCGGCGCGCTGATCGGCTACGCCGCCCTCCCGTACGCGTTCCTGGCCGGGCTGCTGGCCCCGGCGGCCGGCGGCGGGCTGATGACCGTCGGCGCGCCGCAACTCCTCGGGGCCCTGGCCTGCACCGCGCTGGTGGCCACGCTCGGCGGCACCGCGATCGCGGACGGCGTGCCGGGCTTCCTCGGCACGGCCATCGCCTCGATGACCGGCGCGGTCTGCGCGGCCGTCGTCATGGTGACCGGGGCGTCGCCCGCGGGCGTGGCGGCCGTGGGCGCGGCCGTCGTGATGGCGCTCAGTCCGCTGGTGCCCGTGTTGTCGTTCCGGCTGGCCCGCGTGCCGCTGCCGGTCATGCCCACCAACGCCGAGGAGCTGCGCGGCGACAACCAGCGGCTCGACAGCGCCTCGGTGCTGGAGCGCACCGGCGCGGCGCGGCGGTACGCGACCGGCATGGTCGTCGGCGTCGCGCTGGTCGGGGCCGGGGCGCACGCGCTGTTCGTCGCGGACGGCCGGTGGATCTCGGTGGCGATGTCCCTGGTGCTGGCGTTCACGCAGATCATGCGGGCCCGGGTGTTCCAGGGCGTCGGGCAGCGGCTGTGGCTGCTGCTGGTCGGGCTGGCCGCGCTCGGCGCGGTGGCCGTGTCCGTCGGGATCGGCGTGGGCGGCGTGGCCTCGGTGGCCGTGGTGCTCGGGCTGCTGTGGGCGGCCATGGTGGTCGTCGGCATGGGCGTGTGGCTGCCCGGCGGCAGGCCCTCGCCGTTCTGGGGCAGGGCCGCCGACATCACCGAATGGGCGCTGATCGTCGCGCTGGTGCCGCTCGCGCTCGGGGTGCTGGAGGTCTACGCCTGGGTACGCGGCCTGGCCGGTTAGCCGGCTCCGCCCGAAGTGACCATGAGGGAGCCCTGATTGTGGTTAACTCGCACGGATGTGCCCTATGGGAGGGATGGTGTCGGTGACGGATTTCGGGGACTTCGGCAACATCGACATGGACCGGCTCCTGAACACCATGGACGAGCAGCTCAGCAAGTCCGAGGAGCTGCAGAAGGCCATGTCCGACCTGGTGGGCAGGGGAGAGGACGAAGGGCACCTGATCGTCGTCGAGTACGCCCAGGAGGGCCTGCGCACCCTGGACATCCATCCGAAGGCGATGCGGCTGAGCGCGGCCGAGCTGTCGGAGCGGATCAAGGACGCCGTCGCGGCGGCGACCGCCGACCTGCAACGGCAGGCCGACGCGCTGTTGACCGAGCTGTTCGGCGTGCACGGCAACCCGATGCGCATGCTGGAGAACCCCGACCGGGCGCTGCGCGAGGTCCGGAAGGCCGAGGCCAGCTACGAACGGGCCTTCGATGACGTTATGGGAGAACTCGACAGAATCCGCCGCGAACTGGACCTGTGATTGACCAGGGCGTTTGCTGACATGTCGAGAAGTTGTTACATCTTGGCCATTGAGCCCGCTGTTACTCCTGGGGGCTTTGGTGCTTATATGGGTAAGCGACCGAAATGATCGTTACGGAGGTGACGAGTGTCCGAATTCTTTGGGGCAAGCCCGAGCCAGATCAAGGTGGCCTCTGGCCACGTGGTGGACACCGCCCAGTACATCGAGGGTCTGAGGGTGTCGGTTGAGACGACCGCCAACGGTCTCCTCAACACCGGATGGCTCGGCCCGGCGGCGGCCCGGTTCAAGAACGCCATGATCAACTGGGACAACTCCATGCGGAACGTACGGACCGACCTGGAGGGGATCGCCGACAAGATGGGCGTCAACGCGGTCGTCTACTCCGCGGCCGACCAGGACGTCCAGGCCGGTATGGGCCGCGTCGAGTCCCTGATCAACGTCGACATCAAGTAGGAGGGGGACCGCGGTGTCCGCTGAGCTCGACTTCACCAAAGTCAACTTTGGGCACATGGAGCTCGCCCAGGGCGACTTCGTCAAGATCGTCGGTTCCTTCGAGAAGGCCACCGAAGACCTGATGACCCGGCTGAAGAACGACCTGGCCGGCCATTGGGAGGGCCCGGAGGGCGCCGAGCAGTTCTTCCGGCAGCACGAGCAGAAGTGGCAGGCCGCGGCCGCCCAGATGCGCGGGCAGCTGGACGAGCTGCAGAAGGCCGTCCAGATCGCGAACGAGAACTACCGCGCGGCCGAGAACCGCAACAAGTCCATCTGGTACGACGGCTGACGTTTGTTGCTCGGCCACCCGCACGGTGGCCGAGCCGGGTTAGGGGGAGGATCATGGCCGGGCTCGAACCCGAACCGTGGCCTGGGCTCGACGACACCGACGCCGAGCTCTACTACAACGTGGGCAAGATGCGGGCCATCGCCGACGACCTGGAGATCGCCCTGGCGCTCACGCAGGGCGCCGGCGGCAACAGGGACGGCGTCACCGGCTCGGTGGAGACCCTCACGAGGTACTTCGCGCTGGGCGAGGAGCACATCGGGCGGTGGCCGGCGGCCAGCGCCCTCGCGCACAGCGTCGGCAGCACCGGCGCGGACCCCGGTGGCCAGGTGTCGATGGAGGGCCGCGGAGCGCTGCTGACCGCCCTGTACCAGGACTACGTCGAGTGCTGCCAGAAACTGGTCAAGGCGATCAGGGACAGCGCCGACAGTTACGCCAAGACGAACCCGGTCCGAGAGTGAGCAGCGTTGGCTGAGCGCAAGGTCGACATCCGTGACAATTCCCGGCGGCCGAAGAGCGAGCCGGTCACCGCGTCGCGGGAGCAGATCGAGGGATGGCTCAAGGCCACCTCCGCCATGGAGGTGCACGACCGGGGCCTGTCCTACAAGCAGGTGGCCAAGGTCATCCGCGGGGTGGCCGACGCGCTGCCCCAGATCGGCAAGGATCTGTCCGGCGCCTGGCGGTCGGACACCTCCGCCCAGGCGCAGCGGGCGCTCCAGCTGCTCAACGCCTCCGGGCACGAGATCGCCGAGGCCATGGACAAGATGTCCGAGGCGCTGATCCTCTACGGGCGCGACTACCTGCCCAAGGCGATCGAAGAGGTCGAGGCCGCCAAGAACCAGAAGACGGCGGTCCCCGCGCCCTCGCCGGGCGCGGCGCCGAAGCCGCCGTCCGCGACGCCGTCGCCGTCGTACACGCCGCCGGTGCTCGGGCCCCTGACCTCGCACCACGTGCCGGAGCCCGCGCCGGGCCCCACCAAGTCGCCCGCCGAGATGCAGGCCGACGTGGCCCGGCGGGCGCTGGAGAAGCTCAACAACCACATCGTCGACCTGTACGACTTCCAGATCCCGGAGAGCGTCGTCGTCGAGCTGCCCGAGGTGAAGCCCGCCGAGGCGCCGGCTCCCGAACGGGACATGCCGCTCACCGACCTCTCGCCGTACCGGAAGGGCGCGTACTGGACCGGCGGCGGCCATGACAGCGGCGGCACGGGCGGCTCGACCGGCTCCGGCACGCACGGCGGCTCCGGAGGGTCGGGCGGGTCAGGCGGCTCGGGCGGCGACGGGACCGGCGGCACCGGCGGCCACGACGGCGGCAACGGCACCGACCCCCGCCCAGGGGACCAGAGCCCCGGCGGCGACAACCCGGGCACCGACCGGCCGGACACCCCCGGGACGGACACCCCCGGCTCCGACCGGCCGGGCGGCCAGGACACCGGATCGGGGACCGGCGGCTCGGCCACCACCGGCGACGGCACCACGCCGCCCGTGCTCGACAACAACACCACCGGCGACCGCGCCACCCAGTCGCAGGACGTGGACGTCCGCGACCCGCGCGCCACCGAGACCGCCGGGTACCACCCGACCACCACCCCCGGGTACCCCGGCACCCCGAACCAGCCGCTCGTGACCCAGCCCGCCTACCCCTCGCCGTCGGCGGGGACGCCCGCGGTGATCGGCGGCCCCGGCTCGTACGTCCAGGGCAGCGCGCCCGCGGCGGCGGCCAGGACGGGCGCGATGGGCGGCGCCGGCATGCCGTTCATGCCGTTCGGCGGCGGCGCCGGAGCGGCGCCCGAGGAGGGACAGGTCGAGACCTCGACCCTCCTGAAGGAGGACAACGACGTGTGGAGCCACCACGAGGGCTCCATCTCACCGGTGATCGGCTAAGGAGGCGGCCATGGCGCTCGAACTGGACCCCAACTGGCCCGGCCTCGACGGGGACAAGGACAACTACACCAACCGCACGGAGATCAAGCGCATCGCCGGCGAGCTGGGCGAGCTGCTCAAGAAGCTGAAGACACCCACGCTCCCGCCGGTGACGCAGTACCTGACCGCGCCGGGGCAGCCGACCCCCGGGCCGAAGCTGCCCGAGGGCGCCGGCTCGCTGCCCGACCTCCAGCGCTACTGCGCGCTCAGCCAGAACCAGATGGGCGAGTGGCCGGCCGCCATGCACTTCGCGCTGGCGGTCAACTCGGCCTACTCCCAGCTGATCGGCGAGCCCGGCTCCACCAGCGGCCTGTACGCCGCCATGGTCGGGCAGGGCGACAGCACGGTGGAGGCGCTGCTCGACATCTCGAAGGCGTCCGGCGGCGCCGAGCAGGCGACCGAGGAAGCCGCCGCGCGGCGGGAGGCCTGACACCCATGGCCGAACCCAAGAAGCAGACGTTCAAGCTCGTCTACAACACCGGCCCGGTCGACACCTCCACCCCGGACGTGTCGTTCATGGGCAGCCTGTTCAGCGACACGCTCGACAAGGTCAAGGACTGGATCGACGCCACCGACCCGGAGTCGGTGAAGCTCGCCGGCCTCTACTACACGCGGGCCGAGACGCTGCTGAACGGCTTCGCCGGCGACCTGAAGACCAAGGCGGCCGAACTGGCCGAGAACTACACGGGCCCGGCCGCCGTCGAGACGCAGAAGCAGCTCCAGACGCTGCACGCCAGCGTGCGCGAGCTGGCCAGGAAGCTCGGCGAGATGGGCCGCCCGGTCCACGGGTACGGCGAGACGCTGCAATGGGCGCAGGCCAACGTGGTCGAGTCGATGGACCACGACTCGCGCACGGACCGCGACGTCGACTGGGCCGGGCGGGTGCCGTTCTACCGGTTCTACCGGGGCGACAAGCGGGCCGTCGAGCACCTCAAGAAGGTCAACGAGCGCATCGTCGAGCACTACAAGCAGTTGCCCGTCGAGGTCCAGACCGCGCTGCCGGACCCGAGCGTCCCCGAGCTGCCGGACTTCAACACCGGCGGCGGAGGCGTGCCGGGCGCGCCGGACCTGAACGGCAAGGGCGGGGCGGGCAACATCCCCGTCTCCTCGTTCGGTCCTGACGCGGTGCCGGGCGGCCCCGGGTACATCGACGGCAAGATGCCGGGTGACGGGGGAGCGGGCGCCTACCCGGCGGTCCACTATCCCGACGGCTCCGGCACGAACGGCTCCGGCGTGAACGTCGGCGGCATCCAGGGCTACGACGCGGGGGACAACCCGTACGGCGGGGCCGACACCTCGGCCCTGAACGGCGCCTCGCTGGGCGCCGCGCCGACGACTTCGACCGCCGGCCTGCCGTCGGGCACCGGCGACGGCACCACGAAGCTGGCCGGGTACGACCCGTCCCTGTCGGGCATGCCCAACGGCGCCTACCCCTCGACGACCACGGGCGGCTCGCCCTACGGCGGCGGCGTGGGATCGGGAGCCGGAGGCGGCCTCGGAGCGGGCGAGGGCGGGGCGGCGGGCGCCGCCATGCGCGGCGCCGGCGGCGGCGCGGGGTTCGTCTCTCCCGGCATGATGGGCGGAATGCCCGCTCGTGGCGGCGAGAGCGGCGAGAAGCACGACAGCGAGAACTCGACCTGGCTCGCCGAGGACGACGACGTGTGGGGCGGCCCGGAGGGCACCACGCCGAGCACGCTCGCCTGAGGCCGCACTGCGCGCTCGCCCGGCGCCCGGAGCCGCCGCACCGCGCCCGCGGGCCGATCCTCGCGACCGGCCCGCTCTTGGCGCGCGGCCCCCTGCCTGCCCGCAGGCCCTTCCCCGCGCGGGGAAGGCGGGTGCGGGGGGCGCCCGGAGGCGCCGCCCCGCTCATGGACGCGCGGTCGCGTCAGTCGCAGTGCTCGAAGGGGCTGTCGTAGGCGTTCGCGCCGATCGCGCCGCCCCACTTCACGCAGGTACGCAGGGCCTTGGCCCGGACCGGACCGGCGTAGTACTGGTAGCTGCCCGCGTCGGTGCTCCTGGCCTTGCCCTTGACCTCCAGGTAGGCCCGCACGGCCGCCTTGCCCGAGCCGCTGTTGCGCAGCGTGGTGACGCAGTTCTGGCCCGTGGAGGCCGAGTACAGCAGGACGACCCGGCCCTGGTTGCCGAGCGGCGCGGAGTCGATCTGCTTGTAGCCCGCGCCGCAGACCTGCTCGGCCGAGTACGGGTTGCCGCCGCCGCCGGTGCTGGGCTTGCCCGGGTTCGCGGGCGCGGGCGTGCCGCCGCCGCCCTGGCAGTTGTTGGACTTCAGCGTCTGGTGGCTGTAGCCGAAGGTGGTGCCGTTGAACCTGGCCGCCACGATCGTGCCCGACGACGTGCGCTGCTCGTAGTGCAGGTGGGCGATGATGCCCTTGTACTTGGCCGAGGTGTTGCCCACCTGGCCGATCTGCTGGCCCTGCGCGACGTTCGCGCCCGCGGAGACCGTGCGCTTCTTCATGTGGGCGTACAGCGAGACGCTGCCGTCGGCGTGCCGGATCTTGACCACGTTGCCGAAGCCGTCGGCGGTCCGGTACTCCGACATGATCACCTTGCCGGCCGCCGAGGCCACCACGGTACGGCCCATGTCGGCGTTGCCGTCGTTGTACGAGCCGTTGAAGTCGATCTCGTAGCCGCCGGTGTGCGCGCTGCTGTCGTTGCTGTCGCCGGTCCAGGTCTCGCCGCACGGGAACGGAAGCTGGTGGACGACGGCGGCGCTGGCGGCGGCCGCGCTCGTACCGGTGAGGGGGAGCGCGGCGATGCCGCACACGCCCACAATCAGGGTCTTGATCCGCATGTGGGAAAGGCTGCCATCCTGATCAACGGCCAGTCTAGATCATTCGCAAAGTGTTCACGCTAAAAGTTGATATTTGTCGATATCGTAGCCAGGACTGTGCAAAACGCAGTTTTCGGACAGGGAGGGTCAGATGGGCGCAGGGGAGAACTCCGCCGCCAGCCTGGGACTATCCCCGGCGGGCCTCGGCGGGGCCACGATCCGGTTCACCGACAAGAAGATCAGCAAACTGGGCAGCGACATCGCCGACCAGGAACCGGGCATGGGCAAGATCGAGACGAACACGAAGGGGATCCACGTCGAATCCCCCGGGTTCGGCATCGTCGGCCTCGGCCTCTCCTACGCCCACGAGCAGATCAAGAACGGCGCGAGCGACACGGTCGCCATGGCCAGGACCGTCCTGAAGGACTACAAGACGGCGCTGGAGAAGCTGGAGAAGAACTACGAGAAGGTCGACAAGGACAACGACGGCCTGATCAAGGAGTACGGCGACGGCACGCCCCCCGGCGGCGGCATCGATCCGAGCAAGCTGGGCGGCGGCCCCGGCGGCGGCCTGCCGCCGATGAACCTGCCCGACGACAAGCTGTCGGACAAGAAGTTCCCCGACGACAAGCTGCAGGACTACAAGCTCCCTGACGACAAGCTGCCGGACAAGAAGTTCCCCGAGGACAAGCTCCCCGACGACAAGCTGCCGGACGACAAGCTCCCGGACAACAAGCTGCCGGACAACAAGCTCCCCGACCACAACCTGCCCGACCCCAACGCCATCAACGCGAACCTGCCCAAGACGCCGTCCATCGAGGACCAGCTCAACCACAACACCGGCGTCCCGGACCTCAAGAACGCGCTCCCGGACCCGTCCCAGACCAAGCTGTCCGGTCTGGACCCCAACGCCCTGAACTCCGCCATTCCCAGCACCGGCAACCTGAACGGCCGTCCCATCGATTACCCCACGGCGGGCGGCTACGGCGGCTCGTCGAGCCCCGGCGGGACCACCACGGGCGCGGGAGCGGCCGCCGGCGGCCTGCGCGGCGCCGGCGCGGCCGGCATGTCGGGCATGCCGTTCATGCCCATGTCGGGCGGCGCGGCCGGCAACGAGCAGAACCGCGAGCGGGACAAGCCGGAGTACGTGCGCGGCGACGAGAACGACTGGCTCGACGACATGGACATCGCGCCGCCGGTCCTCGGCGAGTGAGAAGGAAGACGACATGGCATACGAAGAAGACCGCTGGCTGATCCTCGCCGCGGCCGGTGTGGTGGCCGCGAACGCCGTGGTGCTGTTCGACTATCCGCTGGCCAGGAATGTCGCGATCATGGTCGGCACCCTCGTGTCCAACCCCGGCGCCGTGGCGAAGGCGGCCCTGGACTGGCTCGCGCCCGTCGACGGCAAGGACGGGATGAACTTCCAGGCCATCGGCGAAGCGGTCGTCAAGCTCTCCGAGGAGGTCGCCACCAAGGAGTACTGGACGGGGCCGGCCTGGGAGACGTTCAAGTCGTCCGCGGACGCCTTCGCCAAGCAGGTGACGGCGGCGTCGACCTACTTCGAGAACGTCTCCAGCGGCATGGACACGATCGCCACGCTCTACCACTACGCCGTCTACGTCGCCTGTCTGGTGGCCGCGATCACGACGGCCCTCGCCGCCGCGAAATGGCTGACCTTCATCGTCCCGATCTTCGTCGCCGTGGTGATGCGGGGGCAGATCAACGGCATCCTGATCGCGCTCGCCCAGATCCTCAGGGGCATCGTCGGCAAGAACGTCAAGTCCGCCGCCATGCTCGCGGGCATCCTGGTCGCCGTGAACGGCCTGTGCGCCACGATGACCCAGGTCATCGACAAGGGCCGCCCGCATGCCGACTTCGGGCCCAGCGACCTTGAGTACGTCAGCAACGGGGAGGAGAGGCCCGGTTCGCTGCAGCGCAAGAACGGCGGCATGCCGAGCATGCCCGGCATGTCGGCCGGCGGCCTCATCTGACCCTGACCCTGACCCGCACCTCGTCCGGCTGCTCCAGCCCGCTGCTCCGGCCCGCTGTCCCGGCCCGCTGCTCTGGTTCGCTGCTCCGGCCCGCTGTCCCGGGTCAGGCCGCCCCGGCCCGGTGGCGGGCCGGGGCGTGGCTCACTGGGCCGTGACCTGCACCGGTGAGCGCGCCGCCGCCGGATCGAGCGCCGGCCCCTCCGGGATCAGGTGGACGAGGTTGTAGGGCACCGGCGTGACGTCCTCGGCGCCGTACCCCAGCTTGTTGATCTGGTCCCCGGTCTGCAGCGGGAACTTCCTGCCCTGGTCGGTGAGCAGGAAGTAGGTCTGCATGAACGCCTTCTGGCCGTCCCCGGGCAGCAGGCCGCCCAGCGCCGCGCCGCCGGCGGGCAGCAGCACCTGGTCGAAGTGCTCCTGGTCGCTCCGGGCCGCGGGCACGGGGATGGTCATCGTCGCGCCGACCGTGATCTTCGCCTGCGCGGAGCCGTTCTGCGTGTCGGCGTACACCGCGCACAGCGCCGCCGAGGACGTGATCGTTCTGGGCAGGCTCGTCGGCAGGCCGCCGACCGTGAGGCTCTGGCGGGAGGCCCTGCCGTTCGCCGTGGCGGCGTCGATCTCCAGCGGGACGGCGGCGCGCCTGCCGTACGCGGCCTTGGTCCTCGGGTCGGCGAGCAGCAGCGTCGCCTGGGTGAGGTTGACGGGGGCGAGCCCGTCGGCGAGCAGCACGTACCAGCGGTCGGGAGCCCCGCCCATGCCCTTCACGGTGTAGACCTGACCGATCGCCCCCCTGCCGCCCCCGGGGGCGACGGCGCGCCGGCCCAGGCCGGCGAAGGCCGGTGGCATGAAGTCGGGGCCGGGCGGGATCGCGTTGATCCAGGTGGAGGGCACTCTTCTGGGATGCGCGTTGAGCGCGCGCACCCCCGTTTCGGTCACCTTCATGCGCCGGTCGTTCCAGACCACCCAGCCCTGCTGGCCGTCCGTGACGACCAGCGCGTCGCCGCCCACAGGGGTCCCGCCGACGTCCTGCCCGCCCACCAGCGTGACGTACGGCCCCCGCGCCCCGGCGGCCTGCGCCGGCTCGGTCACGCAGGCCGACCACGGGCCCTTCACCAGCTTCTCGCGGGCCGGAAGGCTGTCCGGCGCGCCCGCGATGCCCACCAGCGGCCCGCGCGGCAGCGTCGCCAGCGACGCGGCCGAGACGTTGCGCACCTTGAAGTCGGTCGCGTCGAGCAGCAGCAGCGCCGAGACGTAGTTCGCCGTCGGCAGCAGCCGCGCCTGCTCCTGGCTGTAGACGTAGGTGGCGCCGGTCTCCTCCTCGACCAGGAGCTGGCCGGCCTCGGTCAGGTTCGTCGCCCCGCCGGGCTTGAGCAGCCCCCAGATCCCGAACACCGCCGCGATGAGCACGCCCACGAGCACGCCGCAGAACATCGCGACGTTGAGCCGCCGCATGGGCGTCTCCGGCACATCGGGCTCAGCCTGCAGCAACGCCATGCCCAGGCGCTGCTGCATCAGCCGATGAGCCTGGTAGAGGTCCTTCCGGGTCTGCATCTCACCTCTCCCCGTATCGCAGGGATCAGCATAGAACGCTCTTGTGTCATGAACCTCTACGGAAGTAGCAAACCCCAATAGAACGCCCACGGAACGAAGGCCACACCCGCCGCGACGAGCAGGCCCAGCCGTACCCGCTCGCCGGTCGCGCGTTCCCGCCGCCACCTGCGCGCCGCCGGCACCGTCGCCACGACGGTGGCCACCGCCACGGCCTGCAGCGCCAGCCAGACGAGCGGCCTGCCGAGGAGCATCGGCCCGGGCGCGGCCAGCTTCCCGCCGGTGGACATCAGATAGAACAGGTAGACGAACCCGCCGACCGCCACCGCAAGCCCCCCAGCACTGACCACCCGAGCCGCCACAGCCCCCTTGCCCGCCATCTGCGTGCCTGGTGTGCCCTTGCCTGCCGTCCCCTTGCCCGGCGTGCCCCGGGCCGCGCCGCGCCGGAGGATCCGGCGGATCCGGCGGATCACGGCGACCGTCGGGTATCCGGCGAACCCGACCACGAACAGCACCAGGACCGCCGTCTGCGCGAAGGCCGACTCCCACCACGCGGGAGGCGGCGTCCCGACGGAGTCGTCCGCCTGGACGGGTGCAGGACCCGACACCTCCGCGACCGGAGCCTGACCCGAGGTCGCCTTCGCCACCCAGCCGCCCACCAGCTCGGCGTACCCGGGAGCAAGCTCGGGCAGACGCGTGACGCCGCCGTCCGGAGTCAGATGAGCAGCATGATCGGCCTTCTCGAAGAACCGGAACGTGTACCGCCTGTTGCCGCCCTTCTCCAACGCCGCGCGGAACAGCGGCGGCGTCTCGCGGGGCGGGGTCAGCAGGTCGTGGACGCCCCAGATCGCCAGCACCGGCTGCCGCACCGCGGCCAGGACCGGCTCGGGATCGTAGTAGGGCTCGGGGAACATGTCCCCGTCCGCGATCACCCGGTACAGCTTCGGCTCGGCGTGATCGACCAGCGACCCGCCGACCCCCGCCTTGCGCAACCCGGCCGCCACGGCCCACGTCTGCTGCCGCAGGGGCTGTAACGCGTTGGCCCCGACCACCACCACGAACGCGATGTTCTTGGACTTCGAGGCGGCGAGCGGCGCCACCCACCCGCCCTCGCTGAGTCCCCAGATGCCGACCTTGCCAGGATCGACCCCAGGCTCCTTGCGCAGCGCCGCGACCGCGCCGAGCGCGTCGTCAGCGAGTTGCGCGTACGACCGATGGAACAGCGAATAGCCGACCGAGCGCTTGTCGTAGATCAGCACCGTCAGGCCCTGCCGGGCGAAGGCGACGGCCTCACCCAGCAGCTTCTCCCGAGACGTCCCCGTCCCCGCCCCATGCACCAACACAACCCCAACCCGCCCACGGGCAACGTTCGAGCTCCGCCCGCCTGGGCCGTTCCAGCCCTCCCCAGACGGGTTGTCCCGGCTCTCTCCGGTTGCGCTGTTCCGACCCTGCCCGCCCGCCCCCTTCGAGCCCTCCCCTGCCGCGCCACTCCGCCCCTCCCCGGCCGGGCCTTCGACCTGGACCGTGTTTCCAGACTGGCCCTTAAGGTCGACCTGGGCCGCATCTCCGATCTGGGCTATACCTCCGACCTGGGGCGTACTGCCGGACTGGGCCGCGCTGCCGGCGCCTGAGGGGCTGATCGCGCTGACGGCCGGGCTGATCACGCTGCCGTGCAACTCCAGCCCGCCGCTGCCGCGGAACGTCACCTCATGGACCGTCAGGTCACCCGGAACCGCGAGACCACCGGGAGCCACCAGGCCACGGGGAGCCGCAAGGCTGCCTGGAACCGGCGGGCCAGCAAGAGCCGCGAGGCCGCTCGGAGCCACCGGGCCTGCGCTATCGGGTAGGCCCGACCCAGCCCCAGCGGCGCGCCGTCCCTCACCCACCGTTGCGGCCTTCCGAACGAGATCGGCTGTCGTTGCGGTGCTCGACGTGAGGTCGGCGGCGGGGGTGGCACGACCCAGTCCGGGCGTACTGAGCCATAACAGGACGCCGGCGACGGCGCTGAGGGAGACGGCGGCAGAGGCCGTGAAGACGTTTCGCATACTGCCGACAGTAGTCTGCAGAGAGGTCTCGGCAAAGACATGTCTGCAGATATCGTCCTCAAGGACTAGCCTGCTCCTCATGAAGGACGACGAGCCCCTGGTGCTCCACGATCCCGACCGGCTCAAGGCCCTGGCCCATCCCATGCGCCGCCGCATGCTGACCCACCTGAACATCCACGGCCCGGCCACCTCCACCACCCTCGGCGAGCTGCTCGGCGCCAAGACCGGCACCACCAGCTACCACCTGCGCCAACTGGAGAAGTACGGCTTCATCGAGGAGATCCCCGAACGCTCCTCCGGCCGCGAACGCTGGTGGCGCCGCGCCGAACTCCCCAGGGACATCCGCCTCCCCGACCCCGGCGACCTCGGCCCGGAGGACCAGGCGGTCCTGACCGAGTTCCACCGGATCGGGCTGGAGGAGGACCGCGCCCTGCTGGACCGCGTCCCCGCCGCCTTCCAGACCGACCCCGACTGGGTGAAGGGCTCCCGGGGCCTCGCCCGCATGACCAAGGACGAGCTCAGGGAGTTCCACGACGCCTACGTGGCCCTCCTCCTGAAATACAGCCACCCCGCGGACGAGGCCCCACCCGACGCCCGCCCCCTGTTCGTCCGCATGTACACCCTCCCCGCCGACGACTCCTGACCCCACCCACCGCATCCCCGCGGCCGTACGCGTCGGGAACCAGGAAGACCGGCGCAGAGCGGCACGGGCCTGTACCACCTCCCGTCCGACGAGCGCGCCCATCCTGGAGGTCAGACAAGGGCCGCCAGACCTGTGTGACTCACCCGCGGTTGGTCTCGGCAAGGCTGGCCCGAAACGGGTACGCGAGTACACGCCCCCTCCGATGGACCTGATTCCGAACGTCAATCACCGCCGGTCGGGCCCGGGTTGGAGGGGCGGGAATCTCAGGCAGGTACGCCTTCCTGTCCGATGAGCTTGATCCCCAGACACCGGGATGGCCACCGTCGCCAGGGCGGCTCACACGGGTGGATGGTTCGGTGGGTGGGTCAGGGGGTGTCTGGGAGGGCTGTTTGGATGGGGGTGATGTTGCCGGTGGTGACCAGGAGGCCGCGTCCGGGAGGGCCGCCGCCCGCCCCGCGGGGCAGTCGGATGCTGAACAGGTCGCCGTCGGTCGGGCCCTGGACAGACAGCAGCACGCCCGTACGCGACTTGCGGGTCTCGGCCACGAAGCCGCGATAGGCGACCGCCAGGTCACCGGTGGAGCCGGCGATCAGCAGGCCGTGATCGCCGTCCCTGCCCGAGCGGAGGACCTCCTCCAAGGACGTGCCCAGCGGTGAGTCCGGGTCGACCAGTTCGGCGTCGTCCACGACCACGACGTACTGGCCCAGGTCGGCGACCAGTTCGGGGAGGTTGGCGGCGTTCCCGTCGAGGACGGCCACGGCGTCCGCCAGGTCGCGCAGCGGGCTCCGTCGGGGAGCCACGGCGACGACCGGCGTGCCGGCGGCGATGAGCGACCGCGCCGCCGTCACCAGGACGGACGACCGCCCCGACCGCGACGGCCCCGCGATCACCGCGCCCGGCCCGTGGGCCAGCAGGTCGACGCCGAGCGGGGTGAGCGCGTCCCCACCCGCGCCGACCAGCGCCCACAGCGGTGACGGAGGAGTGAACGCCGGATCGAGGTCCATCGTCTGGGACGCGGTGACCCGCATCGGCAGCGCGTCGACGCGCAGCGGCTGTTCGCCCTCCCCGCGCCGCCCGCCGCGCTCCCCGCGCCCCCCGTGCCCCGCGGCCTGCGGGGTCGCGCTGCGGGCCAGGGCCTGCAGGGCGGCGACCTGGGCGGGGCCCGCGGGGTCGGCGGAGAGGAGGGCGATGTGGTGTTCGGTGATGCCGTGCTCGCCCAGCGACAGGGCGCGCCCCGGAGGCATGGACGCGGGCAGGCCCTTCATCGGGAACCCGGCCAGCCCGTAGTCGGACGTGTCGGACAGGCGCAGCAGCAGGCGGTCGTCGAAGACCGTCGAGACCTGGCCGAGCAGGCCGGACCGGTCGCTGGTGACCACCGCGCGCAACCCCACGGCCGGGCCCTCGCGCAGGAGCTGGAGCAGGGCTTCGATCAGGCGGCCGTAGTCGTAGCTCTCGAACGCGGCGACGAAGCCCTCCCAGCGGTCGAGCATGAACACCAGCCACGGCAGGCGGTGACCGGCCTGGCGGTATTCGGCCAGCGAGGCGTGGCCCGCCTCGGCCAGCAGTTGCTGGCGGCGGCCCACCTCGGCGCGCAGGCGGCCGAGCAGCCGCTCCACGCGTTCGATCTGGTCGCGGGTGACGACGGCGCCGCAGTGGGGCATCGCCATGACGGGCAGGAGCGCCCCCGAGCCGCAGTCCACCGCGTGGACGTGCACGTCGGCGGGCGACGTATGGGCCGCGATGGCGCCCGCGATGGTCCGCAACGCCGTCGAGCGGCCGCTCCGCGGGGAGCCCGCGATCAGCAGGTGGCCGCCGTCGGCCAGGTCGAGCGCCAGCGGGCACCGATCCTGCCGCCACGGACGGTCGGTCACCCCGAACGCCAGCGGCGCCACCTCCTCGAACCCGCCGCCGGCCCCCTCCGGCGAGGCGGGCGAGGGCGGGTTGTCGGGCAGGTCGAGCACCAGGTGGGTGGGCAGGGGGTCGAGCCACGGGCTCGGCTGGGCCGGGACGCCCGCCAACCGCCCCGCCTCGACGAGCGCGTCGGCGACCAGGCCGAGATCGGTGTCCGCCGACTCCTCGGCCGGCTCCGGAGGCGGCGGCAGCGGCCTGCCGAGCGAGCGCCAGTCCACGTCGAGCACCCGCACCCGCCCGGCCGGCCCCCCGGCGGACGGAACCCGCGCGGGGCTGCGCCCGCCCACCCTGGCTGTCTGGACGGCGATCGCCGCCCCCACCCCCGACCGCACGTAACACCGGCCAGGGGTGGACTTGGAGATCGCGGCCGCGTCGGGCAGGTCGATGACGTCGGTGGACTCGGCGGGCTCGGTCACCCGCAGCGCGATCCGCAGCGAGGTGTTGGCCTGGATGTCGGGCGTGACCACGCCGGCCGGCCGCTGGGTGGCCAGGATCAGGTGGATGCCCAGCGAACGGCCCCGCCGCGCGATGTCCACCAGGCCGGCCACGAAGTCGGGCAGCTCGGCCACCAGCGCGGCGAACTCGTCGATGATCAGCACCAGGCGCGGCATGGGGGCCTGGCCGGCGTAGTCGTCGATGTCCTTGGCGCCCGCCGCCAGCAGCAGGCGTTCCCTGCGCCGGATCTCGGCCGCCAGCGAGTCGAGGGCCCGCTGGGTCAGGTGCCCGTCGAGGTCGCTGACCATGCCGACGGTGTGCGGCAGGCGTACGCACTCCTTGAAGGCCGCGCCGCCCTTGTAGTCGATCAGCACGAACGTGAGCTGGTCGGGCCGGTTGGCCACCGCCAGCGAGCAGATCAGCGTCTGGAGCAGCTCGGACTTGCCCGCCCCGGTGGTGCCGGCGATCAGCCCGTGGGGACCGTCGAGCTTGAGGTCGACCGAGAACGGGCCGTCGGGGCCGACGCCGATCAGCGCCTCGGTCGTGCCGCGGGCCCGCCAGCGGGCGGCCAGTTCCTTGCCGGACGGGTCGGGCATGCCCATCAGGTCGAGCAGGCGGACGGCTCCGGGCAGGTTGCCCGACGGATCGTCCCGGCTCACGTCGCGGATGGGGGACAGGGCCCTGGCCAGCCGGTCGCACCAGGCGGACGAGACGAGGTCGCCCAGCACCGGCCCGATCACGTCGAGCCCCCCGCCGAGCAGGCGGACGAGGCCGTCGGAGCCGCACGCCGCCACCGTCTGGCACTCCTCGGGCAGCAGCCGCTGGTCGTCGTCGATGGCGAGGGTGAACACCCCGGACCGGGGGCCCTGCCGCAGGACCTGGGGCATGTTGGGCAGGCCGCGCAGGATCTGGGCGCCGTCGAGGATCACCAGGACGTCGTGGGGACGGACGTCGTAGGAGGAGAAGCTGGGCTTCTCGGGGCCGCCCAGATCGTCCCAGCCTGTGGGGATCTTGCCGAACTCGGGGATGGCGGTGTTCTGGCGCTCGTCGATGAGCGCGGCCAGCTCGGCGACGCGGCGGGCGGCCGACTCGGGGTCGGTGCCGACCAGGGCCACGCAGTCTTCGCCCGATCGCGGGGCGCAGTGCGGCAGCCAGCGGGTCCAGCCCCAGCGGCGTTCGCCGTCGGCGCGCGCGGACACGACCACGATGGCCAGGTCGCGCGGGCTGTGCAGGGTGGCGGCCTGGGCGATCAGCCAGCCGGCCAGGCTGGTCGCGGCCCCGCGCGGGCCGGTGACGCCGGCGACGCCGAGCCGGCGCATGGCCAGCGCCACCGGCACGGCGCGGCAGAGCGGCGGCTCGATCGGGCCGCCCTGCTCCTCCGACAGGTCGAGGTTGGCGGGCAGGTCGGCGAGGCCGACGCGCAGCCGCAGCGAGTCGGCGTCGTGGCTGCGGCGCTCCCACAGACGCCGGCGCGGCCCGGTCGCCGTGAGCAGGACCTGGGCCGGGTCGGGCGCGTCGGACCTGCGCGCGGCCTCGTCGGCGGCCCTGGCCCGCTCCACCTCCTCGTCGTAGGCCCGGACGCGTTCGCCGAACTCCTTGAGCGCCTGCTTGTGCTTCTTCCTGCCGTGGCGACGGTCGCTGAACCACTGGCCGATCATGATGATCGGCGTCATCAGGGCGACGAGCAGGTAGTAGGGGGCGTGCAGGGCGAACGCCAGCGTCACGCCGAGCACGGCGGGCAGGAGCGCGGCCAGCAACTGCAGCCGCATGCCCTCGGACCTGGTCGGCTCCTTGGGCTTGACGAACCTGCGCTCCGGCTCGGGGCGGCGCAGCCTGGGCGGCCGGTTGTAGGCGAGGCCGCCCTCCCCCCTGGGAGCGAGGTGGGCGTCCTTCGGCTCGATGGAGGTCAGCACGAACACGGAGGACCCGCAGGTCAGCACCGCCTGGTCGGGCCACTCGGCGGGCCCGGTGAGCGCCCTGCCGTCGAGCTCGGGCATGTCGCCCTGCTCGGCGGCGAGCTCGGCCGCCTCCCGCTCGGCGACCCGCGCGGTCAGCTCGGCGACCTCCTCGGCCCACCGCCCCTTCAGCTTCAGCCTGGAGGTCTGCCCCGAGCTCTGCCGGTGCGCCCGCTCGACGGTGATCGCGTCAGGCGTCACGCGCACGGCGACGGCCTCGGCGGCCAGGAGGGGATCGGCGACGGCCATCGCGCAGGTCGGGTCGGACCCGATGACGTGCACGCCCAGCCCCAGCCGGTGGACCGCCCCCGCCGCCGGGCCGCCGATCACGCGGATCTCGGCCACCCCGCCGGGCTCCTCGACCACGGTGGCGCGGGCCAGGCGCGGGTCGAGCGTGACCTTGTCGCCGTCGCGCAGCACGGCCGCCGCCGGTGCCCGCGGATCGAGCGGACGCCCGTCACGCCAGAGCAGCGCCCCGGAGTCGCCGGGAAGGGCGGCGGGGACGTCGAGCCGGTCGGGGACGCGCGGACGGGGGATGCGCGTCTCGGCCGCGCCCCGCCCACCGGCCTCGGGCGCCAGGCCGTAGGGCGCACGCGTCCGCGGCAGGTGGACGACCTTCGCCATGGACGTGCGCCCGCTCAGCGCCTCGGTCACCCCGGCCACAGTGGCGCCGCCGTCGCCGTCGATCACGACGTCACGGTCGCCCTGCTCGCCGAGCACGGTGAGCATGATCCGCATGTGCCGTCTCCTCGCTCGACCTCGGGCGCCAAGGTAGCGCCAGAAGCGAGAGTAGGCGTCCCGGTTGACGCCACCGGCATGAGAACGCGGTTCTGTGGATGACCCGCGCGCCGACCGTCACGATCAAGCCTGAAAAAGCTGTGATTACTGCGACTCAAGATAAAACTGTGACCAGCATGCTGATAAATCGGTATTAGTCAACGTGGTAGAGACAATAGGCATCGATTATTCCGGGTTGACATCGTGCCACCTGCGAAACAAGCATGGGTCCTCGCATTCCGCCCACGCCTCACCCGGGCGCCCCACATAATGGGCGTGAATTCCGCATTTCACAATGGGAGCCCCCCACCCATGAGGACCAGTGAAAAACCTGCCGCCGACAACGCGGCGGCGGGGTTGTCCGGCCCGGCCTCGCGCAAGCTCCCCGTGCCCCCACGCGAACGCAAGCCGGCCCTCGCCGCGCTGGCGGTCCTGCTCATACTCGGCGGAGCGCTGGCCACCACGCTGCTCGTGCTGCGCAGCGGCGACCGCGTCTCCGCCATCAGGATCACCCAGCAGGTCGGAGCGGGCCAGAAGTTCGACGACGGAATGCTCGAAGAGGTCAAGATCGCCTCGGACACGGGCGTCGACTACGTCCCCTGGTCCCGGCGCTCGGAGGTGACCAGCAGCTTCGCCGCGGTCACGATCCTGCCGGGCACCCTGCTGACCAACCGGATGGGCAGCAAGGCCAGCGACGAACTGGGCCCGGGAAAGGCCACCGTCGGTCTCGCCCTCAAACCCGGCCAAATGCCCGCCGGCATTGAACAGGGCGACCGCGTCCAGGTCGTGTACGTGCCGAACCGGACGGCTCAGGGGCAAAGTCGCGTACTCGCCGAGAGCGCGCTCGTGTTCAGCGCCGGCGACAAGAACCGGACCGGCGGTAATTCCGGGCAGATCACCGTGATCGTCGATTCGTCGGACTCACCGCAAATACTCGCCTATGCCTCCAGCGGAGAGATCGCGGTGGCCGAGCTCCCGGGAGCGCGCTGACGTGGCGCTGATCGTTCTGGCCGCCGACAAGGGCGCGCCCGGCGTGACCACCGCGGCCACCGCCCTCGCGGCGGTGTGGCCGCGGCCCGTGCTGCTGGCCGAGTGCGACCCGGCCGGCGGCGACCTCGCCTACCGGCTGCCCGCCGCCGACGGCGGCGTGCTCAACCCGGGCAAGGGCCTGCTCACGCTCGGCGCGACCGCCCGCAGGGGCCTCGAACCCGCCCAGATCCACCAGCACACGCAGAAGATCATCGGCGGGCTCGACGTGCTGGCCGGGCTGACCCACGGCGAGCAGGCGGCGGGGCTCACCTGGCTCTGGGGCCCGCTGGGCAGGTCGCTGGCCGCCATCCCCGACGCCGACGTGATCGCCGACTGCGGCCGCCTGGGCTCCCACCCGCAGCTCGCCGACCTCCTCGCCGAGGCCGAGCAGGTGCTCCTGCTCACCAGGGCGACCCTCGACCACGTCGCCCACCTGCGCGAACGCCTCCAGATCACCAAGGCGCACGGCGTCGTCGTGATCGCCGACCCGCGCAACTACCGGGCCTCGATCGAGGACGTGCGCAGGATCGTCGGACCCATCGTCCAGTTCGTCCACGGGCTGGCCCACGACCCGAAGGGCGCCGAGCTGCTGCGCGGGCAGTGGGGCGGCCGGCTCGACCGGTCCCTGCTCATCCGCACGGCCCGCGACCTCGCCGCGAGGCTGGTGAGCCACCGATGATCGACCACTCGCTCGTCAAGCGGTTCCGCCAGGAGGTCGGCGACCGGCTGGCCCAGCAGCGCCGCATCGACCAGGCGAGCGGCGTCCCGCCGATGTCCGGCGAGGACGAGCGCCAGTTCGCCAGGGCGCTGATCTCGCAGGTGCTGGAGGAGCACGCGCGCAACGAGATCGGCCTCGGCCGCACGCCGCCCACCATCGAGGAGGAGGAGGCCCTCGCGGCCGGCATCCACGCCGCCCTGTTCGGCGTCGGCCGCCTCCAGCCGCTGCTCGACGACCCCGAGGTCGAGAACATCGACATCAACGGCTGCGACCGCGTGTTCGTCAGCTACGCCGACGGCCAGGAGCTCATGCACGACCCGGTCGCCGAGTCCGACGACGAGCTGGTCGAGCTGATCCAGATCCTGGCGGCCTACTCCGGGCTGTCCAGCAGGCCGTTCGACACCGCCAACCCCCAGCTCGACCTGCGGCTGCCCGACGGCTCCCGGCTGAGCGCGGTCATGGACGTCACCGTGCGCCCGGCCGTGTCGATCCGCCGCTCCCGCCTCGGCAAGGTCTTCCTGTCCGACCTGACCGGCAACGGCACGATCAGCCCGGAGATCGGAAGGTTCCTGACGGCCGCCGTCGCGGCCCGCAAGAACCTCATGATCGCCGGGTCCACCAACGCCGGCAAGACCACCCTGCTGCGGGCGCTGGCCAACGAGATCCCGCCCAGCGAGCGGCTGATCACCGTCGAACGCGCTCTTGAGCTGGGCCTCGACCAGTTCCCCGAGCTCCACCCCAACGTGGTCGCCTTCGAGCAGCGCCTGCCCAACTCCGAGGGCCAGGGCGAGATCTCCATGGCCGAGCTGGTCAGGCGCTCGCTGCGGATGAACCCCAGCCGCGTCATCGTCGGCGAGGTGCTGGGCGACGAGATCGTCACCATGCTCAACGCGATGACCCAGGGCAACGACGGCTCGCTGTCGACGATCCACGCCAACTCCAGCATGGAGGTCTTCAACCGCATCGCCACCTACGCCCTCCAGGCCGCCGAGCGCCTGCCCATCGACGCCACCCACATGCTCATCGCGGGCGCGATCGACTTCGTCGTCTTCATCGAGAAGCGGAACGACTACCACGTCGGCGGCACCCTGCGCCGCTACGTCTCCAGCATCCGCGAGGTCAACGGCTGCGACGGCCGCGTGCTGTCGAGCGAGGTGTTCGCGCCCGGTCCCGACGGCGCGGGCGTCCCGCACGCGCCGGTCTCGTGCCTGGAGGAGCTCGTCGCCCACGGCTACAACCCGGGAGGCTGGTGAGGATGGCGTTCGACCTCGACCCGCTCGCGATGGTGGCGGGCGCGGCCGCCGGCGGCGGCCTCTTCCTGTTCTTCCTGGCCCTGTACGGCCTGCGCCGCCGTCCGTCCCAGCCCAGACGCCCGCTCGTCAAGATGCTGACCACCCGCACCGCCGTCGCCGCGGTGTCCGCCGGCCTGGTCCTGGTGGTCACGGGCTGGCCGGTCATGGCGGTGGGCACGGTGCTGCTGGTGTTCGCCTGGCGCGGACTGTCCGGCGGCGCGGCCGAGGAGCGCGCCGCCATGCGCCGCCTGGAAGGGCTGGCCGCCTGGACCGAGTCGCTGCGCGACACCATCGCCGGGGCGGCCGGGCTGGAGCAGGCCATCCCGTCCTCGATCAGGGCCGCCGCGCCCACGCTCCGGCCCCACCTGCGGGCCATGGTCGACCGCCTGCACACCCGGATGGCGCTGCCGGAGGCGCTGTCCCGCTTCGCCGACGAGCTCGACGACCCCTCGGCCGACCTGGTGATCGCCGCGCTCATCCTCAACTCCCGGCTGCGCGGCCCCGGCCTGCGCGACGTGCTCGGCGCGCTGGCCGTCTCGGCCCGCGAGGAGCTCGACATGCGCCGCCGCGTCGAGGCCGAACGCCGTGCGACCAGGCGCAGCGTGCAAATCGTGGTGATCACGGCGCTGGTCTTCGCCGGGCTGCTCATCCTGTTCAACCCCTCCTACGTCAGCGAGTACGGCTCCGCCCTCGGCCAGGCCGTGCTCGTGGTCGTCGGCGGCCTGTTCGGCGCCGGGTTCGCGTGGATGCGGCGGCTGGCCAGGTTCGACAAGCCGACCCGGCTGCTGATGGGAGGCGGTCATGGTTGAGGGCGTGCTGGCCGGGGCGGTGCTCGGCCTCGGCCTGTTCGTGCTGGTACGCGCCTTGTTCCCGGCCCGTCCCGGGCTGGTGGCGCGGCTGCTGGCGCTCGACGCCGTGCGCGAGGACGCCGACGCCCCGCGCATCCAGCTCCTGCTGCCCGAGGAGGAGGTCAGCGCCTTCCGCCGCGGTCTCGGCGCCCGCCTGGCCCGCCTCTACGGCGCCCGCGGCTGGGAGGCCCGCTCGGTCAAGTCCGACCTGGCCCTGCTCGGACGCTCGTTCGAGGCGTTCCTGGCCACCAAGGTGCTGCTCGCCGCGAGCGGCCTGCTGGCCTTCCCGATCCTGCTCGGCTGGCTGGCGCTCATGGGGTGGGGCGTGTCGTTCACGGTGCCGTTCTGGTCGGCCGTGCTCGTGGCGCTGCTCTTCTTCTTCCTGCCCGACCTGCAGATCCGCAAGGAGGCCGCTGCCATGCGGCGCGACTTCCGGCACGTCGTGGGCGCCTTCCTCGACCTGGTCTCGATGAACCTGGCGGGCGGGCGCGGCGTCCCCGAGGCGCTGATGATGGCCGTGTCGGTCAGCGGCGAGCAGCCCAACTGGGCGATGGGCCGCATCCGCGACGCGCTCGGCGGCGCCCGGATCGTCGGCATCACCCCGTGGCAGGCGCTCGGCCAGCTCGGCGAGGAGATCAACGTCGACGAGCTGCGCGACCTGTCGGCCGCGCTCGGCCTGGTGGCCGACGACGGCGCCAAGGTGCGCGCCTCGCTCACCGCCAGAGCCGCCACCCTGCGCCGGCGCGAACTGGCCGAGATCGAGGGACGCGCGGGCGAGCGTTCGCAGTCGATGCTCGTGGCCCAGCTCCTCCTGTGCGCCGGTTTCGTGATCTTTCTCAGTTTTCCCGCCGCGATGAAGATGTTGGGGGCCTGATGAACCATCCATGGATCGTCTATCTCACCGCCTACCTGGGGGTGCGGATCCAGCGCGCCCGCACCGCGCCCAGCAGGGGCGCCTCCGCCGTCGAATGGGTGATCATCACGGCCATCATCGCGGGCGTCGCGCTCGGGCTGGCCACGCTGATCAAGACCCTGGTCGAGCAGAAGTCCAGCGAGATCCAGGGCACGTTCGGCGGTGGCGGCGGCGGTGGTGGCGGAGACTCGTGAGCGGGGCGCGACCGTGATCGAGCTGGCGTTGCTGATGCCGGTCATCCTCGCGGTCGCGCTCCTCGTCGTGCAGGTCGCGCTCTGGTTCCACGGACGCCAGATCGCCGAGGCGGCGGCCAGGGAAGGCGCGCGGGTGGCCAGGTCGGCGCCGTTCGACTCGGGCGACTGGCAGGGCGCGGCCACGGCGAAGGCCACCGACATCGTCAAGGCGGTCGGCCCGCGGCTGCTGGAGAACGCCGCGGCCACCACCTCCGAGCGCGACCCCGACCAGCGCTTCGTCACGGTCACGGGCAGCGCCGTGCAGGTCGTGCCGCTGCTGCCGCCGCTCACGTTCACGATCACGGCGACCGCGGGCGGGCCGATCGAGTGCTTCCGTCCCGACAACGGCGGTGATGACTGCCGATGAAGCCGGGCGAGCGCGGCTCGATGGCCGTGGAGACGGTGATGCTCGCCCCCGTCTTCCTGCTGTTCCTCATGTTCCTGGTCGGGGCGGGGGTGCTGGTGGAGACGCAGGGGCGGGTCAACGGCGCGGCCAGGGACGCCGCGCGGGCCGCGTCCGTGCAGCGGAGCTTCGACGACGCCGGCGCCGCGGCGGAGAGCACCGCCAAGAGCTCACTGGACGACAAGTGCGGCGCCACCGCCGTGAACCTGGACGGATCCACCTGGGAGGCGGGCGGCCAGGTCCAGGCGGAGGTGACCTGCGAGCTCGACCTCGGCTTCCTCGGGTTCGGCGGCACCAAGCGGCTGACGGGCACCGCCGTGGTGCCCCTTGAGCAGCTCGTCAGGAGGGAGCCGTGAAGGCGGGGGAGCGGGGGTCCATGTCGGTCTTCACCGTGCTCTTCTCGGTCGTGGTGTTCCTCCTGGCCGGGCTGCTGGTCGACGGCGGCGCGGCGATCAACGCCCGGCTGCGCGCCGCCGACGTCGCCGAGCAGGCCGCGCGGGCGGGCGCGGACAAGATCGACGTCGACCGCCTGCGCACCGGCGGCGAGGTCGCCCTGCTGGACGAGGGGCAGGTCTGCGCCAGGGCCGACGAGATCGTCGCGGCCCAGGGCGGCGACGGCGTGGCCCGCGGCTCCTGCTCGGTCCAGCAGGACCGGGTGACGGTCAGCGTCTCGGTGCGGTGGGAGGCGTTCTTCCTCGGGGCGCTCGGGTTCCCGGGCTCGGAGATGAACGGCGAGGCCACGGCCGCCCCGGAAGCCAGGTAGACCGATTCCCGCCACTCGGTGGCCGGGGCAACGCACGAGGCAGGACGCTGGACGGAAGAAGGGAGCGGCGATGCCGACGCGAGAGCCGACGCGGGAGCCGGCGCGCCCCCCGGGGCGGCACCAGCCCAGGCGGCCGCCTGCGCGCATCCCGGCCAGGCGGACCTTCGGCGACGTGCTCGCCGGGCTCGCGGCGCTGGTGGCGCTGGTGGCGCTGGTGGGCGGGGTGCCGTACGCGCTGCTCAGGTTCGCCGGGCCGCCGGTCACGTCCGAGATGCTCGACCTGCGGTTCTTCACCGCCGAGGCCGGGCCGAGCACGATCCAGGCCGTCCTGGTGCTGCTGGTGTGGCTGGCCTGGTTCCAGCTCTTCGTGTGCGTGCTGGTCGAGGTGTACGCAGGCGTCCGAAGGGTCGGGATGCCCGCCCGCGTACCGCTGTCGGGCGGCACGCAGGCGCTGGCCAACAAGCTCGTCGGCGCGGTGCTGCTGCTGTTCACGGCCGGGGCCATGATCGCGCCCATCGCGCGGATGGCCGCGCCGCCCGCCGCGCCGCCGGTGACCGCGGTCGCCTACTCCGCGCCGATCGTCGAGCAGACGCTGGAGACCCACAAGACCAAGAAGGTGTACGTCGTGCAGCCCCCGCACGGGAGGCACCACGAGAGCCTGTGGGAGATCGCGGAGAAGTGCCTGGGAGACGGCCGCCGATATCCCGAAATTTACCGACTCAACCAGGCCAAGGAGCAGCCGGACGGCACCCGTCTGCGCATGGCCGACCTGATCAGGCCCGGCTGGGTGCTCGACATGCCGGACGACGCCAGGAACGTGCACATCGTCCCGGCCGGCCAGTCCCGCGAGCAGACGCTGCGCGAGCACCCCGGCGTGGCCCACACCCGCGCCCAGCCCGACGCCCGCCACCACGCCGCCAAGAAGGCCACGGAGGGCAAGACCGCCGAGAAGAGCGAGAAGGACCAGGCCAGGCACCGCAAGCCCGACGTCCGGCAGGACCAGCCCGAGATCACCATCAGGCAGGCCCAGAGCCTCGACCTGATCGACTACCTGGCCGGGGCCTCGCTGGCCGCCGCCGGGCTGCTGGCCCTGCTGGCCAGGAGGCGGCGGGAGCAGTTGTGGCGCAGGGCGTTCGGACGCCGGATCGTCCGGCCGCGCGACGACGCCGCCCAGGCCGAGGTCGCGCTCAGGCTGGGCGGCGACGCGCCGGGCGCGCGCATCCTCGACATCGGGCTGCGGCTGCTCGGCGCCGAGCTGGCCGCCCAGCACCGCACCCCGCCCACCGTCTACGGCGCTCACCTGTCCCCGCGCACGCTCGACCTGTGGATCCACCCGCCGGACGACGACCCGCCCGAGCCGTGGACGGCCCAGGACGGCGGCCAGGTGTGGCGCCTGCCCGCCCACGAAGGCCGGCTGCTGGAGGAGCAGGCGGGCGGCGCGCCGTACCCGGGGCTGGTCTCGATCGGCACGGACGCGAGCGGCCGGGTGCTGATCGACCTGGAGGCCGCGCAGGGCCTGATCAACATCCGCGGCCCGCAGACCACCGCGGCGCTGGCCGCACTCGCCGTCGAGCTGGCCACCAACCGCTGGTCCGACCGCATGCGCATCACGCTCGTCGGGTTCGGCGAGGAGCTGACCGCCATCGCCCCCGACCGGATCAGGGCCGTCGGCAGCCTGGCCGAGGTGCTGCCCGAGCTGGAGGCGACCGCCGCGCCGCGCCGGGAGGTGCTGACCGGACGCGTCTCCGGCAGCCCGCGCGACGCCCACTACCTGCTGTCGGCCGTGGCGCCCACGCACGAGGAGGCCCGCCGCCTGGCGCTGCTGGCCCGCCGGGACACCGCAGGGTACGTCCTGGCCGGCGACGTCCCGCACGCCACCTGGACGCTGGAAATCGGCGACGACGGCAAGGCGCGCATCGCCGAGCTGGGCTTCGAGGTCGAGGCCCAGCTCCTGCCGCGCCGCCACTACAAGGCGCTGATCGACCTCTTCCGCACCGCCGGACGGCTCGACGGCGAGACCTACCCCGAGGCCGAGCCGCTGGAGGGCCTGCACCCGCCCGCCGTCGAGATCAGGATGCTCGGCCCGATCGAGATCGCCGGGCTCGCGCCCCTCGAAGAGGGCCGCATGGCGCTGGCCACCGAGCTGCTGATCTACCTGGCCACGCACCCCGGCGGCGTGCACCCCGTCGTGCTCGGGGGCGTGTTGTGGCCGCGCGGCGTCCAGACCATGGTCAGGGACGCCACCATCGCCCGCGTCGCCGACTGGCTCGGCCCCGAGCACCTGCACGTCGACGAGGCCGGGCGGCTCAGGCTCGGCCCCGAGGTCCGTACGGACTGGGCCCTGTTCCGCGAGCTGGTCCGCCGCTCCCAGCACGACCCGACGGCCCGCACCGTCCTGCTGGAGAAGGCGCTCGGCCTGGTACGCGGCCCGCTCCTGGCCAACCGCCCGTCCGGCCGGTACGCCTGGCTGGCGGCCGACGACCTGGAGTACGACGTCGCGGCCGGCGTGGCCGACGCGGCCCACCGGCTGTGCGAGCTGCGGCTGGCCCAGGACGAGCCGGACGCGGCGGTGGCGGCCGTCCGCGCGGCGTTGCTGCTGGCGACCGACGACGAGGGGCTCTGGCGCGACCTGCTGCGGGCCACCTCCGCCACCGGCGACGCCGTCCGCATGCGGGCCGTGGTCGAGGTGCTGACCCGCAGGGCCGCCTCCCACCCGTACGGCGGCGGGATGGCCCCGGAGACCGAGGCGTTGATCGAGGAACTGCTGCCCTCGTGGCGCATCCACGTGGTGAGGGAGTCGTCCGCATGAGACGTATGACGATGATCGCGCTCGTCCTGCTGGCGGCGGGGTGCGGGCAGGCCGAGCGGCCGTACACGCCGCAGCCGGGTCCGTCCGGGACCAGCGCGGCGACCGCGACGGCGGCGGCGCCCGCGACGGCGACCACGACGGCGCGGCCCTCCGCGGACGCGCCCGGCGTCGAGACGGTCGAGGTCGGCGGCGGGAAGCTGCGGGTCGACATCGACTGGCCCGCCCGGCGTGACCCGCTCATGCGGGTGATCACCGACTGGTACCTCGCCTCCCGCAAGGTGATGGTCTCCGGAAGCGATCGATACCTGAAGGATCTGGATCTCGAACTCCAGGCGGTGCGCCAGGCGTATGACGGAGTACGCCGGTACACCGAGGAGGACAGAAGGGTGCAGGGCGTCGCCAGACTGTACGGCCTGCGGGTCACGAAGGTGCTGGACAAGGGCGCGCAGATCGACACCTGCGTGGACGAGTCGAAGGCCCGCGTGATCAGCGCGAGCAGCGGCGAGGCCGTCTCGCCCCAGCCCTCCATCATGCGCGCCCCCTACCTCCAGAGGGCCCTCGCGCACCGCGGCGACGACGGCGTGTGGCGGATCCGGGAATTCCTCTATGACAAGGAAGGGTGCGCGCGATGAACCGCGTGATCTCGCTGGCCACCGCGGCCCTGATGCTGCTGGGCCAGCTCGACGACCCCGGCGAGACGGCCGGCAGCCCCATCGAGCACGGCCGGACCAGAGGGATCGAGCTGCGCAACTCCAGGATCGTCATCTCCGGCAACGGCGCCAAGGGCGGCAACACGGACGGATACGTCCTCAAACGCCCCTGCTGGTACGAGCCCGGCATGACGGGCGCCGAGATGCTGAAGTCGCAGGAGGGCCTGCGCGACTACTGGTTCAGGTACACCAAGGACGCCTCCGAGGAGGGGTTCCAGGAGTTCCTCAAGCAGTTCAAGGACAAGGTCGGCAAGGACGGACGCTGGTGGGGCCCGGCGTACGACGCCTCCGACCCGAAGGGCCAGGTCTGCTTCGCGGCGCTCGACCCGTTCGTGTTCGTGCCGCCGGGCACGACGCCGCCCGCCGGGATCACGATCCGGGAGCTCGCCGAGATCGCCAGGGCGTCCCTGACCGTGCCCGAGCCCACGATCAAACTGAGCCCCGACGCCAAGAGCTTCGTCAACCTGCCCACCTGGGTCTGGCTGGAGGGCCTGGGCGAGCGGCGCAGATCGGTGACCGCGGAGATCCCGGGCGTCATGAGCGTGACCGTGGTGGCCACGCTGAAGAGCATCAAGATCGACCCGGGCACCACGAAGGACCGGGCGGAGGTGCACGAGGAGGGCTGCGGGGCGGCCGGACGCCCGTACGCCAAGGGGGCCTCGTTCACCTGCGGCGTGCGTTACCTTCGGGCCTCGATCGACCAGCCGCGCGAGGCGTACCGGCTCACCGTCACCACGTCATGGCCGGTGGAGACGACGGGTGACGCGGTGCCGTTCCAGTTCGCGCCGGTCGAGGCGGGGGCGACCCGGGACGTGCCGGTCGGCGAGATCCAGAGCAACGTGAAGCCCTGACGGGAGGGCGAGCCGGTGCCGGGCTAGGCGATCACCGCGGCCAGCGGTGCCAGCTCGGGCTGCCCGGCCGCCTCCGCCAGCACCTCCTTCAGCACGCTGTCGTGCGTCGGGCCCGCGGCGGTCAGCAGGTCGCGGCCGCCGGGGGTGACCTCGGAGTAGATGCCGCGCCGGTCGTCCTCGCACAGGTAGCGCTTGAGCAGGCCGCGCTTCTCCAGCCGGGTGACCAGCCGGGTCGTGGCGCTCTGGCTGAGCACGACCGCGCGGGCGAGCTGCTGCATGCGCATGTGCCAGCCGTCCTGGCGGGCCAGGACGTCGAGCACCGTGTACTCGCTCACGCTCAGGCCGTGCGCCTTCTGCAGCGCCTTCTCCAGCCTGTCCTCGATCTTGGCGTGCAGGGCGGCGAGGGTGCGCCACCCCTGGGCACGCGCTTCCACGGCGTCGTCGGCCAGAGGCATGGGACCCCCTCCTCGTGCTCGTGTCGACGATTAGTAGGCGTATGCAAATGATGCCTACGCCGTCTAACGTCGCATGAACCCCATTCTATGCCGCCAGCCGTCCGCCGGCGGCCCCTCATCGCCCCGCGGACGCGCACAGGGCCGACGCGAGATCGTCGCGTCGGCCCTGTGCGGTGCTCAGCTCACGTCGAAGAGCTCTTCTGCGGTCTCGACGGTGATGGCCCTGTCGATCCATCTCCCGAGAAGGTCGAGGTCGGTGCACTCACCGATCCGCTCGGCCGTCTCCTCCGGCACCGTGATGCCGCGTGCCCCCAGGATCCGCAGGATCGCCTTGGCCTCGCCTCGGGCCTCGCCTCGGGCCTCGCCTCTGGCCTCACCGAGGGCCTCGCCTTCGGCCTTGCTCTCGGCGACCCACTGGCGGACCCACTTGCTCTTAGGCTCGCGTGTTCCCATGGCCATAGTGAACTCCAGGAATTTGTCGATGGCGACCTCGGGCAATTACTGGGAGTTGGGGTTTTGTCCGCTTTCGTGGGCGAGGAGCCATTCCTTGACCGGGACGCCGTAGTAGTAACCGCCGTAGCCGCCCGTGCTGGGCAGGACGCGGTGGCAGGGGACGAAGGGGGCGATGAGGTTCTGGGCGCAGGCGGAGCCGGCGGCGCGGGCGGCGGTACGGGGCAGCCCGGCGGCCTGGGCCAGCTCGGCGTACGAGACCGTCGTCCCCGCGCGGACCTCGCGCAGCGCTTCGTGCAGGCGCTTGCGGGTGGGGGAGCCGGGCTGCGAGACCGGGACGGCGTCCAGGGCGTCGAGGTCGCCGTCGAAGTAGGCACGGACGGCTTCGGCGGGGGCGCCGAGGTCGTCCACCACATCGAGGCCCTCCGACTGAAGGGCCGGGGTGAGGCGGACGAACATCTCCGCCGGGTCGGCCGTGAAGCCGCCCGCGACGAGGACTCCCTCGCGGGTGAGCAGCGAGAGCGGGCCGATCGGCGTCGGCAGGACCTGGGCGGTGATCATGAAGAGCTCCAGAGGTGCAGGGCGGCGTAGGCCCGCCAGGGCCGCCACCGTTCGATGTGGTCGTCGGGGATGCCCAGGGCGGCCATGCGCTTGTTCAGCACGAGGTCGCCCGTGGGCCAGGCGTCGGGGTCGCGCAGCGCCCGCAGCGCGATGTAGCTGGCGGTCCAGGGGCCGATGCCGGGCACCTTCAGCAGCTCGGACACGGCCTCGGCCGGGTCCTGGCCGCCGTCGAGGTCGATGTCGCCGTCGGCGACCCGGCCCGCCAGGTCGGCGAGGGTGGCGATCCTGCGGTTGGTCAGGCCGAGGCCCGTCAGGTCGGCCTCCCGCAGCTCGGCCGCGGTGGGGAAGAGGGGACCGCCGGTCCTGGCGACGATGCGGCCGAGCAGCGTACGGGCTCCGGCCACCGAGATCTGCTGGCCGACCACCGCGCGTACGGCCAGCTCGAAGCCGTCGAACGTGCCCGGCACGCGCAGTCCGGGCCGCGCCGCGACGAGCGGGGCCAGCGAGGTCTGGCCGAGCGCCTCGGCGATGGCGTCGGGGTCGGCGTCCAGGTCGAGCAGGCGGCGGCAGCGGGCGACGATGCGGGCGAGCTGCCGGGTGTCGGCCAGGGCCACGTCGAGCGCGATGTGGTCCGGCCGGGGGGTGAGCGTGATCGTCCCGCCCGGCACGACCCTGGAGTACGACTCCGGGCCCGCGACCTCAAGGCCGGGGATGGCGCGCGAGGTCAGGAACCCGAACACGCCCGCCACGTCGTACGGCTCGCGGCGGTGCAGCCGCAGCCGCAGCGTGACCGGCCCGGCGGCCTCGGGCTCGGGCGGCGCCGCCGGACGTCCGGCCGTGGCGCGCAGCTCGCTCGGCGTGAAGCCGTACGTCTCCCGCATCGTGGCGTTGAACTGCCGCACGCTGCCGAACCCGGCCGCGAACGCCACCTCGGTGACCGGCAGCCCGGTCTCCGTCAGGAGCTGCTTGGCCAGCAGCAGCCGCTTCGTCCGGGCCACGGCCAGCGGCCCGACGCCCAGCTCGGCCACGAACAGCCGGTGCAGGTGGCGTTCGGTGATGTGCAGCCGCCGGGCCAGCCCGGCCACGCCGCGCTCGTCGGCGGCTCCGTCGTCGATCAGCCGCAGGGCCCGGCCGATGAGGTCGCCGCGCAGGTCCCAGCCGGGATCGCCGGGCGACAGCTCGGGACGGCAGCGCTTGCACGGCCGGAACCCGGCCGCCTCGGCCGAGGCCGCGTGCCGGTAGAAGCGCACGTTCCTGGAGGACGGGGTACGCGCCGGGCAGATCGGCCGGCAGTAGATGCGCGTGGTCGTCACCGCGGTGTAGAAGCGCCCGTCGAACCGGGAGTCCCTGGCGGAGACCGCCCGGTAACAGGAGTCGAAGTCGAGCTCTAGGGGTGACATGCCCCCGAGACTATGCGCGGGCCGCGGGTGCCGACCGGCGGAAATCGGACCTCACCGTGAAAACGCAGGTCAGCAGGTCAGTACGGCCGATCGGCGGTATTCGGACCTGATCGGCGAAGGGCTGAGAAGTGGATCGGCAGCCAGCTCACGGCCATGATCACCGCACCCGCCCAGAGCGGCGCGCGCACCCCCCACACCTCGCCCAGCAGCCCGGCCAGCAGCCCGCCGAGGCCGACCGCGCCCATCAGCAGCAGCCGCATGGTGGCCGTCATCCGGCCGAGCAGGTGGTCCGGCGTGACGCGCTGCCGCATGCTCACCAGCAGCACGTTGTTCACCCCGGTACGGAACGTCAGCACGAACCAGGCCGCCGCCGCGGCCCACAGCCACGGCCCGGCGTCGAGGAGCGGGATCACCAGCGCGGCCGGGGCGGTGGCCAGGCTGACCAGCCACACCGCGCGGCCCGTGCCGAAGCGCCGGCCGAGCAGATGGGCCGACGACGACCCGGCGAGCACGCCGAGCCCGCCCACCGCCAGGTACGCCCCGAGCACCCACTCCGGATACCCGAGCCGCCCGACGACGAGCACCGGCAGCAGGACCGAGCAGAGCGGGAACGCCAGGTTCGCCATCGTGCCCTGGACCAGGGCCGCGACCAGCACCCGGTTGCCGAGGATGAACCGCACGCCCTCCGCGATCCGGGCCCGCAGGGACTCCGCGGCCTCCGCCGAGCCGTCCCGCGCGAGGGCCGGTTCCGGGACGCCGCGCAGCCAGGCCGCCGACCACAGGTAGCTGAGCGCGTCCAGCAGCACGGCCAGCGGCGCGCCCGCGACCTGGGCCAGCACCCCGGCAAGGCTGCGCCCGGCGACGTCCATGCCCGCGGCCGTGCCCACGAGCAGCGAGTTCGCCGACGTCAGCCGCTCGCGCCCGACCAGCCCCGGCACGATGCTCATGGACGCCACGTCGAACAGCAGCGACCCCGCGCCCACGAGCACCGTCACCACGTAGAGCTGCGCCATGGACAACGTCCCGGCCCACCAGGTCACCGGCACCGACAGCAGCGCCACGGCACGGGCGGCGTCCATCGCGATCATCAGGCGGCGCCGCCGGACGCGGTCCACCCAGGCCCCTGCGGGCAGCCCGATCACCAGGGCCGTGAGCGTGGCGAGCGCCGAGAGCAGCCCGAGCTCGCCCGCGCCCGCCCCGAGGGCGGTCACGGCGAGCAGGGGGAGGGCGACGTAGGTGATCTGGCTGCCGAGCTGGCTGATCGCGCCGGCGACGAACAGGTTGCGGAACGCGCGAAGCCGCAGGAGCGGAGCTTCCACCAAGGTTGCTGACATGTCGGCAGGATGCTGAAATGTCGGGCAAGGCCGCTATCGATTAAGTGACAAGCAAATTCAATGACCCTCGACCTGACGTTCACCGCCCACGACCTCGCCAACATCCGCTTCGCCGTCTCCCCACTCGGCGAGGTCGTGGCCAGCGCGCGCGTGGTGAAGAACCCGGCCGCGCACCCGCTCCTGCGCCCCTGGGCCGACCAGGTTCGCCGCCGCCTCCAGGACGTGGACTGGCGGCTGCTGTCGGACCTGGTCCCGGTGCCCACCGTCTCGATCGCGGGCTTCACCTGCACCCCGCCCTCGACGTCCATGCCGGACCTGGAGCTGGAGCTCGCCACGATGCGGGGCGCGGCGGCCCGGGTCCGCACAGATCTGGACCACATCGGCGGTCCCCGGACGAAACGGGTGCAGGCCCTCTACGACGACCCGGAACAGGGCCTCGAACGCCTGGCCGCGGAGGTGGCCGGCTACTGGGAGGCGGCGATGGCGCCGTACTGGCCGCGGATCAGGTCGCTGCTGGAGGGCGAGATCCTGCACCGCGCCCGGCTGCTGGCCGAGGGCGGCGCCCAGCGCATGCTGGCCGACCTCGACGACGCCGTCACCTGGGACGACGGCACGCTGCGGCTGGAGCATCTGTACGTGTCCGGCCGCCGGTCACTGAGAGGGCTCGGGCTGCTGCTGGTGCCGTGCGTGTTCGCCTGGCCGCGGGTGCTGTCGGTCACGACGCCGCCGTACCAGCCGACCGTGCGCTACGCGCCGCGCGGCATCGCGACGCTCTGGGAGCGCCGCGAGCTGGACCCGCCAGAGGCGCTGGCCGCCGTGCTCGGCAGGACGCGCGCCCGGCTGCTGGCCGAGCTGGACCAGCCCGCCTCGACGCGCGACCTCGCGCAGCGCGCCGGGCTCTCCGAGCCCGGCGTCAACCAGCACTTGACCGCGCTGCGCAAGGCCGGCCTGTGCACCGCGCACCGAACCGGCCGGTACGTGCTCTACGCCCGTACGGCGGTCGCCGAGACGCTGCTCTACTTGGAGGAGACCCCCACCCCCAGATCGAACTCCCGGTAGACGCGCGCCCAGAACCCGTCACGCAGCCAGACCCGGGCCTCCGGGTAGGGCCGCAGCGAGTGCCCGAGCTCCTTCTCCGCCTCGATCAGCAGCTCGGTGTCGATCACCGTCGGCAGTATCGGGCCGGGCAGCAGGTCGCGGATGTTGTCGCGGCCGCGGGTGAGTATCCACTTCTGGGCGACGTGCTCGCCGACGTCCTCCACGCGCGGACGGCTGGGCCCCAGCTTGGCGACCTGGCCGGGCTTGGCGTGCGGCTTGACCGGCGCGCGCCCGGCGAACACCTGGGCGGGCGAGGGAGCCGCGGCGGGCGGGGTGACCGGAACCGGCTGCGGAGCGCGACTGAAAAAGGGTCTCAGGAAATCGGCGGAGATCACCTCCACCGTGTCGGACTCCCACACCAGGCGCTCGGCCTGGTTGGTGCCGTAGGGCGGCTCGACGCCCCACAGGTGGATGCGCACGCCGTACGCCTGCGCCGCCTCGACCGCCGGAACCATGTCCTCATCGCCCGCCAGCAGGATCGTGTCGGTCACCGCGTGATGCCGGGCGAGAGCCTCCAGGTCGCTCCTGATCTGCGCGTCGACGCCCTTCTGCTGGCCGCGAGCGTTGAGGTTGCCGAGGCGCACCTTGACCCACGGAAGCTGGGCGATGACTCGCTGGTCGACGGTCGGCACACGGTCGCGGGCGGCGTCATACCAATAGATCCGCAGAAGTTCGCCGGAAATACGTTCCTCTGCATGTTTCTGTAGACTCTGGATGAGCTCATCGGCGGCCACCCGATATTCCTTGCGTTCCTTCGCGCCGAGCAGCACCTCACCTGCCGCAGCGTAGAGATAACCGACATCCACTAGGACGGCGTACTTGGCTGCCACAGGATGCGGCATGAGGTCTGGGATGGCCATGTCGTCCTCCAGGCCGCGGTGTTAGTTGATCGGCTGACTATATACGCCTACTTTCTCTAGATAGTCCCAACTCCCGGGGAACTTGACACCCGATTCCCGGGATCTATCTAGGGTAGTGCGCTCATCCGCCAAGCCGCCTTCCCCGGCGCGCCAGGGTTACGCATACCTCTGGCGGGGTTTCGCCATGTTTGTCTACGGGGTCTCTCGGGTTCGGCGTACGAGCTCCGCCGCGTGGCGAGCACGGCCACCACGGCCGCGATCTCCTCGGGCGTGGCGTCGCCGCGGACTATGCGCAGGTGGTCGCTCATAGAGGAATGTTCCCATGCTTCTTCGGCGGCAGCGAGGCTCTCTTGTTACGCAGCGCGCGAAGTGCCCGGACAACTTGGGGCCGGGTTTCGGACGGCCGAATCACCGAGTCCACATAGCCGCGTTCGGCCGCGATGTACGGATTGGCCAAAGTGTCCTCGTACTCGGTGACGAGCCGGGCGCGCTCGGCGTCGGGGTCGTCGGAGGCCGCCAGTTCGCGCCGGTAGAGGATGTTGACCGCGCCCTGGGCGCCCATGACCGCGATCTGGGCGGTGGGCCAGGCGAGGTTGACGTCCGCGCCGAGGTGCTTGGAGCCCATGACGTCGTACGCGCCGCCGTACGCCTTGCGGGTGATGACCGTGACCAGCGGGACCGTGGCCTCGGCGTAGGCGTACAGGAGCTTGGCGCCGCGGCGGATGATTCCGTTCCATTCCTGATCGGTGCCGGGGAGGAATCCCGGTACATCAACAAAAGTCAGGATCGGAATATTAAAGGCATCACAAGTTCGAATAAATCTGGCGGCCTTCTCGGAGGCGTCGATATCCAGACATCCGGCGAAATGCATGGGTTGGTTGGCGACGACCCCGACCGGCTGGCCGTCCACGCGGCCGTAGCCGACCACGATGTTCGGCGCGAACAGCGCGTGGACCTCCAGGAACTCCCCGTCGTCGAGCACGTGCTCGATCACCTGGTGCATGTCGTACGGCTGGTTGGGGGAGTCGGGGATCACCAGGTCGAGCTCGGGGTCGGGCTCCAGGTCGGCGGCGGCGGCGAAGGCCGGGGGCTCGTCCAGGTTGTTGGAGGGCAGGTAGGACAGCAGCGCCTTGACGTAGTCGAGGGCGTCCTCTTCGTCGGCGGCCTGGTAGTGGGCCACGCCCGACTTGGTGTTGTGCGCGCGGGCCCCGCCCAGCTCCTCGAACGTGACCTCCTCGCCGGTCACCGTCTTGATCACGTCGGGCCCCGTGATGAACATGTGGGACGTCTGGTCCACCATCACCACGAAGTCGGTCAGGGCGGGCGAGTAGACGTGGCCGCCGGCCGCGGCGCCCATGATGAGCGAGATCTGCGGGATCACGCCGGAGGCGTGCACGTTCCGCTTGAAGATCTCCGCGTACAGGCCGAGCGCGACCACGCCCTCCTGGATGCGCGCGCCGCCGCCCTCGTTGATGCCGATGATCGGGCAGCCGGTCTTCAGCGCCAGGTCGATCACCTTGACGATCTTCTCGCCGTACACCTCGCCGAGTGAGCCGCCGAAGACCGTGACGTCCTGGGAGAACACGCAGACCTGGCGGCCGTCGATCGTGCCGTGGCCGGTGATGACGCCGTCGCCGTACGGCCGCCGCTTCTCCAGCCCGAACATCGTGGACCGGTGGCGGGCGAACTCGTCGAACTCCACGAACGAGCCCTCGTCGAGCAGCGCGAGCACCCGCTCGCGCGCGGTCATCTTGCCCTTGGCGTGCTGTTTGTCCACCGCCGACGACGATCCGGCGTGCACGGCCTCGTCGAGCCTTCGCTCCAGGTCGGCGATCTTGCCCGCGGTGGTGTGGATGTCCGGCATCTCCGGCATGGGATCGGCGGCTGCGCTCATGCGCGTTAGGCTAACCCGTCCTCCTAGAGTGGATCCATGACGGATGCGGTTCGCTCCCACGGCCTGTACAAGCGCTACGGCGCCCAGGTCGCGGTGGCCGGGGTCGACCTCGTGGTCCCGGCGGGCAGCTTCGCGGGTCTGGTCGGTCCCAACGGGGCCGGCAAGACGACCACGCTGAGCATGATCACGGGCCTGCTGCGGCCCGACGGCGGCCAGGCCGCGATCGACGGGTTCGACGTCTGGCGCGACCCGGTCGCCGTCAAGGCGCGCATCGGCGTGCTGCCCGAGGGGCTGCGGCTGTTCGAGCGGCTGTCGGGCCGCGAGCTGCTGCTCTACAACGGCCGGCTGCGCGGCATCCCCAAGGCCGACGTCGAGCAGCGCACGGGCGAGCTGCTCGACGTGATGGACCTCACCGGGGCCGCCGACAAGCTCGTCGTCGACTACTCCACCGGCATGCGCAAGAAGATCGGGCTGGCCGCGGCGCTGCTGCACAACCCGTCCGTGCTCTTCCTCGACGAGCCGTTCGAAGGGGTCGACCCGGTCAGCTCCAACACCCTGACCGAGGTGCTGCGGCGCTTCACCGCCTCCGGCTCGACGGTCATCTTCTCCAGCCACGTCATGGACCTCGTCGAGCGGCTGTGCGACTGGGTGTCGGTGATGAGCGGCGGCCACATCGTCGCCCAGGGGCCGCTGGAGCAGGTGCGCGGCGGCTCCAGCCTCAACGAGGCGTTCATGCGGCTGGTCGGCGGCGGCTCCCGCGCCCACGGCCAGGCCGGGCTGAGCTGGCTCGGCGCCCGCCACGGCGACCAGCCCCCGACCGCACCCCCCGCCACGCCCCCTGCCATGTCCCCGACCGCGCCCCCGACCGCGCCCCCGACCGCAACGTCTGCCGCGCCTCCGGCCGCTGCCGCGCCCCAGGACACGCCGTGAGCACGGCCGGGAAGGCGCCGGGGAGCGTCGCCGGGGCCGCTTCGGAAAGAGCCGCCGGGGCGTCCGCCGTCACGGGGTCGCCCATGGCGACGGCCGCGCTGTTCGCGCGGCTCAAGCTGCGCCTGATGGCCGGCAACCTGCGCGGCGACGTGCAGCGCAAGCTCGGATTCGTCTTCACCCTGCTCGCCGCGGCCGGCCTGGCCGTGCTCGGGTTCCTGCTGATGAGCCTGCTCAGGCTGGCGCCCTCCGACGCCGCCGCCGAGCTGGTGATCGTCGCGTTCGCGTTCTTCCTGGTGAGCTGGATGATCGTGCCGCTGCTGGCGTTCGGGCTCGACGACACGCTCGACCCGGCGCGGCTGTCGCTGTTCCCGCTGCGTACGCGCGAGCTGGCCGTCGGGCTGTTCACCGCGTCCGCGACGGGCGCCTGGCCGCTGGCGATGCTGATCATCACGGCCGGCGCGCTGGTCGGGCTGCCCACGGGCATCGGGGGCGTGCTGCTCGGCGTGCCCGCGGTGCTGCTGCAGTTCGCGCTCTGCGTGGTCACCTCGCGGCTGATCACCACCTCGCTGTCCGGGGCGCTGCGCAGCCGGCGCGGGCGGGACGTGCTGGCCGTGGCCGCCCTGTTCGTGGTGCTGCTGGCGCAGCTGCCCAACCTGCTGATGAACCGCGGGCTCGGCGACCCCGCCGCGATCCTCCACCGGCTGGCCGGCGTCCTGCGCTGGACGCCGCCGGGCATGGCCGCGCACGCCATGGCCGACGGCGGCCTGGTCGGCGTGGCGGAGCTGGCCGTCGTCGCGGTGCTGGTCGTGGTGGTCGCCTGGCTGTGGATCAAGGCGCTCGGCCGTGCCCTGGTCTCGCCGGACGCCTCGACGCAGGCGGCCTCCGTTCGCCGGGAGCGCGGTCTGGCCGACCGGCTGCTGCCCGACGGGCCGCTGGCGGCCGTGGTGACCAAGGAGCTGAAGTACATCAGGCGCGAGCCGAGGTTCCGCGTGGGCTGGTTCTCCTCGGTCGTGGTGACCGTCGTCCTGGCGTTCTCGCTGAACAACAGCACCGAAGGGCAGGCGGGGCCGGTGCTGCCGGTGCTGATCACCGGCATGGGCGCGCTGATGATCTCGTTGCAGTCGGGCAACGCGTTCGGCATCGACGGGCGTTCCCTGTGGATGAACGCCGTGGCCTTCGGCTCGGAGGAGGACCTGCGCCGCGACCTGGCGGGCCGCCACCTGGCCAACTGCCTGGTCGCCGCGCCGCTGCTGGTGCTCGTGGCGGTCGCGACGGCGTTTCTCACCGGCAGCCAGGGGGCCGTCGTGCCGGCGTTCCTGACCGGGCTGGGGGCGCTCGGCGTCGGGCTCGGGGTCGGCTCGGTGACCAGCGTGACGATCCCGTACACGCTGCCCGAGCGGATGAACGCCTTCAGCGGCGCCGCGCCCGGCCAGGGCGGCCAGGCGTTCGCCTCGTCGATCGGGGCGATGCTGGGGATCGCGCTGATGTCGCTGCCGATCGTGCTGCCGCTGGCGTTCGGGCTGACGTGGGTGTCGGTGCTCGCGCCCTTCTACGGCCTGCTGATCGAGATCCTCGGCAGACGCCTGGCCGGCAAGATCGGCTTCCCCCGTCTTCCGGAGTTGCTGGCGGCGGTGTCCAAGCCCAGCTAGGGAGTGGTCTAGTCCAATGGGCGAGACCGCCATGCGGTCGCAGAAAGCGAGTCGATACCCTTCGAAGCATGATTGACCAGGGGCTCGAGCGTCGTAGTGCCGCCGTGACCGAGATGCCGGACGAGCTGCGCCACGACGTGCGCATGCTCGGCAAGCTGCTCGGCCAGGTGATCGCCGAACAAGGTGGCGAAGACCTGCTGGCCGACGTCGAACGGTTGCGCAAAGCCGTCATCGCGGCGCGCAGAGGCGAGATTTCCGCCGACGAGATCACCGAAATGGTCGCCGGATGGGAGATCGAGCGGGCGGTCGCGGTCGCCCGCGCGTTCACCTGCTACTTCCACCTGGCGAACCTGGCCGAGGAGCACTACCGGATCCGCACGCTGCGCGAGCGCGACGCCGAGGGGAGGGTGCAGCGGGAGTCGCTGGCGCAGGCCGTCCACGAGCTCGGCGAGGAGCGCGTGAGCGAGCTGTTGCAGGGGCTGGAGCTGCACCCGGTGCTGACCGCGCACCCCACCGAGGCGCGCAGGCGCGCGGTCGTCACCGCCATCCAGCGCATCAGCGGCCAGCTCACCGAGTACAACGCGCCCGGCCGCGGCGCGTCGGAGCGCGCCGAGAGCAGGCGCCGCCTGCTGGAGGAGATCGACCTGCTGTGGCGGACGGCCCAGCTGCGCTCCACCAAGCTCGACCCGCTCGACGAGGTGCGCACCGCCATGGCCGCCTTCGACGAGACGCTGTTCCGCATGGTGCCCCAGGTCTACCGCTCGCTCGACGCGGCGCTCGACGCGGGCACCGGCACCCGTCCGCCGCTGGCCAGGCCCTTCATCCGCTACGGGAGCTGGATCGGCGGCGACCGCGACGGCAACCCCAACGTCACCGCCAAGGTCACCCGCGACACGATCCAGATCCAGTCCGAGCACGTGCTGACCGCCCTGGAGACGGCCTGCACGCGCATCGCCCGCACGCTGACCGCCTCCGCCCAGTTCTCGCCCAGCTCGGCCGAGCTGAAGGGCGCGCTGGCCGCGGCCATCGACGCGCATCCCGAGCTGGTCTCCGAGCTGGCCACCCGCTCGCCGCGCGAGCCGCACCGCCAGTGGCTGCTGTACGTGGCCGCCCGCATCGCCGCCACCCGCCGCCGCGACCTCGACCTCGCCTACCGCGCGCCCGCCGAGCTGCTGGCCGACCTGCGCCTGGTGCAGGAGTCGCTGGCGCGCAGCGCGCCGCGGCAGGCGTACGGGGAGCTGCAGCACCTCCTCTGGCAGGTCGAGACGTTCGGCTTCCACCTGGCCGAGCTGGAGGTGCGCCAGCACTCGCAGGTGCACGCGGCCGCCCTGGAGGAGATCAGGGCCGGCGGCGAGCTGTCGGAGCGCACCGAGGAGGTGCTGGCCACGATCCGGGTGATCGCCTGGATCCAGGAGCGGTTCGGCGTCACGGCCTGCTCCCGCTACGTGGTCTCCTTCACCCGTTCGGCCGACGACATCGCGGCCGTCTACGAGCTGGCCGGGCACGCCCTGGGCGACCGGGCGCCGGTGCTCGACGTGGTGCCGCTGTTCGAGTCCGGCCAGGACCTGGCGAACTCGCCGGCCGTGCTGAGCGGCATGCTGGAGATCCCGCAGATCCAGGACCGCCTGGCCGCGACCGGCCGCCGCATGGAGATCATGCTCGGCTACTCCGACTCGGCCAAGGAGCTGGGCCCGGCGGCCGCCACCCTCCGCCTGTACGAGGCGCAGGAGGAGCTGACCGTGTGGGCCCACGAGCACGACGTCAAGCTGCGCATGTTCCACGGCCGCGGCGGCGCGCTCGGCCGCGGCGGCGGCCCGGCCAACCGGGCGGTGCTGGCGCAGGCGCCCGGCTCGGTCGCGGGCCGCTTCAAGGTCACCGAGCAGGGCGAGGTCATCTTCGCTCGTTACGGGCACATCGCCATCGCCCGCCGCCATCTGGAGCAGGTCACCAACGCCGTGCTGCTGGCCTCCTCGCCCACGGTCGGCGCCCGTACGGCGGCCGCCGCCGAGCGGTTCCGCGGCCTGGCCCGGCAGGTGGCCACGGCCTCGGAGGAGGCCTACCGGGCGCTCACCGAGGCCCCCGGGTTCCCCGAGTGGTTCGCGCTGGTCAGCCCGCTGGAGGAGATCGGCTCGCTGCGGCTCGGCTCACGTCCGGCCCGCCGCGGCCTGGGCGCGCCGCGCTCGCTGGACGACCTGCGGGCCATCCCGTGGGTGTTCGCCTGGGCCCAGACCCGCGTCAACCTGCCCGGCTGGTACGGCCTGGGCACCGGCCTGGCCGCCGTCGGCTCCCTCGACGAGCTGCGCGCGGCCTACGCCGAGTGGCCGCTGTTCAACGCGATGCTGGACAACGCCGAGATGTCGCTGGCCAAGACCGACCGGTCGATCGCCAAGCGCTACCTCGCACTCGGCGGCCGGGACGACTTCGCCCGCCAGGTGCTGGAGGAGTACGACCGCACCCGCGAGCTGGTGCTCCGGGTGACCGGCCACACGCGGCTGCTGGAGAACCGCAAGGTGCTCTCGCGGGCCGTGCAGCTGCGCGACCCGTACGTCGACGCGCTGTCGCACCTGCAGCTGCGGGCGCTGCGCGCGATGCGCACCGAGGACCTGTCGGAGCAGGAGCGCGAGCGGCTGTCCACGCTGCTGCTGCTGTCGGTCAACGGCGTGGCCGCCGGCCTGCAGAACACCGGCTGAGCACACGCGCGGACGGCCCGGCGGGGGGGCCGGGCCGTCCGAAAGCGCGGGGAATCAGCGCAGGCTGTCGAAGAAGGCCGTGATGTCGGAGGTGAGCGCCTCCGTGGCGGTGTGGGCTGTGTAGTGGCCGTGGGCGGGGGCGGGCAGGGTCTTCCACGAGACGATGCCGTGGTGGTCGCGCTCGGCGAAGCGGCGGATCGACGCGAAGTCGCCCTCGGCCATGGCCAGCGCGGTCGGGGTGGTCGTCGGCTCCTGCGGCTGCTCCATGCGGGCGTTCTCCCAGTAGAGCCGCAGCGCCGAGCCGGCGGTGCCGGTGAACCAGTGGATCGAGGCGTTGGTCAGCACGAAGTCGTCGTCCAGGTCCTCGTCGAAGAGCTGGGCGAGCCAGCCGACGAGCCCGGCGGGGGAGTCGGCGAGGGCGTGCGCGAGCGTCTGCGGCTGCTGCGACTGCAGGACGTTGAACGCGCCCTTCTCCTTCCAGAACCAGTCGAGCACGGCCAGCCCCGCCTGGTCCTCCTCGCTCAGCCCGGCGAACTCGGCCGGGTCGCCGGAGGGGAAGGAGAACAGCTGGGTGACGTGCACGCCGACGACGTGCTCGGCGTCGATCCGGCCCAGCTCGGGGGAGATCATCGAGCCGCCGTCGTTGCCGACGGCGCCGTAGCGCTCGTAGCCGAGGCGGGCCATCAGCTCGGCCCAGGCCCCGGCGATGCGCCGGTTGTTCCAGCCGAGCTCCTTGGTCGGGCCGGAGAAGCCGAAGCCGGGCAGCGACGGGACGACCACGTGGAAGCGGCGCGACAGCGGCTCGATCGCGGCGAGGTACTCGGCGACGGTGCCGGGCCAGCCGTGGGTGAGGATCAGCGGCAGGGCGTCGGGGTTGTCGGAGCGTACGTGGATGAAGTGGATGTTCTGCCCGTCGATCTCCGTGGTGAACTGCGGGTGGGCGTTGAGCCTGGCCTCCTGGGCGCGCCAGTCGAAGCCGGTCTGCCAGTGGGCCACCAGGCGCTTGACCCGCTCGACGCCCACGCCCTGGTCGGCGCCGGGGATCTCGTCGGCGAAGCGGGTCAGCGCGAGCCGGGCGCGCAGGTCGTCGAGGTCGGCCTGGGAGATCTCGATGCGGAACGGGCGGATGCTCATGAGGGGTCCTCTCGACCGAAGAAGCGGAACGGCTTGTTCTGTTCCAACTATAGCAGAACGGAACGCTTCATTCCACGAGCGTCACAAGAGGGCTCCAAGTGACTTCCAAGGATCACTGAGCAGCATGGGGGCTTTGACAGCGCAGAAAGGGACCCCCTCATGAAAAGGACAGCCTTGCTGCTGGGCACGGTGATGCTCGGCAGCCTGCTGGCCGCTCCTCCGGCCCTGGCTGCCACCGCCCCGGCGACCTCGGTGACCAGGGTCAGGGCCGTCCCCGCCGGTCAGGCGGGCGAGTGCCCCACGACCGTGGCCTTCTCCGCCACGGTGGCCGCCAAGGGCAAGGGCATCGTGCGGTACCGCTGGGTACGCGGTGACCGCAGCAAGAGCGCCATCAGGAGCTTCCGCGTCGACGGCGCGCGCAAGGTCGTCGTGAGGGACCGCCAGACCTTCGACCGCGACACGACCGGCTGGCAGGCCGTCGAGGTGCTCGGCCGGCGCGGACTGTCGGCCAAGGCCCGCTTCCGCGTCGCCTGCGCCGGAGCCCCGCAGCGGTACGACGTGGTCAACCCGCTGCCCGCGCAGCCGGACAGGCCGCTGGAGGCCGCCGCGAGCGTGCAGGCGAGCCCGGCCCGCCAGGACGGCCGCTGCCCGGCCACCGTGACCTTCACCGCGACCATCCAGGTCTCGCGCACCCCCGCCAAGGTCGGCTACCAGTGGATCGACAGCGCCACGGGCGAGGGCAGGGTGGAGTCGCTGTACTTCGCCGCCGGCGCCCCGCGCAGCAGGCAGGTCACGCTGCCGCTGTCCGTGGGCACCTCCACCTCGGGCTGGCGGTCGGTACGCATCCTCAACGCCGGCGGCCACGACTCCGCGCGGGCGTCGTACGAGGTGACCTGCCGCGTCACGCCGGACCCCAAGCCGACCACCACCCCGACCAACACGCCCACCCCGACGCCGACGATCTCCTCGACGCCCACGCCGACCACGACCACGCAGCCCCCGGCGCAGCAGCCGCAGGCGGCGATCAGCGCCCTGACGCCCGGCGACTACGCAGGTTACTGCGACGAGCCGATCGCCTACCAGGCCACCGGCCGCATCACCCTCCCGGCGGGCCCGGCCGCCAGCGTCGGCTACTGGTGGACCCTCGACGGCGCCGAGTGGCAGCACCAGACCGTCAGCTTCCCGGCCGGCACCCAGCCCAGGTCGCAGGACGTCACCGCCGCCTGGAGCCTCGACCAGTCGAAGACCGGCTCCCACAAGCTGGCCCTGACCACCCAGCCCGGCGCGGCCCAGGCCGCCGAGCGCACGTTCGCCCTGTCCTGCACGGCCGACCCCGACCCGGCCAAGCTGGCCATCCCCTACGTCCTGACGCCCGTCTACCGGGGCGACTGCACCGGCTCCATCGGCCTGCGGGTGGACGCCCGGATCACCACCGACCGCGACGCCGACGTCCGGTACCGCGTCGTCGTGGACGGCAAGCCCGGCCCGGTCAGGACGCAGGACGCCAAGCCCGGCAGGGCCCAGTCGATCGGCGACTTCTTCTACATCAACCCCAAGGCCTCCGGCACCGGCGTCATCCGTCTTGAGGTGCTGAACCACAACAAGCCGGTCAAGGAGAAGCCGTACACGGTGACCTGCGTGCCGGTGGACTCGTCGCCGGGGACGGTGCGGATCAGCGAGTTCCAGCCGGTCCACTACTTCGGCGACTGCGCCGAGGCCCCGTACGTGACCGCTCACGGCGCCTTCCGCGCCGCGCCGGACACCGAGATCACCTGGCGCTGGGTCGTCGACGGCAAGCCGATGGAGCCGGCCACGTACAAGACCAACAGCGGCGGCTACCTTCAGGTGCAGGCCTCCCACTGGCACCGGGACACGAAGACCTCCGGCGTGGTCCGGCTTGAGGTGCTGAACCACAACAAGCCATCCGCCGAAGGCGTGTACCCCGTCACCTGCGAATAGCCCTCACAAGGCACATCCAACCGGGACACGAGCCGCCGTGATCATCCTGGGGTTCCGTCATCGCGTAGGAACCCCAGGATGAGATGGACAGCCCTGCCGCCGACTAGGACGTGACGACCCGCTCCTGCCCGGCGTAGACGTTGCAGCGCTCGCCGCGCAGGAACCCCACCAGCGTCAGCCCGAACTCCCTGGCCAGATCGACGGCCAGGGACGAGGGCGCCGACACCGCGCAGACCGCCGGGACGCCGGCCGCCAGCGCCTTCTGCATGATCTCGTAGCTGGCCCTGCCGCTGACCATGAGCACGTGCTCGGCCAGCGGCAGCCGGTCCGCCAGCGCCGCCCAGCCGACCAGCTTGTCCACGGCGTTGTGCCGGCCGACGTCCTCGCGCAAGGCCAGCAGCGTGCCCGTCGCCGAGAACAGGCCCGCCGCGTGCAGCCCGCCGGTCTTGCCGAACACGCCCTGGGCCGCGCGCAGCGCGCCGGGAAGGCCGTAGAGGACCTCGGGGGTGAGTTCGAGCGAGCCCCTGGGGATCGGCTTGCACCGGCCGTGCAGCGCGTCGAGGCCGGCCGAGCCGCAGACGCCGCACGCGCTGGAAGTGAGGAAGTGCCGGTCGAGCGCGGGCAGGTCGGGCACCGGCCCGTGCAGGCGGACGGTGACGGTGTTGTAGCGGGCCTCGGGCGGCAGGTCGTCGTCGGTGCAGTACGCGATGGCCGCGATGTCGTCCGGCCCGGCCAGGCCCTCGCCGCTCAGGAACCCGGCGGCCAGCTCGAAGTCGTGCCCGGGGGTGCGCATGGTGATGGCGACCGTCCTGCGGGCGCCGTCGCCGCCGATGAGGCGGATCTCCAGCGGCTCCTCCGTGGCCAGGTCGTCGCGCCGGTCTCGGGCGCCGGACCCGGCCAGCTCCCGGATGCGGATGCGGGTGGTGGGCCCGGGGCGCGCCTTCACAGCGGCCGCACGGTGACGACCGCGTTGTAGTCGGGGATGCGCGCCTGCGGCGAGCGCCGGGCCTCGTCGAGCAGGACGTTCCCCTCCGGCCAGTGGATCTGCAGGTTGCCCGGCATCAGCGGGGCGCGCAGCACCTTGCCCTGGTAGGAGCGCTCGCCCGCGCGCAGCTCGACCGGGGCGCCGTCGGCCAGCCCGAGCCGGTCGGCGTCGTACGGGCTCATCAGCACGGCCTCGCGCGCCGCGCCGTTGAAGCCGTCGAGCCGCTCGTGGACCATGCTGTTGAACTGCTTGCCGCGCCTGGTCGCGACCTTGAACGTGCCGTCGGGACGCTCAAGGGCGGGCGGCTCGACCACGGAGAAGACGGCCAGCCCGTCGGGCGTCTGGAAGCGGCCGTCGGCGAAGAGGTGGCGGCCGCCGTACTGGACGTTGTCCCCGAACTTCCGCAACCCGGAGATGCCCTGGTAGAACGGCACGACCTGCTCGATCTCCGCACGGATCTGCGGAGTGCCGGTGAACCGCACATGGTCGGCGATCTCCGGACGGGTACGGGCGGCCAGCTCGGAGAAGATCTTCCACTCCGGCCACGCCTCGCCCACGCGCGGCCCCTCGACCTCGGGCGAGAAGATGATCCGCCGCTCGGTGGAGGTCTCGGTCACGCCGCCGACCATCTCGTAGCGCGTCTGGGCGGGCAGCAGCAGCACGTCGCCCTCGCCCGGGACGAGCATCTGCGAGGACAGCACGATGTCGATGTGCACCCGCAGCCCCAGCCTGGACAGCGCCTCGCGGCAGTAGGCCGGGTCGGGCAGCACCTCCAGGAAGTTGCCGCCGGAGGAGACGAGCGCGTCGAGCTCGCCCCGGTGGGCCGCGTCGATCATGTCGGTCGCGGTCAGCCCGGCCGTGTCGGGCACCTGGAAGCCCCACAGGTCGGTGAACTTGGCGGCGTTGGCGGAGGTGATCGGCAGGCCGCCGGGGAAGCCGGTCGCGTACGCGCCCATCTCGGCCCCGCCCTGCACCCCGCTGTGCCCCCGGATCGGCATCAGCCCGCACTTGTCGCGCCCGAGGAAGCCGCGCGCGAGCGCCAGGTTGACGATCGCCCGGACGTTGTCCTCCCCGTAGGCGTGCTGGGTGATGCCCATCGACCAGACCAGCACCGCCGACCGCGCCCGGCCGAGCAGCTCGGCCAGCCGGAACATCTGCTCCTTGGTCGCCCCCGAGAGCGCTTCGAGCTCGGCCCACGACTGGCCCTCGACGGCCTTGCGCGCCTCCTCGAACCCGGACGTGCGCCCGGTCACGAACGCCTTGTCCACCCAGTCGTTCTCGATGAGGTGCTTGAGCACGCCGTTGAGGAAGCCGATGTCGCCGCCGACGTTCACGCCGAAGAACTCGTCGGTGATCTTCGTGCCGAACAGCGCGGACTCGGCGTTGGAGGGCACCCAGTACTTGTCCATGCCCGGCTCGCGGTAGGCGTTGACCATGGCGATCCGGGTGCCGGCCTTCTTGGCGTGGTAGAGGTACTTCATCGCGACCGGCTGGTTGTTCGACGGGTTCGAGCCGATGAAGACGATCAGGTCCGAGCCGATCCAGTCGGTGTAGGAGCAGGTCGTGGCCGCCGCGCCGATGGTCTGCTTGAGCGCGACCGTCGAGGGCGAGTGGCAGATGCGGGCGGCGTTGTCGACGTTGTTCGTGCCGAGCGCCCGCACCGCCTTCTGCGCCGCGTAGTAGTTCTCGTTGGGCACCCCGCGGCTGGTCAGGTACGTGCCGAAGCGCGCGCCGCGCAGCCGCTCGGCCGCCACCCGCAGCGCCTCGTCCCACGTGAGGCGGGTGAAGCCGGGCTCGCCGGCCCGCCGCAGCATCGGGTACGGCAGCCGCCCCAGCTCCCGCAGCTCCGCGCTCTTCCGCCCGGCCAGCCCGGAGACGTCGCGCAGCAGCGACACGTCGAGCGCGGGCATGGTGTTGAGCGGCAGCAGGCGCAACCTGATGTTGCACAGGTGGATCTCGTCCATCGTCCAGTCGCGCATGCCGTGCGTGCCGAGCGCGCAGCCGTCGCAGGTGCCCTGGTTGAGTATGCGCCAGGCGTAACGCCTGTTCCCCTTGACCGACCTGAACGCCTTCCACAGCTCCAGGTAGTTGTTCGGCTTGCGCAACCCGAGGCCGAAGGGCCGCCACGAAGCCCAGTTGCGAGGGTCAGGACGTCTGCTCATCCCCCCATCTTTACCCCTCATGCGGACTTCGAGACCAGCCGGTGCGGTGCGACGACCTCGGCGCGAGTTCGGCCAAGATAGGGGGATGGCCTCCTCGCGCTACTCCGACCTCGACCGTCCGCCGCTCTCGGAGGCCGCGCTCAACCGCGCGCTCGTGCGTCCCGGCGCCCTGTGGACGGGCGTCACCGTCGTCGAGACCACCGGCTCGACCAACGCCGACCTCGCCCTGGCCGCCCAGGCCGGGGCCGAGCAGGGCCGGGTGCTGGTGGCCGAGTCGCAGGTCGCCGGCCGGGGCCGGCTCGACCGCGCCTGGTCGGCGCCGCCGCGGTCCGGGCTGACGTTCTCCGTCCTGCTCAGGCCCACGGCGCCGGTGCCGGCCCAGGGGTGGCTGCCGCTGCTGTACGGCGTGGCCGCCGCCTCGGCCGTGCGCCGGCTGGCCGAGGTCGACGTGCGCCTGAAGTGGCCCAACGACCTGCTGGTGGGCGAGCGCAAGCTGGCCGGAGTGCTGGCCGAGCGGGTCGACGACGCCGTCGTCATCGGCATGGGGCTCAACGTCTCCCTGCGCGCGGAGGAGGCCCCGGTCGAGACGGCCACGTCCCTGGCCATCGAGGAGGCGGCCTGCGTCGACCGCGACCCGCTGCTGCGGGCCGTGCTGCGCGAGGTCGAGGGCCACTACCGCGAGTGGGAGGCGGCCGGCGGCGACGCCGAGGCCGCCGGGCTGCGCGCCGCCTACCTCGCCGCCAGCGCCACGGTCGGCCGCGACGTCCGGGTGGAGCTGCCGGGCGAGCAGGTGCTGACCGGGCGGGCGACCGGCATCGACGGCTCCGGCCACCTCCAGGTCGAGTCCGGCGGCGAGCGCTACACGCTGGGCGCCGGAGACGTCGTGCACGTGCGGGCCGCCCGTTGAGCCGGGGCGTAGCCGCTCGGCCGGGTTGGTGGCAGCATGTGCGGCATGACCCTTCCCGACCACCATCTGACGCAGGGTGAGCAGCGCGTCCGATCCTTCCATCCCCACTGGAAGCGCCTCGTCGGCCCGTTCTTCGCGCTGATCCTCATCGCCGCGGCAGCGGGTGCGGCCCTCTACTTCTTCCCCACCACGTGGGGGGAGAGCGTCACCTCCTACGGCAGGATCGCCGTCGTCGTCATCGCCGTGATCCTGCTGACGATCTTCTCGTTCGTGCCCTACCTGCAGTGGAAGAACACCGGGTACGTCCTGACGACCCACCGGTTCACGATCAGCGTGGGCGTGCTCAACAAGTCCACCGACGAGATCCCGATGGCCAAGGTCAACACCGTCAGCTCCGACCAGACGTTCATGGAGCGCATGCTCGGCTGCGGCACGCTGACCGTCGAGTCCGCGGGCGAGCGCGGCCAGATCGTCCTGCGCGACATCCCGCGCATCCAGGACGTCCGCATGGACCTGTTCAAGCTGGTCGAGGACGCGTCCGACGGAGAGATCGACGGCCGCTGAGGTTGGCGTAGCCTGCTGATCGTGAACGCCACCCAACCGCCCGGCAGGCCGACCGCCGAGCAGATCGAGCGCACGCTCGTCGGCATGCCGGCCCGCCACACCCGCGCGCAGGTCGCGGCCGGGGCCGGGGTGTCGCAGGAGCTCGCCCAGCGCATCTGGCGGGCGCTCGGCTTCGCCCAGTTCCCCGACGACGCCGTGGCGTTCAGCGACGCCGACGTGGACGCGCTGCGCCGGGTGCGCAGCCTGCTCGACGGCGGCCTGCTCGACGAGCAGGCCGTCATCCGCATGGCCCGCGCGCTCGGCCAGACCACCGCCAGGCTGGCGCAGTGGCAGGCCGAGATCGTGATCGGCACGGTGATCCAGGACGCGCGCACCGACGCCGACCTCAACGGCGTCCTCGACACCGCCAAGGCGCTGCTGCCCGACTTCGAGCACCTGCTGGTGCACGTCTGGCGGGCCCAGCTCGCCGCCGCCGGCACCCGCCTGCTGGCCGTCGCCGACGACCAGGACGAGCGGGGGCCGGCCCGCGTGTCGATCGCCGTGGGCTTCGCCGACCTGGTCTCCTTCACCCGCCGCTCGCGCGAGCTGGACGAGCGGGCGCTGGCCTCGCTGGTCGAGGGCTTCGAGTCGCGCGCCGCCGACGTGGTGGCCGCGCACGGCGCGCGGCTGGTCAAGACGCTCGGCGACGAGGTGCTGTTCACCGCGCCCGCGCCGGCCCAGGCCGCCGCGATCGCCCTCGACCTCGCCGACAGCCTGGAGTTGCGCATCGGCATGGCGTACGGGCCGGTCGTGCCCATGATGGGCGACGTGTTCGGCACCACCGTCAACCTGGCCGCCCGGCTCACGGCCATCGCCCGGCCGGGCACGATCCTGGTCGACTCCGAGCTGGCCGAGGGCCTGGCCGCGGCGCCGGACGGGATCGAGGTCCACAAGATCAGGAGACGGCCGGCAAGAGGCCTCGGCGTGGTCCAGCCCTATGTCTTGCGGAGATCATCCTCCTGACACAAGATGGCTGCCATGCCGTACGAAGTGCAGGGCGTGATCGCCCGCGGTAAGGGCCAGGAAGTTTCGCTGGAGACGGTGGTCGTCCCCGACCCCGGGCCGGGCGAGGCGGTGGTGAACGTGCAGGCCTGCGGGGTCTGCCACACCGACCTGCACTATCGCGAGGGCGGGATCAACGACGACTTCCCCTTCCTGCTGGGCCACGAGGCCGCGGGCACGGTCGAGGCCGTCGGCGAGGGCGTCACCGGGCTGGCGCCCGGCGACTTCGTGATCCTCAACTGGCGCGCGGTGTGCGGCCAGTGCCGCGCCTGCCTGCGCGGCCGGCCGTGGTACTGCTTCGCCACCCACAACGCCACCCAGAAGATGACGCTCAAGGACGGCACCGAGCTGTCGCCCGCGCTCGGCATCGGCGCGTTCCTGGAGAAGACGCTGGTGGCCGCCGGCCAGTGCACCAAGGTGTCGGCCGAGGCGCCGGCCCAGGTCGCGGGCCTGCTGGGCTGCGGCGTGATGGCCGGCATCGGCGCGGCGATCAACACCGGCGGCGTGACGCGCGGCGACAGCGTGGCCGTGATCGGCTGCGGCGGCGTCGGCGACGCGGCTGTCCTCGGGGCGTCGCTGGCCGGGGCGTCCCGGATCATCGCCGTCGACGTCGACGACCGCAAGCTGGAGTGGGCCCGCGGGTTCGGCGCGACGCACACGGTCAACTCGCGGGAGAGCGACCCGGTCGAGGCGATCCGCGACCTGACCGGCGGGTTCGGCGCGGACGTGGTGATCGATGCGGTCGGCCGGCCTGAGACGTACGAGCAGGCGTTCCACGCCCGCGACCTGGCCGGCACGGTCGTCCTGGTGGGCGTGCCGACGCCGGAGATGCGGCTGGAGCTGCCGCTGCTCGACGTGTTCGGCCGCGGCGGCGCGCTGAAGTCGTCCTGGTACGGCGACTGCCTGCCCTCGCGGGACTTCCCGATGCTGATCGACCTGTTCCTGCAGAACCGGCTGCCGCTCGACCGGTTCGTCACCGAGACGATCGGGCTCGACCAGGTCGAGGAGGCGTTCGCGAAGATGCACCGCGGCGAGGTGCTGCGCTCGGTGGTGGTGCTCTGATGATCGACCGCGTCATCACCTCCGGCACGTTCTCGCTCGACGGCGGCACCTGGGAGGTCGACAACAACGTCTGGCTGGTCGGCGACGCGCGCGAGGTCGTGATCATCGACGCCGCGCACGACGCCGACGCCATCGCCGCGCGGGCCGGCGGCCGCCGGGTCAAGGCCATCGTGTGCACCCACGCCCACAACGACCACGTCAACGCCGCCGCCCGGCTGGCCGAGCTGACCGGCGCGCCGATCCTGCTGCACCCGGCCGACCAGGTGCTCTGGGAGCAGGTGTACGGGCCGGAGGTGGCGTACACGCCGCTGGCCGACGGCGAGAAGATCTCGGTGGGCGGGGTGGCCCTGGAGGTGCTGCACACGCCGGGCCACTCGCCGGGCGCGGTCTGCCTGCACGCGCCCGACGCGGGCGTGCTGTTCAGCGGCGACACGCTCTTCAAGGGCGGCCCGGGGGCGACCGGGCGGTCGTACTCGTCGTTCGACACGATCATCGAGTCGATCGCCGGGCGGCTGCTGTCCCTGCCGCCGGAGACGGTCGTGCACACGGGTCACGGCGACTCCACGTCCATCGGGGCGGAGGCGCCGCACCTGGAGGAGTGGCGGGCGAGAGGCCACTGACCTGCGGGGTCAGGTGAATGTGACGCCTCTAACATAGGCAAGCCTTACCGAAGTGAGCTATCTTAGGTGTGCCTAACCTAAAGGCGTCCCCTTCCTGCTCGCTTGAGAGGCCTGTCCCCGGATGTATGTATGCATTTGTCGTGCTGTGACCGAGAACGAGGTCCACGACTGCATCGCCTCCGGGGCGAAGAGCGCGAAGCAGATTCGCGACACCACTGGGGCCGGTGGGGACTGTGCCCGTTGTGTACGGAAGATCTGTGCGATCCTGAAGCAGTCTGAAGAACTGACGACCGCATAGCCGCACCGTGACGAGGGGCCCGTTCATGCAGGGCGACAAGCAGATCATCGAACTCCTCAACGAACAGCTGACCGCCGAGCTCACGGCGATCAACCAGTACTTCCTGCACGCGAAGATGCAGGAGAACTGGGGATACACCAAGCTGGCCAAGCACACGCGCGACGAGTCCTTCGAGGAGATGCGCCACGCCGAACGGCTGACCGACCGCATCCTGTTCCTCGAAGGGCTGCCCAACTACCAGCGCCTGGGCACGCTGCACATCGGCCAGACCGTCGAGGAGCAGCTCAAGGCCGACCTTGAGGTCGAGCTGGCAGTGGTCGAACGGCTGCGCCCGGCGATCCAGCTCATGAGGGAGAAGGGCGACATCACCTCCGCCCGCATCTTCGAGGACATCCTTGAGGACGAGGAGGAGCACATCGACTACCTGGAGACCGAGCTGGGCCTGATGCGCAGCCTGGGCGAGCAGCTCTACCTCGCCCGCTACGCCGAGCCCCACTCCGTCGACGACTAGAGCCCCCCTGATCTCTCCGGCCCCGCCGCCCGCCCGGGCGGCGGGGCCGTCGTCTTCGGGCCGCTCGCCGCCCACTGACGGATACTGGGGGAGGCGAGCCCAGGACACCTGTGAGGGAGTGGTCTCCATGCTCTATCTCTTCGGCTTCGAGCGCATCGGCGTGGCCGTCGGCGACCTGTACTTCGTCGACCCCGACCCGGGTGAGCACCAGGAGGGCGCCGAGCACGGCGTGCGCCTGGAGATCCGCAGGCTCGCGCCGGGCGAGCTCAAGGGGTCGATCTACTCGGCCCGTCCGATCGTCGTCGATCAGCTCATCTGGCGGGTCGACCTGCTGGAGTCGGTCGACGGCACGCCGGGCAGCTTCGACCGTACGCACCACCACCCGGGCTCCAGCGGCTGGGAGCCCGACCGGCGGGTGTTCGACGAGGAGCTGTCGGCCGAGCCGCTGAAGTGGCTGGGGGAGCGGCTGGCCGACCTCGACGGCGTGCTGCGGCAGTCGGGAGTCGATCCCGCCGAGGTCGGCGCGGGCGACGCGGCGAGCCTGCGGGAGACCGCCCCCGAGATCGTCGACACGGTCCGCCGCCTGCTCGACCGGGTGCGCGCCGGCGAGCTCGGCACCGCCCCGGCCGGCGGTCCGGCGGCGTCCGTCCGGTCGAGCTGGCTCTGAACGGCACGTTCCAGGCATTCCGGCGCCCGGATCGGGGTATCACGCTCCGGGCGCCGCGCCGGGCGCGACGCGTCCCGCGGATGCGGGCGTACGTGGTGTGATGGGAAAGCCTGGAGCGCTTTGTGTTTTCCCCTCGATAATCGCGGTAATTTAATCACGACTAACCCTTATTTAGCTTCGTTTGCCCAGGTCAATGGATAGGTCAACGACAAGTCAAACCGCGCGCTGTGCCCGGGAAACGATCGCCTAAGGTCCTACGATCGCTTCATGACCTGCGTACTTCTCGCCGAGGATGACACCTCGATCTCCGAGCCACTCGCGCGTGCGCTACGCCGCGAGGGCTATCAGGTAGAGGTGAGCCCCGACGGCCCGCAGGCCCTGGAGAGGGCCCTGTCGGGCGGCATCGACCTCATCGTTCTCGACCTCGGGCTGCCAGAGATGGACGGTCTTGAGGTCGCGCGCCGGATCCGTGCCGAGGGGCACGGCACCCCGGTTCTGATACTCACGGCCCGCGTGGACGAGGTGGACACCGTCGTCGGCCTCGACGCCGGCGCCGACGACTACGTGACCAAGCCGTTCCGGCTGGCCGAGCTGCTGGCCCGGGTGCGCGCGCTGCTGCGGCGCGGCACCTCCGAGACCCCGGTCGTGCAGGGGGTCCGCATCGACGCCGACTCCCGCCGCGCCTGGATGGGGGAGAAGGAGCTGCACCTGACGACCAAGGAGTTCGACCTGCTGCGGGTCCTGGTCCGCGACGCCGGCAAGGTCGTCACCCGGGAGCAGATCATGCGCGAGGTGTGGGACACCAACTGGTGGGGTTCGACCAAGACCCTCGACATGCACATCTCCTGGCTGCGCCGCAAACTCGGCGACGATGCCGCCAAGCCCCGATACATCACGACGGTCCGGGGAGTCGGCTTCCGGTTCGAACGCGAGTAGGCGCATGCGCCGTCGACTGCTCTCCTCCACACTGGTCGTCGCGGTCATCGCGGTCCTGTTGCTGGGGGTCCCCCTGGGCGTCGTGGTCAGCCGTCTGATCGTCGACGAGGCGGCTCAGGAGCTCGGGGCGGAAGCCAAGCGTCTCGTGGGCGAGGTCGAGTACGCCCGGGTCCAGGAGACCCCGCTCGACCCGCAACAACTGGAACAGAAGTACCCGGGCAGGTACATCCAGATCTGGGAACGCGGAACCCCTCTGCGGGTGACCGTCGTCGGCACGGCGCCGGCGTCGGGTCACCTGATGACCGAGGACGCCCAGACCAACACCGGTGTCTACGTCCGGATAAGTCGTGACCGGGATCAGGTCGAGCGCGACGTCCGGGCCAGGCTGCTGCTGATCGTGGCGCTGGCCGTCGCGGCGCTCGCGGTGGCCGTGAGCCTGGCCGTCGTACAGTCACGCAGACTGACGCTGCCCCTGCAGGACCTGGCGAAGATCGCCGAGCGGCTGGGGTCGGGCGACGCGCGGCCGAGCAAGCACCGCTACGGCATCCCCGAGCTGGACCGCGTGGCCCAGGTGCTCGACCGCAGCGCCACCCGCATCTCCGACCTGCTCACCCGCGAACGCGAGTTCGCCACCGACGCCTCCCATCAGCTCCGCACGCCCCTGACCGGCCTGACCATGCGCCTGGAGGAGATCGTCGCCGCCTCGAACGAGCCGGAGGTCGTCCGCGAGGAGGGCGAGGCGGCCATCGTGCAGGCCGAGCGCCTGACCGCGGTGATCGACGAGCTGCTCGCGGCGGCCCGTCGCCAGCGCCACGCCCAGGCCGAGCCCGTCGCCATCGACGAGGTGCTGATCCAGCAGATCACCGAGTGGGAGCCGGTCTTCCGCGAGGCGGGCCGCACGCTGCACCTCGACGGCACCCGCGGCCTGAAGGCGATGGCCACCACCGGCGGCTTCGGCCAGGTCATCGCCTCGCTGCTGGAGAACTCCCTGCGCCACGGCGGCGGCACGGTCACCGTCACCAGCACCTGCGGCGACAACTACATCGTGATCGAGGTCGCCGACGAGGGCCCCGGCATCGCCGACGAGATCGCACCCAAGATCTTCGAACGCAACGTCAGCGGCGGCGGAGGCACCGGCCTCGGGCTCACCCTCGCCCGCGCGCTGGCCGCCGCCGACGGCGGACGGCTGGAACTGGTGCGCCGCCGGCCGGCGACGTTCGCCATCTTCCTGCGCCCGGCCGAGGAGGACAGCAGGAACCGCGTGGTCAGCGGTCCTGCCTGAGCTCCGGCAGCTCCACCGGGATCGGCTCGGTGGCCTCCAGGAACACCCACTTCTTGTACGACCAGTAGCGGAACAGCGTGCCGAGGCCGACGCCGGCGAAGTTGGCGATGTTCAGGCTCAGGCCGTCGTGCAGGTGGAGGGTGTACTTGGTGAAGCCGATCACCAGCAGGCCGAAGAGCAGGGCGACGCCGTTGAGCAGGAAGAACAGGAAGTATTCGCGGCCGAGGCCGCTCTGCTCGCGGTGGCGGAAGGTCCAGAAGCGGTTGCCCAGGTACGCGAAGGTCGCCGAGATCGTGGTGGCGAGCACCTTGGAGGTGAGGGGGCCCCACTCGAAGCCGAGCAGGAAGAGGTTGTAGACACCCGTGTCGAGCAGAAAGGCGACGGCCCCGATGCTCCCGAATTTCGCCAGTTCGTGAACCAGGGACTCGAACCGCTGGTAGAGGCGCTTGGCAAACTCCACGTCCGCGCTCGGTCCTTCCCCTCGGCGAGACTGACCACCTCAGCGTACCGGCGATGTCGTACGGCCGGTGTCAGGGGGCCGAACATGCCCCGCAAAGACCACTTCTAGAAATATCGCCTTATGGGCGGCATTTCTGAAAGATCGGCATTACGCTGCCGTTCAGATCGCGGGCCCGCCCGCGATGTCGGACCTGCCGCTCCAGACGGCCGCCCTCCCGGGAGCCACCTGTGCCGCTTCGACTGCTCGCGTTGGTCCTGGCCCTGCTCACCGCGGGCTGTGGCGCGACCGGCGGCGCCCCGGTGCTCCAGGAGGACCGCACGCCTGCCCCGGCAGCCGCGCCACGGGTCGACCCGGCGACCGCCGAGCAGGCGTTCTCGCTGCTCAGGCAGCTCGACGAGGCCTGGCAGCGGCGGGACTGCGCCGCCGTACGGGAGCTGACCACGTGGGCGGAGCGGACGCTGGACGGCCGTGCCTGCGAGGCGACCCGGAACGGCCGTCCAGCCCGTCCAGCCGACCCCGTCTACCTGCTGCCGGACGCGGGCGACTGGTTCGCCGCGCTGGCCCGCGAGCCCTCGCCCGCGTACTACCTGTTCTTCCTGGAGGACGGCCGCTGGCGGCTGGGCGCGGGGCCGGTCCCGGTGCCCGGCGAGCCGGCGCGGGAGGCCGCCGAGGCGCCGTCGTCGCTGGTCAGGCAGGCCCGGCTGGTGCCGCAGCGGCACCTGACGTACCTCACCGACCCGGCCGGGGTGGCGGGCGTGCGCTTCCCGCCGGGGGACCCGCTGCGCGGGCTGCTCAAGGACGTCACCGCGAACCGGGCCGACGTCGAGCTGTTCGGCACGCGTACCCTCGCGATCCCGGTGGCCGCCGGGTCCGTCCTGGTGTTCGACGCGGTGCGGCTCACGTACGAGGGCGGGCGCACGGATCTGGTGGTGATGGCCGGCCTCGTCGGCACGGGCAACCGGATCAGGACGCTCGGGCTGCGCCGGGGGCGGGCGAGTTGACAACGGCGAGGTAGTCGTTCCGTCCCGGTAAGCTCACCTCACGTGAGTTCCTACAGTCCCATCGGGCCGGTCGTCGGCATCGTCGGCGCCGGTCAGCTCGCCCGGATGACGCAGCCGCCGGCCATCGCGCTCGGGGTCGAGCTGCGGGTGCTGGCCGCCGCCCCCGGGGAGAGCGCCGCACGAGTGATCGTCGACACCCAGGTCGGAGACTACCGCGACCTGGCCGACCTGCGGGCCTTCGCCCAGGGCTGCGACGCGATCACGTTCGACCACGAGCACGTGCCGACCGAGCACATCAGGGCCCTGATCGCCGACGGCCACGCCGTCCACCCGGGCGCCGACGCGCTCGTGCACGCACAGGACAAAGCCGTCATGCGCGAACGGCTGACCGCGATCGGCGTGCCCTGCCCGGCCTGGGCCAGGGTCGCCTCGGCGGCGGACGCCGCGGCGTTCGCCGACGAGCACGGCTGGCCGGTCGTGCTGAAGTCGGTGCGCGGCGGCTACGACGGGCGCGGCGTGTGGGTCTGCCGCACCCCCGACGACGTGGCCGAGGCGTTCGCCACCGGCGTCGAGCTGATGGCTGAGGCTTTCGTGCCGTTCGAGCGGGAGCTCGCGGTGCTGGTGGCCCGCTCGCCCCACGGGCAGGGCGTCAGCTACCCGGTCGTGGAGACCGTGCAGCAGGACGGCATCTGCGTCGAGGTGCTCGCCCCCGCCCCCGGCATGGACCCCGAGGACGCCGCCGTCGCCCAGCGCATCGGCCTGAAGATCGCCCACGAGCTGGGCGTGACCGGGCTGCTGGCGGTGGAGCTGTTCCAGACCGCCGGCGGGCTCGTGGTGAACGAGCTGGCCATGCGCCCCCACAACAGCGGCCACTGGACGATCGAAGGCTCCACCACGTCCCAGTTCGAGCAGCACCTGCGGGCCGTGCTCGACCTGCCGCTCGGCTCGCCCGCGATGACCGCCCCGGTCGTCGTCATGGCCAACCTGCTGGGCGGCGACGACCCCGACCTGTTCAAGCGCTACGAGCACGTGCTGGCCCACGACCCCGGCATCAAGCTGCACTTCTACGGCAAGGAAGTGCGTCCGGGCCGCAAGATCGGGCACGTCACGGCCCTGGGCGCCGATCTCGACAAGGTCCGCGCCCGCGCCCGCCACGCCGCCGTCTACCTCATGACCGGGGAGTACACGTGACAGCTCGAATCGGGATCGTCATGGGGTCGGATTCCGACTGGCCCGTGATGAAGGCCGCGGCCGAGGCCGTGGCGGAGTTCGGGGTGCCGTTCGAGGCCGACGTCGTCTCGGCCCACCGCATGCCGGTCGAGATGATCGAGTACGGCCGGCAGGCGGCCTCCCGCGGCATCCGGGTGATCATCGCGGGGGCCGGCGGGGCGGCGCACCTGCCCGGCATGCTGGCCTCGGTGACGCCGCTGCCGGTGATCGGGGTGCCGGTGCCGCTGAAGTACCTCGACGGGATGGACTCCCTGCTGTCGATCGTCCAGATGCCGGCCGGGGTGCCGGTGGCCACGGTGGCGGTCGGGGGCGCGCGCAACGCGGGGCTGCTGGCCGTCCGCATCCTCGGGGCCTCAGACGCCGGGCTGCGCGAGCGCATGGAGGAGTTCCAGGGGCGTCTCAAGGAGCAGGCGTACGCCAAGGGTGAGAAGCTGCGCGCGGAGGCCGCGGAGCTCTGAGCAGGCAACTCAGGGCCGTCCAGGGGCAGAACGGACTTACCCGGGCGCCCGGTTCCCCGTGCTGAGGGGTCCCGGGCGTTCGGGAAGGCGCCGCGCGGAGGTCACGGGCGGCCGAGCGCCCGGTAGTGCCAGCCGGCCGAGCGCCACACCTCGGAGTTGAGCGCGTTGCGGCCGTCGACGATGCGCCGGGTCGCGACCACCGCGCCCAGCTCCTCCGGATCGAGCTCCAGGAACTCTTTCCACTCCGTCAGCAGCAGCACCACGTGCGCCCCGCGGACCGCCTCGACGGCCGACTCGCCGTAGTTCAGCTCCGGGTGAGCCTTGCGAGCGTTGTCGAGCGCGATCGGGTCGTAGACGGTGACCTGTCCGCCCTGGTGGCCGATCGTCACGGCGACGTCCAGGGCGGGGGAGTCGCGAATGTCGTCCGAGTTCGGCTTGAAGGCCGCGCCCAGCACGCCGACCGTGCACCCGTGGAACGAGCCGCCCGCCAGCTCCCGGGCCAGGTCGACCATGCGGGCGCGGCGGCGCATGTTGATCGCGTCGACCTCGCGCAGGAACGTCAGCGCCTGGTCGGCGCCCAGCTCGCCGGCCCGTGCCATGAAGGCCCTGATGTCCTTGGGCAGGCAGCCGCCGCCGAAGCCGAGCCCGGCGTTGAGGAAGCGCCCGCCGATGCGGTCGTCGTACGACAGCGCCTCGGACAGCTGCTTGACGTCGGCGTGCGCGGCCTCGCAGACCTCGGCCATGGCGTTGATGAAGGAGATCTTGGTGGCCAGGAAGGCGTTGGCCGCCGTCTTGACCAGCTCCGACGTCGCGAAGTCGGTCACCACGAACGGGACGTCCCCGAGCGGCGCGTACACGTCGCGCAGCACCTTCTCGGCCCGCTCCGAGCGCACGCCGAGCACGATGCGGTCGGGGTGCAGGGTGTCCTCCACCGCGAAGCCCTCGCGCAGGAACTCGGGGTTCCAGGCCAGCTCGACGCCCACGCCCGCCGGCGACAGGCGGGCGAGCTTGTCGGCCATGCGCTCGGCGGTGCCGACCGGCACGGTGGACTTGCCGACGACCAGGCACTCGCGGTCGAGAAGCGGCGCGAGCGACTCGATGGCGCTGTCCATGTACGACACGTCCGCGGCGTACTCGCCCTTCTTCTGCGGCGTGCCGACGCAGACGAAGTGCACGTCGCCGAAGGCGGCGACCTCTTCGTAGGAGCTGGTGAAGCGAAGACGCCCGGAGTCGAGCCCACGGCGGAGCACGGGTTCCAGCCCGGGCTCGTGGATGGGGAGCTCACCGTCGTTCAGCCGGCGGATCTTGTCCGCGTCAATGTCGAGGCCAAGGACTTCGAATCCGAGATCCGCCATGCAGGCCGCATGCGTGATGCCCAGGTATCCGGTCCCGATCACCGTGAGGCGATATGGCACGAGCGAGCTCCTTTCGATCGCCAGGCATGCTACCGGCCTTCGCTACCTCCTTCGTGCCACCTGCGTCTGTTCGCAAACCGTACTAGCTGGTAACAAAGTGCTCGGACGTCCTAGTATCTATGCATGAGCTTCCCTCTCTATGCGCCCGCCGAAGAGCACGACATGCTCAGGGAGACGGTCCGCGCCCTGGCCGACGAGAAGATCGCGCCGCAGGCCGCGGCGGCCGACGAGTCCGAAGAGTTCCCCTGGGACGTCTACAAGGCCCTCGTCGCCGCCGACCTGCACGCCGTCCACGTTCCCGAGGAGTACGGGGGCGCCGGGGCGGACGCGCTGGCCGCGGTGATCGTCATCGAGGAGGTCGCGCGGGCCTGCGCGTCGTCCTCGCTCATCCCGGCCGTGAACAAGCTGGGCACCGTGCCGCTCCTGCTCTCGGCGTCCGAGGAGCTCAAGCAGCGTTACCTCGCGCCGGTGGCGAGGGGCGAGGCCATGTTCTCGTACGCGCTGTCCGAGCCGGAGGCGGGCTCCGACGCCGCCGCCATGAAGACCCGCGCCGTCCTCGACGGCGACCACTACGTGCTCAACGGCACCAAGATGTGGATCACCAACGCCGGCGTCTCCGAGTACTACACGCTGATGGCCGTGACCGACCCGTCCGCCGGCGCCCGGGGCATCTCCGCCTTCGTGGTGGAGAAGTCCGACGAAGGCGTCTCCTTCGGGCCGAAGGAGAAGAAGCTCGGCATCAAGGCTTCGCCCACCCGCCAGGTGATCCTGGAGAACGTGCGCATCCCGGCGTCCCGCATGATCGGCGAGCCAGGCACCGGCTTCAAGACGGCCCTCGCCACCCTCGACCACACCCGCGTCACCATCGCCGCCCAGGCGCTGGGCATCGCCCAGGGCGCCCTCGACTACGCGATCGGCTACGTCAAGGAGCGCAAGCAGTTCGGCCGTCCGATCGGCGACTTCCAGGGCCTGCAGTTCATGATCGCCGACATGGCGATGAAGCTGGAGGCGGCCAGGCAGCTGACGTACCGCGCCGCCGCCAAGAGCGAGCTGGCGATGCACGGACAGCCGCAGAAGGACCTGACGTTCCTGTCGAGCGCCGCCAAGTGCGCCGCCTCGGACGCCGCCATGGAGATCACCACAGATGCGGTGCAGCTTTTGGGCGGGTACGGGTACACGAAGGACTTCCCGGTGGAACGCATGATGCGCGACGCCAAGATCACCCAGATCTACGAGGGCACCAACCAGATCCAGCGCATGGTGATGGCCCGCCAGCTCCTCAAGTAGGCGTTGACCTGCGAGAACCCTGCTCCCATCCTCTGGGAAGCAGGGTTCCTTATGTGAGGCTCGACATTCCTTAGAGGGCCAGGTTCCGTGGCTGTTCCGTGGAGCTCGCGTGCAAGAGATCCGACTATGAGTGAAGTGTCGGTAGGTCTCTGTAGTCTCTGCTGCGACATGGCTGTGACCGCGAGCTGACGAGGGGGTCGGCAATGAGCGCGAACCAGTACCGAAGCCAACTGGAGCGCAAACGCAAACAGCGCATCGAGGCAGAGAAGAAGGCTGGGGAGTACCGAAGTAAGGAGACCGCGAAACGCACGGCGGCGGCCAAGGCACGTACGGCAGCAGCCAAGGCCGGGAGTAGCAGCATGATGACCAGTAAGCTCCGCGAGGCTGAACGCTTCGACAAGGACGCGGCCACAGCTGGTAAGGAGGCGGGCCGTTGGGGGGGCAAGGCGGTTGGTTACGCCAAAGAGGAGGCCAGCTTGCAAAGCAAGCTCGCCACGGCTGAGCAAGCCGAGCGAGACGCGGCTGAGCGCAAGCGTCAGCGCGAGCAGCAGCAAGCGCAGCGTCAGCGTGCAGCTGAGAGCGCATCCCTCCAACATCGGATCAGCCACACGGAGTCGATCATGCAAAGAGCCATCCGAGAACTACGGGCGCCCAAGCCTGAGAAGCTTCGAGTTTTGATCTTGGGGGCCGCGTCTCGGGGGGACCTGCGCGTCGGCCGGGAGCAGAAGCGCATCCGTAGTGCTGTCAACTCTGCACTGCACCGGGACCTCATCGAGCTTGATGTGCGGCCGGCCGCGACGACCGCTGATCTTCTCGACGGAATCACCGGCTTCCGCCCCCATGTTGTCCACTTCTCTGGTCACAGTGACGATGACCTCATCGAGTTCGAGGATGAACGCGATGAGCGCCATGATGGAGTCGTAGTCAGCGCACGCGCTTTCGCTGCCGCGGTAAAGGCTACGGACGATCCTCCGCTGCTGGTGCTCTTGAACTCGTGCAACTCTGCTGCCCAGATCGATCGCCTCGTAGAGGAAGTCACCCCCTTTGCGATCGGGATGGCGGACGAGGTTGATGACGGCGACGCCATTACATACGCCGCCCAGTTCTATGCCGCCGTCGCGAACGGGCAATCCATCAACTCTTCCCACCTATCGGCCCAAGCGGCACTCCAACTCGCGGGACTGTCCGGCGCCGATCTGCCCACATTGGCCTGGGCCGATGATGTGGATCCTGCGACGACGATTCTTGTTAAGCCAGCTGAATGATCGGCCTTCCTCGGCTATGTTCTGAGGGGGGCATGGTCGGGCTGGAAAGCCTCAATGCCCCCAAGCCGTACCTCGCGGCATAAGCGTTAAAGGCAACTGGTGATGTCCTTCGGGTTTCCTTCGGTTTCCTGATTGCCGGAGACAACGCGGACGTGGAAAAACCGATCATCGATGGCCTTTCGTGCGCGGCCGTAGGAGCCGGGCATCATGTGGGCGTACACGCGGAGAGTGAAGCCGGGGTCGGCGTGGCCGAGGTATTCGGCGAGCTCCTTGACCGAGACGCCGCCGGCCAGCATGACGCTCGCGTAGTAGTGCCGAAGTTGGTGCAGCCCCTCCTTGCGAGAGGTTGCGTAGCGGCTCCGCTGGCGTCCGTCCCTGTCCGGTGCAGGGATCACGCCTGCTCGGACCAGGGCGGGCTTCCAGATCGTTTCGCTGTAGCTTCTGGCCTTGATGAAGCGGTCGTCCGTCCAGCGGAACAACAGGTTGTGTGTATGAAGCTTGCCGTCTGTCTTCTCCCAGGGCAGGGAGCAGGTCAGCGGGGGATGAGTCGAGACGTGCCGCTTGATGGCTTCAGCGGCCCACTCAGGCAGCGGTACGACCCTCTCGCGGTCGTTCTTGGGCAGGGCGAAGACGTGGTCCGTTCCTAGCTTCTTGATCTGTCGTCGTACGCGGAGAAGACGGTCCTCGAAGTCGACGTCTTCGAGGGCCAGGCCGAACAGCTCGCCCTGCCGCAGTCCGCATGCGGCGCCGAGCATCGGCAGTAGGCGGAAGAGGGCAGGGTGAGCGTCGATCAGAGCGTGGACCCGTTCGTCCGACCAGGCCGTTATCTCTTCGGACACGCGCTTCGGCACTTGGACGATGGGGGACTTGGCGGGACTTCGTTTGATGGCCTCGTCCGCGACGGCAAGGTCAAGGATGCCCTGGAGAACCAAAAAGGCCGTCTGTACGGTCGAGGTCTCGAAGCGGCTGCTCAGGTTACTGATCCACGACTGGATCTGGGATGGCTTGATGCTCTTCACCTGGCGTTTGGCGTAGGTCGGTGCGACGTGGAGGCGGTGGATGTACTCGTATCGGATCTTGGTCGAGGGGTCCACGATGCGGGAGGCGAGCCAGCGTTCGGCGAGGTCGCCGAAGAGCACCTTGCCGGCGTTCGGGTCGATGTAGTCGCCGCGGGCGATGTCGGCGCCCATGGTCGCGATCTTGCGCTCGGCGTCGGCCTTGCGGTCATAGGCGGTCGAGCACTCCTTGCCTTCGGGGTCCACCCAGACGGCGAGCCAGCGCTTGCCCTTGCCGTACCGGGTGGTCCTGACCTTTCGGGGTTTGCCGTCCTGGTCGCGCACCGTCTTGGTCCACAGGTCCTTGACGAAGGCCATGGCTTACTCCTGGTCCTGGACCCAGGACATGACGTCCTCGGGCACGTAGCGCAGATGGCGGCCGATCCTGTGGCCTCTGGGGCCGGTGCGGTGGTGTCGCCATTGGTAGAGCGTGGCGATCGGAACACCGAGGAACGTGGCTACGTCCTGCACAGTCCAGAGCTTGCTGAGAGTGCTCATAGGCACCCTCCGGTGATGGCGGCGGCGAGAAGTTGATCGCCTAGAGAGTGGCCCTTGCCCGCGTACTCCCATTCGCTGATCACGAGGACGGCGTCCTCGTCGAAGAGGGGGAGGCGGCCAGTCGTGATCTCGCTTTCTCGGGCGTGGTGTTCGCGGTCGGCTCGGATGTCGCCAAGGGTGGTGGAGTAGCGGCGGGAGCGGGTGGAGAAGTGGCCGCGGAAGCCGAGCATGTGAGCCCAGTCGGCGAGGCGGAGTTCGGCGAGGTCTGGTTCCGTGCCGAGTTCCATGCAGGTGGTGATGAGGCGGCGGGCGTGATCGCGGAGGTTGTACAGGGTCAGGTCGTCGAGAGGGTTGATGCGGCGGTCCAGGGTGCCAACGCATTCGGCGGCTTTGGTGGCGTACTTGGCGATGTAGCCGGCGACGGCTTGGTCGGTGAGGTCGCCGTTCAGGGTGATGGGGCGGATGTCGAGTTGGGTGCCCCAGCGTAGGACTCGTTCGGGCTGGTCGGCGTAGGCGGGAGCCTTGGCGGTGACGGCCTTGGCGGCGTGCTGGATGGCTTGGGTCAGGACGTCGGCGGTGGCCCAGGTAGGTGGCGGCGTGGCGGGACCGCCGGGGCCGTCGAGGCGGATGACGGCGTGGAAGTGGACGACGCCGCGGCGCTGGTATTCGGCGACTTTGGCGAAGGAGAGGGTGAGGTGGTGGCGGAGGTCCTTGAGAAGTAGGCCGCCGAGTTTGGCCAGGTGGCGGCGTACGGAGTCGGCGAAGCGCTTCCACAGCAGCGGGGCCAGGGCGTTGAACAGGACGGAGCCGGTGTAGTCGTAGCAGTCGGGGCAGAGCGGTTCGCCCAGGCGTGGGTCGTCCTTGCTGTGGCGTTGGGTGCAGGACATGACTTGGCCGTGTGGGCAAGTGGTGGCGTTGCGTCGGGCGTGGCAGGGCTGGGCCTTGCCGTGGTGTTCGCGGCGGGCGTGGACCAAGCCGAAGGACGGGGCGGTCAGGGTGATGAACAGGGTTGGGTGGGTGGTGACGGTCTCGGGGACGCCCTTGCCGCCAACAAGGCCGGCGCGGATGAGGTGGTAGGTGTCGGCGCGGTAGGTGTCGGCGCAGGACGGGCAGCGGGAGGCGCGGCGGGTCTTGCACGGGACGCGCAGGATCTCGTCGGGCTCGGTGCGCGTGGTGTAGCGGTGCAGGAGTTGGCCGGTGGCGCGGTCGTAGTGGTCGACCTTGCCGCGGAGGTGGATGGGCTGACGGCAGCCGCCCGTGGCGCGGATCTGATTGGCCCAGCGGTCGTAATGAGGGTGGTTGAGTCGCGCGATCATGCCCGCTTTGGCGTGCGCGGTGGCGTGGGTTGTGGGCAAGATGGAGACCTCCTTTCGCTCGTTCGGGTGAAGGGATGGCCCTCGACCTGGCAGTCGTCTTGGCGGATGTGCGGCCAGGCCGGGGGCGCTGCGCGTTATGCGCCGTGGTTGTCGATGCCGGTGCCGTCGCAGTCGAGGCAGCGGGCGTCGTCGGAGTCGATTCCGGTGCCATTGCAGGTGCAGCAGCGGTAGTGGATCACCTCGTCCATCAGGTCACTTCCTGTCACGGGCGGTGGTGAGGTAGATGCGCCAGTGATGCGGGCGGGTGCGGTCGGGGTAGACGCGTGAGACGCCAATGACGGTGAAGTGCAGGCGTAGGCGGAACAGGGCGTCGACGATCTCGGCTCGGGTGCCGTCGATGCGGATGCGCATGCTCGGGTCCCTTCTCCGGTCAGGTGGCAGGCGTGGGGTCGGATTGGATGCAGCCGCGGTAGCTGGCTTCGGCGGCGTGGCGGGCGCGGGCGGCGGCCAGGATGGCGACGGCGCGGTACTCCACCGGGCCGAACAGGCGCGAGGTGGCGTAGTGGCCGTACGGGGAGTCCTCGTAGTCGATCTGCGAGCCGACGAGGGCGGCGATCTGGTCGATTTCGGCGCGTTGGTCGGCGTCGCTGGCCTGGTCGGTGAAGTGGTGGACGGTGACGCTGGAGGAGACGGGTACGTCGGGATGGGCTTCCAAGAAGGCGGCCAGGTCGAGCAGGCCGTTGATGAGGGCGATGCGGCGGTCGTTTGTCATGGGTCGGTTCTCCCTTCAGGCGGTGCGCAGAGTGCGCAGCAGATCGGCGGCGAGTTGGTTGGACACGCCCAGGTGGGCGCGTAGGGCATCTCGGGTGATGGGCTTGCCGTGCCGGCTGTGGTGTTCGTCGGCTACACGGCGGGCGTAGTCGATCAGGGCGGGCGCGAGGTCGCTGTCCCGCTCGTCGTCCTCGTCCTGGGCGTTGGACGGGACGAGTTCCGGAGCCGAGGACGAAGCCAGGACGGGCGAGGACACCACAGCAGTGGATGGTTCCGGGCGGGTGGCGCGGCGTTCCAGCATCGAGACGGCGATCAGGAAGGCGGCGGCCGGGGTCGCGGCGGTGATCCAGCCCCAGGCGGTCGGGTCGGCTTGGGCTAGGTTGGCGGCCAGGGACAGGACGATCCCGCCGGTCAGGACAAGGACGGGCCACGAGAGCCGACCCCGCCGGCGGTTGCCGTTCCTCTTGTCGCGCTGGCGTTCGCGGGCGGCCATGACGCAGGTCAGGTCGATGCAGACGGCGACCGCCCAGGACATCCAGCCGGTCTGGCCGTGCTCGGTGGCGGTGTCGCGAATGTGGGTGAACGATCCGGCACCCGCGATGGCGGCCAGGACGAGGACCGGGCCGGTGTCGAGCAGCCAGCAGGCGAAGCGTCGCATCGTTCCTCCCTTCGTGGTTCAGGCGTTGATGGGTTGGGGCAGGTGGGCGGTGACCTCATCCCAGGCTGGGGCGAGGTGGGCGTGAGTACGGGCAGCGTGTTCGGCGGCCTGCTCGGTGACGTAAAAGGATCGGGCGCGGTACCATTGGCCGTCCTGACCGGCGACGATGGCGACGCCCGGCGTTTCGGCGGGGATGGCACGAGCTGAGGCAAGGGCCGCCGGATCGAGGTCGCCGAGCGTCATGGTGGCGGTCTCGGGATCGTTGACGCGGTGGCAGATCCGTCCGGAGCACTGGGCGCGCAGAGCGGTGACGCCGGGGCCGAGGTCGGAGCCGATGCGCTGGCCGCAGCAGAACAGGTAGATGCCGAACGCCCGCCCGAGCTGGGCGACCCGCAGCAGTGCCGTCGAGGTCTTGGCGATCTCGTCCTTCTCCGACTTGTCGGCCATCAGGTACAGCTCAGCCAGCTCGTCGACCAGGGCCACGACCGGGACCGGCCGCACACCGGGTGGAAGCTGCCAGATGTTGCGGGCGCCGGCCTGGCGGCACAGCCCCATGCGATCGACCATCAGACCGACCAGGTCATCCAGCAGCCCACCTGACTCGGCGCGCGACGTGGCCAGCGCGGACAGACGTGGCCTGTAGGGCGTGAACTCCACCCCGCCCTTGAGGTCGAAGCCGACCAGGGCCACGGGTTGCGGAGCCAGCCCGACAATCAGGGCGTTGGCGAGGTTCGACTTCCCGGACTGCGTCGCCCCCGCGTTCAGCCAGTGCGGCACGGTACGGAAGTCGATGGTCCAGGGCTTGCCCGTCTCCAGACGTCCCACCGTGACCTTGAGCAGTTCCGGCGAGGGCGGAAGCTCGTCGACCTTGACCAGCGGGTCGCGCATGGTGGCCATGAGGACGACGCGGCCGGGACCGGGTGAGGAGACGCGGATGGCGTGGACGCCCCAGGAGTGGGCCAGGCGTTCGGCGACGTCGGCGAAATCGCCGGGCGTCTGGCCCTCCAGGGTGTGCAGGGTGACACGCCAGCCGTGCCGGGTCGGCAGCGGGAGCCACATGAACGGTTTGGTGTCCACGGCGATGCGTTGCCACCTTCGCCGGACGCGGACGATGCCCGTCGAGGCGACCAGGCCGGGGACGGTGGTGAACCAGAAGCGCTGCCGCTTCTTGGTCAGCCCACAGCCGAGGGCGACCCGCCGCCACGAGGCCCGTACCGACAGACCGACAAGCGGGAAGCCGAGGACGAGCCAGAAAGACGGGTAGTGGAAGCGGCGCCAGGCCCACAGCCCGGCCGCGACGGCGGCCAGGACTGCGAGCAGGTACGGCGCGTCAGGCATCGACGGCCTCCCTGGCAGGGAGCAGCGCCGAGGCGCGGTAGGCGATGCCCCATCGGCCGGCGATCTCCCAGACGTAGCCGAGCAGGCCGACGGCGTTGACCTGGTCGCCGACGCTGATGGGGGGTTCGCCGGTGATGCCGATCTTGACGAGTTCGATCCGGCCGAACTCGTCCTCGACGGAGACGGTGACCTCGTAGACGGTGTTGCCGTTCTTGTCGGTCTTGATCTCGCCGGTGTCCCTGTTGAGCACCCGCGGTCGCGGTGCCTTGACGCAGGTGATGGCGAGCTTGCCGACATCCACAGGAATCGGGATGGAACGCATGGGCTGTGACCTCCTCTTTCTCGTTCATTCAACATAGTTAACCTAGTTGGCTTGGTTGTCAACGTCCTCTCGGTTGGCTTGGTCGATGTTTCGTGGTGTGATGGACGGCGATGGTCAAGAACACCGGGCGCCCCGGCTACCTCCAGATCGCCGACGATCTCCGCGCGCAGATCAACGGCGGCTCTCTCGCGCCCGGTGCCCCGCTGCCGTCCACCGCGCAACTCGCCGAGCAGTACGACGCCTCGCTGTCGGTGGTGAAGATGGCCGTCGGCATCCTGCGCAACGAGGGCCTGGTGATCGGCCAGCAAGGCAAGGGCGTGTTCGTCCGGGATGCGGAGGAGCGCCCCGTCGGCGACGAGCAGGCCGACGTGGCCGAGCTGCGCGCCGCCGTGCGGGACTTGTCGGTACGCCTCGCCAAGGTCGAGGAGCAGTTGGCTACGTCCACGTCACGCCGTCCCGGACGTAGCAGCCAGTGACCTTCCGAGCCAGCGAGGCCGAGGCCCCTCCGGGGTGCCGGCGCAGGCTCAGGGCCTTGTCCTGGCGGCGGATGCCGGCCAGGACCATGACGTAGCCGACGAGCAGGGTCGTGCTCAGCAGAGCGGCGATGATCAGCGGAAGCCAGCTCACGTCCAGCTCACCCCCATCGCAATCGCGCCGCGGGGGCCGCGCGGGGGACGCCTGGTCTCCGTCCGTCGCCGGTTGCGCCGGTTCCGGGCCCGCTCCTTACGCGCCCACCGGCTCCGCGCCAGGCACTTGGAGCACTGGGTCTGGCCCTCGGTCAGGGCGTTGCCGCAGTCGCACGAGGGCGTCTCGGCGGGGATGGTGATCTCATTGTTCATGGGTGCATCTCCTCCTTCGGTCGCTGCCGTTGTGGCGTTGTGCAACCGAGGATGCGACGCAGTGTTAGGACGAGATCACTACACGACGGGACATGTTCAAGACGTCCGGCCTACGATGTCCAGGTCCCCGGACGTCCTTGGGAGCAGGTGAGATGGCGAACGAACGGCTACGCGCTGCGCTGTTGCAGAAGGGCGTGAGCGTCGCGGACCTGGCTGAGGCGATCGAGGTCGATCCCAAGACCGTGGAGCGGTGGATCACCAAGGGGCGCGAGCCGTACCGTAAGCACCGGTTTGCTACAGCTTCGTACCTGGGTGTGGACGAGACGTACCTGTGGCCGCAGGCCCTCTCGCGGGAACAGGTGGTCGCCGCGTCCGAGAGCGAGGTCCTGGCGATCTATCCGCATCGCTGGGCCGTACCTCGGGACGCGTGGGGACGTCTGTTCACCGCCGCGTCCCAGGACATCGGCGTCCTGGTCTACAGCGGGTTGTTCCTCGCCGACGACGCCGCGATGGTGCGTCTGCTGGGGGAGAAGGCGCAGGCGGGCGTGCGGGTCCGTGTCCTGCTCGGCGACCCCGGCTGTGCCGAAGTCGCTCAGCGGGGAGAGGACGAGGGCGTCGGCGACAGCATGGCCGCGCAGATCCGTAGCGCGCTGATCTTCTACCGGCCGCTCCTGCCCCTGGAGAACTTCGAGCTCCGCCTCCATCAGACGATCCTGTACAACTCGATCTATCAGGCTGACGGCGACTACCTGGTCAACATGCACGTGTACGGCACCCGCGCCGGGAACGCACCCGTACTCCACCTGCGCAGGGTGGCCGGCGGCGAGATGGTCACCACCTACGCCAACAGCTTCGAGAAGGTATGGGCACAAGCGACCCCGGTGGAGTCCTGACCATGGCCAAGCGGATCGACTTCTACGACGACCCCGACGCGCCCGAGCCGAACAGCCTCGTTCCGTCCGTCAACGTCATCGTCACCAACACGGCCGGGGACGTCCTGATGATCCGGCGCAGTGACAACGACAACTGGGCCGTGCCCGGCGGCGCGATCGACCTCGGCGAGTCCATCCCCGCGGCAGCCGTCCGCGAGACGCACGAGGAGACCGGCATCACCTGCGAGATCACCGGCCTGGTCGGCACCTACAGCGACCCCCGGCACGTGATCCTCTACACCTCCAACGGCGAGGCCCGACAGGAGTTCTCCATCGTCCTGACCGGCCGCGCGGTCGAGGGCGAGCCGACTCCGAGCGAGGAGTCCCGAGAGGTCCGCTGGGTGCCCCGGAACGAGATCACGTCACTGCCGATGGACCGGTCGATGCGCATGCGGATCGAGCACTACCTAGCCGGCGTCGGCCTGCCGCACATCGGATAGCGCAGCCTCCACCGACCGCACCGAGGACACGATGCACGGGGTGGCGTCCGTGATCGACCGGCTGACCACATGCTCAGGGCCGTACCGCGAATGGATCTCGGCCAGCCGGTCGGTAACGTCCACATGCCGGCCGTCCGGGCTGGTCGTCATGTCGCAGTAGGTAAGCGCCCTGGCCAAGTCCGGTGCTTCCTGGTCGAACTCCTTGGCCAACACGTCGAACAGGTCCCGCTGCCGGGCCTCGTTGTCCGCACACGAGTGGTAGGCCACCAGGCGGCACAGCCGCCGATCCGCACCGGCGACGTCGCGCAGGTAGCGAGCGCCGTCGAGCTGATGCATGCCCGTGTCGACCAGGTCTGGGGCGTAACCGATGTCATGCAGCAGTGCAGCAGCGATTAGGGTGTCGGCCTCTTCCCCGAGGAGTTGCGTCAGAGATGCAGCGCGCTCAGCGACTCCCCGGGTATGCGCCCAGCGGCGAGGCAAGGTCGTCTCCAGCAGCTCTTTTGCCAGGCCATAGGCCCAATCGACATGCTCCACGTTGTTCACCTTAGACAGACCGCATATGGGCTGATCTAGGGGCAGATGCGGACGTCCCAGGACGTCTCATCCTCGAACGAATCGGCCCCGCCCATGCTCGACCACGACCAACCCTTCACGCTCCAGAAGGTCGAGCGCCCGCCGCACCGTATCCCGCGAAGCCTCGTACCGCTGCCGCAGCTCCTTCTCGCTCGGCAACACAGCCCCCGCCGCGAGGGCGCCGCTCTCGATCTGAGCGCGGAGCTCAGAGGCGATCACCTCATAGCGGTACGCGGTGTCCGCCCGCGGCCCCGGCACCACGCGGCCTTTCGAGGGAACCGTGACGATGACCCCCTCCTGCTCCAGGATGGCCAGGCCACGCCTGAGCGTGTTCCTGGCCACACGGAACTCCGCGCACAACTCAGCCTCGGACGGCAGCGAACCGCCCGCCGGATACCGACCGGCAACGACCCGCGCCCGCAGCCGCTCTGCGATCTGGATGTAGACAGCACCGCCCGTCAGCCACGGAGATTCGTCCACAGCCATGCCGTCAGGCACGCCGATACGCATCAGAGATCAGACCCAGATCGATGCGCAGCTCGGCCTGCTCACCCGCGCGCCAGCCGTTCCGGGCGACCTGCTCAACCCTGTCGATGGCAGCCTCCAGATTGAGGCAACTGGTCCGCTCGTCGGGCTGATCACCCCAATAGAACCAGTAGAACGGGACGTTGACGTAGACCTTGCGGATCCGAGAGCGACGATCCTGGACGCTCAACTCAGGACGCCCATCCTCAGCCGCCATCAAGACGGCCGCGATACCCCGAGGTCGTAGCCCGTTCCCCAGCTCCGTCAGCAGACGCTGCTGATAGGCGAGGCTCTGTGCTCGGCCGCTTTGCATGTGTTCCGTCCCTTCGGTGGCTCTTCCGGCCTCACGAGCATCGGCCAGGCACCAGGAACCTCTACACCGCGACTAGGGGACGTCTAGGGACGTCTCATGTTAACGTCGCAGGCAACGACGGTTCCCTCACAGGAGCGGCGGCCCCATGAACGACCACTTGCGCAGCGCGATGCTCGCAGCCCGCATCACCCCGACAGACGTCGCGGCAGCCCTCACCGTGGACCCCAAGACCGTCCACCGCTGGCTTCAAGGCCGCATCCCCTACCCACGCCACCGCTGGGCGATCGCCGACCTCCTCCAGGTCCACGAAGCCGACCTTTGGCCGCAGATCACGCGACAACACCTCGTCCTCGCCGGCGACGTACGCGCCATCTACCCCCACCGTTGGGCAGTCCCGCAGAGCGTCTGGCACGCCCTCTTCCAGGGAGCCACCGAGGAGATCGACATTCTCACCTACAGCGGCCTGTTCCTCCCGGAAGACGGCAAAATTCTCGACACCCTCACCGCCAGAGCCCGCGCAGGCGTAAAACTTCGAATCCTCCTCGGCGACCCCGACAGCCTCCAGGTCGCCAGACGCGGCACCGACGAAGGCATCGGCCCCGAAGTCATGGCCGCGCGCATCAAGAACGCCCTAACCCTTTACCGCCGACTACACGACGTCCCCAACGTAGAGATCCGCCTCCACCGAACCGTCCTCTACAACTCCATCTTCCGCGCAGACAACGAACTTCTGGTCAACCTCCACGCCTACGCCACCCCAGCCGCCGACGCCCCCGTCATGCACCTCCACCACAAGGAGGAACAAGGCGCAGCCGCGGTCTACCTCACCAGCTTCGTACGCATCTGGACCGCCGCCGCGCCGCATCACGACGAGATATAACCAGACACAGGGCAGCCCTGAAAGCAACTTCTCTACACGTCATCAAGGGCAGCCCGCCTGCGGCGGCCTGCCGCGTGTCGGGCGGTCGCTGGCCGCGCTGCGGCTCTCCGGCCGGTCGCGGCCAGCACCGCCCACGCATCAACGACACAGAACACAGGCGCTTACAATTCGAAGCGCCATCGAGCTGGTTCTAACGCATCAGGTCATGGCAGGAGGGTCCGTGAGAGGCCATCCGGCCCCGACGTCAAGCAGCGAATCAGACAGCACTACAATCTCCTTGGCCTTGCGGGCCCGGTGTGCCGAGTAGCTAAGCTCGAATTCGTGGCGCCTTCTATCCCGGTATAGATCAGCAACTTGTGGGACATTATCGTAAGTCAGCACCCAGTTTCGCATGGCGCGGGCATTCAGAACTGCAGCCAATGATTCGTGATCAGCCGGCGCGAACGCATTCATATACAGACCCCGAGCCTTGTCGAAGTAGGGCGGGTCGGCATATATAAGAACATTGGATCTGCGGGCGTACTTCTTAATTACATCCTTGCCGTCAATAGAGGTTACGACGATTCGGTCTGCGTATAGCGCCAGGATGCGTATTCGCTCAGCTAGATTGTCTCGATTAAAACGAGCATCAATCTTGTAGGGGCCCGTTTGATCGTGGCCACCGATGGGTCCTGCATTAAGCACTCCCGACCTGCTTGTTCTATTCAGATAGAAAGTTGCATATCCGAGTGCATCAATATCATAATTATCCCTATTTAGGTAGATCTCGCGCTGCTTTGCCCATTCGACTGCATCAAGCCTGGCCTCCATGATCCGCCTTCGTAGATAGTCCGGATCATTCACAAGCAGGGTCCAGAAGGCAAAAATTGCCGGGTCGAGGTCGTTTATAACGACACGCTTAACCTGTCCGGTGACCAGCAGTCCTAGCCCGGCTCCGGCTCCTCCCGCATAAGGCTCGACATAGGTGCATTCTGTGAGGCCGTTGTTACGAATCATATGCCTCAGGCGCATATACAGGGCCGATTTACCCCCAGGATAGCGCAGGGGCGAGATTCTTGGGCGGACGCCTATGGTTACGGCAGCAGTCACGGTCTCATCAGCTCCCGCATGATTGGCTCGATAGAGTTCCAGCAGTTGATCGCTTCGTCGGGGTCAACATTGAAATGATGATTATGATTTACTGCGTTGAGGGCATCGTTTGTCGCAGTATAATTGATGACTTTACCGGTTCGAAGCTGCGAGATCGGTTGGTTCAGACCCCTTGGACCGTTCTGGGCCACGTACTCACTAAGCCACTTCAAGGCGTGATGCAGTTGGACATAACCGTGAGAATTGTTGCCGCTCGCCTGAATGCTAACCCCTTTGGCGTCAGCATATGCCTTTATGCTTTTCTCGAGTAGTGCCCGAAATGCCAAGAAGGCGGTATTTGGAAACTTTTGGATGTTGAGGGCCGATAGCTCCTCAATGTGAAGCCGAACGGCGACTGGGTATTGCGACGGAACAACAAGATGCCCTAGAGCCAGGTAGCGCGTTTTGCCCTTCTTGGAAACAGGCTGTTTCGGCTTTGGTCCCTGAGGATTCGGCTGCTGCTGCCCTGCTGCTGGAGGGGAAGTGGGCTGCGTAGGCCCCGCCCCAGATCCAGTCGTGGGACGCGGGTTGGAACCCGGGCTACCCGTAGCCCCCGAACCAGCACCCCCTGCACGACCGGGGTTACCGCCAGGCGTCACTACTGATGTTTGAGGCGCATTTTCGGCAGCCTCCTGTAGCTCCTTGATGAGCCGGGTAAAACGAGGACTTCCGACGGTATTAAGGCTGCGAGTGTTTAGATCGCCGTCTTTGATGCCCTCGACTATGATTGTCGCCACAGCTTTTAGGCCTTCATCAGAAATCGCCTTACCCACGACGCCCTTATCGTCCATCACGAGCCCTGTTAGATCAAGAAAGCCCTTGGACTCATAGATGCGAGACAGTGTCGACAGGCCTCGCCGCCACTCCTTGGTGGCTACGAAGTCTTTTAGGCCGGGATCGTCGTAATCCATATTCTTGAACAGATTGACGATATGGCTGCGAAATACGAAGTATCGGACGTCGATTGTGGGATACCGCCGCTGAAGATCCGCGAGCTTTCGCCCAGCATCGATTTGTGCCTGAAAGAAGGCGGCTTGACGTGCCGGAGACCAGGGACGTCGGATGTTACCTGTATGAATGGCGGCAATAAGTTGATCTGCGAGGCTCTGATTGGGGGCAACCATCACGCGGATGTTAGCGAGCATGCTGATGTCTTGAATATTCGCCGATAATGCAACTACGCGTGCTTGGTATTTAGGGACAAGCATCGGATTCTGGATGGCCTTAAGTGCAGCAACCCGTCGGTTGCCCTCCACCACCACGTACTGACTACGGCGCTTGACGACGATGGGCGTCTCGTGCGTCAGATATCCAACCTTTGAGATCCCGTCCACCAGCCCCAACGCATCCTCGTTGGCGAACAGATCTTCGAGGATGTCTGCTTCGACCTGGGCGTCCGTAGTCTCCAGGCGCACATTTTTGGGGTCGAGGCGGACGCCCGTGAGCACCGGCAACTCGAGCTGCGGCCATTGGGCTGTGTTCAGCACTGAGTCTCCACCTCGTCACCCTACGATTCAGCCTTTAGAGAATGCTAGTACCTGTGGACCATGAGTTCGAGATGGCGTTTCGCCTGCTATAGGCAGGGCATATAGATTGCCCTACGCCCGCCTGTCCCGTTTTATGCCCCGTCAGACGGTTTGGTGTGATTGTGGCATCGATGTCTGGCTCCAGCGGTCGGGCCCGGCTAGCAGCCCCGCGCACCGGGGGCCTGCCATTGGATCACGTGTAGACCTTGTCTCCAGACGTTGCGGAACATACCTGGATGCTCCGGTATACCAGACGAGCTCACCCTGTCTCCGCGTTCTCCTACCCCGGGATCGATTGCCCGAGGCCGTGACGATCGCACACTTCGGTACGGGTCTGTCGTGGTCGGGGCGATCGACGCCGAGTCCCTCCTTCGTCGGGACTCGCCACCGGACGTCTGGGCGTGAGCAGGGGAGCGACACCGGAAGGACGCGGCCTGGTGCGCCGGCCCGTTCCGCCGCGAACGTCATGTGGCCCCGATCGTTTCCCTAGCAGTACGCGGACTTACGACGGACGCGCCAGCGGTACACGATGCCGTTGACGGTGATGGCCTGCGTACCTCTCTTCTGGATCGCCATGAGCAACCTCCTACCCTTGTTCCGTCACTGTTCCGTGGAAGGGCCGAGAACAGCGAGAAACGACGAGAGCCAGTCGCAACAATAATTCCTGGCCAGGCTCCTGATCGACAGGTTTTGGCAGGTGTACACGGAGGAGACCGGAGATCACCCAGATCTACGAGGGCACCAACCAGATCCAGCGCATGGTGATGGCCAGGCAGCTCCTCAAGTAGCCCCTGACGTGCGGAACCCGAGACCGCGGGGTGCGGCCTCGGGGTTCGCGGATCAGTCGGGCCGTTCGGATGGCTTGCGTGCTGAGGCCGTTCTCGAACCTGTGCTGCAGGGGGGGCGCTCATGGCGTGAGGATCTTTCCCGCCATGGTTCTTCGTGGCCTGTTCGGCGGTTTCTGTCCGGAGCTTGATGGGGCAACGTACCGGAGAAGCAGCGTTCGCGGCTTGGGGCGGTGCCGGTGCGGCGGTCAGACGAAGCCTTCGGCGGTCAGGCGGGTGCCGTGTTCGTCGATGAGGTGGCGTTGGCCCGAACCGCCGACGACGCGGCACCAGCTTTCCACGGTCAGCTGGGTTCGCTCCAGCCGGTAGCTGAAGCCGCCGTACATGCCGGGGACGGCGAACCAGCAGGCCGGGTGCCGTTGCTCGGTCAGAGGTTCCAGTTCGGGGAGGCGTAGCTGGTGCTCGGTGACCAGGTCGTCGGCGCGTTCGTGGATCAGTGCGTGGAAGTGGCGCTGGATCGAGCTCAGGGTTGCGGCCGGCAGGTGGTGGTGGATGACCGGGGCGAGCGGTGCCAGGAGGTGGTGGTGTCCGCGGCGCGTGGCGATGTCGATCGGCCGCTCTCCTTGAGCCGTACGGAGCGTGCGCCAAGCGCCGCGGGCGGCCAGCCGGTGCACGACGCTGACGTCGGCGCCGTGCCAGGCGGCCTGGTGGAGCGGGGCGTATCCGCTGGTGCCGCCGACTCTGCCGCCGTTGACCCATTCGGGATGCTCTTCGAGCAGCTCGAAGACTGTGGGCCAGGCGCCGTCACGTGCGGCGTCGGCCAGTTTGTCGCGTCCTTCGATCAGGTGGTCCCTGTAGCTGGACCGCAGAGTGACGCCGTCCCACCTCGAAGCCTTGCCCTGTTCCATGCAGTCCCTGTCCGGTCGGTCACGGAGACACACCAAAGTACGTTACGACGCGTTTAGGCTGGAGCTGCTTCTGAGGAGGTGGCCGGGGTGACGTTGACCGAGGTGATGGCCGAGCTGGCCGAGCTGGAGGATCCCAAGGCGCGCGAGGTGAACGAGAGGCACGGCGACGATCACGGCGTGAACCTCGGCAAGCTGCGCGCCCTCGCCAAGCGGCTGAAGACGCAGCAGGAACTCGCACGCGAGCTCTGGGCGACGGGGGACACCGCGGCGAGGTTGCTGGCGACGCTGGTCTGCCGTCCGAAGGCGTTCGAGCGGGACGAACTGGACACCATGGTGCGCCAGGCGCGTACGCCGAAGGTGCGCGACTGGCTCGTGAACTACGTGGTGAAGAAGAGCCCGCACTCCGAGGAGCTGCGCGTGGCCTGGTCGGCCGATCCCGATCCGCTGGTCGCGAGCGCCGGGTGGGCGTTGACCGTCGAGCGCGTGGCGAAGAAGCCCGAGGGGCTCGACCTGGTGGGGTTGCTCGACGTCATCGAGGCGGAGATGAAGGACGCCCCCGACCGCCTGCAGTGGGAGATGAACAACTGCCTGGCTCACATCGGGATCGAGCACGCCGAGCACCGCGCCCGTGCGATCGGCATCGGTGAGCGCCTGGAGGTGCTCAAGGACTATCCGACGTCCCCGGGGTGCACCTCGCCGTTCGCGCCGGTGTGGATCACGGAGATGGTACGCCGGGAGCAGGGCGGGGCGGCGGCTTCCTAGGTGGCGGCCCTGATGGTTTCAGGGGCTCAGGGGTTTCTTTACGCTGCTTCGTTCGCGATGTCAGCATGTCCGGCCATGGACATCGACGGCTTCTGGGAACTGATCGAGCGGTCCGGCCGTGCGGCTGAGACCAAGGACGCGCGGCTCGCGTGGATGCTGGAGGAGCTTTCCGGCCGTTCTCCGGAAGAGCTGATCGACTATCAATGCCTGTGGACGGGTGTTCAGGCGCGCGGTTGCACCATGGATTTGTACGCCGCCCATTGGTTCGTGTTCAGCAGTGGTTCGCTGGACGGGTTCGAATACTTCGTGAGCTGGCTCATCAGCCTCGGGCGAGAATCGTTCGAGGGGGTCGCCGACTGCCCGGACCTGCTCATCGAACTGCCTCAGGTGTTACGTTACCTGGATCTCAAGAGGGCATATTCCGCCTCGAAGAAGGCCCGCTCGCGGGACATGGTGCGTCGCCTTGAGGAGGAGGGGCCGGATTTCGAGCTGCTGGCCTACGTCGCGCACGAAGCCTTTGAGAGGGTCACCGGTTCGGAGTCCGCGGCGTTGTACGAGGCCGTTCATGGGCGCGGGGTTTTCAGCGGTTTCCCTTTGATTCCGGCGCTCGGGGCGTCCCGGATGGTGAGCAATGGGATTTCGAAGACCCGCGGGAATTTCGGCGGAGGTTGCCGCGAATTGTGCGTCATCGGCGGTGTGAAGGACGGGAAGGATTTCGCCATCGCTCGGAATTCGCGCGGGTCCGGGAGTTGGAGGCCCGCGAATCGTGATGCGTGGTTCGACCTTGCCCGTCGACGGTGGGGCGTGTTACGGCGTGTGGTCGGTGTCGATGCTTTCGCGGCTCCAGATCTGCCTGGCGCGGGGGAGGTCCCTGATGGTGCCGCCTTCCGGGATCATGCCCCAGAGGAAGGGGACCAGGTAGGCGGGCGGGCCGCCCAGGAGTTCGGTCAGTTCGTCCTCGGTGACGGCGAGGGTGAAGCGGGGGCCTGGTCGGGCGGGGGTCCAGCCGTGTTCGAGTGCGCGGCGGACGCATGCGGCGACGAGCGGCGGGCGGACCGCGATCGTCCGGGCTCCTCGCCAGTTGTCCGGCCGGGCGCAGGGGAGTGACACGAGCAGGACGCGGCCGGGGGCCTCGTCGCGTTCGACGACGAAGGTGAGCGGGGCCGCGGATCCGCCGTCGTCGAAGGAGGGTCTGTGGCTGACCCGCCAGCGGAAGGCGGTGCCGTCGACCGTGATGAGCCGCGAGCCCTTCCTGGGCATCGCCATGGGCGCCTCCGGGTGCTGCCTTCGCGACAAGTGCGTGCGGACGGTCGCCAGCGTAGCCCGCCGCCGTCCGCGGGCAGGAGCGGAACGGCAGGTGTGGGACGGGCTCGGGGGAGGTGCGGTCCGGGAAAGGCGCGGTCAGGCGGGGCCCGTCCGGGAAGGTGCGGTCAGGGGAGGTGCGGTCAGGCGGAGGTGTGGGACCGGTGCGGGGTCTCCGACCGGTCCTCGGTGCGTTCGCCGTCCGTGCGGGTGCGGGGGTGTGCGGGTGCTGGACGTGCCGGGGGGCGGGGGCGGTCAGTTGCTGGTGTCTTGTGACGGGGTTTCGGGCTTCTGGGAGTTCAGCCAGGTGTGGACGGCCGAGGTGCCGGTGATCCAGAGTGCCGCGAAGCCGCCGGAGGCCGTCGCGCCCGCCATGATGGCGCCCGCGACCGTGCTGCCGTTCCCGGTGGCGAGCAGGCCGGCGACGACACCCACGAGCAGCGCGAGCAGGGCGCCGCTGACCGCCGACCAGATGAGGGTTGCCTTGCTCATTCGTGTCCCCTTGCCGTACGGGCTTGTTCGTTGACGTAGGAGTACCAGCGGGACTCGGGGGCGCGTCCGCGCAATTGATCATTCCGGCCATGATCGCGCTTGCCTCGGACGTATTCGGACGACATCGGATGGATTCGGCCGAGAAGGTCTAGAGGGGCGGATGTGTGTGATGAGCATGGCACCCCCACAAGACCGACTTATGGCACTATGGCTGCTTATCTCAACGCAACGAGAGGGTGGCGCCTGCCCGCCTTCTCGAAATGCCACTTCCACTCTTAAACCGGACAACGGTGTCCGAACCGGGGCGGCTCATGAAGGATGTCGATCAAGGCGAAGATCACCTTGCTCTGCTCGTGACACGTCTGAACAGATTGCGTGAAATCGAATGCGGAAACCCCTCGCTGAAACGGATCGAAAAAGTCGCGCTCGCCCTTTTGGCCGAAGACCCCGAACGAAACAGATGGCGCCGGCCGTTGCCGAAGTCGACCGTCTCCGACCTGCTGAACGGCAGGTCGCAGAAAGTGCCGGATTTCATGCTGATGCGGACCATCGTCGAGGTGTGCCAGGTGATCGCGGTGAAGTCCGGCATGCCCATCGAGTCCGTGGAGGAGCTGACCGCCGAGTTCAGCGCCCTGTGGCAGGCCGCCAAGGCCGAGGCGGGGGAGGCCGCGCGACGCCGCAACGGATCGCCGGCCGCCGCCCTGACCGGCGGGGACGTCCTGGAGCCCGCGCCCGGCGAGCAGTCGTCCTGGCGGCCTTCGCCCACGGATCTGCGGGTTCCGCTGCATTGGGGACGTCTGGGCATGTTCCGGCTGCGGTCGGCGGAGAGAGGTGACGCCAGGGCCGCCCACGAGCTGGCCGTCCTGCTGGCGTGCGAGGCCTGTGGCGCGGGTGGGAAGGAGGCCGAGCATTGGCGGCGGCTGGCCACGTACTGGAACCACCGGGCGCTCGGCGCGGTGCCGGAGGCGGCGGGCTTCCAGCTCCGCGGCCGCCGGCTGGTGGTGATGGCCAGGGCGCTGGCCGAGAAGTACGCCGAGGCGGGCAAGCCCAGCTCGACGTACTTCTGGAAGGCCGTGCGGCAGGCGGAGACGTCCGTGCGGACGGTGGAGGCGCGGCAGGAGGCGGAGGTCGGCTGACGCCTCCGAAACACCGGCGCGCCCCTACAGGTTGGAGGCACGCCTCCGAAACACCGGCGCGCCCCTACAGGTTGGAGGTACGCCTCCGAAACACCGGCGCGCCCCTACAGGTTGGAGGTACGCCTCCGAAACACCGGCGCGCCCCTACAGGTTGGAGGCACGCCTCCGAAACACCGGCGCGCCCCTACAGGTTGGAGGCACGCCTCCGAAACACCGGCGCGCCTCCGAAACACCGGCGTGGCCGGACGGGGTCAGCGGGTCAGGACGCGTACGTTGCCGTACGTGCTGCGGGCGAGGATGCTCCTGGAGCTGGACTTCGTGCTCTTGATGTCGGAGTGCTCGGAGCCGTCCTGGCTCTCGACCTTCACCTGGTAGGAGTCCTTCGGCACGCGGACGGTCACGCCGCCCTCCCGCGACTTCAGGTCCAGGTCGGCGGGCGGCGCGGCGAAGGCCAGGGAGATCGAGCCGTCCAGGGTGCGTCCGCGCACGCTGGACGACCGCAGCCCGTCCCCCTCGATGGTGCCGGAGTCGGTCAGCAGACGCAGCTTGCCCGAGGTGTCCTTGACCTCGATGCGGTCACCGCTGGAGACGTCGACGTCCTGGGTGAGGCCGTTCAGGATGACGCCGTCGGGGGAGTCGATCGTCAGCCGCACCCCGGCCGGGACCTTCACGTGGTAGCGCGCGCCGCAGTCGCCGACGATGAGCGTGCAGTCGGCGCTGAGCCGCAGCACGCCGTCGCGCAGCGACCAGGAGGGGCTGGTGGACGCCTTGCCGCGGGTCCAGCGCCGCACCTCGACGGCCGGGCTGGTGGCGGGCAGCACCCGCACCCCGCCCAGCGACGACGAGATCTTCAGTTCGGCCCCCGTGAACGGGAACGTCCGGACGGCGGGAACCTCGTCGCTGTCGAAGCGCACGCTGCACCCGGTGACCGCCACAATTGCCACGATTACCAGCAAAAGCCTCATGAAAACGATCGTGGCGAACCGGCGGCGGAGGCCCATCGGCCGTTCGACCGATGGCCCTCCGCCATTCGGCCATAGGAACCACAGCCCCGACGCCAGGGCGCCGGGGAAGAGACGGTGGGGCTACAGCGCCGACAGCAGGGCGTGCACGTGCGGCAGTGGGTCGCGCCCCAGCGGCCGGACGACCACCGTCCGCGCACCCGCCGCCCACATGCTTCTGACCTGCTCCGCCGCCTGCTCGGGGGTCCCGGCCGCCATGACGACCTCGTGCGGCGGCACGCCCAGGTAGGCCGCCTGGTCCCGGACCACCGGATGGGCGAGCCGGTCCGCCTCCTCGCCGATGTGCAGGAAGGTGAACACGGCCAGCTCGTGGTCGTCGCCCCCGGCGATCCGCTCGACGACGCCGGGAAGCTGCGCCGGGCCGACGCCCTCCGGCACGATCGTGCCCTGCGCGAGGCGTCCTGACAGCGCCAGCGAGCGCGGCCCCTTCACACCCGCCAGGACGGGCGGCGGCACGGCCGGCGGATGCACCAGCGACACGCCGTCGAGGTGCACCGCCTTGCCGTGCAGGGTGACGGTCTCGCCGCGCAGCAGGGCGCGTACGGCCGTGATCGTCTCCTCCAGCAGCGCGAGCGGCGACGGCACGGCGGCGCCCGCCTGGCGCATCCATTCCTGCACGCCGTGCCCGATGCCCGCGGCCAGCCGGCCGGGATGCATCCGGGCCAGGTTGCCGATCTCCATCGCCAGCAGCATCGGGTTGCGCAGCGGCGCGGGGGTGATGCCGATCCCGACGCGCAGCCGGGACGTGACGGCCAGCGCGGTGGCCGCCGCGGAGACGCCGCCGGTCCAGCCCAGGTCCTCCACCACCCACAGGTCGTCGGCGGCGGTCTCGTCGAGCGCCCGGGCGAACGGGATCAGCTCCTCGGGCGGCAGATCCCGGTCGAACATCACGCCAAGTCTCACGAAGCCCTCCAGTAGTAGCGGCACAGCCGGCCGACCTCCGAGTATCCGGCATGCAGGAAGGCGTTCGCGGTAGGCGTGTCGCCCACGTCGGTCCCGGCGACGATGCGCCGGACGCCGGGCTTGGCCTTGCGGTTGAGCAGGTCGTCGTACATCCAGCGGGCCTCCTGCGCGGCGCCCGCGGTGGCCGGCTCGACCTGCGTGTCGTGGTCGAGCGAGCCTTCGGAGACGCGCATGGGCAGGGCGAGCACCTCGTCGGGGCGCAGGTCGCGGGCCGGCCGGTACGTCAGCCGGCCCGGATCCGGCGGCAGGTCGGCGCCCGCGAAGGGGGCCCGGAACGCCAGGCGCGCGCGTCCTTCCGCGAGACACCACTCCGGCCGGGTGCTGCCCTCGGCGAAGGCCGCGGCGAGCTGGGAGCGGGCAGGCTCGGGGAACTCATCGAACAACGCACGGGCCTCCGGACGTGAGAGGGATCTTCCCGCGAGCCTACGAGCCGGCGGCTCCGGGGAGATGTGCCCTCGATGACATCACGTCCATGATCCCGGCCGGAGGCGGTCAGGCGGCCGGATCGAGGGCGGCACGGGCCTCGCCGAGCGAGGCGCTGGTCTCGAAGTGCCGGTCGAGGTTGGTGATCGTCAGCAGGTGACGGATCATGCCGGGCCCGAGGACGAGGATCATGCGTCCTCTCATGTCCTGGACGTGGCTGAGCGTCGCCACCAGGACGCCGAGGCCCACCGAGTCGCAGAAGGGCACCTCGGTCAGGTCCATCACCAGGTTGAGCGGATCGGCCGCCGCCAGCGCCTGATCGAGCTCGGCGCGAAGCCGAGGCGCGCCCGCCACGTCGAGATCCCCCACGACGTGCAGGACGGTACAGGGGTCCTCCTGCCATGAATTGACCACCATGGCAATCACGTGCCCTGGCTTTACCTGGTTATGCCTATTTCTTGCATATGTTCTCCATGGCGGTCTTGGTCGTCGGCGTTGAGCTCGGCTTGCTCGCCGGGGTGTCCGGCTGCTTGAGCTTCTTGATCTTCGGCTGGTCGCTGCCGGCGATCACCTCGACGCCCTCGACGTCGGCGGCCTGCTTCAGCTCCGCGCCCGGGATGACGGACGCCACCAGGCGCGCGGCCGCCTCCTGGCCCGCGGCGTAACGCACGAGGGTCTGCTTGTGGTCCTTCTTGCCGGTGTTGCCCGGCTCGCCGGGCACCTTGAACCCGGAGGCCACCAGCGCCGACTTGGTACGCGCCCCCAGCCCCGTGATGAGCGTGCCGTTCATGACCTTGACCGTGACGCTCTCCGGCGGGACCACGGTCTTGACCGGCGACGGCGTGGCCGTCTTGGTGGGGACGGGCTTGGCGAGGTCCTGGTCGGCGTCGATGCGGCGGAACATGTCGCGGGCCGCCGGACGGTCCCACAGCACCGCCGACTCGCCGGTCGGGGCCTTGAAGTCGACGTTCGCGAGCGGCACGTCGGCGAAGCGGACGTCCTCCAGCGACACGTCGCGCAACTGGGTGGCCAGCCCGATCAGCCCGTCGTCGGGGTCGACCTTCACCGTGCTCAGCGTGGAGTTGACGAACGCGGCGAGCTTGGCCGGGTTGGCCAGCGTGTCGGCGCTCAGCGCCCGGTTGAGCAGCGCGGAGATGACCTGCTGCTGCCGGTCGATGCGGTCGAGGTCGGAACGGGCGGTGGCGCGGGTGCGGGCGTAGCCGAGCGCCTGGGCGCCCTGGAGCTGGTGGGTGCCGGCGAGCAGGTTGAGGCCCGTCTTGGGGTCGTTGATCGGGATCGGCGTGCAGACGGTGACGCCGCCGAGCGAGTCGACCACGTCGATGAACCCGAGGATGTTCACCTCGATGTAGCGGTTGATCTCCAGCCCGGTGGCGGCCTTGACGGTCTGCATGGTGAGCTTCGGCCCGCCGAACTGGTAGGCCGAGTTGATCTTGTGGTCGCCCTTGCCGGGGATCGTCGTCCAGGTGTCGCGGGGCAGGCTCACCACGGTGACGCGCTGGTGGTCCTCCGACAGGTGGATGACCATCATCGTGTCGGTGCGCTGGCCGGACTCGCGGCCCAGCTTGAGCTGGTTCTGCTGCTGCCGGGTCAGGTCGTCGCGCTTGTCGACGCCGACCAGCAGGATGTTCTCGGCCCCCTGGGACTTGGGGGCGGTCACGCCCGCGTCGACCGTGCCGATCTGGCGCGGGGTCGCCCACACCACGCCGGTGGTGACCAGGATGCCCGTGGACAGCAGGCCGGCGACGATCACGTTGCGGCGGCGGGCCTTGGCGCTCCGCACGGGCCTGCGTGGACGGCTGGCAGGAGTGAGCCTGACGCCGCCGTAGGCGTCGCCGCCCACCAGCACGCCGCCGTCCTCCTCGCCCGCTTCGCGCATGCCCTCCTCCTCGGATCCGCCGGGGACACCGGGGCTTTCGATTGCCCTTCTCCCCTGGTCGTACAGTAGCGTGAGCCCCGCCATGAAGCAGTTCCCCGACTCGCCGCACGCGCCCGCGGAGACGCGCGGCTGGCCCCCCATCTCCGTCGTCATGCCGGTCCTCAACGAGGAGCGGCACCTTCGCGAGGCCGTCGACCAGGTCCTCGCCCAGAGCTACCCCGGTGAGATCGAGGTCGTCCTCGCCGTGGGTCCGTCCCAAGACCGCACCCAGGAGGTCGCCGACGCCATCGCGGCGGCCGACCGCCGGGTGACCGTGGTGCCCAACCCGACCGGTCGCACGCCCAACGCGCTCAACGCCGCCATCGCCGCCTCACGCAACGGCATCATCGCCAGGGTCGACGGGCACGCCATGCTGCCCTCCGACTACCTGCGCGTCGCCGTCGAGACGCTGGCCGAGACCGGCGCCGACAACGTGGGCGGCGTCATGGCGGCCGAGGGCGTCACACCGTTCGAGCAGGCCGTGGCCTGCGCCATGACCTCCAAGATCGGCGTCGGCGCCGCGGCCTTCCACGTGGGCGGCACCGCGGGCCCGGCCGACACCGTCTACCTCGGCGTGTTCCGCCGCTCGGCGCTCGACCGGGTCGGCGGCTACGACGAGCACTTCCAGCGGGCCCAGGACTGGGAGATGAACCACCGCATCCGCCAGACCGGCGGGCTGGTCTGGTTCCAGCCGCGCATGCGGGTCTCCTACCGTCCGCGGCCCAACGTCAGGGCGCTGGCCAAGCAGTACTTCCACTACGGCCGCTGGCGGCGCGTGGTCGCGCGCACCCACGAGGGCACGATCAACCTGCGTTACCTGGCGCCGCCCGCCGCGGTGCTGGCCATGGCGCTGGGGCTGGTGCTGTCGCCGTTCTTCCCGCTCGCGCTCGTCGTCCCCGGGGGCTACGCGCTGGCCATCGTGGCCGGCTCGGCGGTCACCGGCAGCGGGCTGCCGGGCGCGGCCAAGCTGCGCCTGCCCCTCGTCTACGCAGCCATGCACGTCTCGTGGGGATGGGGCTTCCTCACCAGCCCGCGGAGGTTGTCCAGGCCGCCACGCTGATCACGACCCCGAGAAGACCCGCTCGACGGCCGCGTCGAAGCGGGTCAGCGCATCCGGGTACTCCGGTCCGAGCAGGTAGCTCCTGAGCTTGATCCTGGCTCGGGCCAGGGTGTCCTCACCGTCCAGGAAACCGGCGAGGGCCGCCAGGTCCTCGCCGAGGAGCACCCCCGCCTCGGTGCTCGGGTAGCGCTCGTGGAAGGCGCGCTCGGGCAGCCCCGCGACGTTCGTCACGGCGTACGGCTTCTCGCTGGCCAGGAAGTCGGCCACGACGCTGGAGATGTCGCTGATCAGCAGGTCGCACGCGTTGAAGCAGTCGTACAGGTGCGGGCTGTCGCCGGTGACGATCAGGTGCCTGATCTCCGGCGCCCCGCCGGGGCCCGACGGATGCCTGGCCTTCGATTTGGCCAGCTCGGCCGCCTCGATCATCGACACGATCCTGCGGTGCGCCCGCGCGGCGCTCTTGTCGCGGTGGCCGGTCAGCGGGTGCGGCTTGTAGATGATCCGCAGCTGCGGGTCGTGGTCCAGCAGGGCGCGCACGATGCGCGGGCCCATGGTGATCAGCGACGTGTGGAACAGGTCGTCGTTCCAGCCCTCCCAGGTGGGGGCGTACAGGACGGTCCGGTACGGCAGCCCGGGGCCCTCGGTCGAGATGCCTTCGAGCTGCGGCCGGCCGACCTCGTGGATGCTCTCGTCCCGGACGCCCACGCGGGCGCGCCGGTAGCGGTCGCGGCCGGCCGGCCCGGCCACCCACACCTCGTCGTACACCCGCGAGAACGGGTTGAACGACGCCTCCTTGTCGCTGTCGCCGTGGTTGAGGAACACGCTGCGCAGCGTCGGGATGCGCAGCATGTGGACGTTGCGGCCGACGTTGGAGACGTACAGGCAGAGCTTGGCGCTGAACAGGGCGCGGAAGCTCATCAGGTCGGCCGAGGACGGGATGCAGACCATCGGCAGCGTGGTCGACTCCAGGTGCCTGGCCATGCCGCGCTCGCGCAGCACGACGATGGCGCGCCGGTTGATGCGTTCGAGGGTGGGCAGCCACATCCTGGCCTGGTAGGCGGCGGCCGTCGCGCCGGAGAAGTACAGGATGACCTCCGGGTCGTAGGCCCTGACCTGCTCGCCCACGACCTCCAGCACCCTCGCCCGGTCGCCGAGCGGCCGGGTGCGGCGCACGTACGGCAGCAGCGCCAGCACGCCGGCCAGGCCGAGCAGCAGCGCCACGCCCGCGCCGGCCGCCCCGGCCGCCGCGCCGAACGTCGCGCCGAGCACCGGCAGGGCGTCGAGCCCGAGGAAGCGCACGCCGCGGTGGCCGCCCAGGAACGGGGGCGGCATCTTGGGGATGCGCAGCGCGGACACGTCGAGGTTGCGGGTGGTCACCGGCATGCTGCTGAGCGTCTGCCGCAGGCGGATGGCCAGCCCCGAGTGCGCGGCCCGGGTGCCGTGCAGCGCGAACAGCCCGGCGGCCAGCGCCACGAACCACGCCGAGCCGGCCCCCGACACCCGCGCCACCAGCAGCAGCGCGGCCGTCTCCCTGGCCGCGAACCGCAGGGTGGTGCCGAGGTGCATCCGGCCGAGCAGCTCGGTCAGCCCGCCGGCCAGGCGTCCCGCGGCGAACTCGACGGCGTAGGAGACCACGGCGACCAGCCCGAACAGCAGCGGCGCCGGCCACAGCGCCGACGCCAGCAGGACGGGGTAGCAGCCGAGCAGCGCGCCGATCGCCAGCAGTCTTCTCATGCGACCGCACGGTAACAACCCGCAGGTCAAGGGCCTTCCACGCGAACGTCTACGACATGCCCGGACACGTCAGGAGATGGACCCCCTGAGCGCGAAGAGCTGCTCGGCGATCCGCAGGTCGTCGGGGTGGGTGACCTTGATGTTGCGCTCGCTGCCGGGGACCAGGTGGATGGGCACCTCGGGCAGGTAGCGCAGCACCACGCCGCAGTCGTCGGTGGCCGGGCGCTCGGCGAAGCCCGGGTCGGCCATGGCCCGCTCGTACGCCTCGCGGATCACCGAGAGCCGGAAGCACTGCGGCGTCTGGCTCCGGCGCAGCCGCGAGCGGTCGAGTACCTCGCCGATCACCTCGCCGTCCGGGCCGGGCACGGCCACCAGGACCGTGTCGGAGCTCGGGATCGCCACGTTGACGGCCCGGTGGGCACGCAGCGCCGCCACGCACTCGGTGATGATCCGCGGCTCCAGAAGGGGCCGTACGGCGTCGTGCAGCAGCACGTCGCACTCCTGCGTGCCCAGCGCCCGCAACGCCCGCCACGTGCTCTCCGTACGGCTCCGGCCGCCCTCCACGATCCGGGTGACCTTGCGGTGGCCGCCGTTCGCCACGATCTCCTTCACCCGGTCGGTGAAGCCGGGCGTCATCAGCACCACGATCTCGTCGATCTCCGCCGCCTGCTCGAACACCGTGAGCGAGTGCTCCAGAATCGTCCGCCCGGCTACTTCGATGAGCTGTTTGGGTATCTCATGTCCGACCCGCTGCCCCACGCCTCCCGCGAGGAGCACTCCGACCGACCGCAGCGCTGCATCCATGTCGGCAGCGTAACGGTCCTGTTCCGTGATATTGCGCGCCCCTGTCGCTACGCTGTGTCCACGCACTCCCTACCGGGAGGAGACCTGCGCTTTGCCCGACTCACTCACCCGCGAGGGCACGACCACCTCGGTGGTGCTGCTCGCCACGACCCCGGCGTGCCGGCTCTCCTGCGCCGACGGCACGCTCCTCGACCGGCTGAGCGACCAGTTCGCCGCGCTTCCCGTCCGTGACGTCCAGGTGGTGACCCCCGGCGGCGGGCTCGGGGCCGACCTGCGCGGGGTGGCCAAGATCGCCCGGGTCTCCTCGGGCACGGTCGTGGTGCTGCCCGCCGACCTCGTCGCCCACACCGAGGCGCTGGCGCTGCTGCTCGAACATCCCGCGCGCGACACCGGGGCGCTGGTCTCGCACGACGCCGCCGCCGCGCCGATGCGGCCGCCCGTACGCGTCGAGTCCGGCCGGGTGGTGGCCGCCGGCAGCTCGTTCCACACCGTCCCGGAGGCCAACGCCACCTTCAGGGGCGTGCTCCAGACCGGCGAGGCCGACCTGGCGTCCCTGGCCGACATCGCCGAGGAGCTGGCCGAGCTGGCCGACCTGGGCAAGCTCGGCCCCGTCACCCCCGTCGAGGCGGTCGACCTGCTGCTGGTGGGCCTGGTCAGGGCCGGCGTACGGGTGCGCGCCGCCTCGATCGGCCCGCTGCACGCCGACCGCGTGACCGGCCAGCACGCCGCCGACAGCGCCCTGACCAGGCTCGCCGAGGTCGACGAGGCCAGGGTCCGGCTCGACACCTCGGTCAAGGTGGACGACGGCTTCTTCGCCACGTTCTTCGTCTCGACCTGGTCGCGCCACCTGATCAGGCCGGCCGTCCGGCTCAAGCTCACGCCCAACGCCGTCACCGGCGTCTCGATCGGCCTGGCCGCGCTGGCCGCCGTCTGGTTCTCGGCCGGCACCCAGGCGGGGCGGGCGGCCGGGGGCGCGCTGTTCCTGATGTCGTTCGCGCTCGACTGCCTCGACGGGCAGCTCGCCCGCTACACCCGCACGTTCTCCCCGCTCGGCGCCTGGGCCGACGGCATGGCCGACCGGCTGAAGGAGTACCTGGTCTACGCCGGGCTCGCCTTCGGCCATGGCGGGATCACGATCTGGTACCTGGCCGCCGCCGCGATGATCACGCAGGTCGTCCGCCACTCCGTCGACTACTCCTACGCCGGGGCGGTGGCCGACGCCGGCCGCGTCGGCGCGCTGTGGGCCAGGCCCGCCCGGTCGCTGCTGGAGCCGGCCGACGCCCGGCACGCCCACGGGATGCTCGGGCTCGCCCAGCGGCTGGAGCGCGACTCGCTCGCCCGCTGGCTCAGGAAGATCGTCGTGCTGCCCATCGGCGAGCGGACGGTGCTGATCGCCGTCACGGCCGCCGTGTGGGACGCCAGGGTGACGTTCGTGTCCCTGCTGTGCTGGGGCGGGGTCGCCGCCCTCTACCAGCTCGCCGGGCGCCTGGCCAGGTCGGCCCGGTGAGGGCCGCCGGGGCGGGCGCGGCGGCGGTTCGCCGGATCGGGAGGTGGGCAGCGTGATCTCCGTGCACATGACCCCCGTGCCAGAGAGCAAGGTCGTCGCCTACCGCGACGACGGGCCGCTCTCGCGCGCGATGGGCCTGCTCGTGGCCGGGCAGCTCCCGCCGCTGCCGCCGGTGATCGCCGGCACGTTCGTCACCGGCGTGCTGCTGCTGATCGGCGTGGCCGGCTCCGACGGGCTCGCGGTGTTCGCGCCCGCCGTGACGCTGCTGCTGGCCGGGCCGGGCAGCACCCACCCGCACGACGGCCGCTTCGACTGGCTGGTGCCGCCGATCCTGCGGCTCATCGAGTACAGCTTCGTCGCCGCCTGCGGCTTCGCCCACGGCCTGCCGCCGGTGCTGACCTTCCTGCTGCTCGGCGCGCTCGCCTTCCACCACTACGACCTGGTCTACCGGCTGCGCCAGCGCGTCTACCCGCCGGCCTGGCTCTCGACGCTCGGCCTCGGCTGGGACGGCCGGATGATGGCGGTCTCGCTGGCCGCCCTGGCCGGTTGGATGACCGCGGGCTACGTGCTGCTGACCCTGTACCTGTGGGCGCTGTTCGGCTGGGAGAGTGTCACGTGCTGGCTGGCCGCGCCCCGATCGGGCGTCGAGGCGAGCGAGATGGGAACGCAAGACTAACGCCGGATTACCCGCGAAGGGGCCAAAGGCAACTAACCTTTGGGCACACGTAGTCATGCTCGACCGAGGAGTGCACGTTGCTGGGAATGGTTCTGGCCGCCGGGGCCGGACGACGCCTGCGGCCGTACACCGACACGCTGCCCAAGGCGCTCGTGCCGGTTGACGGCGAAACCACGATCATGGACATCTCGCTGCGCAACCTCGCCGAGGTGGACCTGCGGGAGGTCGTGGTCGTCGTCGGTTACGCGGCGCAGGCCGTGCACGACCGCAAGGAGGAGCTGGAGAGGCGCCACGGCGTCAAGCTCACCCTCGTGCACAACGACAAGGCCGAGGAGTGGAACAACGCCTACTCCCTGTGGTGCGCCCGCGACTACTTCGCCCAGGGCGTGCTGCTGGTCAACGGCGACACCGTCCACCCCGTCTCGGTCGAGAAGACGCTGCTGGCCGCCCCCGAGACGAGCGACGTCCTGCTCGCGGTCGACGACGTCAAGAAGCTGGCCGACGAGGAGATGAAGGTGACCCTCTCCCCGGAGGGCTCGCTGCGCCGCATCACCAAGCTGATGGACCCGGCCGAGGCGTACGGCGAGTACATCGGCGCCACGCTCATCAGGCCCGGCGCGGCCGAGCGGCTGGCCGACGCGCTCAAGGCGACGTTCGAGCGCGACCCCCAGCTCTACTACGAGGACGGTTACCAGGAGATGGTCGAGCGCGGCGAGGCGATCCACGTCGCGCCCATCGGCGAGGTCGACTGGGTCGAGGTGGACAACCACGACGACCTGGCCAAGGCTCGCACCATAGCCGTTCGCTACTAGAGGGAGCGCGCATGCCGCTTCTAGCGAGGATGCTGCCGGCGCCCCTGACCATGGAGGTCAGGCGCGGCGCCGTCGCCGAGCTCGGCGCCCTGCTGGCCGACAGCCGCGTGGCCACCTCCGGCCGCGTGGCCGTGGCCGTCGGGCCCGGCCAGGGCGACCACATCGAGCGCCTGATCGCCCCCACCCTCGACCAGGCCGAGGTGTTCAGGGTGAGCGACGGGTCGGTCGAGGCGGCCGTCTCACTCGGCGCCGACCTGCGCAAGGGCGCCTACGAGGTCGTCGTCGGGGTCGGCGGCGGCAAGACGATCGACGCCACGAAGTACGCCGCCTCCCTCGCCGGCATCCCCATGGTGGCCGTGGCCACCAACCTCTCCCACGACGGCATCTGCTCGCCCACCGCCTCCCTCACCTACGAGGGCGGCAAGGGCACCTTCGGCGTGCCGATGCCGCTGGCGATCCTGGTCGACCTCGACTTCGTGCACAACGCGCCGAAGTCGCTGGTGCGGGCCGGCATCGGCGACGTCGTCAGCAACCTGTCGGCGATCGAGGACTGGCAGCTCGGCAGCGTCGAGCGCGGCGAGCCCATCGACGGCCTGGCCTGCTCGATGTCCCGCACCGCGGCCGAGGCGCTGGTCGGCCGGAGCGACGGCATCGAGTCCGACGCGTTCCTGACCGTCCTGGCCGAGTCGCTCATCCTGTCCGGCATGTCGATGGTCGTTGCCGGGTCGTCGCGGCCCGCGAGCGGTGGAGATCATGAGATCCTTCATGCCGTGGATCAGCTCTTCCCCGGCACCTCCAACCACGGCGAGCTCGCCGGCATAGGCGCCGCCTTCTGCTTCTTCCTGCGGGACGACGCCGCCAGGGTGGCGCAGGTCGTCGACTGCCTGCGCCGGCACGAGCTGCCGGTCGTGCCCGCCGACATCGGGCTGACCGGCGAGCAGTTCGCCGACGTGGTCGCGCTGGCGCCGTCGACCCGTCCCGGCCGTTACACGATCCTGGAGCACCTGCGCATGCAGGACTCCGAGATCCGCGATCGGGTGGGGGACTATGTCCGGGCCTTCGGTAGCTGAGCTGCGGCGGGTCGCCCAGCCCGAGGGCCATCTCGACCGCAGGAACGGCGAGCACTGGGCGGGCGTGCTCTACATGCGCCGGCTGTCCATCTACGTCACGTGGCTGACGAGCAAGACGTCGATCACGCCCAACCAGCTCACCTGGGTGATGACGGTCGCCGGGGTCGCGGCGGGCTTCGCGCTGGCCCTGCCGGGGCTGTGGGCGGCCGTGCTGGCCGCCCTGCTCGTCCAGGTCTACCTGCTGCTCGACTGCTCCGACGGCGAGCTGGCCCGCTGGACGGGCAAGACGTCGCTGGCCGGGGTCTACCTCGACCGCGTCGGGGCCTACTTCACCGAGGCCGCCGTGCTGGCCGGGCTCGGCTGGCGGGCCTCGGCCGTCCTGCCCGACTGGTACACCGTGCTCGGCTTCGCCGCCGCGCTCGGCGCCATCCTCATCAAGGCCGAGACCGACCTGGTGGAGGTGGCGCGGGCCAAGGGCGGGCTGGGCGCGTCCTCCGAGGCGTCGGCGGTGCAGTTCCGTTCGGGGCTGCTCGGTCTGGGCAGGAGGGTGCTGGCGGCGACCAAGTTCCATCGGATCATGCAGCCGATCGAGCTGTCGCTGCTCGCGGTGGCGGCCGCGGTGATCGACCTGGCGACCGGCACGCTCGGGGCCTCCCGCGTGCTCATCGTGGCCTGCGCGATCGCCGCCGCGCTGCAGACCGTGCTCCATCTGATCAGCATTATGGCGTCGAGGCGGCTTGGGTGATCTCATGTCGGAACCGGAGGAGCTTCCCGTCCGTCGTATTGATCGGACGTCCGCCGTTCGGTGGGGGTTCACCATCGGTTCCGATACGCTTAGCTCCACCATTGTCAACAAGATGCAGACCAGCAGACTCGGTGATCATGAAAGAATGCTCCGCTCGTGTCCTCAACGCGTCAGGACGATGACCCGTTGAAGATCTCGTGCGTCATCCTCACCATGGGCAACCGGGTCGCGGAGCTGAACCGGGCCGTCGAGTCCGCGCTCAACCAGGTCGACGGCGACGTCGAAGTGGTGATCGTGGGCAACGGCGCCGACGTGCCCCAGGTGTCGGCCACGCCACCCGAGGGCTCGGCCGCGGTCGTGAAGACGATCCGGCTCGACCACAACACCGGCATTCCCGCCGGCCGTAACCGCGGCGTCGAGGAGTGCTCCGGCGACGTCGTGCTGTTCCTCGACGACGACGGCTGGTACGCCAACCAGAAGGTCGTCGCCCACGTGCGCGACCGGTTCGCCACCGAGCCCGACCTCGCGGTGATCTCCTTCCGGGTGATGGACCCCGAGGGCGGCGTCGGCCAGCGGCGGCACGTGCCCCGGCTGCGCGCGGGCGACCCGCAGCGCTCCTCGCCGGTCACCACGTTCCTCGGCGGCGCCTCGGCGGTGCGGCGTTCGGCCTTCCTCCAGGTCGGCGGCCTGCCGGAGAAGTTCTTCTACGCGCACGAGGAGACCGACCTGGCCTGGCGCCTGCTGGGCGAGGGCTACCGGATCGAGTACGACGCCGAGACCGTCATGTACCACCCGCAGGTCCCGCCGACCCGGCACGCGCAGTTCTACCAGCTCAACGCCCGTAACCGGGTCTGGCTGGCGCGGCGCAACCTGCCGTGGCCGCTGGCGTTCCTCTACCTGACCAACTGGGTGGTGCTCACCCTGATCCGCGAGCGCCGTTCCGGGGTCGCGATCAAGGCGTGGTTCGCCGGCTTCTTCGAGGGGCTGCGCACGCCGGCGGGCGAGCGTCGTCCCATGGCCTGGCGCACCGCCTGGCGCATGGTCAAGCTCGGCCGTCCGCCGATCGTCTAGACCGCCTCCGCCTCGCCGAAGGTCATCGAGGCATGGGAGACGGTCGAGGCGAACAGCGCCCGCTTGGGCAGCCCCAGCTCGCTGAGCTCCTTGGCGATGGGGTGGTTGCCCAGGCGGATCAGCGCGCCGCCCGGCCGCACGCGCGTGCCCCTGGCCCGTACGGACCAGGGGATGCGCCGCGTGACGCCCTCCAGATGGGTGAAGGCGTCCAGCGGCGCCATGGCGGCCGGGGCCGGCACGCCGGGCCTGATCAGCAGGTCGAGCACGAGCCTGCCGTCCTTGCGCAGCACACACCGCTTGTACGGCGACCCGAGCCGCAGCTCGATGTCGGCCAGCTCCTTGGGGAAGCCCCAGATCGTCCGCCCCGCCTCCAGCGTGAACCGCTGGTCGACCGGCAGCCAGTGGACGAAGACGCCCGCGCCGCGCAGGTCGCCGAGCCCGACCGAGCTCGCCGCCCCCGGCCGCCTGATCAGGAAGGCCATCCCGAACTCGTGGTAGGTGTCGAGGTCGCCGTCGCGGTAGTCGACGAACAGCAGCACGCACACGGCCTTGCCGGGGAACACCTCGGCCACGTCGAGGCCGGAATAGGCGATCACCGCCCGCGCCGCGTCGGCCCGCACCGCGTAGAAGGCGCTGCTGATCTCCGCGTCCTCCACTCGCACAGGCATGCCCACCGTCCGGCCCTGGATCAGATGCGATGCCATGGGTCCAGTACATCAACCCGGGAGCCCGCTGGCCATTCCTACACCGCCAGCGCGTGTTCCGGCAGGGCCGCCCACGACTCGGCCAGCTTGACGAAGTCCGCCGCCTGATCGGGCCAGTGGTGGCGCAGCCGGGCCTCGGCGTGCCCGACCGCTCCCAGGTCGGCCCGCCGCACGGGGTCCTCCTTGAGGTCCAGGACGGCGTCCAGCAGCGCGTCCACGTCCCGGGGCACCACCAGGCCGCAGCCGACGGCCCGTACCAGCGGGGCGGCCTGCGGGGTGGCGATCACCGGCAGGCCGCGGCCCATGTAGTCGAGGATCTTCGTGGGCGGCTCGGTCACGGTGTCGGGGGCCAGGGACAGCCCGGCCAGCGCGCCCTCGGACATGCGCAGGGCGTGCCGGTTGGGCACGTACCCGAACCAGTCGAGCAGGCCGACGCGCTGGGCGTCGCGCAGCAGCGGGCGCACGTCGCGGTCGGCGGCGCCGATGAGGTCCATCCGGATGCCGTGCGGCGCCAGGCGCTCGGCCAGCGCGATCAGCTCGGCCACGCCGCGCTCGGCCGACAGGCGGCCGATGTGCACGACCCTGGTGTCGCCGGGAGGGGGCGGGCTGGACGACACCAGGGTCGCTTCGGGCACCACCGCGGAGGTGATCACGTGGTGCCGTCTCTCCGCGCGGTCCCGCCGCCTGGGCGAGACCTCCTCGCGGACGTCCCAGACGACCGGAGGGCGCCGGTGGGGCAGCGCGCGCAGCAGCCGTTGGTCGTGCACGATCAACAGGTCGGCGTCCCGCACGCCGCGCCTGAGCGCCGCGCGGGCCTTCCCGTACGGCGCCTGCCGGGCGACGTCGACGGCGGTGAGCCCGACGGCCGGGGTGACGTTGTAATAGGTGAACGGCGCGACGTAGGTCACCTCGTGGCCCGCGTCGAGCAGCGCCCTGATCTGCCGGTGCATGATCCGGGCGTCCTCGGGATGATGGACGGTGGTGGCGACACATGCGCGCATGTGTCGATGCTCCGCGCCTACCAGGTCAAAGGCGTTAACTCAGGTGGAAGGGCCGCTTAACTTCCAGAGGGGCGGCGATAGAGCCAGGTCAGGCGTGGTTCGAGCACCCACTTGAAGACCGTGCGCGTCTCCGGCAGGCACAGCACGATCGCCAGCGCGAACGAGCTGCACGCGATGGCGAGCACGCCGAGCGGCCCGTGCAGCCACGGCAGCGCCAGCCAGCCCTGGTCTTTGGCGATCAGGACGGGGATGCCGTGGAGCAGGTAGCAGTAGAGCGTGCGGGTGCCGAGGTCGGAGTACCAGGTCTCGCCGCGCGGCACCAGCGCCAGCACCGCGAAGGACATCGCCAGGGCGCAGACCAGCAGCCCGGCCTTGAGCAGCAGGCCCATCCACCAGGACAGGTCCATGTCCTGGAAGCTGTGCTTGAAGTAGAACGGGTCGAGCGGCGCCTTGGGCGCGATGACGATGGCCACGGCCGCCGCGCAGAGCAGCGTGACCCCTGAGGCGATCTTGACCCACAGCTTGTTGAGCATCTCGAAGTGCTCGGGCTGCATCACCAGGCCGATCACGAAGAACGGCAGCAGGCCGAAGAAGCGGTCCATGCTGAAGTCGCCGGTGATCTGCGAGAAGCCGGCGAACATGTAGATCACGATGGCCACCGGGACCGGGTGCTTCATCCGCTTCCACACCGGTGTGGACAACCGCCAGAACAGCAGCGCCAGCAGGTACCAGTTGAGCCACGCCGGATCGATGATCGTGAGGCTCCACTTCTGGCCGAGCCCGTAGCGGACGGCGGCGTAGCCGATCTCCACGATCACGTACGGCACGACGAACGTGTCGACGAGCTTGTTCGTCTTCGCGTTGGAGTTCCAGAAGTTCCTGGACAGGTAGCCACTGATCAGCACGAACAGCGGCATGTGGAACATGTAGATATAGATGTAAAGGGCCCTGGAGGAATGGGCCGAGAGCGTGGGCACCAGCGAGTGGCCCAGCGGCACGAGCGCGATCAGGATGAACTTGACGTTGTCGAGGTAGGGATCGCGCCTGCGCTTGGGCGGCTCGGGCTCCTCGGCGGGCTCCTGCCGCTCCTCGGGGCGCTCGGCCGTGGGGAGGCCGTGGGGGTCGGTCTGGTTGCCCCAGACGGACTCCTGAGGCAGGGGCCAGCGAGCTCCAGTGTTCGCCGGCCCGCCTTCCTCGACGGGGCCGCCAGGGCTCCGCGGGGGCGTGACCGGTGGGGAGAACTTTGTGTCAGACACTGGGGAGCTCAGCTTCGCTAGGGGCCGGGGTGCACGACGCAACTCTGACATTTCACACTTACAACCGCCTTACAGCGGTCGTGCCGCGCTGCGTCGCCGACCCGCAAACATTATCCCGATCTAGTGCTCCCTGTCTCACGAGAAGTCCGGTTCCACAGGGAACTTGGAGCCTCAGGTGCACACGTTCTTCTGGTCGGAGGCCGTGATGGTGCTGTTGTTCACGCTGTCAGGAAGCTTGGTCACCTTGACCGACTTGAAGTCGGAGCCGACCACGAGCTGGATCACCGGGGCGCCCTTGCCGCCGGCCCCGGCGGCCGTGCCGGTGGTGCCGGAGGTGTAGGGCTGCGGGTTGGTCGCGGCGACCTTGCCCGCCGAGGGAGCCGGCTTGGGCAGCACCGCGCCGGACAGCACGGCCGCGTAGTCGGCGCCGGTGGCGGCGCCCTTGGCGTAGTGGATCTCGCTGGAGGGCAGGCTCGCGCCGTCGGCGGCCTGGTAGTTGCCCACGCCGACGACGTTGAAGCCCTGCTTGGCCAGCTCGTCGGCCACCAGGCGGGCCTTGCCCGGCGTGGTGGTGCCGTTGAGCACCTGGACCTTCACCTGCTCGGGCTTCGGCGTGACCTTGGGCTTGGTGCTCGCGCTGGCGCTCGGGGCGGGGTCGGGGAGCTCGGTGTCGCTGATGATCGAGGCCCACAGCGCTGAGGCGTCGGGCTCCTTCCAGATCACCCGGTTGGGGTCCTGCGGGTCGGGCAGCCACGGGATCGTGGTGAGCTGCACGCCGCCCGCGGTCAGCTCCTTGGCGCTGGTGGCGATGTCGATGAGCTGCTGGGTGTCGTTGGCCAGCTCGGGGTCCATGGTGACCGAGCCCGCCGCCGCCTTGATGAAGCCGGTCAGCTTGCCGATGTCGGTGAGCAGCTCGCTGCTCGTGGCCTTGGCGATGACCTTGCTCAGGAAGATCTGCTGGCGCTTGATGCGCTGGATGTCGCTGCCGTCGCCGTAGTGGCGCAGACGTACGTAACCGAGCGCCTTCTCGCCGTTGAGCAGGCTCTTGCCCGGCGGCAGGACGAGATGGGACGCCTTGTCGTTGACGCCGGACTTGAGGCAGATCTCGATGCCGCCGAGGGCGTCGACGATGTTCTTGAAGCCGCTGAAGTCGACCTCGACGAAGTGGTTGATGCGGATCTGGGTGAGCGTCTCGATCGTGGAGATCGTGCAGGCGATGCCGCCGGAGTTGTACGCCGAGTTGATCATGTCCCGGCGGGGCGGCATCTCGGCCTTGGTGGTCTCGTTCTTGCACTTGGGGATCTGCACCATCGAGTCGCGCGGGAAGCTGATCAGGCGCGCCTTGTCCCGGTTGGGGGAGATGTGCATGACGATGATCGTGTCGGTGCGCTTGCCGCCGGCGTCGGCCGTCCTGGCGAGCTGCTGGCCGTATTTGGCGTTGCCCTTGCCCGCGCGGGTGTCGGAGCCGACGAGCAGCACGTTGAGCGCGCCCGTGTCGCGCGGACGCGGGTTGATGATGTCCTCTTTGACGCTCTTCTGGGTGATGTTGCCGAAGGCGTCCCGGTAGACGGTGTAACCGGTCAGCGCGCCGGCGACCATGACCGTGGTGGCGGCGATGCTGACCCAGGCCAGCACCCGCATCTTGCCCTGACCGCCGCCGCCGTCGCCGCCGCGGTGGCCGCGCGTGGGCCGGTCGTCGGGCGGGGGAGGCGGGGAGCCGGCGGCCCTTCGCGCCATCCGGCTGCCCGGAGCGCTGGGGGCGACCCTGGCGTCCTGGACGGACGCGCTCCTGTAGTCACTCATACGCCCCCTAGCCTCGTTCCCTGCGCCAACGCGCCGGCTTGGTCGCTCCGCGCCACGAGATTAGGTCACGTACGGCGTGCCCGGTGCCATGACCGCCGGAAACGACCGTGACCCGGGCGTGATGTTTCCGCGGCACAGCATACTCAGAGCCGGACATTTCGTGGAATATCATTGCCAAAGTCTTTCCCGCTTTCTGACCGTCCCCGCAGGTCAGGCCGGACGCTCAGGGCCGCCGCGAGGCAGGCCAGAGGCACGGCCGGGAGCACGTACCGGTAGTCGAACTCGGCCACGGCGGGCGGTGTGACGAGCAGCACAACGGCTGCCGCCCAGGGCACCGCCCACGCCGGCGGACCGGCGTGCCGCAGGCCGCGCGCCCGGCGCACGGCGGCCGCGACGGGCGGCGCGAGCAGGAGCGCCAGCAGCACCGGGCCGGGCAGGCGCACCACGCTCTGGTAGCCCCGCAGCCATCCTGCGTAGGGCTCGACGATCTCCGTACCGATCGCACCCTGCTCATAGAGCTTGGCATAGTCGGCGCCGACCTGCGCGGGATAGCGGCCAGGCGGTCCGGGCGGGGTCACCGGGAACTCGTAGTAGGCGTAGACCTCCGCGTCGGGGTAGACCGGCCGTCCCCACGCGAACGTGCGGGCCAGCTCGGTCAGCACCGAGCCCGCGTAGTCGAGCGGCTGGCTGGTGACGGCGAGCGTCGCGAACCTGGAGGCCAGGTCGTCGTTCTCCTTGGAGAACGTGATCCCCGGCAGCTTCACCAGCGGGGAGTCCTTGCTCCAGATGTACTCCTGCGACGGCGGGCGCTGCTCCGGCGGACGGGGGTCGCACAACACCCGCAGGTCGGCCGGCGGGTCCATCTCGGCGCAGTCGGCGAAGGACATCGTGCGGGCGTAGAGGAAGACGCCGTTCGCGCCCACCAGGCCGACGCGGTGGTAGGTGGCGTAGAACCAGCCGCCGTAGGCGACGACCGGGACCAGCGCGGCGGCCACCAGCACCCCGGCCAGGCCCGCGCGCCTGCGCAGCACGAACCACGCGGCCAGGACGACGATGAGCGGCTGCCCGACCGTCCTGGTGAGGGTGGCGGCGGCCAGCAGCAGGCCGACGGCGACGACGGTGGCGCGCCTCTCGGTAAGGCTCAGCGCCACGGCGGCTACGACCAGGAACAGGAACAGCGTGTCGGAGACCAGCAGGTGCTCCAGCTCGACCTGGTACGCGTCGAGCAGCACGGGCACGGCCGCCAGCGTGCGCGCCCAGCGCGGGGCCCGGCGCGCGGCCACGTAGACGAGGACGCCGGTGGCCAGGCCGAGCAGGTGCTGCGCGGCGGTGACCGCCCAGAAGCCGTGGAAGGGCTCCAGGAGCTTGATGAACATCGAGTAGCCCGCCGGGCGCACCAGGTCGGGGCGCGGCCGGAAGACGGTGACGATGTAGGTGTAGGAGTCGGGGAACCACAGGGCCGGGCGGTAGCCGAGCATGGCGAGCGCGCGCAGGGCCGCGCCGACCGCCAGGACCCCGGCGAACCAGCCGTGCCGCCGCCACCACCCGGGCTCCCGGAGGCGGGCGAACCGGCCACGCCGCCACCGGCCGGGCTCCTGGACGCGGGCGGGGCTCCCCGCGCGCGGCTCAGGCTTCACCCGCTGGTCATCCCGCTCCTCCTGCACCTCGCGTACGCTACCCGCGTTTCCGGGGACGCCGTGACCGCGGCGTTGGATACGCTCGCTCACCGATGGAACGTGATCGATCGGGCCGCGTACTGGCCGCGTTGTCGGTGTCGCCCGCGCTGGCCCTGGCGGGCTGGCTGCTAGCGGGCCTGCCGCTGCTGCTGGCCGGCCGGTTCGCGCCGCTGCCCGCGCTGCTGCTCGGGGTGCCCGCGGCGGCGCTGCTGTGCTGGGCGGGCACGCGCGGCGTCCTGCGCGGCAGGCGGGGCGCGGGCCAGGGCGTCCAGGCCACGCCCTGGCAGGTGGCCGGGGTCGTGGCGGTGGCCGCCGGGTCGGGCGTGTTCAACGTCGTCATGCATGCCGAGCAGCTCCTGGTCCGGCGCGACCCGGCCACCTACGCCCAGTACGCCGCCTGGATCGCCGGGCACGGCTCGCTGCCGATCCCGGACCAGGCGGCGGCGTTCGGCGGCCACCATCCCTCCCTGTACTTCGACAGCGTCGGCACGTACCCGGTGGACGGCGGGGTGGTGCCGCAGTTCATGCCGGGGCCGCCCTTGGTGTTCGCGATCGGCGACTGGCTGGGGGCGCCGTTCGCGGTGCCGGCCGTGCTGGGGGCGCTGGCCGTGCTGACGGTGGCGGGGGTGGCGGCGCGGCTGGCTGGTGGGCGGTGGGCGGTGCTCGCGGCGGCGGCGTTCGCGGTGAGCCTGCCGATCCTGTACACCTCGCGCACGACGTTCAGCGAGATCCCCTCGCTGATCCTGCTGTTCGGCGGGCTGGCGCTGGCCCAGGACGCGATCGAGGCCGAGCGGCCCGGCTGGCGGCAGGGGCTGCCCGCCGGGCTGGTCCTGGGGCTGGCGGTGCTGGTCAGGGTCGACGGGCTGCGCGACGTGCTGCCGGTGCTGGCCTACGCGGGGCTGCTGATCGCGATGCGGCGCTCCGGCCGGCCGCAGGGCGCGGTGGGGGCGCCGCTGCTGGCGGGGCTGGTGGCGGGGGCGGGGCTCGGGCTGCTGGCGGCGTACGTGCTGGCCCGGCCGTATCTGGAGTATCTGTCCGGGTCCGTGCGGCCGTTGCTGCTCATCTGCGCGGTCGTGCTCGTGCTCACGCCGGTCGGCGTGGCCGCCGCGCCCGCGCTGGCCGGGTTCCGGCCGCCGCGGTGGTTGCCGACGGCGGGGGCGGCGCTGGTCGTGCTGGTGATGGCCGGTCTGTACGCCCGCCCCTGGTTCCAGACCGTGACCAGGAAGGCCACGAACGTCGAGGACGCCCGCACGGCCGAGTTCATCGCCCAGATCCAGCAGGCCAACGGCCTGCCCGTGCAGGCGGACCGGCTCTACTTCGAGCTCTCGCTCCACTGGGTGACCTGGTACATCGGCATCCCGGCCGTCGTGCTGGCCACGGTCGCGGCGGCCGTGCTGCTGCGCAGGCTGCTGCGCGACGGCAGGCCGTTCGTCTGGCTGCTGCCGCTGGCGATGATCGGCTGGACGACGGTCACCACGCTGCTGCGCCCCGAGATCACCCCCGACCAGCCGTGGGCCTCCCGGCGGCTGGTCCCGGTCGTGATCCCGGGGCTGATCGTGCTGGCGGTGTGGGGCCTCGGCTGGCTGCGCGAGCGGTCGTGGCCGCGCGAGCAGGTCCGGCGGTGGGCGACGGTCGCGGGGGTGCTGCTGGTGCTCGCGCCACCGGTGGTCACCTCGATCGGCACCGCGTTCACGCCGGTCGAGCGGGGGGAGGCGGCGGCGGTCCGGTCGATGTGCGCGGCGCTCCCGGCCGAGGCGTCGGTGCTGTTCGTCGAGCGGGTGACCGGCGACCGTTTCACCCAGCTCGTCCGCGGGATGTGCGGACGTCCGGCGGCGCAGGTGAAGCGGCCCCCGGATTCCGACCTGGCGGCGGAGCCGCAGGTCCGGGCCGCCGTCGAGAGGGTCAGGGCGGCCGGCCGGGTGCCGGTCGTGCTGGCCGCCGACCCCGCCCAGGTGGCCCCCTACGGGACGCCGCGCCAGATCATGGGCCTGGTCACGCGCCAGGACGAGCGCTCACTCGTCGACCCGCCCAACGGCACCTGGACGTTGCGGGTGAACGTGTGGATGGCGGTGGGTTGACCCCACTCCAGACGTATCGCGATAGTTCTGGACATGTCTGACACCGACGAGCTGTCGTTCGGCGACGACCGGGAGCCCTGGTTAGGGCCCTGGATCAGAGCCCACCAGCGGATGGCCGCGATAGTCGTGGCGGTCGTCCTGCTGGTGGCCGCGCTCGGCGGGGGCGGCTGGTACCTGCACCTGCGCTCGCTCCGGCCCGCGCCGCCGCCCGTCGGCGCGCTGCCCGTCGTGGACGGCTTCACCGTCACGCTGTGCACCGAGGGCACCCAGGGCTGCCCGGAGGGCACCGCCGAGCGGGTGCTGGCGCTGGTCCGGCGGATCCCCGAGGCGGTCGCGCCCACGCTGGTGCCCGCCGACGAGGTCGAGCGGCGCTGGGCCCAGCAGGTGATTATCACCGAGGGGCTGACGGGGCTCCGCGCCGGGAGCTGGGTCCCCCAGATCGAGGGCGGGGTGCGCGGCCCGGCCGATTACGACGCCGTCCGGCGGGGGCTGGCCGAGGAGAAGGGCGTCCTGCTCCTGCCCCGGATTCCGGACTTCTGGCGGGGCAAGGCGGACCTGAGCGTCGCGATGTGCGCGCAGTGGGGGAATGCCGGCACCTGCCGGATCCCGGCGACCGAGGCGCAGCGCGACGCCGTCGTGGCCCGGCTGCGCGAGCTGGACGGCGTCACCGAGGTGTTCCTCCAGGACAAGCCATTCGGGCTGCGGCTTTCCCGGCTCTACCAGGGCGACGTGCCGCCGCTCACGATCGACGCCGTCTCGGAGGTGCTGTACGTGCGCTTCGACGACCCCGCAAGGGTCAGGGCGGTGGGTCAGGAGATGCTCAGGATGCCAGGCGTAGGATGGTCACAGCTGATCAAGTGAGCGTAAAGCCCGTCGATGTGGACTCGGCTTCCAGCGGGGCAGAGTACCCTCGACCCCCGTGAGCACGCTTGAGACCCCCAAGAGTGGACCTGCCGTGGAAGAAGCGCCGTACGTCACGATCGTCCTGCCCTGCTACAACGAGCAGGACCACGTCATCGACGAGGTCGAGCGCATCACGCGGGCGATGGACTCCAGCGGCTACACCTACGAGCTGGTCGCCGTCGACGACTGCTCGACCGACCAGACCCTGGCCCGGCTCGAAGAGGCCGCGCCCGACTACCCCCACCTGCGCATCCGCGCCTTCCACCGCAACGGCGGCTCGGGCACCGTGCGCCGCATCGGCACGCAGGAGGCCAGGGGCGAGATCGTCGTCTGGACCGACGCCGACATGACCTACCCCAACGAGCGCATCCCCGAGCTGGTCCAGATCCTGGAGAAGGACCAGACGATCGACCAGGTCGTCGGCGCGCGCACCACGGAGGAGGGGTCGCACAAGATCCTGCGGGTGCCGGCCAAGTGGGTGATCCGCAAGGTGGCCGAGAAGCTCGCCGGGCAGAAGATCCCCGACCTCAACTCGGGGCTGCGCGCCTTCCGCAAGTCGGTGGCCCGCCCCTACCTGCGGCTGCTGCCGCCCGGGTTCTCCTGCGTCACGACGATCACGCTGTCGTTCCTGTCCAACCAGCACGACGTCTACTACCTGCCCATCGAGTACGCCAAGCGGGCCGGCAAGTCGAAGTTCAGCTTCGTCTCCGACGCCTACCGCTACATCCTGCAGGTGCTGCGGATGATCATGTACTTCAATCCGCTCAAGGTGCTCATGCCGCCCGCGCTCTGGCTGGTGGCGATCGGGTTCGGCAAGGGCGTCTGGGACATGATCCGGCAGCCGTTCTACTTCCCGGCCAACACCGTCATGATCTTCCTGTCGGGCCTGCTGATCGGCTCGGTGGCGCTGCTGGCCGACCTGATCGTGCGGTCGCGGGGGGAATAGCGCGTGCGGATCGCGATCGTCGGCCCGACCCATCCGTACAAGGGGGGCGGGGCGCAGCACACCACCGAGCTGGCGCACCGGCTGGCGGCCCAGGGCCACGACGTGGTGATCGAGTCGTGGCGGGCCCAGTACCCGTCGTTCCTCTACCCCGGGCAGCAGACGATCTCCGAGCCCGAGGGCACGCCGTACCCGCGGACCGCGCGGCGGCTCGACTGGCGGCGGCCCGACGGCTGGTACGCGGCGGGACGCCGGCTGCGCACGGCCGACCTGGTGGTGCTGGCGGTGCTGAGCTCCGTCCAGGTTCCTCCGTACCTGGGGATCCTGTCCGGGATCGGGGGTAAGGCCCGGACGGTCGCGCTCTGCCACAACGTGCTGCCGCACGAGCGCAAGCCGTACGACCAGCCGCTGATGAGGGCGCTGCTGCGGCGGGTCGACGGCGTGCTGGCCCACTCCGAGCAGCAGGCCGAGCTGGCCAGGGGGCTCGCGCCGGGCAAGCCGGTCGGGGTGGCGGGGCTGCCGCCGCACCTGCCGTCCACGTCGGCCGAGCAGTCCGGCGGGGTGCGCCGGCGGTTGCTGTTCTTCGGGATGGTGCGCCCGTACAAGGGGCTCGACCTGCTGCTGCGGGCGTTGCCCGAGGGCATCTCGCTGACCGTGGCGGGCGAGTTCTGGGGCGGCCTCGACGAGACCAAGGCGCTGATCGACGAGCTGGGCCTGGCCGGCCGGGTGGAGCTGCGGCCCGGGTACGTCCCCGCCGCCGACGTGCCGAAGCTGTTCGCCGCGGCCGACGCGCTGGTGCTGCCGTACCGCAGCGCCACCGCCAGCCAGAACGTCTGGCTCGGCCACGAGCACGGCGTGCCGGTGATCGCCACCCGGGTGGGCGCGCTGGCCGACCACGTGACCGACGGCGTCGACGGCCTGCTGGTCGAGCCGGGCGACGCCGGGGCGCTGCGCGCGGCGATCGAGCGCTTCTACGCCTCGGGCGAGCCGGAGAGGTTGCGGTCGGGGGTCAAGGCGGTCGATCCCGAGCCGTTCTGGGCCGCGTACGCGGGCGCGCTGCTCGGCCTCTGACGGCCCAGCAGGAACGCCGCCCCCGCGGCGACCGCGTCGGCCAGCGTGAACGCCAGCCGCGACACGATCGCCACCGCGATGGCCGGAGCGGTGCCGATGACCGGCCCGAGCACCAGCACGAGCGCGCCCTCCCGCACGCCCACCCCGGCCGGCACCACGAAGGTCAGGATGCCGGTGCACCAGGCGAACGCGTACGCGCCGGTCGCCACCAGGTAGAGATCCGGACGGCCGGACAGCAGCCAGGTGTGCAGGCCGTAGACGAACCAGCCGAGCGCCGTCCAGGCCACCGCGACGACGACCGTGCGGCCGGGCAGCACGCTCTCCAGCGGCTCCTTGCGGGCGATGCGCAGCGCCAGGTTGAGCCCCCAGGTGAGCACCCTGGGATGCAGGCACACGATGATCACCGGCACCAGCAGCACCACGTACCAGGCCCGGCGGACGGCCTCGTGCGAGCTCAGCGTGGCGGCGGCGATCGAGATGCCGACGCCCAGGTTGACCACCAGCCCGAGCGAGATCGTGGCGAACGTGCGCCGCGGCGGGCTCCCGTGGTCGCGCCCGAGGTCGATCATGGCCGCGTACGCCCACACCGCGCCCGGGATGTACTTGCCGAGCTGGCCCACGAACATGATCCGTCCGGCCACCCGCAGCGGCAGCCGCGTGCCGAGCCCCGCCATGATCTGCCGCCAGGCCGCCAGCATGCAGACCTGCCCGGCCAGCACCGCGCCGAACGCCCCGAGCACCGCCCACGGCGACAGCCTGGCCAGGGCCTGCGTGGTGTCGTGCCAGTTCCGCGCCAGGCCGTAACCGAGGAAGGCGAGGGCGACCAGCGCGAGCAGGACGCGCAGCAGGCGGCGCAACATCAGCCCAGGCTACGCGGGAGCCCGGGCGGAGAGCCAGCATGTGGGGCAGGTCAGCCTGCCGAGGCCCGCGGCGCGGGTACTGTTGGGCGACGTGGGCAAGCAACGGGTCGCGCAGCTCGAGTACTCCGAATTCCAGTCGGCCATGCTCGACGAGGACAAACGCCGCCGCAAGGCCGCGAAGATCATCGCCGTGCTGGAGCACTTCCAGGGGCCGCTCGGCGGGCTGACCGTGGGCGACGTCGGCTGCTCGGCCGGGTTCATCGCCGACGAGCTGGCCCAGGCCGGGGCCAAGCACACGCTGGGCATCGACATCGACGTGCCGGGGCTGCGCAAGGCCGCCGACCGGTTCGGCGAGCGGGTGGCGTTCGTCTGCGGCGACGGCACGGCGCTGCCCTTCCCCGACGGGTCGATCGACGTGCTGGTCTTCAACCACATCTACGAGCACGTGGTCGACCCCGACGCCGTGGTGGCCGAGATGCACCGCGTGCTGTCCGACACCGGGGTGCTCTACCTCGGGCTCGGCAACCGGCTCGGGGTCGTCGAGCCCCACTACAAGCTGCCGTTCCTGTCGTACCTGCCGCCCGCGCTGGCCGACCGTTACGTGCGCGCGTTCGGCCGGGCCGACCACTACTACGAGCGGTTCAGGACCCGGCGGGGGCTGCGCCGGATGCTGCGCGCCTTCCACGTGTGGGACTACACGTTCCCGGTGCTGGCCACGCCGACCAGGTTCGCCGGGTCGGAGCTGTTCCCCGGCCTGCCGGGCCGGCTGGTCAAGGCGGTGCTGGCCCGCGCGCCGCGCGAGGTGCTGCGGCTGCTGCTGCCCGTCGTGCCGACGTACCTGTGGGTGGCGACCAAGACCCCGCGCAGGCCCGCCGGGCCCGCGCTGCCGCAGCCGCCCGAGCGGGTCCGGCCGCTGTGAGCCTCGTGGACGAGACCGGCGCGAGCGCGATCCCCAAGCGGTCGCTGCCGCGCCGGCTGCTGCGCTTCGGCTTCCTCGCCGTCGCGCTCGCCTTCGGCGCGTGGGCGGTGGCCAGGCAGTGGGACGCCGTGGTGGCCGGGTTCGCCCGGCTGTCGTGGCCGGCGCTGGCCGGGTCGCTCGTCGCCGTGGTGGCCGCGCTGCTCGGGGCCATGCTCACCTGGCGCACGCTGCTGGCCGACCTGGGCTCGCCGCTGCCGCTGCGGCCGGCCGCCAAGGTGTTCTTCGTCGGCCAGCTCGGCAAGTACATCCCCGGCGCGGTCTGGCCGGTGCTGGCCCAGATGGAGATGGGCCGCGACCTCGGCGTGCCGCGTCCGCGCAGCGCCGCGGCGTTCTTCCTGATGATGCCGGTCCAGATCGCCAGCGGCCTGCTCGTCACGCTGGTCACTCTCGGCTGGCACCGGTTCGGCTGGGTGCTGCTGTTCATCCCGCTGCTGCTGGTGCTGCTGGAGCCCAGGGTCGTCAACGGCGTGATCGGCTTCGGCCTGCGCAAGCTGAAGCGCGAGCCCCTGGAACGCCCGCTCACCCGTCGCGGCATGCTCACCGCGCTCGGCTGGGCGCTGGCCGGCTGGACGGCCTACGGCGTGCACTTCTACTTCGTCGCGCCGCAGGGCGGCCTGCTGTTCGCCGTCGGGGCGTTCGCGCTGTCGTGGTGCCTGGGCATCGTGACCTTCGTCGTGCCGGCCGGGGCCGGGGTGCGCGAGCTGGCGATGGTGGCGGTGCTCGCCCCCGTTCTCGACAGCGGCGCGGCCATCGCGGTGGCCCTTTGCTCCCGCATCGTCATCATTGTCGGTGACCTGATCTGCGCGGGTTTGGCGGGGCTTGCGGCGCGGCGCGACTCGGTGTGATTTGGCCCACGATTTGGGGGAGGGTGGTCATAAGCTGAATCACAGAGGGGGGACTTGCCAGGTCCCACGTCGATCTTGAGGGGAGAAGATCCACGTAATGCCTCGAGTGCTCGTCGATGCCGCCGCGGTCCCCGCCGACCGTGGTGCGTTGATCCGGTACGTGGACGGGCTCGTGGCCGCGCTCCACCAGGCAGGGACCGATCTGGTCGTGGTCTGCCAGCGTGCGGATGCGGAAAGGTACCAGCGGCTGGCGCCTTCGGCCCGTGTCGTCCCCGGCCCCGTCGCCATCACCAACCGGGCCGCCCGGCTCGCCTGGGAGCAGACCGGCGTGCCGCTGCTCGCCCGCCAGACGGGGGCCGAGGTCATCCACGCCCCCTACTACTCCATGCCGCTGCGCTCCGGCCTGCCGACCGTCGTGACGGTGCACGACGTGACCTGGTTCACCGAGCCCGAGCAGCACAGCCCGGCCAGGGCCGCCTTCTTCCGCTCGGCCACGCGCACCGCCGTCCGGCACGCCCGGCGCGTCATCGTGCCGTCCAAGGCGACCAGGGACGAGCTGGTCCGCGTGCTGTCGGCCGACCCCACCCGCATCGACGTCGCCTACCACGGCGTCGACCTCGCCCAGTTCCACCCGCCGAGCGAGGACGAGATCCGCCGGGCGGCCATCAGGTGCGGGCTGCACGGCCAGCCGTACGTGGCCTTCCTCGGCAACCTCGACCCCCGCAAGAACGTGCCCAACCTCATCCGCGGCTTCGCCGCCGCCGTCAAGCGGCTGGAGACGCCGCCCGCGCTGGTGCTCGGCGGCGGCGTGCACGAGGACGACGTCGACGCCGCCTGCCGCGAGGTCGAGGCCACCGTCCGGGTGATCAGGCCGGGATACCTGCGCGCGCCCGACCTGCCGGGGTTCCTGGGCGGGGCGCTCGTCGTGGCGTTCCCCTCCCGGGGCGAGGGCTTCGGCATGCCGGTGCTGGAGGCCATGGCCTGCGGCGCGGCCGTCCTCACCAGCCATCGCACCTCGCTGCCCGAGGTGGGCGGCGACGCCGTCGCCTACACTGAGCCGGACGCCGACAGCATCGCCGACGCCCTGGGCGAGCTGCTCGCCTCCGCCGACCGGCGGAGGCAGTTGCAGGAGGCCGGGCGGGCGCGGGCCCGCGAATTCACCTGGGAGGCCTCGGCGGAGGCGCATCTCAACTCTTATCAACGCGCAATCGAATAGTTCGCTACTCTCACGGAGTGATGGAGAGCTCTTTGCCAGACCTCGAGGCGATCCTCCTGGTCGGGGGGCAGGGCACACGCCTGCGTCCGCTGACACTGGGCACGCCCAAGCCGCTGCTGCCGACCGCCGGAGTGCCGTTCCTGGCCCACCAACTCGCCCGTGCCCGGTCCTTCGGCGTACGCCGGATCGTGTTCGCGACCTCGTACAAGGCGGCGATGTTCGAGCCGGCCTTCGGTGACGGGTCGGCGCTCGGGCTCTCGCTCGAATACATCACCGAGGAGACGCCGCTCGGCACCGGCGGGGCCATCCGCAACGCCGCCGAGGCGCTCACCTGCGGGCCCTCCGACCCGGTGCTCATTCTCAACGGCGACATCCTGTCCGGCCACGACATCGGCGACCAGGTGCGCACCCACTGCGAGCGCGAGGCCGCCGTGACGCTGCACCTGACGGAGGTCGACGACCCGACGCGGTTCGGCTGCGTGCCGACCGACGAGTCCGGACGGGTGACCGCGTTCCTGGAGAAGACCCCCAACCCGGTCACCAACCGCATCAACGCCGGCTGCTACGTCTTCACCCGCTCGGTGATCGACTCGATCCCGCGCGGCGAGGTCGTCTCCGTGGAGCGCGAGACGTTCCCCGGGCTGATCGACTCCGGCGAGCTGGTGCTGGGCTACGCCGACCGCACGTACTGGCTCGACGTGGGCACGCCGGCCGCGTTCGTGAAGGGCTCGCGCGACCTGGTGCTCGGCCGGCTCGACTCGCCGGCGCTGCCCGGCCCGCAGGGCGAGCACCTCGCCCTCGAAGGGGCGAAGATCTCGGCCGAGGCCAAGGTCCAGGGCGGCACGGCCGTCGGCGCGCGGGCCGTCGTCGAGGCGGGCGCGTCCGTGGTGGGCTCGGTGTTGTGCGACGACAGCGTCATCGAGGCAGGCGCCACGGTGAGCGACTCGGTCGTGGGCAAGGGCGCCCGGATCTGCGCCGGCACGGTCGTGCGCGACGCGGTGATCGGTGACGGCGCGGTGGTCGGGCCGGGCAACGAGCTGCAGGGCGGGGTCCGCGTCTGGCCGGGCGTCGAGCTGCCCGAGCGCGCGGTCCGCTACTCCAGCGACGTGTGACCCCGCCGGGGCCGCGCGGGTGAGCGACCACCCGCCGCCGCGCGGCAGACTGGACAGGTGATGGAACGCAGGTGGGAGCCCGACGGGCCGCTCGACGTGGAGCTGGCCCTCGGCCCCCACCGGCGCGGCACCGGCGATCCCGCCTGGCGGCGCACCCCCGACGGCTCGATCTGGCGCGCCTGCCGCACCCCCGACGGCCCGAGCACGCTGCGGGTGACCGTGACGGCCACGGCTGTGCGGGCCCAGGCGTGGGGGCCCGGCGCCGAGTGGTCGCTGGAGACCCTGCCCGCCCTGCTCGGCGCGCTCGACGACGTCTCCGGCTTCCGCGTCCGGCACGACGTGCTGGCGGACGTGGCGCGCAAGCACGCGGGGCTGCGCATCGGGCGTACCGGGCGGGTCATGGAGGCGCTGGTGCCCGCGGTGCTGGAGCAGAAGGTCGTCGGCCGGGAGGCGTGGCGGGCCTGGCGCCACCTGCTGCGCCACTACGGCGAGCCCGCCCCCGGCCCCGCCCCCGACGGCATGCGGGTGCCGCCCGAGCCGGTCGTGTGGCGGCAGATCCCGAGCTGGCACTGGCACCGGGCGGGCGCGGAGGCCGTCCGGGCCCGGACGATCGCCAACGCCGCCTGGCACGCCGCCAAGCTGGAGGCCGCGGCCACCACGGAGGAGCTCGACCGGCTGCTGCGGGCCCTGCCCGGCATCGGCGTGTGGACGTCGGCCGAGGTGCGCCAGCGGGTCTTCGGCGACGCCGACGCGGTCAGCGTGGGCGACTTCCACCTGGCCAAGCTGGTCGGCTACGCGCTGACCGGGGAGAAGACCGACGATGAGGGGATGATGCGGCTGCTGGAGCCGTATCGGGGGCATCGGCACCGGGCGACGGTGCTCGTCTGGCTCAGCGGTCTGCGTCCGCCCGCGCGGGGGCCGCGGATGGCCGCGCGCGACTACCGGTCCTTCTGACATCCCGCCCTGAGTGCGCGTCACGAACTCAGGGGTGCGTACTGTGCCTCTATGAGTCTTGTCAGTGATTCCGCGCTTCGCCGTGCCCTCGCCCGTGCCCGTGACGGCAAGGCGCTCGACCTCACCGAGGCCGTCGTGCTGCTGCACGCGCGCGGCGAGCAGCTCGACGCGCTGCTCGACCACGCCTCCCGCGTGCGCGACGCCGGGTTGAAGGCCGCCGGCCGGGAAGGGGTGATCACCTACAGCAGGAAGGTGTTCATCCCGCTGACCAGGTTGTGCCGGGACCGTTGCGGCTACTGCACGTTCGCGACCGCGCCGCACAAGCTGGAGTCGGCCTTCCTGAGCCCGGACGAGGTGCTGGAGATCGCCCGGCAGGGCGCGGCGATGGGCTGCAAGGAGGCGCTGTTCACGCTGGGGGACCGGCCGGAGGACCGCTGGCATCAGGCCCGCGAGTGGCTGGACGCGCACGGCTATGACGACACGTTGTCCTACGTGCGGGCCATGGCCATCCTGGTGCTGGAGGAGACCGGGCTGCTGCCGCACCTCAACCCCGGTGTGCTGAGCTGGCGTGACCTCCAGCGGCTCAAGCCGGTCGCGCCGTCGATGGGCATGATGCTGGAGACCACCTCGCGGCGGCTGTTCGAGGAGAAGGGGCAGCCGCACTACGGCTCGCCCGACAAGGACCCGGCGGTACGGCTGCGCGTGCTGGAGGACGCCGGCCGCAGCAACGTGCCGTTCACGACCGGGATCCTCATCGGCATCGGCGAGACCGTCGAGGACCGGGCCGAGTCGATCTTCGCCGTCCGGAAGGTCGCCCGCGAGTACGGCGGCATCCAGGAGGTCATCGTCCAGAACTTCCGCGCCAAGCCGGACACGGCCATGCGCGGCCTGCCGGACGCCGACCTGCACGAGCTCGCCGCCACGATCGCCGTCGCGCGACTGGTCCTCGGCCCCCGCGTCCGCCTCCAGGCCCCGCCCAACCTGGTCGACTCCGAGTACGCGCTCATGATCCGCGCCGGCATCGACGACTGGGGCGGCGTCTCGCCCCTGACCCCCGACCACGTGAACCCCGAACGCCCCTGGCCGCAGATCGACGACCTGGCGGCGCGTACCGCCGAATCCGGCTTCGACCTGCGCGAACGCCTGACCATCTACCCCGAGTACGTGCGGGCCGGCGAGCCCTGGCTGGACCCGCGGCTGTTCGCGCACGTCGAGGCCCTGGCCGACCCCGGCACCGGGCTCGCCCGCGCGGACGCCGTGCCGCAGGGCCGTCCCTGGCAGGAGCCCGACGGCGGGTTCACCGCGGCCGGCCGGGTGGACCTGCACGTCGAGGTGGACACCACCGGCCGGGCGAGCGACCGGCGCGACGACTTCGACCACGTCTACGGCGACTGGACGGCGCTGCGCGAACGCCTCGGCCCGATCGCCGCCTCGACGCCGAGCGACGTGCGGCAGGCGCTGCGGCGGGCCGAGGCCGACCCCGCCGGGCTGACCGACGCCGAGGCCGTCGCGCTGCTGGGCGCGGAGGGCGAGGCGCTGGAGGAGCTGGCGGCCATCGCCGACGCGCTGCGCGCGCAGGCCGTCGGCGACGAGGTCACCTACGTCGTCAACCGGAACATCAACTTCACCAACGTCTGCTACACCGGCTGCCGCTTCTGCGCCTTCGCCCAGCGCAGGACCGACGCCGACGCGTACACGCTGAGCCTGGACCAGGTGGCCGACCGGGCCGAGGAGGCATGGGCGGCGGGCGCGACCGAGGTGTGCATGCAGGGCGGCATCCATCCCGACCTGCCGGGAACCGCGTACTTCGACATCGCCAGGGCGGTCAAGGCCAGGACGCCCGGCATGCACGTGCACGCGTTCTCCCCGATGGAGGTCATCAACGGAGCCTCCCGGACGAACCTGTCGATACGCGACTGGCTGGAGGCCGCCAAGGAGGCCGGGGTGGACTCGCTGCCCGGCACGGCGGCCGAGATCCTCGACGACGACGTGCGCTGGGTGCTGACCAAGGGCAAGCTGCCGGCCAAGGAGTGGATCGAGGTCATCACCACCGCCCACGAGGTCGGCATCCCGACGACGTCCACGATGATGTACGGCCACGTGGACCACCACCTGCACTGGGTCAGGCACATCAAGCTGATCAGGCGGCTGCAGGAGCAGACCGGCGGGTTCTCGGAGTTCGTGCTGCTGCCGTTCGTGCACACCAGCGCCCCGATCTACCTGGCCGGCATCGCCCGTCCCGGCCCCACGGCCCAGGAGAACCGCGCGGTGCACGCCCTGGCCAGGATCCTGCTGCACGGCGCGATCCCCAACATCCAGTGCTCGTGGGTCAAGCTCCAGGACGACCTGTGCCGCCAGGTGCTCCGGGGCGGCGTGAACGACCTCGGCGGCACCCTCATGGAGGAGACGATCAGCCGGATGGCGGGCTCGGAGAACGGCTCGTACAAGACGATCAGCGAGCTGCGCGAGATGGTCGAGGTCACCGGCCGGCCGGTACGCCAGCGCACCACCGAGTACGGCAGCCCCACGGCCGAACGGCTGGCCGCCGCGCAGGCGAGCGACGGGGTGTGCCAGAGCGTGAGAAGAATCTTGCCGATGGCATAGTTGTAACAAGTTCTAACAAGGGTTGCGCCCGGTATGGGAGGCACTGGAAGAATCATCACTCCACTGGAGAGAGGTTCATCGTGCGGTTGGGTCGACACCGTGCCGCGCTGCCTCCCGTGCAGCGACGCAGGAAGGCGCTCCAACGGGGCATGCTGGCCGGCCTCGCCGCCGTGGCCGTCGCCGCCGGCAGCCTGTACGTGGTGCTCGGCGGCGGTCCCGCCCTGTGCGTGTCACGAGATCCTGTTCTGGTCAGCGTGGCCGCCGCCGTGGACGTGGCGCCGGCGGTCATGGAGGCCGCCGGGCGCTTCAACGAGACCAAGGCGTCGGTCGGCGGGCGGTGCGTGCTGGTCCAGGTGACCGAGCAGCCGTCGGCCACCGTGCTGCGCACGCTGATCGGCGACCGGGCCGGCGTGCTGCGCGAACGTCCCGACGGCTGGATCGCCGACTCCTCGGCCTGGATCAGGCTGGCCCGCAGCCAGGGCGCGAGCTCGCTGCCCGCGGGGGAGACCGTGGTGGCCACCTCGCCGCTGGTGTTCGCCACGCGCTCGTCGCTGGCCCGGCGCTTCTCGGTCGGCGGGACCGAGATGAACTGGCGGATGGTCTTCCCGCCGACCGTGCGCGGGCGGCTGACGCCCAGTTCGGGCGAGCCCGACGTCGTACGGGTGCCCGACCCGTCGCTGGTGGGCGCGGGGATCGCGACCGTCGCCGCGGCCAGGGACGTCGTGGGCACCGGGCCGGCCGCCGACAAGGCGCTGACCGCGTTCGTCCGCTGGGCGCAGGCCGGGTCGGCGCCCGACTACCGCAGCATGCTCGACGCCGTGGACGACCGCGGGTTCTGGCAGCGGCCGGTGGTCATCGTCCCCGAGCAGTCGGTGTGGAACCACAACCGGGTGCCCTCGCCCGACCCGGTCGTCGCGCTGCACCCGCGCGAGGGCACGATCGACCTCGACTATCCCTACGTCGTCACGGCGGCCGATCCCGACGTCGCGGAGGCGTCCACCGCCTTCGCCGACTGGCTGAAGGGCGGACAGGCCCAGGAGATCGTCCGGCGGGCCGGGTTCAGGTCGGGCGACGGCCGGCTGGGGCCGCTCTCGCCGGGGCCGCAGCTCCCGTCGCAGGCGCCGAAGACCAGGCCGTCGGTGTCGCAGCAGGACATCGACGAGGCGCTGCGCGCCTGGAGCAGGCTGGCGCCGCCGACCAACGTCCTCGTGCTGGCCGACACCTCCAAGCACATGGCCGAGCCGCTGAACGGCAGCACCAAGGTACGCATCGCGCTGGCCGCGGCCAAGATCGGGTTGCAGCTCTTCCCGAACTCCACGCACATGGGCATGTGGGAGTTCGCCGACAAGGTGGGTGACATCCGCAGCTACCGGCAGCGGGTCAGCCTCGGCCCGATCAGCGAGCCGGAGTCGGGCCAGGTGCTGCGGCGCAGCGTTCTCGACGAGCTGACCAGCACGATCGCCCCCCACCCCGACCTGGACAGCTCGCTCTACGACGCGATACTGGCCGGGTTCCGCAGGATGAGCGGCGACTACCGCGACGACATGAACAACACGCTGCTGGTGATCACCGCCGGCAAGGACGACGGCAAGGGCGTCAAGCTCCCGCGGCTTCTCGACGCCCTGCACAAGGAATGGGACCCGGACAAGCCCGTCCAGATCGTCATCATCGCGTTCGGCAAGGACGTGGACCGCGGCAGCCTGTCGCAGATCGCGGCGGCCACGAACGGCTCGCTGCACGAGGCGCACGAGCCCGGGGAGATCATCGACGTCTTCCTCGGCGCGCTGGCCCGCCGGCTCTGCCATCCCACCTGCAAGCCGGCCGCCTGAGGGGATGCCGGTCGCCCGGCACCCCCTCGCCCTGCGACGGGTTGCTACATCTGGTGCACGGTGGCGTTCTCGCCGCGGTGGTGGAGGCGGGACACCAGCTTGTCCAGCGACCACGCGCCGCTGCCGAGCAGCGCCAGCATCAGGAACGACCACGAGAACATGGCCGCGGCCTCGCCCCCGTTCTGCAACGGGAACAGGCCCTTGGGCAGGTGGACGGTGAAGTAGGCGTAGGCCATCGTGCCCGAGCAGATCAGTGCGGCGACGCGGGTGGCGAGCCCTATGAGGACGAGGCCGCCCGCGCCGAGCTCGATCACCCCCGCCCACCAGTCGGGCCATTGGCCTACGGACGGGGTCGTTCCGCCGTACGGGCCGCCGAGTACGCCGAACAGAGTGGCGGCCCCGTGGCAGGCGAACAGCAGGCCCACCACGATGCGGAACAGCGACAGCGCGGCGTCACGAAGCTTGGTCATCGGTCTGTCCAGACCGTCAGATCCGCTGCCAGAGCGCCGGGACGTTCGGCGGCTCCCAGCCCGCGATGGCCGTGTGGGGCTGCAGGCACCGGTAGGAGACGCCGTTGTAGGTGACCGTGCTGCCCGTGGTGTAGGCCGTGCCGGCCTTCCAGGTGCCCGAGGCCGTCGTGGTCGGCGTCGGGGTCGCGGTCTGGGTCGGGGTCACAGTGGGGGTGGCGGTGGGGGTCGGCTGGCCGCCGCCGCCGATCTGCAGGTCGATGCAGGAGTAGAAGGCGTTGGAGGTGTCGGAGATGTTCCAGATCGCCAGGACCTTCTGGCGGCCGGAGTAACCGGAGAGGTTGACGGTGTGGGAGATCGTCGACGGCGGCTGCTGGCCGTTGCCGTTGAAGACCGCGACCCGGGTGCCGCCGATGTAGTACTCGTAGTTGAGCGTGGCGTGCCTGGCGGTGAACGTCCAGGTGAAGGTCACCGAGTTGCCCACCGAGGTGGCCGGCCAGGGCTTGCTCTCGTCGGCGAGCTGGGCGAACTGTCCAAGACCGGCGTTGCAGCTCCGCAGGCCCTTCGGGCCCTCCACGCTCTGTGGCTCGTAGACGATCTGCCCGCAGTCGGGCACCTTGCCCTGGGCGCAGAACGCCTGCCTGCTGGGCGGCGAGTTCACATAACCGTGGGCGAACGCGGGAGAGGTGTTGAACACCGCCGTGGCGATGGTGATCACCGCCACGGCGACTAACGTGAGAGTCCTTCGCATTGAAGTGGCTCCTTTACATGGGGGGATAGTCCAAATGTAAAGGAAAGTTTCCTAACGGTAAACGGTTGGCTTACCAGATTTCCAGACTCTCGTCAGAGGCTCAGCGCGTCACGATGAAATCGCGCGGGTCACGGGGGGCGCGGTCGCGCGGCGGCGCGGCGGCGTGCCCGATCGCCACGCAGCCCATCGGGTCCCATGACTCCGGCAGGTCGAGCACCCGCCGGACCACCGGCCGGCAGAACATCGTGGAGGACACCCACGCCGAGCCAAGCCCCTCGACCGCGAGCTGGATCAGGAAGTTCTCCACGCCGGCGCCCGTCGCCACGACGAACATCTCCCGCTCGGAGGCGTTGCGCCGGTCGTCGCGGTAGGTGTGCGAGCCCTCCATCACCAGGCACGGCACGACCAGGTAGGGGGCGTTGCGCAGGACGTCGCCGCGTCTGACCCGCTTGGCGATCGACTCCTCGGTGAACCCGTCGCCGCGCAGGTCGTCGATCCACGCCGCGCGCATGGCGTCGAGCAGCTCGGTGCGCGCCTGCGCCGACTCGACCAGCACGAACCGCCACGGGGTCGTGTGGTGCGGCGCCGGCGCCGCGATGCCCGCGGCCACCGCCCTGCGCACCGCCTCGCCGTCGACCGGCCGGTCGGAGAACTCCCTGATCGTACGGCGGGCGAACACGACGTCGCGGGCGCCGAAGCGGAACATGTCCTCGTCGGCCGGCCGGACGAGCGGCCTGACCCCCGGCCCGTCGTCGTCGGTCACCAGGTGGGCCAGGCCGCGCACGATCGCCGCGGGCACGCCGTCGAGCTTGCCCTTGACCAGCTCGGCCGCGCTCGCGATCTCGTCGGCCAGCGCGGTGACGGTGGCGCCGAGCGCGTTGCCGTAGGGGTCGGAGGAACCGCGGAAGTCGTCGAGCGGGCGCACCCCGGCGGCGCCGATCGCCACGTCGGTCAGCCCGTTGCGCCACGGACGCCCGAACGTGTCGGAGACGATCACCCCCACCCGCGCGCCCAGCCCGGCCCTGATCCGCGCCGCCGAGGCGTCGGGGTCCTCGGGCAGCAGCAGGACGGTGCCCGGCTCGGTGTTGGAGGCGTCGACCCCGGCCGCGGCCATGACGAATCCGTGGCGGGTCTGGACGATCACCGTGTCGCCGCGCCTGGCGACGACCCGCTCGGTCTCCTCCTCGATCGCGCTCGCACGGTCAGGCGCCCGGCGCAGGCGCCCCTCGGCCTTACTGACGATCTTGGAGGTGACCACCACGATGTCGCCGTCGCGCAGGTCGGCGTCCTTGAGCAGGGCGGCCACGTCGTCGCCCGGCCGGACCTCGCCGATGCCGGTGACGGCGATCACCTCGACCCGTCGCGAGCTCATCGGGCCAGCTCCAGCGCCAGGTCGAGCGCCGTGCGGGCGATGTCGGCGGCCGCCTCGGCGTCGTGCATGAGGATCGGACGGGACACCACGCGCACGCCGTCGAGCGCCACCCCGGAGTCCTCCTCGGCCACCAGCCAGCCGTCGACCAGGCCGGCGCCGTAGAGGTCGAGCACGGCCTGTGCCGTGGTCTCCACCCCGATGGCCGTCAGGCAGGCGTCGGCCATGCCGCGCACGGGCGCGCCGCCGATGATGGGGGAGACGCCGACCACGGTCTTGGCCGCGACCGCCTCGCGGATGCCGGGGACCTGCAGGATCGTGCCGATGCTCACCACCGGGTTGGACGGCGGCAGGATGACCACGTCGGCCTGCTCGATCGCCTCCAGCACGCCCGGCGCGGGCTTGGCGGTCTCGACCCCCACCAGCGCGAACGACTCGGCCGGGACCGAGGCGCGCAGGCGCACCCACCACTCCTGGAAGTGCACGGCCCGCCTGCCGCGCTCGTCGGAGATCACGACGTGCGTCTCGCAGCGGTCGTCGGTCATCGGCAGCAGCCGCACGCCCGGCTGCCAGCGCACGCACAGGGCCTCGGTGATCTGCGAGAGCGGATAGCCGGCCTCCAGCATCTGCGAGCGGACGATGTGGGTGGCGAAGTCGCGGTCGCCGAGCCCGAACCACTGCGGCTCGACCCCGTAGGCGGCCAGCTCCTCCTTGACGACGTGGGACTCCTTGGCCCGGCCCCAGCCCTGCTCCTCGTCGATGCCGCCGCCCAGGGTGTACATGACGGTGTCGAGGTCGGGGCAGACACGCAGGCCGAACAGGGTGATGTCGTCGCCCGTGTTGCCGATGACGGTGATCGAGGCGTCGGGTGCGGTGGCGCGCAGGCCGCGCAGGAAACGGGCGCCGCCGATGCCGCCGGCGAGTGACACGATGTGCATGCGTCCCAGTCTTCCATCGGCGTCCGACATCCCCGTGGGGGGAGTGGTTCTGCCCCACTTCAGAGCAATGAAGCTCCAGGTATAGGGGTAAATGGGATGGAAGAGGTTCTTGGGACACCCGCCGCGAAAGTCGGCAATGTGGCAAACTCCCTTCGGGCCAAAGGGTCCGATGGGGGTTACTCATGAGCAAACTCAATGCCGCCCGACTACGGGAGCCGGCTGCCTGGATCATGCTCGTCACCGGGCTGGTGGACGTCGTCCTGACGATCGGCCACATCCTGATCGGCTCGGGCAGCCCGCTCGGCGGCGGGTTCGCCACCCGGGCCGCCGCGAACCTGACCGGCCTGACCAGCCCGGTCGTGACCGCGCTGCTCGTGGGCGCCGTGCTGCTCGTCACCAGGACGGGTGAGCGCTCGTCCAAGGCCCGGCTCATCGCCTACGGCTCGGCCGCCGGCCTGCTGCTCGCCGCGGTGTTCGGCGCGCTGGCGCTGATCGTCGGGCTGTTCGCCGGTGGCGGCTTCCGCGGCGTGGTGGAGTACGTGCTCACGGGCGTGCCCTTGCTCGCGCTGACCGCCGTCGGGCTGGCCTACCTGCTCCCCGAGGTCATGCCCGGCCGGGCCCCCATCCCCACCCTCGACGGATACGGCCGCCCGACCACCCACTACGGCCAGCCCCAGCAGTTCGGCCAGCAGGACCAGCCCCCGTACGGCCGCCCCCAGCAGTTCGGCCAGCAGGACCAGCCCGCCTACGGCCAGTCCGACCAGCCTGCCCAGGGCCCGTCCCAGGGCGCTTCCCAGGGCCGGCCCGACGCCGCGCCCCAGCCCGCGTACGCGCAGCCGCACGCGGCGCCGACCCCCTACGGCCAGCAGGCCGCGCTCGCCCAGCTCCCCCCTGGTCAGGACGCGCAGCCCCCGGCCTCCGACGGCCGGCCCGCCTCCTCCGGCTACGCCCCGCAACCGCCGTCGGGCCAGATCCCCCCAGCCTCGGGCTACACCCCCCAGCCCCCGTCGGGCCAGCAGTCGCCGGGCTACACCCCTCAGCCGCCGTCGGGCCAGCAGGCCCCGGCCTACGCGCCCCAGCCGCCGTCCTCCGGCTACGAGCCTCAGCCGGCCTCCGCCGGGTACGCCCCCCAGCCCCCGTCCGGCCAGCACGCCACCGTCGCCTTCGGCCAGCAGAACCCGCAGGCTCCGTACGGCCAGCAGGACTCCCAGGCTTCCTTCGGCCAGCAGGACGAGCAGGCCCCTTATGGCCAGCAGGACCAGCAGGCCGCCTTCGGGCAGCAGCCGGGTTACGGCGGCGGACAGGCGCCGAGCCCCGGCGCGCAGCCAGGCTACGGCCAGCAGCCCCCGAGCCACGGCGGCCACCCCGACCCCTCCACCTCCGGTTACGGCCAGCCCGAGCCGTCCACCCCCGGCTACGGCCAGCCCGCCCCCGCCTTCGGCCAGCCCGACCCCGCCGGTTACGGCCAGCCCGCGCCCTCCGCGCCCGGCTTCGGCCAGTCCGACGCCCCCGGCTACGGCCACCAGCAGGAGACCCCCGTCCCACACGCGGCCGACACGCAGTCCCCCTACGCCCCCCAGACCCCCGACGCCCAGCCCGCCTACGGCCAGGGGCAGGGCCAGGGACACGGCCAGCAGCCCGCCTACGGCCAGCCCGAGCAGCCCCCGTTCGGCCAGCCCGCCCCCGGCCAGCAGCCTGACCAGTCGCCGTTCGGTCAGCAGCCCGATCAGGCCCCCTTCGGGCAGCCCTCGCACGGCCAGCAGCCCGACCAGTCGCCGTTCGGTCAGCAGCCGGACCAGGCTCCCTTCGGGCAGCCCTCGCACGGGCAGCAGTCGGAGCCGTACCAGCAGCAGCCCTACCAGCCGGCCAGGGCCGCGCTTCCCGCCGCGTCCGGCGACCAGCCCTTCGGTCACCCCCAGGGACCGGCCGGTCAGCCGTTCGCGCAGCCGGACCCGGGCTTCCCGCCGCAGGGCTTCGGCCAGGACCAGGGGTACGCCCCGCCCGCCTACACCCCGTCCGAGACGCTTCCCGACTCCGGCTACCAGCCGCCGGCCGGCGAGTACACCCCCGCGCCGTACGTCCCGGCCGACAGCCAGCCCAGCGCGTACGGCCAGTCCGGCTACCCCACCCCCGAGAACCCGTACGCCCCGAGCAACAGCTCCCCGAACGCCTTCGCCGAGCAGGCGTACCCGAGCGGCGAGACCAGCCCGAGCGTCCCGTACCCGCAGACGGAGCAGCAGCAGCCGTACCAGGACCGGCAGAGCGCGTTCGACCAGCAGGGCGGCCAGCCGTTCACCGGCTACTCCGGCCACGAGTACGCCACCCCCGCCTTCCAGGAGCCGGACCCGCCCGTGGACCCGCGCTCCCAGCAGCTCCTGGACGCCTACCAGCAGGCCGAGACCTACCAGAGCTCGACGGCCGCCTCCGGCACCCAGCCCGACCTGCGGGTGCCCGACTACGCCGGCCAGCCGCCCAGGCCGTACGACGACCCGTTCGGCCACCCGCAGCAGGCCCAGCCGTACCAGCAGCAGCAGAACGCGTACGAACCCCAGCAGGGCCAGTACGAGCAGCCCCAGACCTACCGCCCCACCCACCAGGCCCCGGCGGCCGGGTGGAGCGAGGCGCAGGGCGAGTCGACGATGCGGCTCGACCCCTCGCAGTTCGGGGACGCCCTGGGCGCCCAGAACCGCCCGGGTGACGACCCAATCGACCCAACGGCCATATACACGCCCAACGAGCCACGCAGGTAACGGACCGGCAAACGACGGCTAGAGAGAAGGTGGCCCAAAGGGCGGGCGTCTACCCCGCCCTGGTACGGTTCCGACCGCTGACAGCGTTGAACGAACCGGGTCGAAGCCTTGCTGTGCAGGGGGTCTCGGCCCGGTGCGAACACCACATGCCGAGCACACCGGGGCGAGAGTCGGTCTTTCCCCGGATACCGTCATGCCGCTTGACGTCACGTACGGCACGCGCGTGTAATTACAACCATGTTGTTACGCCTTCCCGTGGGTGGGTAGGAGGAAGGCGTCCATGGGGGGCTCCATTGCGGGCGGGCGGCAGGGAGGTGTGCAGTGACCGATCCGGTCATCGCACAGGATCAGCTTGACGCTGAAGAACTCGGATGGCAGGAGCGTGCGTTGTGCGCGCAGACCGATCCGGAGGCGTTCTTCCCGGAAAAAGGCGGCTCCACCCGAGAAGCCAAGAAGGTTTGTCGATCGTGCGAGGTCCGTGCCGAGTGCTTGGAGTACGCGCTCGAACACGATGAGCGCTTCGGCATCTGGGGTGGGTTGTCGGAGCGGGAGCGCAGACGGATCAAGCGCCAGGCCGTTTAGGGGATATGAGCGAAAGGGTCACGCGGTAGCCCGCGTGGCCCTTTTTCGCGTGTGATGTCACCTGTAGGGTGGGCGCGCCTGATCAATGCTGGAGTCGCCCGCCCATGTCACGCCCCCTCGTCACCGCGATCGTCGTCGCCCATGACGGCGGTCGCTGGCTGGGGGAGACCCTGCGCGCGCTGGCGGGTCAGAGCCGCAGGCCGGAGCGCGTCGCCGGGGTCGACAACGGCAGCAGGGACGGCTCGGCCGACCTGCTCGCGCAGACGCTCGGCGCGTCCAACGTGCTCACGCTCCCGCGCTCGGCCTCCTTCGGCGACGCGGTGGCGGAGGTGCTGGACCGGCTGCCGCCGTGCGGCCAGGACGAGTGGCTCTGGCTGCTGCACGACGACTGCGCCCCCGACCGGCGGGCGCTGGAGGCCCTGCTCATGGCGGCCGAGCAGGATCCCAAGGCGGCGGTGCTCGGCCCGAAGCTGCGCGACTGGCTCGACCGCAGGCGCCTGCTCGAACTGGGCGTGACCGTCGGCCTGACCGGGCGCAGGGACACCGGGCTGGAGCCGCGCGAGTTCGACCAGGGGCAGCACGACGGCACCCGGGAGGTGCTCTCGGTCTCCACGGCGGGCATGCTGGTCCGCCGCGACGTCTGGGAGCGGCTCGGCGGCCTCGACCCGCTGTTCCCGCTCTTCCGCGACGACCTCGACCTGTGCTGGCGGGTGCGCAACGCCGGTCACAGGGTGCTGGCCGTCACCGCGGCGGTGGCCTGGCACGCCGAGGCGGCGGCGCGCAGGCGGCGGCGGATCACGGTCAGCGGCGACCATCCGCGCAGGCTCGACCGGCGCAACGCGATGTTCGTCGTCATGGCGAACCTGCCGTTCGGCGTGATGGTGTGGGCGCTGCTGCGGAACCTGGCCGGGTCGGCCCTGCGCACGCTGCTGTTCCTGGTGGGCAAGCAGCCGGCGAACGCGCTGGACGAGATGGTGGCGCTGGGGTCGATCCTGGCGCATCCGGCCCGGCTGCTGAAGGCCCGCAAGGCCCGCCGCGAAGGCCGTAAAAAGGGATTTATCCGTATAAAGCGGTTGTTGACGCCGCCGGGGGCGGCCTACCGGCGGCTGACCGACATGGTGCAGAGCTTCCTCGCCGGCGCGGGCCCCGTCGAATCCGCCGGCCGCCACCACCACTCCACCCCCGAGGAGGACGACGAGGTCACCGCGCCCGCCGACACCGGCGCGGTCAAGGGCTTCCTCCGGCGGCCCGGCGTCGTCCTCATGATCGCCTTGGCAGTGATCTCGCTGGCCGCCGAACGGTCGCTGCTCGGCGGCGACCGGCTGGGCGGCGGCGCGCTGGTGCCGGTCACGGGCGGCGCGGGGGACCTGTGGCGGTTCTACACCGAGGGCTTCCACGACATCGGGCTCGGCACCACCGCCTGGGCGCCGCCGTACGTGGCGCTGCTGGCGCTGGCCTCGACGCTCGCGCTCGGCAAGACGTGGCTCGCGGTGTCCGTGCTGCTGCTCGGCTCGGTGCCGCTGGCCGGGGCGTCGGCGTACCTGGCGACCAGGCACGTCATCCCGGCGGTGCCCGCGCGGGCGTGGGCGGCGGGCACGTACGCGCTGCTGCCCGTCGCGACCGGCGCGATCGCGTCCGGACGGCTCGGCACGGCGGTGGTGTTCGTGCTGGTCCCGATGTACGCCGCGCTCGGCACCACGCTGCTGTCCGCCGAACGCCGCCGCGCGCGGCGCGCGGCCTGGGCGCTCGGGCTGCTGCTGGCCGTGGGGACGGCGTTCGTCCCGCTGGTGTACCCGCTCTTCGCGGTGCTCGGCGTGCTGGCCGCGGTCGCGTACGGCGGCGTGCGGCGCGGCGTGGCGACCTCCATGGTGATCGCGCTCGCGGTGCCCGTCGCGCTGCTGCTCCCGTGGCTGGCCGGGCTGGTCGCCGACCCGGGCCGGATCCTCCTGGAGGCGGGCCTGCACGATCCGGCCCTGGTGGCGGCGGGGCTCGCGCCGGAGTCGCTGCTCGCGCTCAGCCCGGGAGGGCCGGGGCTGCCGCCGTTCTGGGTGACGGCCGGGCTGATGGTGACCGCGCTGGCCGCGCTGCTCATGCGCCGCCAGCGGCTGATCGTCGCGATCGGCTGGGGCGTCACGCTGTACGGCGTGCTGGCGGCCGTCCTGGTCAGCCGGATCAGCGTCGAAGGAGCGCGGGCCTGGCCCGGCGTGCCGCTGGCGTTCGCGGGGACCGGGCTGCTGGTGCTCGTCGGCCTGACCGCGCACCGGCTGGCCGAGCTGCGGGCCGGCGGCGGGCTGCGCAGGATCGGCGCGTCCCTGGTGGTGGCCGCGGCCGTGAGCACGCCGATCCTGGCCGCCGTCCACTGGGTGGCGTACGGGGTGCGCGGCCCGCTGACCGGCCACGCGCCCGACGTGCTGCCCGCGCTGGCCGCCTGGAGCACCCGGCACGGCGAGCGCACGCTGGTCGTCAAGGGGGACGCCTTCACCGTGCTGCACGGCCGTACCCCGCTGATCGGCGAGGCCGAGCTGCCGGTCGCGTCCGAGGGACGGGCGAAGGTGGCGGACGCGGCGCGCGGCCTGGTCGGCGGGCGTGGCGGGACGGACGCCGCGACGCTGGCCCGGCACGGGATCGCCATGCTGGCCGTGGCCGCGCCGGTGCCGCCGCAGCTCGCCAGGTCGCTGGACTCCCAGCCGTCGCTGGAACGCATGAGCCTGTCGGAGGCGGGCGGCCTGTGGCGGCTGACCGAGCCGTTCACCCGCGTGCCCGCCGAGCCGGCGGACGTCCTGCACGCGCCCTGGTTGTGGACCCAGGGCGCGTTGGCCCTGGTCGTGCTGGTCCTGGCCACGCCGGGACGCCGGGCAAGCGGCGCGGTCGAGGGCGTCGAGGCGGCCGCCCCCGTGCCGGCGGGGGCGCGATGAAGGCGTTCGTGGAGAACAGGTTCGGCCTGCTGGCGCTGGTCGTGGTGGCCCTGTCCGCCCTGTACGGCGTCGCCCTCGTCACCCGTCCGGCGCCCGTACCGGCCAGGGCCGAGGGGGCGCGGAAGGTCGCCGTCGAGTCGGTGACCGCCGTCTGCCCCGGCGCCAGGGGCGCGCGCATGAACGTCTACCTGCCCGGACGCCTGTCCCACGAGGTCATGAAGAACGCCGAGCCGTACGTGACGAACGGCCCGGGAGCCCTCGAAGCCGGATACACCACCCGGGTGACCTCGGGCGCGGGCCGCGGGCTGTCCGGGGTGCGCTGCACCGAGCCGGCGCAGTCGGCCTGGCTGACCGGCCCCGGCCCCGCGGCGGCCGACGTGATCCTGCACCTGACCAACGCCGACAAGGCCCCGGCCCAGGCCGACGTCGAGGTGTACGCGGCCGAGGGCCTGGTCTCCGGCGACGCGGGCCGCGGCCTGGAGATCGCGCCCGGCGAGCACAAGGAGATCGACCTCAGGACGCTCGCGCCCTCGGCCGACGTCATGGCGGTCGGCGTGACCACCGTCTTCGGCCGGCTCGCGGTCGCGGCCAGGGCGTCGATGCGCGGCGGCGGCGTGGACTGGCTGCCGCTCGCCGCGCCCCCGGCCACCCGCGTGGTGGTGCCCGGCATCCCCGGCGGCGGCGGGCGGCGCGAGCTGCTGGTCGCCGCCCCCGGCGAGAACGACGTGTCCGTGCAGGTCAAGGCGGTCAGCGAGGACGCCGCGTACGCGATGAGGGGCCGCGAGAGCGTCGACGTGCCCGCCGGCAGCGTGGTCGCGCTGGACGTGACCACCGGGATCGGCGGCGAGCCGGCCGCGCTCGTGCTCACCGCGCCCGCGCCGATCGTGGCCGGGCTGGTCGCCACCGGCACCGGGCAGCGGCTGGACGTGGCGTTCACCGCGGGCACGCCCCCGCTCGACCTGGGCAGCGCGGTCGCGGGCAACGGGCCGGGCGCGCGGCTGCTGTTCACCGCGCCGGACGGGCCCGGCGAGGTCAGGGTGCAGGAGGTGCCGGCCAAGGGCGCGGCGGGCAGGCCGTACGACGTGGCGGTGCCGGCCGGGCGGACCAAGGAGGTGCGGCTGCGCGGCAAGGGCGAGTTCGCCGTGGTCGTCACACCCGTCTCGGGCCGGGTCTACGGCGGCCGGGTCATCGAGGAGCGGGAGAAGGACGGCCTGCTCCTCACCGCCCAGCCGCTCGCGCCCGCGCGCGTGTGGACCGTGCTGCCCGCGCTGACCGACAGCGCCCGCGTGGTGCTGCCCGGCTGAGCCCCGGCTGAGCCGCTAGGTCGGCGGCGGGGTCGGCGGCGGGGTCAGCGGCGGTCGTCGTAGCCCGGGTCGACGGTCTCGGGGGCGAGGCCGAGCAGCGTGGCGACCTGCTCGACCACCGTGTCGTGCACCATCGCGCCCAACGTGTCGCGGTCGCGGGCGCGCGCCTCCAGCGGACGGCGGTAGATCACCACCGCGGCCGGTGACTGGCCGCTGGCCGCGTCGGCCCGGCCGAACGGGATCGGCTCGGTGCCCATGCTCGGGCCGTCGCCCAGCTCGTTGAGCGGCGGCACCTCCTCGACCGCGAACTCCACGGCGGACAGCTGCTTGTCCCACCGCGGCCGCAGCCGGTCGACGGCGTCGAGGACGAGGTCGTCGAAGCGCTCGCTGCGGGAACGGGCCATGGGGACGTGGGAGGGGGCGAGGGGGCCGCGCAGGCCACGACCGTGGCGATCGCGCCGTCTGGGACCGCGCTTTGGAGTCACCGACCAAGTGTAAGGGCACGTGCCGGCGAACCCCCGGAACCCCCGCCCGCGTCGCCGCCGTCAGGGAGCGAGAGCGGGAAGTAGCGCCCGGCAGCGTGAGGCCGAACGGCTCGGAAAGTACGGCGCGGCCGGTGTGGCGTCAACGGTGAGAGGGCAAGGTTGTCCCTCAGGCGCGCGCAACGGCGCATGTGGGTGGAAAGCCTGCGACAGGTGTCCGAATTGTGGCGACACGCTCGTTAAGAGCGCTCAGATAGTGGCGCCTCGCACTCTTACCAGATACGGTCCCTCCGTGAGCCCCGTCCGCCGCTGTTCCCGCACCGCTTGCAGCCAGCCTGCCGTCTTCACGCTCACGTACGTATACGCCGACTCGACCGCAGTTCTCGGCCCTCTGGCGACGTACGCCGAGCCACACTGTTACGACCTGTGCGCCGAACACGCCGAGCGGCTGACCGCTCCCCGCGGCTGGGAGGTCGTCCGGCTCCCCACCGACGGCAACTCCCCCAGCTCAGACGACCTGGAGGCGCTGGCCAACGCGGTCAGGGAAGCCGCCAGGCCCACCCCGTCCGGCAGCGGCGAGCCGGTCGGCCAAGGGGTCGAGGTCGGGCGCAGGGGCCACCTGCGCGTTCTTCGGTCGGCCCAGCAGCACCGCGACCGGTAGGCTCGTTTCACACGACAGACGACCTAGGGGCGGAGCTGGAGAGTGGGCGACCTCGCCAAGATCTTCAAAGCGTACGACGTTCGCGGGGTGGTTCCCGACGAGCTCGACGAGCCGATCGCCGAGGCCGTGGGTGCGGCGTTCGTCGAGGTGACCGGAGCCGCGTCCGTCGTGGTCGCCCATGACATGCGAGAGTCCTCCGTGCCGCTGGCCGAGGCGTTCGTCGCGGGCGCCCGCTCGCGCGGCGCCGACGTCGTGTTCGCCGGGCTCGGCTCCACCGACCTGCTCTACTACGCCAGCGGCAGCCTGGGCCTGCCCGGCGTGATGTTCACCGCCAGCCACAACCCGGCCCGCTACAACGGGATGAAGATGTGCCGCGGCGGCGCGGTGCCGATCGGCGGCGAGACCGGCCTGACCGAGATCCGCGACCGCGCGGCCGAGCTGCTGGGCGCCCCCGCCGCCCCGACCGGGTCGCTGATCGAGAAGGACCTGTTGTCCGGCTATGCCGCCCACCTGCGCGGGCTGGTCGACCTGTCGGCGATCCGGCCGCTCAAGGTCGTCGCCGACGCCGGCAACGGCATGGCCGGCCACACCGTCCCGGCCGTGTTCGAGGGCCTGCCGCTGGAGCTGGTCCCGCTCTACTTCGAGCTCGACGGCAGCTTCCCCAACCACGAGGCCAACCCGCTGGAGCCGCAGAACCTCCTCGACGTGCAGCGGGCCGTCGTCGAGAACGGCGCCGACCTGGGCCTTGCCTTCGACGGCGACGCCGACCGCTGCTGGGTGGTCGACGAGCGGGGCGCGTCCGTCTCGCCGTCGGCGGTCACCGCCCTGGTCGCCACCCGCGAGCTGGCCAAAGACCCCGGCGGCACGATCATCCACAACGTGATCACCTCGCTCGGCGTGCCGGAGATCGTCCGCGAGCACGGCGGCACGCCCGTGCGCACGCGTGTCGGCCACTCCTTCATCAAGGCGGAGATGGCCCGCACCGGCGCGATCTTCGGCGGCGAGCACTCCGCCCACTACTACTTCCGCGACTTCTGGTTCGCCGACTCGGGCCTGCTCGCCGCGATGCACGTGCTGGCCGCGCTCGGCGAGCAGGACCGCCCGTTGTCCCAGGTGGTGGCGGCCTACTCGCGCTACCACGCCTCCGGCGAGCTCAACAGCGCGGTCGCCGACCAGGATGAGGCGCTGGCGCTCGTCCGCGCGGCCTTCGCGGGCCGCGGCGAGGTCGACGAGCTCGACGGCCTGACGATCACCGGCCCCGACTGGTGGTTCAACCTGCGCGCGTCCAACACCGAGCCGCTCCTCAGGCTGAACGCCGAGGCGGCCGACGAGAGCAAGATGAAGGCGATCAAGGACGAGGTCCTCGCCATCGTGGGAAGGGTGTCACTGTGAAGATCGACGACTGGCTGCTGGAGATCCTGGCCTGCCCGGCCTGCAAGGCGCCCCTGCGCGCCGAGGCCGAGACCGAGGAGCTGGTCTGCACGGACTGCGGTCTGATCTACCCCGTGCGCGACGACATCCCCGTCCTGCTGGTCGATGAGGCAAGGAAGCCGTGACCTGGGAGCCCGGGCGGCTCGATGACCAGCAACACCTCACCGCGGCCGATCCGGGCGGCATGCTGCTCGCGGTCGCGGCCTCGGCCGCCCAGGTGCGCACGGGTCACCGTGCCGCGGTGGAGGCCGGCGTCGACCGGCTGTCCGCCCAGGGCCGCCCGCGGGCCGTCGTGGTCGCGGGCATGGGCACGGCGGGCCTGACCGGCGACATCCTCGCGGCGGTGTGCGGCAACGGCGTGCCGCTGCCGATCGTGACGTTGCGGTCCTACCAGCTTCCGGGCTGGGTCGGCGCGACCGACCTGGTCATCGCCGTCTCCGCCACCGGCGACGACGACGAGACGGTCTCCGTCGCCGTCCAGGCCGTCCGGCGGGGGTGCGGGCTGCTGGCCGTGTGCCCGCCGGGCTCGCCGCTGGAGGCCGTGGCCGTGCAGGCGTCGGCGATCCACGTCCCGGTGCGGGTCGAGGGGCAGCCGAGGTCCGGGCTGTGGCTGATGACGGTCCCGGTGATCGTGGCCGCGTCCGCGCTCGGGCTGGTCACGGCCGAGCCCGAGGTGTTCGAGCGGGTGGCCGCGATCCTGGAGGACATCGCCAACCGCTGCCGTCCCTCCAGCGAGTCCTTCGTCAATCCGGGCAAGTCCCTCGCCGCTGACCTGGCCGAGGGCATCCCGATGATCTGGGGTTCCTCGCCGGTGGCCTGCGCGGCGGCGTACCGGCTGGCCTGCCAGCTCAACGAGACCGGCAAGTACCCCGCGGTCTTCGGCCAGCTGCCGGAGGCCGGATACAACCAGGTGGCGGCCCTGGAGGGGCCGCTGGCCGAGCGGGACATCTTCGCCGACGAGGCCGGGCCGACGGTCAGGCTCGTCATGCTGCGCGACGTCGAGGAACATCCGCAGGTCACGCGGCAGCGCGAGGCGTCGCTGCGGCTCGCGCACGACCGTGACGTGCCGGTCACCGAGCTGACCGCGGAGGGCGTGCATCCGCTCGAACGGCTGGCCACGCTCGTCGGCCCGGCCGACTACGCCGCCACCTACCTGGCCATCGGCCACGGGGTCGATCCGACGCCTGTGGCCACGATCACTGAGCTTCGGGCCAGGATTTCGCAATAGGATCCCATGTCAGGGTCTTTTTTAGGTGATCTTTATGAGCGGAGACGTCCGGTGAGCGCGAGTGGTGGCACGAAGGCAATCATTGCGGCGCTGAGCGCCAACCTGGCGATCGCGGTGTCGAAGTTCGTGGCGGCGTTCTTCACCGGGTCGTCCTCGATGCTGGCCGAGGGCATCCACTCGGTCGCCGACTCGGGCAACCAGCTCCTGCTGCTGATCGGCGGGAAACGGGCCCAGCGGGCCAGCGACAAGACACACCCCTTCGGCTACGGGCGCGAGCGGTACTTCTACGCGTTCGTGGTCGCCGTCGTGCTGTTCACGATCGGCGCGGTCTTCTCCCTCTACGAGGGCTGGCACAAGATCGTCGAGCCGGCCAAGGTCGAGTCGCCCATCTGGGCGTTCGCGGTGCTGATCTTCGCGATCATCGCCGAGGGCTTCTCCTTCCGTACGGCGATCAAGGAGTCCAACCCGCTGCGCGGCAAGCAGTCGTGGTTCGCCTTCATCCGCCGGTCGAAGTCGCCCGAGCTGCCCGTCATCCTGCTGGAGGACCTGGGCGCGCTGCTCGGCCTGATCTTCGCGCTGTTCGGCGTGACGATGGCCGTCATCACCGGCGACGGCGTCTGGGACGGCATCGGCACCCTCATGATCGGCGTGCTGCTGGCGGTCATCGCGGTCGTGCTGGCCGTCGAGACCAAGTCGCTGCTGCTCGGTGAGGGCGCCTCGCCCGAGGTCGAGGAGCAGATCCGGGTCGCGCTGGAGGGTTCGCCCGAGGTGGCCAGGATCATCCACATGCGCACGCTGCACCTCGGCCCCGAGGAGCTGCTGGTGGCCGCCAAGATCGCGGTCGAGCACGACGACACGGCCGGCGAGGTGGCCCGCGGCATCGACGAGGCCGAGCGGCGCATCCGCGACGCCGTGCCGATCGCGCGGGTGATCTACCTCGAACCCGACCTCGACCGCCTGCGCACGACGACGAGCTGACGCCCGTCCCGAAGGCCGGCCGCGCACGACGGCCGGCCGACGCTCGATCCTGGAGCCGGCCCGCACGACGGCCGGCTCACGCCCAATCCTGGAGCCGGCCGCGCACGACGGCCGGCTGACGCTCAGCCCTGGGGGCGTAGGAGCCTCAGGGCCTTCTCCTTCTCGAAGTCCAGGGCGCGGCGCGGCACCTGGATGCGGCCGATGCGCACGCCCAGGTCGCGCACGGCCGCGGCGACCTGCGGCTCGCTCAGCACGCGCAACGCGAAGGCCAGCTCGGCGGGCGAGACGTCGAACCGTTTCTCCAGCTCCACGCCCTGCGCCACGGCGGCCAGCTCCTCCGGCCCGAACCTGCGGTGCGCACCCCGCTCCCGGACCGGCGGCAGCAGGCCCAGCGCCTCCCGGTATCGGAGCATTCGTGGGGACATGCCGAGCCGCTTGGCCGCTTCCGTGATGCGCATCCTTACATTCTTACGTCAGTTTCGCTGTCTCGGAGATGCGGGGCCGCCCGAGCGCCGCCTAAACTCGTCCGCGACAGCAATCGTGACGCGAGGGGAATCCCGATGGACTTCAAGGTCGCCGACCTTTCACTTGCCGACTTCGGCCGTAAGGAGATCCGGCTCGCCGAGCACGAGATGCCCGGCCTCATGGCGATCCGCAAGGAATACGCGGCCTCCCAGCCCCTCCGCGGCGCGAAGATCATGGGCTCGCTGCACATGACGATCCAGACGGCCGTGCTCATCGAGACGCTGGTCGCGCTCGGCGCCGAGGTCCGCTGGGTCAGCTGCAACATCTTCTCCACCCAGGACCACGCCGCCGCCGCGGTCGTCGTCGGCCCCGAGGGCACCGTCGAAGACCCGAAGGGCGTCCCCGTGTTCGCCTGGAAGGGCGAGACGCTGGAGGAGTACTGGTGGTGCACCGAGCAGGCACTCACCTGGCCCGGCGGTGACGCCCCCAACATGATCCTCGACGACGGCGGCGACGCCACGCTCCTCGTGCACAAGGGCGCCGAGTACGAGAAGGCCGGGGCCGTGCCCCCCGCCGGCGCCGACGACCCGGAGGAGTGGCACGTCATCATCGACCTGCTCACCCGCACGGTCGGCGAGGACAAGCGCTGGACGCGCATCGCCGAGAGCATCAAGGGCGTGACCGAGGAGACCACCACCGGCGTGCACCGTCTCTACGAGATGCACAAGAACGGCCAGCTCCTCTTCCCGGCGATCAACGTCAACGACTCGGTCACCAAGTCCAAGTTCGACAACAAGTACGGCTGCCGCCACTCCGTCATCGACGGCCTCAACCGCGCCACCGACGTGCTCATCGGCGGCAAGGTGGCCGTGGTCTGCGGATACGGCGACGTCGGCAAGGGCTGCGCCGACGCGCTGCGCGGCCAGGGCGCCCGGGTCATCGTCACCGAGATCGACCCGATCTGCGCCCTCCAGGCGGCCATGGACGGCTTCCAGGTCACCACGCTGGAGGACGTCGTCGGCATCGCCGACATCTTCGTGACCGCCACCGGCAACTTCAACATCATCACCGCCGAGCACATGGCGAAGATGAAGCACCAGGCGATCGTCTCCAACATCGGCCACTTCGACAACGAGATCGACATGGCCGGCCTGGCCAAGCTGCCCGGCATCGAGCGCATCACCATCAAGCCGCAGGTCGACGAGTGGGTCTTCGCCGACGGCCACTCCATCATCGTGCTGGCCGAGGGCCGCCTGATGAACCTGGGCTGCGCCACCGGCCACCCCAGCTTCGTCATGTCCAACTCCTTCACCAACCAGGTGATCGCGCAGATCGAGCTGTTCACCAAGACGGCCGAATACCCGATCGGCGTCTACACGCTGCCCAAGCACCTCGACGAGAAGGTCGCCCGCCTCCACCTCGACGCGCTCGGCGTCAAGCTCACCGAGCTGACCAAGGAGCAGGCGTCCTACATCGGCGTGCACGTCGAGGGCCCGTACAAGTCCGACCACTACCGCTACTGATCGGCCGGGCGGCTCCGGGAGGGAAGTCCCTCCCGGAGCCGTTCCTTTTTCGCGAGGGGCTGGGCATGGATCTCTGGGAAAGCGGCGAGCGGCAGATCTCCTGGGCCGCGCGCTCGATGCCGGTGCTGACCGCCATCGGCGAGCGGTTCGCGCTCGAACGCCCGCTCGACGGGCTCAAGATCGCGGCCTGCCTGCACGTCACCGCCGAGACGGCCGTGCTCATGGGCGCGTTGAAGGCGGGCGGCGCCGAGATCGCGCTGGCCGCCTCCAACCCGCTGTCCACCCAGGACGACGTGGCCGAGGCCCTGCGCGCGTACGGGATCGCCGTGCACGCCCGCGCCGGGGTCGATCGCGCCACCTACTACCTGCACATCCACCAGGCCCTCGACCTCGGCCCCGACCTCGTGCTCGACGACGGCTGCGACCTGGTGAACATCCTGCACACCGAGCGCACCGACCTGCTCGAAGGCGTGAGCGGAGGGTGCGAGGAGACCACGACCGGCATCATCCGGCTGCGGCAGATGGCGGCCGAGCAGGCGTTGCGCTTCCCGGTCGTGGCGGTCAACGACACCCGTACGAAGCGCATGTTCGACAACCGGTACGGCACCGGCCAGTCCACCCTCGACGGGATCATGCGCGCCACCAACACCATGCTGGCGGGCCGCACGGTCGTGGTGGCCGGGTTCGGGTTCTGCGGGCGCGGCGTGGCCGAGCGGGCCAAGGGGCTCGGCGCGCGGGTCGTCGTCACCGAGATCGATGCCGTCAAGGCCCTCGACGCCACCCTTCAGGGCTACGAGGTGCGTCCCATGGCCCAGGCGGCGATGGTCGGCGACCTGTTCATCACCGTGACGGGCAACCGGGACGTCATCAGGGCCGAGCACCTGTCCGTGATGAGGGACGGCGCGACCCTGGCCAACGCCGGCCACTTCGACGTCGAGATCGACGTGCGGGCCCTCGACGAGATGGCCCGCGAGGTGCACCGCGGGGTGCGCCCGAACACCGACGAGTACGTCATGCCCGACGGCAACCGCCTGCTGCTGCTGGCCGAGGGCCGCCTGGTCAACCTGACCGCCGCCGAGGGCCATCCGGCGGCCGTCATGGACATGTCGTTCTCCGCGCAGGCGCTGGCCGTGGCCTGGCTGGCGGGGCAGCGGGCGGGCCTGGCGCCCGGCGTGTACGACGTGCCGGAGGAGATCGACCACGAGGTGGCCAAGCTCAAGCTGGCCGCCGCCGGCATCGGGATCGACACGCTGACCCCGGAGCAGGAGGACTACCTCCACTCCTGGCGGGTCGGCTCCTAGGAGGCTAGAGCGCCGCCTGCATCTCCTGCATGCGGCCGATCTCGGCCGTCTGGGTGACGCTGACGTCCGTGGCCAGCTCCTCGATCTTGATGTGCGAACCGGCGGTCAGGACCCGCTCGGACATCTCCAGGGCGCCCAGATGGTGTTTGATCATCAGCTCCAGGAACAGCCGGTCGAAGTCCTTGCCCGTGGCCGCCTTCAGCGCCGCCATCTGCTCGGGCGTGGCCATGCCGGGCATGTCGCCGTGCGCGGCGTGGTGGTCGGGCACCTTCTGGTCCTGCTTCTTGAGCCAGGTGGTCATGTACTGGATCTCCGGGCCCTGGGCCGTCTTGATCCGGTCGGCCAGGCCCTTGAGCTTGACGGAGTCCGCCCTGGTGGGAGCCAGGATCGCCATGTCGAGGGCCTGTCGGTGATGGACGATCATGTCCTGCACGTACGTGATGTCGGCGGCGTTGGCCGTGGGCCCGGGGACGGCGGTGGCCGCCTCGCCCGGGGCCAGCGTGCGGGCCTGCTCGCCCGGCCGGCCGGGGGCGAGCACCGGCGCGGTGGAGTCGGCCCGCGGCGCGGAGGACGCGCCGGAGGAGCAGCCGGACAGGGCAATCAGCGTGCCCGCGATGACGATGAGCGCGCCGCGCACTCGGCCTCCTGACTGGCTCGGGACGAGAATGCGGACTCTAGGCCATGTATCGCTCAAGCGAAAGAGGTTGAAACGGAACAAGATTTGACACATTGGACACTGGCCAGGTCGTGGCGGCGTGAGCGACGATGACGGAGATTTATGCCCCCTTTATAGGAGGACCACGGAGTGTTCACCCCCCGCAGGGCCCTCATCCTGGTCGCCGCCCTCGTGGCGGCAACGGGCGCCACACTGCCCGCCCAGGCTGCGGACATCCCGGCTCCCGGCGAGATCGTCATGAGCTCGAACATCACGCACGTCACGAACGTGCCCAAGCCACAGGCGCTGTCCGACATCCACACCGACATGGCCTTCCAGGGCGACTACGCCTTCGTCGGCAACTACTACGGCTTCTCGATCTACGACATCAAGCAGCCGAAGAAGACGTCGCTGGTGAGCTCGGTCGTGTGCCCCGGCGGCCAGATGGACATGTCCGTCTACGGCAACCTGCTGTTCGGGTCCGTCGACTCCTCGCGCAACGACGACTCGTGCAGCAGCACCTCCCAGAGCGCCTCCGTCAAGGAGTCGTGGGAGGGCATGCGCATCTTCGACGTGAGCGACAAGTCCAACCCCAAGTACGTCAAGTCGGTCGAGACCAACTGCGGCTCGCACACCAACACGCTGGTGCCCGGCCGCGACGGCAAGAACGTCTACATCTACGTCTCCTCCTACGGCCCCAACGCGAACTACCCGGACTGCAAGCCCCCGCACGACCTGATCTCGATCATCAAGGTCCCGCTGGACAACCCGGCCGCCGCGGCCGTCGTCGCGACGCCGAACCTGTTCCCCGACGGCGGCAACCCCGGCCTGCCGCTGCCGTACCCGAACGGCAAGTCGGCCACCACCGGCTGCCACGACATCACCGCCTACCCCGAGAAGGGCATCGCGGCGGGCGCCTGCATGGGCGAGGGCATCCTGCTCGACATCTCCGACCCCGAGCAGCCCAAGGTCACCGCGAAGGTGCGCGATGACGTGAACTTCGCGTTCTGGCACTCGGCCACGTTCAACAACGAGGGCACGAAGGTCGTCTTCACCGACGAGCTGGGCGGCGGCAGCCGGGCCACCTGCAACGCGGCCATCGGCCCGAACAAGGGCGCCAACGCCTACTACGACATCGTCGGCGGGCAGCTCGTGTTCAAGGGCTACTTCAAGATCGCCCGTCACCAGGCCGACACCGAGAACTGCGTCGCGCACAACGGCTCGCTGATCCCGGTCAAGGGCCGCGACGTCATGGTCCAGGCGTGGTACCAGGGCGGCATCTCGGTGGTGGACTTCACCGACTCCGCCCACCCGCAGGAGATCGCCTACTTCGAGCGCGGGCCGGACGAGACCGCTCCGCCGCTCGACGGCGGCTTCTGGTCGGCGTACTACTACAACGGCTACATCTACGGCTCGGACTTCAACCTGGGCCTGGACGTGCTCAAGCTCAACGACCCGCGGACGAACCAGGCCAACAGCGTCAAGATGGGCCTGCTGAACGCGCAGACCCAGGGCTCGTACCCCGAGCACGGGCGCGGCGTCCCCGGCGGCAACTGACCCCGCCGAACGATCCGCGCCGCCGGCTCACTGCGGCGGCGCGAACCCGCCCGGAGTCGCCTTCGGCGGCTCCGGCGCGGGCTCCGGCTGAGGCCGGTGAGGCATCTGCCCCGGAGCGGGCATCTGCGGTTGCGGCCCCTGCTGCTGGTACGGCCCCTGCGGCGCATACGGCCCGGGCTGCTGGTACGGCCCCTGCGGCGCGTACGGTCCAGGCTGCGCATACGGTCCAGACTGCGCGTACGGTCCCGGCTGCGGGTACGGCGCGTACGGTGTGGGCCGCGGCGCGCCGCCGGCTGCCAGGGCGGCCTGGCGGGCGAAGCGGGCCTCCTCCCGCCGCCGGCGCTCGGCCAGCACCGCGCTCAGGTACGCGTGCGGCGGCACCCCCGCGGGCGCGGCCGGCGACACGAAGGCCGCGGTCTGCGTCGCGATGCGCACCCCCATGTCGTGCTGGACCTGCGGCGTGAGGTCGTGCCAGCGCATCAGGTACTGGCGGGCGGCCTGCGCCACCTCCTCGGGAAGCTGGGAGAGCTCCAGCGTGGCGGCCCACGCGGCCAGTGGCGGCGGCATGAGGATGGCCTGCCCGCTCTCGCGCGGCCCCCGGTCGGAGATCACGATGGTTCCGGCGAAGATGTCGCCGAGCCGCTTGCCGCGCTGGGAGACCAGCGAGGAGATCAGCGCGGGCGCGCCGGAGAACATCCAGAACTCCACCAGCCCGGCCAGCCCGCGGAACAGCGCCTGCCGGAAGCGTTCCGGGCTGCCGTCGTCGGCGACCACCCGCAGGCCGAGGGCCAGCTTGCCGAGGCTGCGCCCCCTGCTGAGCGTCTCGAAGAGCACCGGGTAGCCGATCATGACCAGCACCAGCAGTACGATCATGGCCGCGCCGAGCATGGCGTCGTCCGTGACGACCGCGAACGCGCCCAGAAGCATGTACGCGCCGATCAGCACGACGAGCTGCACCGTCATGTCGATGACGAACGCCAGCGCGCGCGAGGGCATCTGGGCCACCCGCACCTCGACGACGACGGCGTCCCCGGTCACAACCTCTGACATATGTGGAGCCTAACGGCAATGCCGCACTGAACGAGCGGCCACAATGGTCGGGTGGACATCGACGCGTTCGTCACAGCACACCGCCCCGTCTGGGACCGGCTCGACCACCTGGTCAAGAACCGCTCCTCGCTGACCGGCGCGGAAGTGGACGAACTGGTCGACCTCTATCAGCGGGTGTCCACGCACCTGTCCATCGTGCGCTCCTCCTCCCGCGACGCGGTGCTGGCCGGACGGCTGTCGGCGCTGGTCGCCAGGGCCAGGTCGGCGGTGACCGGCGCGCACACGCCGGCCTGGCGGGAGCTGGCCCGCTTCTTCACCGTCACCTTCCCCGTGGTGGCCTACCGGGCGCGGTGGTGGTGGCTGGCCGCGGCGCTGGCCAGCATCGCGGTCGCGTGGGTGCTGGGGGCGTGGGTGGCCGCCAACCCCGACGTGCAGGCGTCGATCGCCTCGCCGGACGAGATCGCCCAGCTCGTCGACCACGACTTCGCCGACTACTACTCCGAGCACCCCGCCGCCTCCTTCGCCAGCCACGTGTGGGTCAACAACGCCTGGGTGTCGGCCCAGGTCATCATCTACGCCATCCTGCTCGGCATCCCCATCCCGTTCATCCTCTACAGCAACGCCGAGAACGTCGGCGTCTCGGCCGGGCTGATGGCCTCCAGGGGCAAGCTGGACATCTTCTTCGGCCTGATCACGCCGCACGGCCTGCTGGAGCTGACCGGCGTCTTCCTGGCCGCCGCCGTCGGCCTGCGCCTGGGCTGGACGGTGATCGATCCCGGGCCGCGCAGGCGGCTGGAGGCGCTGGCCGAGCAGGGCCGGGCGGTGATGAGCGTGGCGCTCGGGCTGGTCGTGGTGCTGTTCGTGTCGGGCCTGATCGAGGCGTTCGTGACGCCGTCCGGGCTGCCCACGGCCGTGCGGGTGGGCATCGGCGTGCTCGCCGAGGCGGCCTTCCTGGCGTACGTGATCGTCTTCGGCCGCAGAGCCCTGCGCGAGAACGAGACCGGCGACGTCGAACGCGCCCCCGACGTCGCCCCCACGGCCTAGGAGCCCACGACTCAGAGCCGGCCCGCGGCCTTCAGCGCCAGGTAGGCGTCCGCCAGCGCGGGCGCGATGTCCTCGGGCGGCGCGTCCACGACCTCGACGCCGTGCCGGCGCAGCCTGGCCGTGATGCGCCTGCGCGCGAGCTGGGCCTGCTCGGCCGCCGCCGCGTCGTAGACCTCCTCGGTGCTGCCGCGCCTGGCCGCCATGGCCGCCACCCGCGGGTCGGACACGCCCGCGACCAGCACCAGGTGCCGCGAGGACAGCTGCGGCAACACCGGCATCAGGCCCTCGTCGAGCGCCGCCGCGTTGAGATCGGTGAGCAGCACGACCAGGCAGCGCCGCTTGGCCCGGGACAGGACGGCGGCCACCATGCCCTGCCCGTCGGCCTCGACCAGCTCGGCCTCGATCGGCGCCATCACGTTGACCAGCGACGACAGCAGCTCGGTACGGGACGCGCCGCTCACCCACGCGCGCACCGCCCGGTCGTAGGCCAGGAAGTCGACCTGGTCGCCGGCCCTGGCGGCGAGCGCGGCCAGCAGCAGGGCCGCGTCCATCGACCAGTCGAGCCGCGGCCAGCCGGGGGCGGGCCGCGGGTCGGGACGTACCAGCAGCCCAGGCCCCTGCGCGGCGGCCCCGGCCAGGGGCAGCGGCGCGTCGCCCACCCGGCCCGCCGACGTGCGGCCGGTGTCGAGCACGATCAGCACGCGCCGGTCGCGCTCCGGCCGCCACGTGCGCACGACCACGTCGTTGCGGCGCGCCGTGGCCCGCCAGTCGATGGACCGCACGTCGTCGCCCACCACGTACTCGCGCAGCGAGTCGAACTCGGTGCCCTGCCCGCGCACCAGCGCCGGGTGCCGGCCGTCGAGCTCGCGCAGCCGGGCCAGCCTGGACGGCAGGTGCTTGCGCGACAGGAACGGCGGCAGCACCCGCACCGACCAGGGCGAACGGTGGCTCCCCTGGCGGGCGGCCAGGCCGAGCGGCCCGACCGAGCGCACGGTCACCGCCACCGACGACCGGTCGCCGCGCCTGGTCGGGTTGAGCGTGACCACGATCCTGCGCCGCTCGCCGCCCGGCACGTCGAGCCCGGCCACCCGGGGGACGGCCCCGGCCGAGGGCGGCCAGGCGTCCCTGATCCGCCCGCGCACCCGCCGGCGGCCCGGGTTCTCCACGATCAGCTCGACCGTGGCCGTCTGCCCCAGCCGGACGAGCGTGTCGCCCGAACGGTGGAACCGCAGGGGCCGCACGGCGCCCGCGAACACCAGGTCCACGATGATCGCGGCGGCCAGCAGCAGGCAGACCCCGGCCAGCGCGGCGCCGGGCTGCGGCGCGAGCAGCACGACCACGATCCCGGCCGCGGCGAGCAGCCCGGTGCGTCCCGTCAGAGCCATCGGCGTCTCCCGGCCGAGCCCGCCGCGGACCTCTCGCGTGCCTCGGAGCGGGCCATCAGCGCGGGACCGGGACCGAGGCCAGGATGCCGTCGAGCAGGCCGTCGGCGGTCGCGCCCTCCAGCTCGGCCTCGGGCCGGAGCTGGACGCGGTGCCGCAGCGCCGGCCTGGCCAGCGCCTTCACGTCGTCGGGCGTCACGTAGGGGCGCCCGGACAGCCACGCCCACGCCCTGGAGGCGGCCAGCAGCGCGGTCGCGCCGCGCGGCGAGACGCCGAGCTGCAGCGACGCCGAGCTCCTGGTCGCGCGGGCCACGTCGACGATGTAGCCGAGCACCTCGGGGGCCACGTGCACCTGGGAGACCGCCTCGCGGCCGGCCGCCAGGTCCTCGGCCGTGGCCACGGCCTTGACGTCGGACAGGTCGCGCGGGTCGAAGCCGCGCGCGTGCCGTTCGAGCACCGAGATCTCGTGGTCGCGCGGCGGCAGCGGCACGGTCAGCTTGAGCAGGAACCGGTCGAGCTGGGCCTCGGGGAGCTGGTAGGTGCCCTCGTACTCGACCGGGTTCTGGGTCGCGCAGACCACGAACGGGTCGGGCAGCGGACGGGCCGCGCCCTCCACGCTCACCTGCCGCTCCTCCATGGCCTCCAGCAGCGCCGCCTGCGTCTTGGGCGGGGTGCGGTTGATCTCGTCGGCGAGCAGCAGGTTCGTGAAGACCGGCCCCTCCCTGAACTCGAACTCGCTGGTCTTCGCGTCGTAGATCAGCGAGCCGGTCACGTCGCCCGGCATCAGGTCGGGCGTGAACTGCACGCGCTTGAAGTCGAGCGACAGGGCCGCTGAGAGAGTGCGCACCATCAACGTCTTGGCCACGCCGGGCACGCCTTCGAGCAGCACGTGCCCCCGGCACAGCAGGGCGATGACGAGCCCGGTGACCACGGCGTCCTGGCCGACCACGGCCTTGGACACCTCGGCCCGCAGCGCGCCGAGCGCCTCCCTGGCCGCCTCGCCCGAGGGGGCCACGCGGAAAGTCTCCTCAGAGTTCACTGACCTGCCTTTCGATGGAGTCCAAGTACCCGGCCAGCGCGACGAGCCCGGCGTCGTCGGCCGGCGGCGGGCCGTACAGTGCGGCGCCGACCACCTGCGGGTCGTCGGCGATCCGCGCCGCCAGGGCCGCGACCAGCTCGTGCGGCCCGGCGCCCGGGGCCAGGCCCAGGCGGGGCGTGAGCCGGTCGACGGTGCCGGCGCGCAGCGAGTCGGCGGCCCGCTGCCTGGCCCTCCTGGCGCGGTAGAGCCGGCCGCGGCCCTCGACCGTCTCGGCGGCCCGCACGACGACGGGCAGCTTCTCGGTCACCACCGGCCCGAGGCGGCGTCCCCGCCAGAACGCGACGAGCGCCACGGTCAGGCAGGTCATCAGGATCGCCCACGGCACGCTCGGGGGCATCAGCTCGTACATCGACCTGCCTTCGGAGCCGGGCAGGTCGAGCGGGGGCGGATTGTCCGGGCGGACCAGCCAGGTGACCGGCCTGCCGGTGCCGACGAGGTTGAGCGCGAGGGCCGCGTTGCCGTCCTCGGGCAGGCGCAGGTTGGTCATGAACGCGCCGTCGCCGACGACCGTGATGACGGCGCCGTCGGGGGTGCGGTAGCTGACCAGGGAGTGGCCCTCGCCCGCCGGGTAGCAGGCGGCGGCGCCGGGCGGGCCGTTCAGCACCAGGCCGCCGACGTACGCGCTGCCGGCCCGCGTGGCGGCGGGCAGCGCGCAGCCGGGCTCGCGGGAGCGCACCCGTGACGGCTCGCGCTCGGTGCTCGTGCCGGGGGCCAGCACGTCGAGGCCGCGCAGGTCGCCGACGATCAGCCGGTCGCCGGGGATCTCGGCGAGCCGGTGCTCGTCGAGGTAGGTCAGGTCGGTGACCAGCAGCAGCCGGCCGCCGCCCGCGGCCTTGGCGGCGGCCGCCTCGACCGAGTCGACCCGGTCCACCTGGACGCCCCGCGCCCGCAGCAGCTCCGCCAGCGCCTTCGACCCGTCGAGCGAGGTGTCGGCGGGGTCGAGGAAACGGGAGGGGCCCCGCTCAGGGCCGAGCAGCACCGCGGCCACCGCGACCAGGACGACGACCAGGCCCAGCACGACGATCATGCGGCTCGCCCGCCAGGTGGAGCGGGCGGTGGGAGAGGTGGAGGCGGAGGGCCCGGCGGCCCCCGGCGCGGCGGCGGAGGCCGAGGACCCGGCGGGCCCCGGCGCGGAGGTGGTGACGCTCACGACGGCCCGCCTCCCACGGCGAGCGGGACGGGCCGCGCCTGGCGCAGCCGCTCGTCCAGGTCGCTCATCGCCTGGTACGCGGCTTGCGTGCCGGGCACGCCGCCGTAGCTGACGTCGTCGAACGAGCGCGCGGCGGCGGCCAGCTCGGCGGCGAAGCCGGGCAGCGCCCTGCCCGCCTCGGCGGCCAGCTCGTCGGCCGTGCGGCCCGGCATGCCGTCCACCAGCGCGCGTTCCTCCAGGTCGCGGGCGATGGCGCGGAGGCGTTCGCGGATGGCCTGCGTCCAGTCGCCCTCGGCGGCCAGGCGTTCGGCGGCCCTGCGGTGCTCGGCGGCGTTGAGCACGCGCTCGCCGTAGAGCCCGCCGACGGCCATGGCGTTCCTGCGGGCGGTCCTGCGCAGCCGCCAGGCGACCAGCAGGATCACGCCCAGGATGATGAGCGTGATCAGGACGGCCGCGATGATCCCGCCGGCCGGGCCGCCGCCCGTCGCGGCGTCGGTCAGGTCGCCGATGAACTGGACGAGACGCCGGTAGAGCTGGTCGAACAGGGATTCCTTCTCGTATCCGGGCTTGAGGAGCTCCTCGGCCGCCTTGCGCGCCGCCTCCTCCCGGCCGACCGGGCTCACGACCTGGCTGAGTTGGACGGGTGCCAGAGGTCGTCGGCCGAGGCGTGCACCCATCCCTGGCGCTGCTGCTCGATCGCCGCCGTCTGAAGCACGAGGTCGAACGCCTCGCCGCGCATGCGCCGGTCGGCGTAGAGCAGGCCGGAGACGCCGGCCTGGAACGGGTAGGAGAACATCGCGCTCAGCGTCGCGCCCATGGCGATGAACACCGCCGCGACCACGGCAGAGCCCGGCGATCCGGCGCCGAGCATGCCGATCAGCGTCCCGCCGAACGAGAACGGCACCGACAGCACCCCCGACACCAGCCCGACCAGCAGCGACGTCAGCAGCAGGATGCCGAGCACCCGCCAGAAGTCACCGGTCACCAGGTGCCACGAGCGCCGCATCGCGTCGATCGGCCCCCTGCCCTCCAGCACCACGGCGGGCGCGGCGAACGCGAAGCGCGTGGTGATGAACAGGTAGTACGGGATGAACAGCAGGACGAACAGCAGCATCACGCCGAGGATCAGCCCGACGCCGTCGGAGGAGGAGACGTTCATCGCCAGCGCCACCACGACCAGCGTGAGGACGATCAGGGGCACGATCATCATGAGGGCCATCAGCCCGACGACCCCGAACAGCGCCGGGAGCCGGCCCTTGCTCAGGTGCCAGGCCTCGGCGGCGGTGATGTTGCCGCCGAAGACGGCCCGGCCGAGGATGCGCGTCAGCACGCCGGTCAGCACCGTGACCACGACGAACTGGATCGCGTACGAGACCAGCATGCCGCCGTACTGGGCGACGAGGCCGTAGAAGCTGTCGAGACCGGCGGAGGCGGCCTCCGGGTCGGCGAAGACGTCGCCCATAGAGCCGAACATGACCGCCTGCCCCACGGCCAGCGGCACCGCGCCGAGCAGGGCGGCGACGGCGGACAGGCCGAGCACGGCCTTGGGGTTGGACCTGATCAGCTTGATCGTGCCGTCGAGGATGTCGCCGAGCCCCAGCGGCCGCAGCGGGATGATGCCGGGCCGCAGCGCGGGCGGCGGCATGTAGCCGTAGCCGGGCTGCTGATATCCGGCTTGCTGATGTCCGGGGTGCTGATATCCGGGCTGAGGGTGGCCCGGTTGCTGAGGACCGGACTGCGGGTGGCCCGGCTGGGGGTAGGGTGGCTGAGGCCCCGGCGGGCCGTAGGGCGGCGGCTGGGGGGCTTCGCCCTGCGGCTCGTACGGTTGGCCGTACGGCGTCTGCGTGGGCGATCCCGGCGCGGTCCACGGTGAAGCCTGCGGGGCGCTGTAGGGCGGGGGCTGTTCGGCAGACCAGCCTGGGGGCGTCTCGGGCGTGCGTCCGTGACCGTCTGACATATCCCAATCCTGGCACGCTGGGCGGGTGGCTGGTGTCACCGAGGTGATTCGCCGGCTCATCTTGCCCGCATTTATCGGCGAAACGGGGCAAGGAAGGCAGCCGGGGATGGCCGAAAGTCGCTCCGTTACCGCAGACTGGGTTTGTGGTTGCGGGGGGAACCTGAAATTCGCCTTTCGTAGGGCTCATGTCCCACACATGGGCCGACCAAGGGTAACCTTCAGCGATCGTGCGGGTATGTCCCACAATGCGTAGAACGAATGAGGGGCCATGAAAGGTCGCGTGCTGGTCGTCGACGACGACGCCGCTCTCGCCGAGATGCTCGGCATCGTGTTGCGCGGAGAAGGCTTCGAGCCGTCCTTCGTCTCCGACGGCGACAAGGCCCTCGACGCGTTCCGGGATACACGCCCGGACCTTGTCCTGCTCGATCTGATGCTGCCGGGCGCCGACGGCATCGACGTGGCGCGCAGGATCAGGGCGGAGTCGGGGGTGCCGATCGTGATGCTCACCGCCAAGAGCGACACGATCGACGTGGTGCTCGGGCTGGAGTCCGGCGCCGACGACTACATCGTCAAGCCGTTCAAGCCCAAGGAGCTCGTGGCGCGGGTGCGGGCGCGGCTGCGCCGCACCGACGAGCCGACGCCCGAGATCCTGCAGATCGGCGACATCACCATCGACGTGGCCGGCCACTCGGTCAAGCGCGGCGAGGAGACGATCAACCTCACGCCGCTGGAGTTCGACCTGCTCGTCGCCCTGGCCCGCAAGCCGCGCCAGGTCTTCACCCGCGAGGTCCTGCTCGAGCAGGTCTGGGGCTACCGGCACGCCGCCGACACCCGGCTGGTGAACGTGCACGTGCAGCGACTCCGCGCCAAGATCGAGAAGGACCCCGAGCACCCCGAGATCGTCGTGACGGTCCGCGGCGTGGGCTACAAAGCCGGCCCCGCCTAGCCTTCGCCCCGCCCCGCCATGCCCCCGACCAGAAAAGCTCGCCGACGGACGATCCGCCAGATTCTCGGCGGCGTCCGCCGGAGGGTGCGCCGTGCGGCGGGCCGGGTGCGCAGCGTGTGGCGGCGCTCGCTCCAGCTCCAGGTGGTCACCAGCACGCTGGTGATCTCCGTGACCGTCGTGGTCGTCCTCGGCACGTTCCTGTCCGACGAGATCAACAGGTCCGTGGTCGCGAGCAGCCAGCAGTCGTCGCTCAACGAGGCGTACGCCGACCGGCTGCAGATCGCCGACGCGCTGATCCCGCCCTCCGACGACGGCGCCAAGGCCCCCGACACCGACCAGAAGGTCAACCCGCTCGACGAGGTCATGGACACCGTCACCGGGTCGGGCGAGGACGGCTCCAAGAAGCGCTACGACGTCCTCATACTCAACGAGGCCAAGCCAGGCTTGTCGCGGGCCTCGGGCCGGGTGGTGCAGGCCGACGTGCCCCCCTCGCTCCGGCAGCGCCTGCAGAAGAACATGAACCGGGCCGAGTACGGCAAGACCGAGGCCCAGATCGAGTCGATCAGGTTTTCCGGGCAGAGCCAGGCCACGTTGACGTACGTGGTCGGCGGCGTCGTGCACGAGCCCCAGACCGGCGAGGACTACCAGGTCTACCACTTCTTCCCGTTCAGCGAGGAAGAGGAGCTGCTGTCCAACGTGCGGCTGGCCATCGTCGTGGTGGGGCTCGGGCTCGTGCTGCTGCTGGCCGCCATCGCGTACCTGGTCGCGCGGCAGGTCGTCACGCCCGTGCGGCTGGCCCGCCAGGCCGCCGAGCGCCTGGCCGCCGGCAAGCTGGACGAACGCCTCAAGGTGCGCGGCGAGGACGACCTGGCCCGCCTGGCGAACTCGTTCAACGAGATGGCCGCCAACCTGGCGCTCAAGATCCACCAGCTTGAGGAGCTGTCGCAGGTCCAGCGCCAGTTCGTCTCCGACGTCTCCCACGAGCTGCGCACGCCGCTGACCACCGTCCGCATGGCCGCCGACCTGCTGTACGACGCCCGCGAGGACTTCGACCCCATGGCCGCCCGCTCGGCCGAGCTGATGCAGGCCCAGCTCGAACGGTTCGAGTCGATGCTGGCCGACCTGCTGGAGATCAGCCGCTACGACGCCGGCGCCGCCACGCTCGACGTCGACTCGGTGGACATGCGCGACGTCGTCCACCGGGCCATCGCCGACTCCGAGGCGCTGGCCGAGCGCCACTCCACCCGCTTCGACATCCGCCTGCCGCACGAGCCGTGCATGGTCGAGGTCGACAACCGCCGCGTCGAGCGCATCCTGCGCAACCTGCTGTTCAACGCCATCGAGCACGGCGAGGGCAGGGAGATCGTGGTGACCGTGGGGGCCGACCGGGACGCCGTCGCCGTCGCCGTGCGCGACCACGGGATCGGGCTCAAGCCGGGCGAGGAGACCATGGTGTTCGACCGGTTCTGGCGGGCCGACCCGTCCAGGGCCAGGACGATCGGCGGCACCGGGCTCGGCCTGGCCATCTCCCGCGAGGACGCCACGCTGCACGGCGGCTGGCTCCAGGCGTGGGGGCAGCCGGGCGAGGGCTCGCAGTTCCGCCTCACGCTGCCCAGGCTGGCCGGGGCCGACCTGAAGGGCTCGCCGCTGTCGCTGGTGCCGCCCGAGATCGAGATGCGGCGCACCTGGCGCAGCCACATGACGCCGGTGCTGCTCCCGGCCTCGGGGGACGGAGGCGGCCATGAGGAGGACTAGACGGGTGGGCGCGGCGGTCGCCCTCGCCGCGGCCGTGGCGTGCGCGGGCTCGGGATGCACCGTGATCCCGGTGAGCGGGCCGTACACGGTGAGCGACACCGGGGGCGGCGATCCGCTGAACAAGCCGTTCCAGCGCATGATCGCCGTCCCGCCGCGCGACGACTGGGACCCCGAGCTGCTCATCAAGGGCCTCCAGGCGGCCATGGCGGCCTACCCCGACGACCCCACCGTGCTGGCCAGGTACCTGACGCCCAAGGCCCAGGCCAAGTGGAAGGCGTCCGGCCCGGTGACGGTGATCGAGGACGTCTACGAGGTGGATCCGGGCGAGGGCGACGAGGCGGAGACGTACGGGCTCAAGGGCAAGCAGGTCGCCCGCATCGACCCCGACGACGCGTACGTGCCGCTGTCGGGGAACGCGCCCGAGCGGCTGTTCGTGCTGAAGAAGGACGCCCGCGGCGTCTACCGGGTCGACGACCTGCCGGACGGGCTGCTGCTCACCAAGTCCGACGTGGCGCGGGCGTACCGGCTGACCAACCTGTACTACCTCAACAGCGCCCGCGAGCGCCTGGTCGTCGACCGGGTGTGCCTGCGGCTCAAGCCGACCGAGACCTTCGCCCAGACCATCGTCAAGCGGCTGCTCAAGGGGCCGAGCAGCGCGCTGCGCGGCGCCGTGGGCACCGTGTTCCCCGAGGGCACGCAGGTCGAGTCGGTCGGCACCGGCGACGACCGCGTCCTGATCAACTTCTCGGGCCCGCTGCTGCCGCTCGACCTGGGCGAGAAGGCCGCCCTGGTGGCGCAGCTCAAGTACAGCCTGACCAGCAACAAGGTCGCCAACAGCCGCACCATCGAGGTGCAGGTCGACGGCGAGCAGTACTGGACCGAGCCGCCCAACCTGGAGGCCCACTGGCTGGAGAACGGCGGCAGCACGCCGTACTACACCAGCAAGGGGTCCGTGCACGTCATGAGCAACGAGAGCTCGGGCGTCGCGGTGTCCGGGCCGGCGGGGGAGGGGAACACCGACTTCAAGGCGTTCGCGCTGTCCACCCAGCAGACCGGCGCGATCGTCGCGGCGCGCACCTCCACGGGCATCTCGATCGCCGGGCTCACCCCCGAGGGCCGCTGGCAGCAGGTCATCGAGGGCGCCGACCTCACCGACCCCACCTGGCGCCGCGACGGCTCCCTGTGGACGTTCGACCAGCACAACAAGGTGGTCCTGCGGTACGACCCCAACGGCGGGCGCGGCCCCGAGCGCGTCTCCGCCCCCGGGCTCGACGGCCTCGACGTCACCGCGTTCCGGATCGCCAGGGACGGCGTGCGGGTGGCCCTGCGCACCGGCAAGAACACCGTGCAGCTCGGGGCGCTGAGCGAGGGGCTCAACGGGCCCATGCTCGGCAACCTCCAGACGCTGACCTCGACGGAGGTCGAGTACAAGATCGAGGACATCGCCTGGGAGGACGACGAGCACCTGCTCGTCCTCATCCAGAGCAAGGCCGGGCAGATCCTGAACGAGATCGACATCGGCGACGGCGAGACCATCGGGATCCCGCTGAAGGACCGGCTGGCGAGGGTGACGGCGCTGAACGGGCGGGTGCTCGCGGAGGCCAGCACCGAGAAGGGGCCCAAGATCATCGAGCTCAACCAGGACCGTCAGGGCTGGACCAGCAAGATCGAACCCAACGCCAAGAACCCGTTCTTCCCCCTGGGCTGAACCCGTCCCCGGGACCGCATCCGCAGGGGCGTTCCGTCTTTCACCCGGGGTGAGGCTCGTCCTTGGCGCTGCTTTCCGCGTGGGGCGTTTCCTTCTTCGCCCGGGCTGAGGCCGCCCTCGGCGCCGCCTTCCACCTCGTCTCGCTGACCGGGGTTCCCGGCCGGGCTGGGAGGCGTGTGTCCTGGAACTGTCGGTGGGGGCGGGCATGCTGGGCGGCGTGTTGGCGGGGGTGCTCGATGTGTTTCTGCCGCAGTCCTGCGTGGGCTGCGGGCGTGCCGGGGCGCGGTGTTGCGCCGGGTGCGCGGCCGGGATGGCGGTCGCGCCCGCCAGGCGCGGGCCTGAGCCGGGCCCGCCCGGCCTGCCCGAGTGCTGGTCGGCCACGCCGTACGAGGGCGCGGCCCGCGCGGCGATCCTGGCCTACAAGGAGCGGGGGGCGGTGGGGCTGGCCGGCGTGCTGGCGCAGGTGCTGGCCTTCACCGTGCTCACGGCGCTGGGCGCGGCGGCGGGGGCCGGAGCCGGACGGGTTCGGGGGCCGCTCGCCGTCGTGCCGGTGCCGAGCGCGAGGAGGGCGCTGCGGGTCCGCGGGCACGATCCCATGGGCCGGGTGGCGGTGCTCGTCGCCCGTCATCTGGTCGCCTCGGGCGTGCCGGCCGAGCCGTGGGCGGCGCTGCGGCAGACTCGCCGGGTGTCCGACCAGGCGGGCCTGAGCTCCACACAGCGCGCCGCCAACCTCGCCGGGTCCCTCTGTGTGGCCGGGCGTCCGAAAGGCCCTCCAGGGCCGTCTGCGGTGCTGCTGGACGACGTCGTGACCACCGGCGCCTCGCTCACCGAAGCCGCGCGAGCACTGCGCGCCGCCGGGCTGCGGGTGCCGTTGGCGGCCACCGTCGCCGCGACACGCCGAAGATCTTGAAACGCCTGGCATCACTGTCGGTAAAGAAAGATCCAATTCTTGGGGGCGTCTTGAAGGGGGGATGTCTCTTCGGGGGAACAAGAGGTGGCACAGCTCAGACGGCCGGAAGGCGCGTGGCCGCAGGGCTTGGCGAGCGCCGGCGCCGGGGTCATTCGGGCGTCCGGAACCCCGGGAAAATCACGGAAAGTGATCCTTTGGCCGAGGCTCCGGCTGACATTCGCCCAGGATGCGGATAGCGTTCTGACATGGCACCCGTCCGGGTCCGTGGTTGCGCAGAGCCGGTGTCCCCGGCTCTGCTAGCCGAGGCCAGCCGCAGGCAAAACGGTCCACGTAAGGCGACTCTTTGTCGACCGATCACGGTGCGGCTTAGGGGTAAGTCCTGCCTTCCCGAGGGTCCAGATGTCCCTCGTCAGAAGAGAAGGGCAGTAGTGGCAACAGAGCTGCGAAATCCTCAGCAGGCGAATGTGGGGTCGAAGACCAGGTCGGCCGGACGGGTGCCACCCGAGAACCCGGTGACGTCGTGGCGGAAGAGGGTAGCGGTGACAGAGAGGCGGACAGGAAACCCCGTCCGGTACGCACATCGTCGGGCGCTCTTGCTCAGTCGTTAGACGAAGGGGGGCTGTTGCATGGACATCATCGTCAAGGGTCGGCACACAGGAGTGAGTGACCGGTTCCGAGACCAGGTGACGACCAAGCTGGCCAGGATCGAACGTCTGGACAACAAACTCATCCGAGTCGATGTGGAGGTGTCCAAAGAACGCAACCCTCGCCTCGCCGACCAGCGCGAGCGCGTCGAACTCACCATCCATTCGAAAGGCCCGGCCATCCGCGCCGAAGCCTCGGCCGACGACCGGTTCGTAGCCCTCGACCTAGCCCTTGACAAGCTGGAAGGCCGCCTGCGCAGGCTGGCCGACCGGCGCAAGGTCCATCACGGCAACCACTGCCCGCCCTCGGTGGCGGAGTTCACCGCGACGCTCCCTGACATCGCCGGCCCGCCGTCCCCGGGAACCAAGCCCGTCCCCGAGCCGGCCGAGTCCTACGAGGACCTGCCGGTGCAGGAGGAGAAGCTCGACGACGACATCGTCCCGATCGAGATGGAAGGCGACGGTCCGCTCGTCGTGCGGGAGAAGTTCCACAGAGCGGAACCCATGACCATCGACCAGGCCATGCTCGAGATGGAACTGGTCGGGCACGACTTCTACCTGTTCCGCGACAAGGAGAGCGGCCTGCCGAGCGTGGTCTACAACCGGCGCGGGTACAACTACGGCGTGTTGCGGCTCGTAGAGCCCTGATCGCACACCGGAAGATCTTCTCGACCACCCGAGGACCGTGCCATACGTGCCATCATGGCGGTCCGACGGCTCTGGCCCCCCGACGAGGAGGAGACGTGAGCGAGCTCAGTCAGGTTCAGATGAGCGAGCGAAGCGAGGGTACTGACGGGACAACCGCCACGCGGACCGCCGCTACGGCCCCGACCGGGCGTGACAGCGGAGCGGCCGTCCGATGAGCAGGTTCCCCGTGAGCAAGGCAGGCGCAAGTCGGACCGAGGAGGGCTCGTGACCGAGTCCGGCGAGGTCCGCACGGCAGACAGCGAGCCGATCCGCGTGCTGATCGTTGACGATCACGAGCTGATCCGGCGAAGCCTGGCGTTGACGCTGGCCGCGGAGCCCGACATCGAGGTGGTCGGTGAGGCGAGCGACGGGCAGGAGGCGGTCGAACTGGCCGATCGCCTCATGCCCGACGTCGCGCTGATGGACGTGCGCATGCCCCGGCAGGACGGGATCGAGGCGACCAAGAGCATCAGGGCCTCCGTCCCGAGCACCCGCATCATCATGCTGACGGTGAGCGACGAGGAGGAGGACCTCTTCGAGGCCATCAAGGCCGGCGCCACCGGTTACCTGCTGAAGGACGTGCAGATCAACGACGTGCCCGCCGCGGTGCGGGGCGTGCACGAGGGCCAGTCCTTAATCAACCCGGCGATGGCCGCCAAGCTCATCAGCGAGTTCGCGAACATGAGCCGCAAGGAGGCCGAACGCCCGCCGCAGCTCCCCGTGCCCCGGCTGACCGACCGCGAGATGGAGGTCCTGCGCCTGGTCGCCAAGGGCATGAACAACCGCGAGATCGCCAAGCAGCTGTTCATCTCCGAGAACACGGTGAAGAACCACGTCCGCAACATCCTCGACAAGCTTCAGCTCCACTCGCGGATGGAAGCGGTGGTATACGCGGTACGCGAACGCATGCTGGAGATCACATGACCCTGGCGCGGTCCCGTGCGGAGACCGCCGGCCGCGCCTCCTGGTCCCGTGACGCCGCCGCCGGTCGCGCCCCCTGATCCCGTGACGGCGCCGCCGGCCGCGCCTCCTGACCGCGTGACGGCGCCGCCGGTCGCGCGATCACGTGACTGTGGCGCGGGCTCGTGCAGAGCTTGCCGGTCGCGCGCCTGAACCCGCCCTTCAGATCCCTCGGGTTCCTCAGGTCACTCGGGGCCTTCAGGAACGGTGGCTCGGCGTGATCGCCGTCCCTCGTCCCCTGTTCCCCATATCCGGCGGTGGCGGGCGCGGCCGTGGTGCCGGCCCGCCTGGGGCTACGGCCGGGGCCCGGTCAGGAGGTGGGCGAGCTCCGGAGGGTCGGTGCGTTCGACGCGGACGGCGTCGCAGCCCACCCAGTCGGCGGCCGACCACAGGGCGTCGCGCAGGGCGTCGGCCCACTTGGCCGGGGACAGGCCGGGCTCCAGATGGACCTGACGGGCGACCAGGGTGGTGCCCTCACGGGCCGGGTCGACCCGGCCGATCAGACGGCCCCCGGCCAGCACCGGCATCGTGAAGTAGCCGTGGACGCGCTTCTCCTTGGGCACGTAGAGCTCAAGCTGGTACTTGAAGCCGAAGACGCGCTCGGTGCGGCCGCGGTGCCAGATCAGGGAGTCGAACGGCGACAGCAGCGTCGTGCGGTGGCGGCCGCGCGGCTCGGACTCCAGCGCCTGCGGATCGGCCCACGCGTTGGCCTGGCCCCTCTTCGCCGGCCAGCCCGCCACCTGGACCGGCACCAGCCCGGCGGCGCCGCTGAGCAGGGCCTGGTCGAGCATCGCCGCGTACTTGCCCTTGAGCCGTAGGAAGTCGAGCAGGTCGGTACGGTTGGCCACCCCGAGCGACCGGCCCGCGATGGCGGCCAGCAGGACGACGCACTCCTCGTCAGGCAGGTCGTCGGCCAGCAGGTCGGCGGGCACGACGCGCTCGGTCAGGTCGTAGACGCGGCGCCAGCCGACGCGGCGCACGCAGGTGATCTCGCCGATGTCGAGCAGCCACTCCAGCCCGATCTTGGAGTCGGACCAGTCCCACCACGGGCCGCCGTTCTTGGCGCCGCCGACGTCGGACGTGGTGAGCGGGCCCGAGTCGCGCACCTGCTGCAGCAGCTTGTCGACGCTGTCGGGCACCTCGTGCCAGCGGTAGCGGCGGTCGCGGTAGGCGCGGCGCCGGAAGGCGTAGAGCGGCCAGTGCTCGATGGGCAGGATGCAGGCGGCGTGACACCAGTATTCGAAGCTCTGGGCGGGATCGTGCCAGTAGGCGCGCTCGACCGTGGGCCTGCCCACCGCGCCCAGGCGCGCGTAGGCGACCAGCTCGTGGGAGCGGGCCAGGACGGAGATCGTGTCGAGTTGTACGGCGCCGAGCCGGCGAAGCATGCCGCGCACCCCGCCCTTGCGCGCGTCGGCGCCGATGAGCCCCTGGGCGCGCAGGATGACCCGGCGCGCCTCGTCGGCGGTCAGGTCGGTCACGTTCGTCATGCGGCGAACCCCGGGCGGCGTTGGGGGACGGTAGAGCTATCCATGCGAGGAATTTAGCGGCGCCCACCGACAGAATCGGCCCGCCCGGTACGTCCGCAGGCGGAGCGGGGCACGCGGCGGAGCGGGGCACGCGGCGCGGCGGGGCAGGCGGCGGCAGAGAGGGCAGGCCGGGCGGAGCGAGGGGCGGGCCGGGCGGAGCGAGGGGCAGGCCGGGCTGAGTGAGGGGCACGGGCAGGCGGGCACGCGCGCAGGCCGGGCCGGGGCTACGGACAGGACGTCTGGGCCAGGGCTACGGACAGGACGTCCGGGCCAGGGCTACGGACAGGACGTCCGGGCCGGGGCTACGGACAGGAGGTCCGGGGCCGGGGTGAGCGGGCCGGGGGCGACACGCCGATGTACCGGGGTTGGGGAATTGGATGCCGAGAACAAAGAGTCCCGGAGGGGGCCGGGCATGGGAACGGCGGGCGCCCGATCCGTCGGGGCCCGCCGTGCGCCGGGTGGGTCAGCGGTGGTCTTCGGCGCGCATGCCGACGCGCGGCGCGTCGATCACCACGTCCGTGAAGATGTCGAAGACGAGGGCGAGGATGCCGCCGACGACGAACACACCGGCGCCGACCCAGACCAGCGTCCAGTTGTCGGCCGTCAGCCCGAAGCCGGCCACGATGGTGCCCACCACCATGACAGTCACGGCCAGCCACGAGGAGGCGCGCCCGCCGTGGCTGCCGAGATTCTCCGTGTGCTCGGACTTCTTCCCCTCAACCATGACTAATCCTTCCTTTGCCGGATATCCCGCTATTGGTGCGAACCGGCGCTCAACCGGCATACCCTCTGCCTTGGCCCCATTCTCCCAGACGTGTCCGGCGCCCTCGTCGTCACGGTGGCTGTGTCTGGTTGCGGAACCGCCTACGATGGCAACCGGGGAAGTTTGTCTCGGCCTCTCCTCCTGGCGGCGCCGCCGGGGTAGACCTGCGAGGAGCTTTACATAAAGTGGCAGCCATTCTCGACAAGATCCTACGTGCCGGCGAAGGCAAGACTCTGCGCAAGCTCAAGCGGATCGCCGATCAGGTCAACTCCATCGAGGACGACTTCACGAGCCTGTCCGACGCGGAGTTGCGCGCGCTGACCGACGAGTTCAAGCAGCGTTACGCCGACGGCGAGAGCCTCGACGACCTGCTTCCCGAGGCGTTCGCGACCGTCCGCGAGGCGGCCCGCCGCGTGCTCGGCCAGCGGCACTTCGACGTGCAGATCATGGGCGGCGCCAACCTCCACCTCGGCAACATCTCCGAGATGCGCACCGGTGAGGGCAAGACCCTGACCTGTACGTTGCCCGCCTATCTCAACGCCCTGTCCGGCAAGGGCGTCCACGTGGTCACGGTCAACGACTACCTGGCCAAGCGCGACGCCGAGACCATGGGCCGCGTGCACCGCTTCCTCGGGCTGGAGGTCGGCTGCATCGTCTCCGGGCAGGCGCCCGACGAGCGTCGCAAGCAGTACGAGGCCGACATCACATACGGCACCAACAACGAGTTCGGCTTCGACTACCTCCGCGACAACATGGCGTGGTCGCTGGAGGAGTGCGTCCAGCGCGGCCACAACTTCGCCGTCGTCGACGAGGTCGACTCGATCCTCATCGACGAGGCCCGCACCCCGCTGATCATCTCCGGCCCCGGCGAGCAGTCGGGCAAGTGGTACAGCGAGTTCGCCAAGATCGTTCCGCGGCTGCGCAAGGGCGTCGAGGCGAAGAACCCGGGCGAGGAGAGCACCGGCGACTACATCGTCGACGAGAAGAAGCGCACGGTCGGCATCCTGGAGGCCGGCGTCGAGAAGGTCGAGGACTGGCTCGGCATCGACAACCTCTACAAGCCCGAGCACACCCACCTGGTCGGCTTCCTGAACAACGCGCTCAAGGCGAAAGAGCTGTTCAAGAAGGACAAGGACTACATCGTCGCCGACGGCGAGGTGCTCATCGTCGACGAGTTCACCGGCCGCGTGCTGCACGGCCGGCGCTACAACGAGGGCATGCACCAGGCCATCGAGGCCAAGGAAGGCGTGAAGATCAAGGACGAGAACCAGACTCTCGCCACGGTCACCCTCCAGAACTACTTCCGCCTCTACGCCAAGCTGTCCGGCATGACCGGCACGGCCGCCACCGAGGCCAACGAGTTCCACCAGACGTACAAGCTGGGCGTCGTCCCGATCCCGACCAACCGGCCGATGGTCCGCAAGGACCAGCCGGACGTCGTCTACAAGACCGAGGACGCCAAGTTCAACGCGGTCGTCGAGGACATCAAGGAGCGCTACGAGGCCGGCCAGCCGGTCCTCGTGGGCACCACGTCGGTGGAGAAGTCCGAGCGGCTGTCCAAGGCGCTCAAGCGGCGCGGCGTGCCGCACGAGGTGCTCAACGCGAAGAACCACGCGCGTGAGGCGTCGATCATCGCCGAGGCGGGCCGCAAGGGCGCCGTCACCGTCGCCACGAACATGGCCGGTCGAGGCACCGACATCATGCTCGGCGGCAACTCCGAGTTCCGCGCCGACCTGGAGCTGCGCCAGCGCGGCCTCGACCCGGTCGAGACGCCGGAGGAGTACGAGAAGGCCTACCCCGAGGCGCTGGAGAAGGCCAGGGCGGCCGTCAAGGCCGAGCACGACGAGGTCACCCAGCTCGGCGGCCTCTACGTGCTGGGCACCGAGCGGCACGAGTCGCGCCGCATCGACAACCAGCTCCGCGGCCGTTCCGGCCGTCAGGGCGACCCCGGCGAGTCGCGCTTCTACCTCTCGCTCGGCGACGACCTCATGCGCCTGTTCAACGCGGCCAGGGTCGAGCTGATCATGAACAGGCTGAGCATCCCCGACGACCAGCCGATCGAGTCGGGCATCGTCTCCAAGGCCATCGCCTCCGCCCAGCACCAGGTCGAGCAGCAGAACTTCGAGATCCGCAAGGAAGTTCTGAAGTACGACGAGGTCATGAACCGGCAGCGCAAGGTGATCTACTCCGAGCGCCGCCGCGTGCTGGAGGGCGCCGACCTGCACGAGCAGGTGCGCGGCTTCATCGGCGACGTGATCAACGGCTACGTCGCGGGCGCCACCTCCGAGGGCTTCGCCGAGGAGTGGGACCTCGACCGGCTGTGGAAGGCGTTCGGCGAGCTCTACCCGGTCACGGTCACCATCGACAACCTCGTCGAGGAGGCCGGCAGCCGCGAGGAGCTGACCGCCGAGTTCATCTCCGAGAAGATCAAGGCCGACGCCCTGGAGGCGTACGCCAGGCGCGAGGAGCAGCTCGGGGCCGAGGCCACGCGCAACTTCGAGCGTCAGGTCATCCTGTCGGTGCTCGACCGCAAGTGGCGCGAGCACCTCTACGAGATGGACTACCTGCGCGAGGGCATCGGCATGCGGGCCTACGCGCAGAAGGACCCGCAGATCGAGTACCAGCGCGAGGGCTTCGAGATGTTCTCCGCGATGCTGGAGGGCATCAAGGAGGACTCCGTCGGCTTCCTGTTCAACCTCGAGGTCGAGGTGCAGGAGAACCCGATCGTCGAGGAGGAGGACGCCGCGGTCACCGAGACGCGGTCGATCATCTCCACCGCCCTGCGCGCGCCGCAGCGCCCGGCCGAGCTCGAATACTCCGCCCCCGGCGAGCAGGGCGACGTCGAGCACACGCGGGTGCGCACCACGTCGGCCGAGCGGGCCGCGTACGGGAACGTCGAGCGCAACGCGCCCTGCCCCTGCGGGTCGGGCAAGAAGTACAAGCGCTGCCACGGCGACCCGAAGAACGCCGTCTGACCCGCTGAGGCGGGTCTGAGCGGGCCCCCGTCCCCCCTGCGCGAGCAGGGAGGACGGGGGCTTCGTCGTTCACGCGGGGGTTTCGTCGTGCGCGTGGGGGCGGCTAGGGCGGCGGCGGGGCGGGGGGTTCGTGGCCGGGAGTGGGGATGTTAAGGCGGCGGATCAGGAACGCGAAGATCAGATAATAGAGAACGAAATACAGCAGCCCGAAGCCGATGATCAGCCCGAGCCGGTGGGTGTTCGATTTGCTGGCGTTCAGCAGCATGTCTATGGCCCCGCCGGAGAAGGTGAAGCCGAGCCGCGCGCCCGATTCCGCCATGAGGGCCATCGACAGCCCGGTCAGCAGGGCGTGCACCACGAAAAGCACCGGCGCGACGAAAATGAAGGCGAATTCCAGCGGCTCGGTTATGCCGGTGATGAATGCCGTCAGCCCGGCCGACAGCATGATGCCGCCCACGGACCTGCGGCGTTCCGGCGGAGCCGCCCGCCACATGGCGATGGCGGCCCCGAGCAGCCCGAACATCATGACGGGGAAGAAGCCGGTCATGAAGATGCCGGCGCCCTGCTCGCCGGCGAAGTAGCAGTTCAGGTCGCCGGCGGCGTTCCGGGTGGCGCCGTTCACGCCGGCGTGGCATTCGGGCAGGGTGAACCAGACGATGGTGTTGAGGAAGTGGTGCAGGCCGACGGGGATCAGCAGCCGGTTGGCCACGCCGTAGATGCCGGTGCCCGCGGTGCCGTGGGCCGAGAGCCAGTCGCCGACGCCGGACAGCCAGTCGCCCACCGGCCGCCAGGCCAGCCCGAACACGACGCCGAGCAGCAGGGCGGCGACGGCGGTGATGATCGGGACCGAGCGGCGCCCGCCGAAGAAGGCCAGCCACGGCGGCGGCTTCAGCCGGTAGAAACGCTGCCAGAGCAGGGCCGCGGTGATGCCGATGACGATGCCGCCGAGCACGCCGGTGGGGTTCTGGGCCCCCAGGTTGAGCATCGGCCCCTGTGGCGTGGTGACGACGACCTTGTCGTAGACCGCGCCGTGGCCCGCGTCGTAGAAGAGCGTGCGGCTGACGCGGTCGAACACCAGGTAGCCGACCAGGGCGGCGAGGGCGGTGGAGCCGTCGGACTTGCGCGCGAACCCGATCGCGACGCCGATCGCGAACAGGACGGGCAGGTTGTCGAACAGGGCGCCGCCGGCCGCCGCCAGGACGTTGGCGACGGGCAGCATCCAGGGCAGGAGGCCGCCGAGGCCGTCCTTGCCGAGCAGGTCGTCCTGGCCGAAGCGGAAGAGCAGGCCGGCGGCGGGCAGCACGGCGATGGGCATCATGAGCGAGCGGCCGATACGCTGCAGCACCGCGAACGTCGCCGACCAGGGCGACGCGCCCATGGTCCTCACCCCCGCTCGGTGGTCCGTCAGCGGGGGAATGCCAGGTTCCTACCACGGCGGGCGTGGCGGAAAACGGCCGCTAGGTCTCGCCGGAGTCGAGGTCGGGCTCGGGTTCCCGGCCCGGCGTCATGATGTCGAACCTGCGGATGAGGAAGGTGAAGACGACGTAGTACACCACGCCGTAGATCAGGCCGAGCAGCAGGATGCCGGGCAGGTTCTGGGTGTTGGACTTGCTGGCGTTCAGCAGCATGTCGAGCAGGCCCGCGGAGAAGCCGAAGCCGAGCTGCCCGCCGATGAGCGTGGTGAGCGCCATCGCCAGGCCGGTCAGGACGGCGTGCGCGACCAGCAGCGCGGGCGCGACGAAGATGAACGCGAACTCGATCGGCTCGGTGATGCCGGTGACGAACGAGGCCAGCCCGGCCGAGAGCATGATGCCGCCCACCGTGGCCCGGCGGTGCGGCGGCGCGGCCCGCCACATGGCCAGGGCGGCGGCGGGCAGGGCGAACATCATGACGGGGAAGAAGCCGGCCATGAACTGGCCGGAGTGCGGGGCGCCGCCGAAGTAGCAGTTCCAGTCGCCGCCCAGCACGTGACCGCCCACCTCGCACTGCGGCACGACGTACCAGACGACCGAGTTCACGAAGTGGTGCAGGCCGAGCGGGATGAGCAGGCGGTTGATCAAGCCGTAGATGCCGGTGCCGATCGGGCCGATGGCGGCCAGGGCCTCGCCGGCGTGCCGGATCCACTCGCCGAGCACCGGCCAGAGCCAGCCGAACAGCACGCCGAGGAGCAGCGCGACGATGGAGGTGATGATCGGGACGAACCGGCGTCCGCCGAAGAAGGCCAGCCACGGCGGCAGCTTGATGCGGTGGAAGCGCTGCCACAGCAGGGCGGTGACCAGGCCCATCACGATGCCGCCGAGCACCTTGGTGGGGTTCTGCATGCCGTAGTTGATGACCTCTTTGATGCCCTGGTCCTGGACCTGGCGGATGGCCACGGTGTCGCGGATGTCGGAGCCGAAGAACATCACCTTGGTCACCCGGTCGAACACCAGGTAGCCGACGACGGCCGCCAGCGCCGTGGTGCCGTCGGCCTTGCGGGCGAAGCCGATGGCCACGCCCACCGCGAACAGCAGCGGCAGGTTCTGGAACAGCGCGTCCCCGGCGGCGGCCAGCACCTCGGCGACCTGGCTCATCCACGCGAACCCGGGCACGTCGGCCAGGCCGCCGGGGGCCGGGCCGTTGGAGCCCAGCATGTCGGGCTGCCCGAACCGGAAGAGCAGCGCGGCCGCGGGCAGGGCCGCGATGGGCAGCATCAGCGAGCGGCCCAGCCGCTGGAGCACGTTCATCACGCGTGCGAACGGCGAAGGCCGGGCGGCGGCGGTGGTCTCGTTCACCGGGCGTTCCTCCGGGGGGTGGGAGTCAGGCGTCCGCCGGGCAGGCCGTCCGGGCCCGGCGGAGTGGCCCTAGCCCCGTCTAACGGGCATTTCGAGGATGGTCCGCAGCTGATAGCGGTCAGCGCGGTAGGTGGACACGCCGAGCTCCGCGCAGACGCCGCCGGAGAAGGACCTGCGCTGGAGCAGCAGCACGGCGCCGCCGCGCGGCAGCTTCAGCAGGTCGGCGTCGCTCGGGTCGGCGATGCCGCCGTCGATGGTGAGCTCGCCGGCGTCCATGACCAGCCCGTAGCGGCTCTCCAGCAGCTCGTACAGCGACTTGTCCGACAGGTCGTAATCGGCCAGGTCGGGGGCGAGCTTGACCGGGATGTGTGCCCGTTCGATGGACAGCGGCTCGCCGTCGGCCGTGCGCAGGCGTTCGATGAAGTGCACTTCCTCACCCGGCTGGATCCCCAGCTCCTTGGCCAGGTGAGCGCTGGCCCGCACGATGCGGCGGTCGAGGTCGCGCGAGCCCGGGATCATCCCGCGCGCCCTCATGTCGTCGGTGAACGACGTGAGCTGCAACGCCAGCTCGATCTTGGGCCTGGCCACGAACGTGCCCTTGCCCGGCACGCGGTGCAGGCGGCCCTCGGAGACCAGGTGGTCGACGGCCTGCCGTACGGTCATCCTGGACAGGCCGAAGCGCTGGCAGAGCTCGCGCTCGGACGGGATGGCCGCGCCGATGCTGAGCTCGTTGCTGTCAATGAGGTCCAGCAGGATCTCGCGAAGCTGGAAGTACTTGGGCACCGGGCTATCCGGATCGATGTGCGCCACGGATCCTCCCCTCGATCGGCAAAGAAGAAATCTGGATCTGGTGGTGCGGCAGTCTATGGGCAGATTTCTTGTTTGGTGGCCATGGGCTATGGTTCGTACTGGTCTAGTCCGGACTAGACCACATGTCGCGAAAGACGGTCAAGTCCGACACCGTATGAATCGAGGGATGAGCTCAGGATGACCACCAAGATGCGCAGTGAGATCGCCGAGCAGCCGGAAGCGCTGCGGGCCACGCTCGACGCCCTGCTCCCCAGGGTGGGCGAGGTGAAGGCGGTGGGCGAGCAGACTCGCCAGCTGCTGTTCATCGCGCGTGGAACCTCCGACAACGCCGCAGTCTACGGCCGCTACCTGGTCGAGTCCCACGCGGGCCGGATGGGCGCGCTGGCGGCGCCGTCCATCGCGACGACCTACCGGCGCAAGCTCGACCTCGACGGCGTGCTGGCCGTCGCGATCTCCCAGTCGGGCCGTACGGAGGAGATCGTCGAGACCCTGGCCTGGGCCAAGGACTGCGGCGCGAAGACGGTCGGCATCACCAACGGCGGCGAGGACAGCCCGCTCGCCCAGGCGGCCGACGTCGCGCTGTGCACGCTGGCCGGCGAGGAGAAGGCCGTCCCGGCGACCAAGACCTACACCACGCAGCTCGCCGCGCTGGCCGTGCTCGCGCTGGGCCTGGGCGCCGACGTGGACGCCGAGGACCTGCGCCGGGTGCCCGACGCGGTCGAGAAGCTGATCGCCGAGCCGGGCGACCTGGACGCGGTCGTCGAGGGGCTGCTGGACAAGCCGGGCGTGGTCGTGTCCGGACGCGGGCTCGCCTTCTCCACGGCCCTGGAGACCGCGCTCAAGCTCAAGGAGGCCTGCTACCTGCACGCCATGGGCCTGTCCTACGCCGACCTGCTGCACGGCCCGATCGCCGTGGTCGACGCCGACACCCCGGCGCTGCTGGTGGCCGCCGAGAACAGCCCCACGCTGTCCGGCACGGTGGCCCTGGCCGAGCGGGTCGTGGCGGCGGGCGCGGCGGCGTACACGATCGGCGGCGGCGACGCGCTCGCGCAGGCCGGCACGGCCGCGCTGAACGGCCCCGACCTGCCCGAATGGGTGGCGCCGATGGGCCTGATCATCCCCGGCCAGCTTCTCACCGAGGCGCTGGCCCGGCGCCTCGGCATCGACCCCGACTCGCCGCGCGGCCTCAACAAGGTCACGCAGACGGACTGAGCGAGGAGCCTCGTTTAGCCTGGTCACGGAGTTGGAACGAGGGAGGACCGGATGGCGGCGGATGTGAATGCGATCATCGCCGGTCTCGGCGGTGCCGACAACATCATCGAGATCGAGCCCTGCATCACCCGGTTGCGCACCGAAGTGCACGACGCGTCCAAGGTCGACCAGGCCGCGCTCAAGGCGGCGGGGGCGCACGGCGTGATGGCCGCGGGGAACGTGGTCCAGGTCGTCGTGGGGCCCGAGGCGGACACGATCGCCAGCGACATCGAGGACATCATCGGCTAAGGGCGAGACCATGACGACTGTTCTCGCCCCGGTCGAGGGGGCGGCTGTGGGGTTGGCCGCCGTGCCCGATCCGGTTTTCTCCGCGGGCATGGTGGGACCGGGAACGGCGATCGACCCGCTGCGGGGGCCCGGCAAGGCCGTAGCCCCCATAGCGGGAAAAATTATGAAACTGCATCCGCATGCCTACGTCATCGTGGGGGACGACGGCAGGGGCGTGCTGGTGCACCTGGGCATCGACACGGTCCAGCTCAAGGGGAAGGGGTTCCAGCTGCTGGCGGCCGAGGGCGACAGGGTCAGCGCGGGGCAGCCCGTGGTGGCGTGGGACCCGTCCGTCGTCGAGGCCGGCGGACGGTCCCCGGTCTGCCCCGTCGTGGCCCTGGACGCCCTCTCGGAGTCGGTGACCGGCATCGTCCAGGGGGCGGTGCGCGTGGGGGACGAGCTGTTCACATGGAGGTAGACAGCGTCGGCGCGGTCCCCGAGACCGGCGTGCGACGCCTCAGCGGCACGGTCGTACCGGCAGAAGACGTCACAATAGGCATGCCCCCAGCCATGCCGGCGCCCGGCCCGACCGCGAGCGGCCGGCCGCCGTTCACGCAAGGGTCCAGCTGGTCTGGACCGGGTACAGAAGGAGAGGCTCATGGGTGAGCGCAAGGTCACGGTCGCGGCGGAGGTGGGTCTGCACGCCCGTCCCGCGGCGACGTTCGTGAAACGGGCCCAGCTGGCCCCGATGGACATCAGCGTCGCCAAGGCCAGCGGCGGCGGGGCCCCGGTCAACGGCAAGAGCATCCTCGCCATCATGGCGCTCGACGTCCGGCAGGGCGAGACCGTCGTGATCACGGCGGAGGGCGACGGCTCCGAGGAGATCCTGGACGAACTGGCCACGATCGCCGGAGCGCCATGAACCTGCGGGGGGTTGGGGTCAGCCCGGGAATCGGGCACGGCCCCGCGTACGTTCTGACCGCCTCTGTGCCCGAACCCCCCGAGGGCAGCACCTACACCGGTGAGGCGGAGCAGGAGAAGGAGCGGGCCTCGGCCGCGCTCTCACAGGTCGCGGGCGAGCTCGAGTCCCGCGGCAACCAGGCGGGCGGCGAGGCCGGCGAGATCCTCAAGGCCCAGGCGCTGATGGCCGAGGACCCCGGTCTGGTGGTGAAGGTCAGGACCCTCATCGACCGGGGCCTCGCCGCTCCCCGTGCGGTCTTCGAGGCGTTCACGAAGTACCGGGACGTGCTCAGCGGGGCCGGCGGCTACCTGGGCGAGCGGGCCGCCGACCTCGACGACATCAGGGACCGGGTGATCGCCCTGCTGACCGGGCACTCCCTGCCGGGCCTGCCGGCCGCGCCGGAGGTGCCGTACGTGCTGGTCGCGACCGACCTGGCGCCCGCCGACACGGCTCTGCTGTCCAAGCGGGACGTGGCCGGGTTCGTCACCGAGCAGGGCGGGCCCACGAGCCACACCGCGATCATGGCGCGGGCGATGGGCGTGCCCGCCGTGGTCGCCTGCCCGGGGGCGACCGGCATCCCCGCCGGCGTCCCCGTCCTGGTGGACGGCACGACGGGCGAGGTGAGCGTGGAGCCGTCCGACGACCACGTGGCCGGGGCGCGGGACGCGGCGGCGGCGAAGCAGGCGGCGATCGGCGCGGCCAAGGGGCCGGGCCGGACCGCCGACGGCCACGCGGTGCCGCTGCTGGCCAACGTCGCCGGGCCCGCCGAGCTGGAGGAGGCGCTGGCCGCCGGGGCGGAGGGCGTCGGGCTCTACCGGACCGAGTTCCTCTTCCTCGACCGGGCCGAGGCCCCCGCCGTCGAGGAGCAGCAGCGCGCCTACCGGGCGGCGCTGGAGGCCGTGCCCGGCGCCACCGTGGTCGTGCGCACGCTCGACGCGGGCGCCGACAAGCCGCTGCGGTTCCTGCCCGCACCCGCCGAGCCGAACCCGGCGCTGGGGGAGCGCGGGCTGCGCCTGTTCAGGCGCTTCCCCGAGGTGATGGACGCGCAGTTGCGCGCGCTGGCGGCGGCGGCCGAGGGCGCGCCGGCCGAGCTGCTGGTGATGGCGCCCATGGTGGCCACGGCCGAGGAGGCCAGGTGGTTCGCCGACGCCTGCCGGGCGCGCGGGCTGTCCAAGGTGGGCGTCATGATCGAGATCCCGTCGGCGGCGCTGCGGGCCGGGCAGCTCGCCGGGGTGGTGGACTTCGTCTCGCTCGGCACGAACGACCTGGCCCAGTACGCCTTCGCCGCCGACCGCCAGCTCGGCACGGTGAGCGGGCTCCAGGACCCGTGGCAGCCGGCGCTGCTCGACCTGATCGCCATGTCCTGCGGACACGGCAAGCCGGTGGGCATCTGCGGTGAGGCCGCCGCCGACCCGGCTCTGGCGTGCGTGCTGGTCGGGCTGGGGGCGACCACGCTGTCGATGGGGGCGGGGGCGCTGGCGGCCGTACGGGCGGCGCTGGCCGCGCACACGCTGGAGCAGTGCACCCTGGCGGCGCGCAACGCGCGGGCCCAGGTCACGGCGGCGAACGCGCGCGCGGTCGCGCGCACCCACCTGCCGGGGCTCGCGGCGCTGGGGGTGTGAACGGGCCTTTTCCGGGTCGCGGGACTCGTCCGGGCCGCGGCATGGATACCTTGGAAGGCATGTTCAGACGGATCGGCCCGGCAGGGCTCCTGGTGTTGGCGCTGACCGCGTGCGGCGGCGGCGCCGGCGCCCCGGCGAGCGCGGCCCCGGCGGGCGACGGGGCCACCCCCGCCACCCCCGCCACCGCCACGGCCGGCACGACGCCCCAGAGCCCGCCCCAGGCCGAGTCCGACCCGGTGCTGCGGGCCCTGCGGCGGCTGACGGTGGAGGAGAAGGTCGGCCAGCTCTTCATGCCCGTCTTGTACGGCACCGCGGCCGACACCGTCTCCGGCGAGAACCAGGCCCGCTACGGCGCCCAGACCCCGGCCAAGGTGATCGCCCGCTACCACCTGGGCGGCGTGATCCTCTTCCCGGCGAACGTCAAGTCGACGGCCCAGGTGGTCCGGCTCACCAACGGCCTGCAGGAGGCGTCGAAGAAGGTCCCGCTGCTGGTCGGCACCGACCAGGAGAACGGCCTGGTCTCCCGCATGTCCGCGCTGATGACCGACTTCCCCGGCGCGGCCGAGATCGGCGCCACGAAGGACCCGGCGAACTCCAGGGCCGTGGCCAGGGCGACCGGCGAGGAGCTGCGGGCGCTCGGGGTCAACCTTGACTTCGCGCCCGTCGCCGATGTCAACGTCAACCCGCGGAACCCGGTCATCGGCAGGCGGGCCTACGGCGACGACCCGTCCGCGGTGGCGAAGATGGTCGCGGCGGCGGTCAAGGGCTTCGGCGACGCCAAGGTGGCGGCCACGGCCAAACACTTCCCGGGCCACGGCGACACCTCCGTCGACAGCCACACCGGCCTGCCGGTGATCAAGCACACCATGGCCCAGTGGGAGAGGATCGACGCGCCGCCGTTCAGGGCCGCCGTCGGCGCCGGGGTCGATGCCGTGATGAGCGCCCACATCGTCTTCCCCAAGCTCGACCCGTCGGGCGACCCGGCGACGCTGTCCAAGCCCATCCTGACCGGCCTGCTGCGGCAGAAGCTCGGCTTCAAGGGCGTGATCTCCACCGACGCGCTCAACATGGAGGGCGTGCGCAAGAAGTACGGCGACGGCGAGGTGGCGGTGCGCGCCGTGCTGGCCGGGGCCGACCTGCTGCTCATGCCGTACGACCTGGGCAAGGCGTACCAGGCGGTGCTGGCGGCGGTGAAGTCGGGACGCATCTCCGAGGACCGCCTCGACCAGTCGGTCGTCCGGCTGCTCAGGCTCAAGCAGAAGAGGGGCCTGCTGCCGGCGGCGCCCGTCGCGTCCGCGCAGCAGGCGGCCGGCGTGCTGCGCTCGCCCGAGCACCGCAGGCTGGCCGCCAAGGTGCGGGCCGCGGGGTAGGCGCGAAAGCCGATTCGCGGGGTTCTATCCTAGAACCGGATTCGAGCGAGGAGGCGGTCGTGGTCGCAGGGGTGCTCATCGACTGGGGTGGCGTGCTCACGACCAGCCTGACCGACTCCATCGCCCGGTGGCTCGCGGCCGACCGGATCGACGCCGAGCACTACCGTTCGGTGATGCGCGAGCTGGTCGACCACGCCTACCGGGGCGGCGAGGGACAGAACGTCGTGCACGCGCTCGAACGCGGCGAGCTCGACGGCCCGGCCTTCGAGCGCGACCTGGCCGCGCGGCTGCTCACCCTGGACGGCGTGCCGCCGGTGGCCGAGGGGCTGCTGGAGCGCATGTTCGCGGGCTTCGAACGGGTTGACGCCATGTACGACATGCTCCGCGACGTACGGAAAAATGGTGTTAAGACGTGTTTGTTGTCTAACTCCTGGTCTAACACCTACCCCCGCCACGAATGGGACGGCCTCTTCGACGCGGTCGTGATCTCCGGCGAGGTAGGCATGCGCAAGCCCGAGGAGCGCATCTTCCGCCACGCCCTCGACCAGGTCGGGCTGCCCGGCGAGCAGTGCGTCTTCATCGACGACATCGAGGCCAACATCGTGGCCGCCCGCGCGCTCGGCATCACCGGCATCCACCACCGCGACGCCGACACGACCCTCACAGAGCTGGAGACCGTACTCCGGCTCACGCTGCGACGGGCATGATGGTGCCCTTGCGATTTCGGAAAGGTTCGTGATGCGCGTCTATCTGCCGTGCACCCTCCCCGCCCTCGCCCGCGCGGTCGAGGCGGGGGAGCTGGGTCCGGCCCCCCTGACCGGTTACGCGGTGACCCCCGCGCTGACCGAGTGGTACGCCTCGGGCGACACCGAGGAACTGGAGTACGTCGCGCTGACCGAGGCGGCCCGCGCCTCGCTGCGCATGCTGGCCGCCGACCGCGCCGACGGCGTGGCCGCCGCGCACCGGCGGGTGGTGGTGGCCGCCGAGGTGCCCGACGGGTCGGTCTCGGCCGGCGTCGACCTGGAGGAGCGGGCCCGCGTGCGCCTGGCCGCGGCCGTCCCGATGGCGAAGGTGGCCGCGGTGCACGTCGACGACCACGACGCCGTCGGCGACATCGAGGCCGCCGTCGAGGCGCTGCCCGCCGCCGACGACGGCGACGACGACGCCCGCTTCACGGTCGACGGCGCCGAGGCCCACGAGCTCATGTGGTACGCCACCCAGGAGATCCCGGACCTGCTCGGGTCATAGGATCGTCACACCTGTCGAATAAGCTTGATGGGACATGACAAAACACATCATCTGGGATTGGAACGGGACGCTCTTCCACGACGTCGAGGCCGTCGTCGGCGCCACCAACGCCCTGTTCAAGCCGTACGCGCTGCCTGAGCTGACCGCCGACGGGTTCCGCGCGGTCTACACCCGCCCCATCTGGGTCGCCTACGAGCGGCTGCTCGGCAGGCCGCTGGCCGAGGGGGAGTGGGAGCTGCTGGACGACGGGTTCCACGAGCACTACTTCAGGCTCAGCGCCGCCTGCGGGCTGGCCCCCGACGCCGAGGTGGTGCTCGGTGGCTGGGGCGGCACCCAGTCGCTGTGCTCGATGGCCCCCCACGCCCATCTCGTGCCGATCGTCGAGTCCTTCGGCATCACCCGGCACTTCACCCGGATCGACGGGCTGGTCGGCGTCACGGGCGGCGAGAAGGCCGTGCACATGACCGCCCACATCCAGGCCCTCGACCTCGACCCCGGCGAGGTCCTGGTGATCGGCGACAGCGTCGACGACGGGCTCGCCGCGCGGCACGTGGGGGCGCGGGCGGTGCTCTACACCGGCGGCATGACCACGCGGGCCGAGCTGGAGGGCACCGGCCTGCCCGTGGTGGACACGCTCGCCCAGGCGCTTCAGTACGCCTGAGGGGGATATGCCGGATCCGCCGGGGGGCAGCCCCCGGCCGGGCCGGGGCCGTACCCTTGCCGGGAACCCCTCAGGAGGTCGCCATCAACCGCCTTGTGCTCTGGAACGTCGATCTCACCCTGGTCGACGTCGCCATCGTGACCCGGGACGCCTACGCCGAGGCGTTCCGCGCCGTGACCGGCCGGCCGCTGGTCAAGCTCGTGCCGCCCCTCGGCCGTCCCGACTCCGAGATCGTCTTCGAGACGCTGGCCGTCAACGGCATCCCGGCGCAGGACGACCACCTGCCCAGGTTCCTGGCCGCCCTGGCCCTCGCCTTCGCCGACCGGCGCGGCCGGCTGGCCAAGGAGGGCCGGATGATGCCGGGGGCCAAGGACGCGCTGAAGTCGGTGGCCCGGCTCGACGGCGTCGTGCAGTCGGTGCTGACCGGCACGATCAAGGGCAACGCCGTGCACAAGCTCAAGGCGTTCGGGCTGGACAGGTACGTCGACTTCGAGCTCGGCGGCTACGGCGAGGAGGTCTACCCCAAGGCGACGCTGCTGCAGGTCGCGCAGGGCAGGGCCAAGCAGCGGCTGGGCACGCCGTTCACGGCGGCCAACACGGTGGTGATCGGCGACTCCACGCGCGACGTGCAGGCCGCCAGGATCGGCGGGGCCGCCGTGATCGGGGTCGCGTCGGGGCGGTCGACGGCCGCCGAACTGCGCGAGGCGGGCGCCGACCTGGTGCTGCCCGACCTGTCGGACGCCTTGGAGGTGGTGGCCGCGGTGGCCGGCCTGACCTCCCCGCTGGACCGCAAGGCCGGCTGACCTCGCCCGGCGCCGCCCCCTCCCTGCGTCAGGGCAGGGCGTTGAGGAAGCGGGCCGCGACGGGGGCCGCCACGGCAGAGCCGGCGCCGCCGCCCTCCACGATCACCGCGAACGCCACGTCACCCTTGTAGCCGATGAACCACGAGTGCGCGGGCGGCTCCTCGCCCGAGCCGTACTCGGCCGTCCCGGTCTTGCCCGCGGTGCCCGCCGGGAAGTGCGCGCCCTTGGCGGTGCCGTCCGTGACGACGGCGGGCATGAGCTTGCGCAGGGCCGACACCACGCCCCGCTCCAGCGGGCGCGGACGGTCGTCGGCGGCCACCTCCTTGGACACGATCCGCGGCGGGATCCAGGCGCCCGAGGCGATGGCGGCGGCGACCGAGGCCATGTTGAGCGGGCTGGCCAGCACCCGGCCCTGGCCGATGGAGGCCGAGGCGAGGTCGGTGTCGTCCTTGGGGTCGGGGAACTCGGCCCGCACGGCGGGCACGCCCGGCTTGATCGGGACGCCGAAGCCGAAGCTCCTGGCCACCTCGGCCAGCCTGCCGCCGTTCAGCTCGGCCACGCTCATCTCGCCGAACGTCGTGTTGCACGAGTGCGCGAAGGCGTCCTGGAAGGAGAGCGTGCCGTAGTCCTTGAAGCCGGCGTTGTGGAAGGGGAAGCCGCCGATGTTCTTCTCGGCCGGGCAGGTGACCGTCCTGCCGGGCTCGACCCCGTCCGCGACCAGCGCCGAGGCCGTCACGACCTTGAACGTCGAGCCGGGCGGGTACTTGCCGAGCAGCGCCCGGTTGAAGCCGCCGGGCTTGTTGACCACGGCCAGGATCTCGGCGGTCGAGGCGCGCAGCGCCACCAGCGAGGCCGGCTTGGTGACGCCGTCCAGCGCCGCGGCCCCCGCCGCGTGCACCTTCAGGTCGATCGTGGTGCTGACCGGCTCGGTGCCGCCCGGCTCGGCCAGCGTCTCGACCAGCTCGTCGCCCTTGTAGAGGCCGATGATCGAGTCGCCCCCCAGATTGAACCAGTCAGGGTAGGTCTGCTTGATGCCCTCGACGAGCTGCTGCACCGAGCCGGGGGCGTCCGCGCCGCCGATCTCGGTGCCGTCGGCGGCCAGGACGCGGGTGGAGTCGCGCTTCTGGGCGACCAGGCGCAGCGAGAGGCCCTTCCTGAGCTTGGGGTGGATGGCCGCGGGGGTCCAGGCGACCTTCCAGGCGCCGTCCCGCTCGACCAGCTTGAGCCGGCCGCTGTACGTCCAGTCCCGCCGGCCTTGCAGGCTGGCGGAGAAGCCCAGGTAGCCGTCGTCGTCCGGGCCGTCGTCGGCGAAGGGGCCGGTCGAGCGGGAGCGGGCGAAGGTGGCCTGGTCGACCTTGAGGTCGGTGCGGAAACGCCGGTGCCAGGCCTCGAAGTCGGTGGGCGGGTCGGCGACGAGCCCGCGCATCTTCGCATAATCCTGGACGGACCAGGCCGAGAGGTATTCGTCGGTCGTCTGCTCGGGTGAGCCCTTCGTGCGCAACAGCCACACCGCTGCCCCCGCCGCCACGACCAGCACGACCAGGACGGTCAGGACCAGCGGCCACCTGCGCCGCCGTCCGCGACGCGGTCCCCCCGGCCGAGCGCGCCCGTACAGTGTCCCCGTTTGTGATGCCATGGCCCGAGGACACCAGAGACGGAGGAGTCCCGTCCAATATTGATATGACGGCAATATGGATATAAATCTGGATATAGTGGCTGGTCATGGACTTGGTCCGGCATCTCCGCTACTTCGTCGTCGTGGCGGAGGAACTGCACTTCGGGAACGCCGCGATCCGCCTCGGCATGGCGCAGCCGCCGCTCAGCCAGCGCATCAAACGTCTGGAGGAGGAGCTCGGCGTGCAGCTCTTCGACCGCTCCGCCCGGCAGGTACGCCTGACCGAGGCCGGACGGCTGCTGCTCGCCGAGTCCCGCGAGATCGTCTCCCGGGTCGAGCGGCTGCGCGAGCTGGCCCGCCGCGGCGACGGCGGCGTGCTCAAGATCGGGGTGCCGCCCGACCTGGCCGCCTCGGTGATCGCCGCCCTGGTCGCGGGCTTCCGGGCGGTCAATCCGGACGTACGGCTCGTCCCGGTCGAGACCTGGACGTCCGACCAGGTGTCCGCCCTGGCCGGGGGCGCGATCGACGTCGGGCTCGTCCGCCATCCGGTCGCCGCCCCCGGCCTGGACTTCGGCCAGGTGCTCGTGCAGCCCCTCGGCGTGCTGCTGGCCGTGGACGACCCGCTGGCCGGGACCGGCGAGGTGCACCTGACCGACCTGGCCGGGCGCGAGCTGCTGATGCCGCCCAAGGAGGGCGAGCCGGGCTGGCACGCCGAGACGCTGGCCGAGTGCCGCCGGCACGGGTACGTGCCCGGCCAGGTGCACCAGGGCGCCGGGCTCGGCCTGGTGCTGGCCGGTCAGGCGGTGGCGTTCGGGCCCAGGGCGGACGTCCCTGGGCTGGCCTGGCGGCCGCTGCTAGGCTCGCCGATCGCGTGCCGGGTCTCCACGGCCTGGCGCGCGGCGACGGGCCCGAAGCAGCACTGGGTCGCCGAGTTCTCGGACGTCGCCGTACGCACGTTGAAGGAGAGCGCCGGGATGACCGACGAGGGCGCCGCGCCCGCGCGGCGGATCAGCCGGAGGCCGGGGATGCTGGCATGAGCGGTCCCGACTACGCGGCGCTGTTCCGGATGGCCGGGGTGACGGGCTGGCTGCACGCCTGCGACATCGACTCCGGACGGGAGTCCGGCCACGGCGCCGACGAGCCGATGCCCCTGGCGTCGGTGTACAAGCTGCCGCTGCTGGTCGAGTTCTGCCGGCAGGCCGACGCCGGTCGGCTGGACGCGACCGCTCCGACGACCGTGACGTCCGGCCAGCGGGTCTCCGGGCCCACGGGGCTGTCGGCCATGCTCGACGACGTGACGATGTCGCTGCGCGACCTGGCGTACCTGATGATGGCGGTGAGCGACAACACCTCCGCCGACGTGCTGCTCGACCGGGTGGGCATGGACAACGTCAACGCCATGCTGGACGCCTTCGGCCTCGACGGCACCCGGCTGCGGCAGAGCGGCCGCGACCTGTACGAGACCATGGAGCTGGACACCGGCCACGGGTGGCCGTACCTGGATCCCGACGACATCTCCCGCATGCGGGCCCTCGACCCCGCGCACACCAACCGCAGCACCCCGCGCGAGCTGACCCGCCTGCTGTCCATGATCTGGCGGGACGAGGCCGCCTCGCCGCAGTCGTGCTCCTGGATGCGCGGCGTGCTCAACATGCAGGTGTGGCCGCACCGGCTGGCCTCGGGCTTCCCGTACGACGACGTCGAGGTCGGCGGCAAGACCGGGTCGCTGCCGACGCTGCGCACCGAGGTCGGCGTGGTCGAGTACCCCGACGGCGGCCGGTACGCGGTGGCGGTGTTCACCCGCTCGTTCAGCACGGCGGTCATCCAGCCGCGCGCGGACGCGGTGATCGGCACCGCCGCCCGTATGGCGGTGGACCACCTACGGAGGTAGCAAGTTATGGGGGAGGTCAGGTATGACTTTCCACCTGACGGGCGACAGGATGGGGCACATGGTTGCTGAAGGTGCGCTTCTCTGGGAACCGACCGGCGAGGTCGTGTCCGCCGCCAAGCTGACCCGCTACCTGGAGTGGCTGGGACGGTCCGGCGCGAGCTACGAGGAGGTGTGGCAGTGGTCCGTCGACCGTCCTGAGGAGTTCTGGACGTCGGTCTGGGACTACTTCGACGTCATCGGGGAGCGCGGCGACGGGCCGGTGTTGTCGGGGGAGATGCCGGGCGCGACCTGGTTCGCGGGCGCCGAGGTCAACTACGCCGAGAACGCGTTGCGGCGCACCGAGGGCACCGCCCTGGTCTTCGTCTCCGAGGACGGCGCCCGCCAGGAGCTGACCCACGCCGAGCTGCGCGACGAGGTGGCCCGCGTCCGCGCCGGCCTGGCCAGGCTCGGCGTCACCAGGGGCGACCGCGTGGCCGGCTACCTGCCGAACATCCCGCAGGCCCTGATCGCCTTCCTCGCCACGGCCTCGCTCGGGGCCGTCTGGTCGGCCGGGTCGCCGGACTTCGGGGTGCCGAGCATCGTCGACCGGTTCCGGCAGATCGAGCCCAAGGTGCTCATCGCGGTCGACGGCTACCACTACAACGGCAAGACCTACGACCGTTCCGAGGCCGTGAACGAGATCGCCGCCGAGCTGCCCACGCTGCGCGCCACGGTCTGGATCCCCTACCTGTCGGCGGCCGGCGAGGGCCGCGCCCCCCAGGAGGCCGAGCCGGCCGCCGCGCACGCCCGTTCGGCGCCGCACGGCGAGGTCATCGGCTGGGAGGGGCTGCGGGCCGAGGCGGGGCCGCTGGAGTTCGAGCGGGTGCCGTTCGGCCATCCGCTGTGGATCCTCTACTCCAGCGGCACGACCGGGCTGCCCAAGCCGATCGTCCACGGGCACGGCGGCGTGCTGCTGGAACACCTCAAGTCGCTCGCCTTCCACCAGGACCTGGGCGAGGGCGATGTGTTCTTCTGGTACACCACCACGGGCTGGATGATGTGGAACTACCTCGTCGGCGCCCTGCTGGTGGGGGCCACGCCGGTGCTCTACGACGGCTCGGCCACGCATCCCTCGCCCGCCGCGCTGTGGCGCATCGCCGCCTCGGAGAAGGTGACGTACTTCGGGGTGGGGGCGCCGTACATCATGGCCTCGCTGAAGGCCGGGCTGCGTCCGGACGGGCTGGAGCGGCTGCGCGGCATCGGCTCGACCGGCTCGCCGCTGCCGCCCGAGGGCTTCGCCTGGGTCGCCGCCGAGCTGCCCGGCACGCCGATCGGGTCGTTCTCCGGCGGCACCGACGTGTGCACGGGGTTCGTCGGGGCCACGATGCTCCACCCGATCAGGGCGGGCATCATCCCGTGCCGGTCGCTGGGGGCCAAGGTGGAGTCGTACGACCCCAAGGGCGAGCCGGTGATCGGCGAGGTGGGCGAGCTGGTGCTGACCCGGCCGATGCCCTCGATGCCGGTGATGTTCTGGAACGACCCCGACGGGCGGCGCTACTTCGACAGCTACTTCGACGTCTATCCGGGCGTGTGGCGGCACGGCGACTGGATCAAGATCAACGAGGACGGCAGCTGCGTCATCTACGGCCGCTCCGACTCGACGCTCAACCGCGGCGGCGTGCGCATGGGCACCAGCGAGTTCTACCGGGTCGTGGAGCGGTTCGACGAGATCGCCGACAGCCTCGTGATCGACACCGGGCAGCTCGGCCAGGAGGGCAGCCTGCTGCTCTACGTCACCCTCGCCGAGGGCGCCGAGTTCGGCGAGCGGCTCGAACGCGCCCTGTGCGCGGCCCTGCGCCAGGAGCTGTCGCCCCGGCACGTGCCGAACGAGATCCGCGTCGTGCCCGGCATCCCCCGGACGCTGTCCGGCAAGAAGCTGGAGGTGCCGGTGCGCAAGATCCTGCTCGGCACGCCCGTCGAGGAGGCGGCCAACCCCGACGCCATGGCCAACCCGGAGGTGCTGCGGCACTTCAGGCCGTCGTGACGGCCGCGCTTCAGGACTCCAGGCCGAACAGCGGCAGGCAGGCGTCGAGGTTGCGGATCTCGACGTCGGGGGACGGCGACCAGTCCTCGCGGGCCATGCGGAAGCGCCGGGTGACGACCGGCTCGCCCTGGCGCGCGTGGACGGTGACGCCGTCCTCGCGGTAGCCGAGCTTCCTGGTCACCGCCAGCGAGGCGTGGTTGTCCTCGAACGCCTCCGTCACGGCGTGCCGCGCGCCGAGGCCGGCGAAGGCGAGGTGCAGGACGGCCCCGCGCATCTCCGTGCCGATGCCGCGGCCCTGGAACCGCCGGGCCAGCCAGGAGCCCGTCCTGACCTCGCGGGCGACGGGGAAGCTGGTCGCGGCGAGGCCCTGGGTGCCGACGACCTGGCCCTCGTGCACCACGACCAGCTCCAGCGACCAGTCGTCGGCGGTGAACCCGGCCCAGCTGCGGAAGTGGTACTGGACCGTACGGCGGGCCCGCTCGGCCGGGGGCGCCTCGGTCCACGGGACGAAGAACGGCATGAAATCGGCCTCGTGGACGCCCTCGGCCGCCCGGTCGGCCAGTTCGTCGAGGTCGTCGAGGGTGGGGTGCCGTAGTTCCAGCCGTGGCGTGGTGATGGAGAGCTCAAAGAGCGGCCAGTTACGCATATTCCGGCATACTTCCAGGCGTACCCGCGCGGGTGCGACTCGTTTTTTGCCCGCGCCCGAGGATTCCTGGAAAGGTTTTGCGGAACGGTGTGCGTTGCGGGTCGTGCCTTGGTTAAGGTTGGGGCTGTTCGGAGGGGTGGACAGAGGCCGGGCGGGTGAACGCGCAGCTCGCTCCCCGGCCTCTGGAGAAAAGGCGGATGCGTCCATGGCGCATCCGCCTTTTCTTCGTTCCGCCCAGTTCGCGCGTGTCTCGCCTGGGTCCACACTTGCTAAAGCTTTGACTGTGCCGTCGCATAAAAGCGATATGCCTGCTTTTAGCGGTATTTGCCAGTGTCGTGAATTGTCGGCGATCTGGGTAGGCGTTGACCTATGATCACAAAGGTTCGGAGAGCGGTTGTTTTCGCCGCTCTAGGGTGTGGCGGGCTTCCCTTCCTGGCCGGTACGCCCGCCGTGGCGGACACGCCGGACAAGGCGGACAGGGCGCACACGGCGGACGCGGCGGACGCGGTCGACGTAGAAGACAGGGCCTACCAGGCAGACAGGACTGACCGGACGGACCGGGTGGTCCGGACGGACAGGACGGACCGGGTGGACCGGGCGGGCAAGACGGGCAAGGCGGTGCCCGGCGCGGAGATCGTGCTGCGGCCGGGCGACCGCGGCGAGACCGTCAGACGCCTCCAGGAGCGGCTGCACCGCAACGGCTACTACTACGGCAGGCTCAACGGCGTCTACGACGAGCAGACCAAGTTCGGCGTGTGGGCCTTCCAGAAGCACCGGCACCTGCGTCCCCAGGGCGCGGTCGGGCCGGAGGTGTGGCGGGCCTTCGACCGTCCGGTGCGGATGAAACCGCTGGTCCCGCGCGGCGAGGCGGACCGGGTCGAGATCAACCTGCGCTACCAGCTCCTCATCGTCTACCGCCACCGCCGCCCGGCGCTCATCTCGCACGTCTCGACGGGCGCGCGGGTGAACTACTGCGAGAACGGCCACTGCGGCAACGCGATCACCCCGACCGGCGACTTCCACGTCACCAGCCGCGCGCCCGGCTGGACCGAAGGCCCGCTCGGCACGATGTACGACTCGCTCTACTTCGTCGGGGGCATCGCCATGCACGGCTCGTCGAAGGTGCCGCTGCGGCCCGCCTCGCACGGCTGCGTCCGCCTGCCGCTGCCCACCTCGAAGCGGCTGTTCGACATGGTGAAGATCGGCGAGCCGGTCTATGTGCGGGAGAAGTAGGTCAGACGCCTTGCGGCAGGCGGAACAGCCGGTCGGGGTCGTAGGTGGACTTCACCTCGGCCAGGCGGGCGGCGTTGGGGCCGTAGTAGGCGCCGCGCCAGCCGGTCAGGTCGGGGTCGACGTAGTTCACGTAGGCGTGCTCGCCGAAGTGGGGGGTCATCTCGCCGTGCAGCCGGCGCAGCCACGTCCGGTCCGTGCCCTTCGCGTAGTACTGCACGCTGTAGAGCGCGGCCCGGTGCGGGAACGCCGTGGCCGCCGGCTTGACCCGGCCCACCGCGCCGCCGAGCGCGTCCAGCAGCACGGCGTGCCGTCCGCCGCGCGCCACCCCGTCCACCAGGCGGCGCACGCCGCCAGCGGGGAGCTCGGCGTAGGCCAGGTGCGACTTGGCGGCGAACGTCTCCCGCCGCGGCCGGCGGCACTGCGCCACCGGCTGTGACGCGCATCCCGCCATGATCATCATGGCCTCCCGGTACGACGTCGTCCGCACCGACCTCGACGACGGCGCGCCGACCCGGGCGACCAGCGGGGCGAGCAGCCGGTCGAGCGACGCCTTCGGGCCCACGTACGTGCCGACGAGGAGCACGTCCAGGTCGCGTTCCTCGCGCGCCAGGTGCAGCGAGGACCACAGCTCGTCCGGCGCGGACGGCGCCCACGACTGCCAGGCGCGCACCGCGGCCCCGGCCTTCGACCACGGCCAGTGCAGGAAGAACACGGTCAGGTCGCGCGTGGCGTGGGTGCGGAAGGTGAAGGAGACCGCGACGCCGACGTTGCCGCCGCCACCGCCGCGGCAGGCCCAGTAGAGGCCGGAGTGGTGGGTGGCGTCCGCCGTCAGCAGCCGGCCGTCGGCCGTGACCACGCGGACGGACTCCAGGGTGTCGCAGGTCAGGCCGTACTTCCTGGACACCACCCCGATGCCGCCGCCCAGCGCCAGCCCGGCGATCCCGACCGTGGGGCACGAGCCCGCGGGGATGCTCACGCCGTGCCGGGCCAGCCCGTCGTAGACGTCGACCAGCTTGGCGCCCGCCCCGATCGTGGCCCGTCCGGCGGCGTAGGAGACCGTGTTCATCCGGGACACGTCGATGACCAGGCCGGTGCCGGTGGACCAGCCCGCGTAGGAGTGGCCGCCGGAGCGGGGGGTGACCGCGACGCCGCTCGCGCGCGCGAAGGCCAGACACGCCGAGACGTCCGCCGGGCTCGCGCAGTAGGCCACCCCGCCCGGCCTGATCCGGTCGTAGGCCGGGTTGACCAGGCGGCGGGCGGCGTCGTACCCGGAGTCGCCGGGCAGCACCAGCGTGCCGGCGAGCCGTCCGCGCAGCCGCGCCCAGTCCGGCGGCGGCGCCGACCGCCCGGCGCCGCGCGCGCCGACCAGCTCCGCGCCGCGTGGACCCTGCCCGTGAAGACCTCTGCCGTGAAGACCCGGGCTATGGGGACCCGGGCCGTACGGCGGGGCGCCGGGAGCCGGCGCGGCGGGCGTCCTCGCGTCGGCGGCCAGGGCCAGCGGCGCGAGCGCGGTGAGGTGGAGAAAGTCGCGGCGGTCCATGGGCGTCCCCCGTCGGTCGTGTCGAACCGATCGATGAGACGCCTGGCCCTCCGGACAAGTTCGTCACAACTACATCACTACCGACATCACCCCGCTGTCCCGCCAAAGCCGAAGATGTTGCCATTGGCCCCCACCCGCGTCAGCCCGGGAGCCTTCCGCAGCACGCCGTCCTTGACCAGCCGCAGCGGCGACGCGGGCGGCTTCGGCGCCTCCCCGCTCGTCTGGACGATCCGAAGGGCCAGCGCCGGGCACATCTCGACCGCCCGCCGCGCGTCCTTGACCATCCACCCCGGCACGTTCCGGAACGACGGGAACCCGTAGTCGTCCAGGTCCACGAACTCCGGCAGCAGGTGCGCGCACAGGCCGTGCCCCTGGCAGCGGGTCCAGTCCACCTCCAGCCGGTACTCGGGCTCCACCTCCGGCTCGGGCATCGGCAGCACGCCGCGCACCGGCCGGCCGCACGAGCCGTGCTCCAGGTGCAGCGCGATCTCGCTCTCGAACGCGTCCAGCGCCGAGAGCACGAACTTGGCCGTGCCGTCGGGATGGAAACACGCGCCGCGCCGCTCGACGGCCCGCACGCACCGGCGCACGGCGTCCACGGAGCCCGTGCCCTCGGCGATCGCGCACAGGGCCCGCGCCACGTCGGGCAGCCCCAGACGGCAGGGCCCGCACTGCCCGGCCGACTCGGCGGCCAGGTACGAGGCCACCCTGGCCGCCTCGCCCAGCGGGCAGGTGCCGTCACCGAGCGGCACGATGATCCCCGCGCCCAGCGTGGCGCCGGCCAGCTTCATGCCCTCGCGCGAGATCACCGCCGACCCGGCCACCTCGGCCGACAGCCACGCGCCGTGGTAGCCGCCGACCAGCACGCCGTCCCCGGCCTCGGCCTCGCACAGCGCGAGCACGTCGGCCAGCAGGACGCCGGTCGGCGCCTCGATCACCGCGCCGTTGGCCGCGCCGCCGCTCACCGTGAGCAGGATCGTGCCGGGCTCCTTGCTGGTGCCCACCTCGGCGTACTTCTGCGGGCCGTACTCGGCCAGCAGCGCGAACTGGGCGTAGGTCTCGGTGTTGGACAGCAGGGTCGGCAGCCCGTCCACGCCGCTCGTCGCGGCCCGCCGCTTCCTTCCCGGCGGGATGGCCTCCTCGCCGTTCACGCCGCGGACGAGCGCACCGCCCTCCCCGCTGATGAACCTCTCCGCCAGCCCGACCACCCGGATCGGGATGCGGCTCTCCGAACCGCCCGACACGTTCGCGGCCCGGCGTTCGGCCACGGCCGCCGCCACGGACGACTCGGCCACCTCGCCCTCGACCGTGGCCACGACCACCTCGCGGGCGCCCAGCGCCTCCGCCGCCAGGATGGCGCCGTCCAGCACGAGGTGGGGGTTGCGGGTGAGCAGCATGGCGTCCTTGGAGCTGGCCGGCTCGCCCTCGGCGCCGTTGACCAGCACCACGCTCTCGCCGGCGCCCGCCGCGTCGGCCACGGCCCGCAGCTTGCGGGCGAACGGGAAGGCGGCGCCGCCCCGTCCGCGCATGTCGACCTCGTTCACCATGGAGATGAGCTCGGCCAGCTCGCGCGGCCGCGGCTCGCCGTGCAGCGTCCGGTGCGCGGGCAGGTCGAGCCGCCGGCAGTGGTCGAGCCCGGCGGTCAGCCGGGCCGGGCCCATCCGCAGCACGCGCGGCACCCGGTGCGGGATCACGACCGGCTCCCCGGGGTCGCGCGGCGCGGGCTCATCCGGCCTCCCGGTACCTGCGCCGCGCGTCGGCCAGGCTCACCGGCGCGTCGGCCGTCGCCGCCGCCGTCGCCGCCGCTGTCGCCGCCGCTGTGGCCGCGGCCGTCGCCCGTGGCCGCTCGACGGGCACGTCCGCCGCCACCCCGGCCGTCACGGCGGGGGCCTCGACCCTCTCCGGTACGACGGGCGGCCTGCGCAGCGTGGCCAGCACCCGCACGATCAGCGCGGACCCGACCGCGGCCAGGCACGCCACGTACGACCAGGCCACCCAGCCGGCCGGCGACCGGCCCGCCGTCAGCCCGTGCATGATGGCGATGGGCCAGGCCAGGTAGGCGGCCGAGTGCAGCAGCCGCCACAGCCACGGCGTGCCCCGGACGGCGAAGCGGCCCCTGAGCATCCCCGTGGCCACCGCCACGACCATCAGGTCGAAGGCGAGCGCGCCGAACCCCACGTAGATCCCGGCGACCGGCACGATCGCGGCGCCCGGCGGCGCGTGTCCCAGGCTGACCATGAGGACGATGTGCGTGACCAGGTAGGCGAGCCCGATGAGGGCGGTGGCGCGGTGCGCGAGCTGGGCCCTGACCCGGTTGGGCGGGGACAGGAACACGCGTTCGGTGGTGAGCAGGCCGAGCGCGACCGTCGCGGTCAGCAGCACCAGGGCGAACACGCCCGCGTAGAACTCTAGGAAACTCACTCCTCGGCCGAGCAGCGCGACGCCGCGTTCTGTCCTGGCCAGCGCGAACACCGACAACAGGACGGCCGTCAACGAGGCGCTCGCCCCCAGCCGGACATTCCTTGTGTCCAGCTTGGTGGGGGCGTGCCGGGGGTGTCGTCTGTGGAGCATCTATTTCCCTCCAAGGTCGGGTGAGGGTACGACTCGGAAGGCTGATGGGGACGTGTCAGCAGCGGCGACCCCGGTTGATGCACGAGACGACGAACTGCATCAGCCGTTCGGGCATGACGTTGGCGAAGTCCGCGTGGTCGGTGACCGGGTTGTGCTTCTGTTCAGGGAACGCGTCCACGGCGAACGACGGACCCTGTGGAACCGTGTAGGCGAGGAGCATGCGCAGTTGCGGAATCGCCTTGGTGCCTTGCGGACAAGCGCCGTTCTGCCCGGGGAAGACCACGTGCGTGCGGTGATTGGCGCTGTCGGTGTTCTGACCGTCCCAGCAGCTGGGGAAATCCAGAATACGAAGAACCTGACTTCCGCGCGGGCAAAGCGGATATTTATCGGGACTTATGCGATTTGTGAATCCTGTGCAGCTCCAGCGGGCGCGGGCGTTCGCGGCGCCGTTCGTCCCGGCCTTGGCGTCGCCGGTGATCAGCCGCAGGAACCTCGGCATCGCGACGACCCTGGAGGTCGCGTTGCCCCGGAACTGCAGGCTGACCGTACGGGCGCGGATCACCTGGCCCACGTTGCCGTCGGGGTCCTGGACGTTCGCGTCCACTTTGCGGTCGCGTAGAACTGGCCAGAAGTAAGTGGATTTATCCCCTAGGCGGCAGGTGGTTCCGGCGGCGGCCAGGCTCTCGTCGGTGGAGAAGCCGTCCGTGGACAGGTTGCCGACATAGTCGTGGAGATGGTGGGCGCCGTTGCTGACGCCGGGGGCCACGATGAAATTGTCGGGATTGTTGTGACCATTGCGGTTGGTGCCGCATTGGGCGACGAAAGTGCCGCGTGAGCCGTTCCTGCCTATGCCCGCGTCGAGCCTGAGGGGTTGGACCTGGCGGATGTCCACGAAGTCGGTGACGAACGGGCCGAGGTCCTTGCAGTCGTCGTCCTGGGAGGCCGTGGGGGAGGGGGAGGCGGTCCGGGTCGGCCGGCCACGCCGGTCCTGCGACTGGTCACCGGGGTCCTGCGGGTTCTGGGGGTTCTGGGGATCCTGCGGGTTCTGAGGATCCTGCGGGTTCTGGGGGTCCTGGGGGTCCTGGGGCGCGGCCGTGGGGGTGCGGCGGGAGCGGTCGCGGCGGAAGAAGCCGTCGCCGGCGTTCTCCGGCTCCGGCGACGGCGCCGGGTCGCGCAGCACGATCCCGCCGCCCTGCACCTGCTGGTCCGGAGCCTGCTGGTCCGGGGCCTGCTGATCCGGAACTTGCTGGTCCGGGACCTGCTGGTCCGGCGCTTGCTGGTCAGGGTCCTGCTGGTCGGGTGCCTGTTGGTCCGGGGCCTGTTGGTCGGGGGCGCGGTCGCCCTGGCGGCGGGCGTCGTCCTGGCTCGCCTGGGCGGGGTCGCAGTGGTCGGCCCGCGCCGGCGCCACGCCGATGACGGCGGCGGACACCAGGCCGCCCGCCGCCACGGCAAGAGCGGTCATGGCCGCGGCCATGCGCCCGGTTCTCATGGTTGTCAGCCGTTGCATGGTGGGAGGTACGCGGGCTTACACCATCAGGTTCACCCATGACCGGAGATAGTTAGAAATAACTGGAGTTATCGGAGTGGCTGCCGGACCAATAACGAAGGTGTAAAGATGTGCCCCGTGCTAGGTCACCTCGACGGCAGGTTCGAGAGTGCGGATGCCGAGGCGGAACATCGCATCGCGGTGCTCTACCAGGAGTTCGGCGGCCCTCTGCTGCGCCACGTACGCAAATCGACCGGTAACGATCTGCAATGGGCCGAGGACGTCGTACAGGAGACGCTGGTCAGGGCCTGGCGAAACTCGGCAAGACTGCAATGGGAACCGAGCCTTTTATGGGCGTGGCTGCTGACAGTGGCCCGCCGCATCGTCATCGACGGACGCCGACGGAAGAGCGCCCGGCCTCACGAGGTCGAGCCGCCCGAAGTCGACCAGATGTCGGTGCCGGACGGCTCCGAGCGCGCGCTGTCGGCGATCGTCGTCGCGGACGCGCTGCGCAGCCTGTCCGCCGAACACCGCGAAGTCATTGAGCAGACCTACCTCCGAGACCGTACGATAAGTGAAGCGGCGGAGATTCTGGGGATTCCGCCGGGCACGGTGAAGTCCCGGCTCTACTACGGGATCCGGGCTCTCCGCGAACAGCTGCGGGACAAGGGGGTAGCCGGCTGATGCACGACGGGGTGGCCGCCTACGTCCTCGGCGTCCTCGACGATGAGGAGCACGAGGCGTTCGAACGCCACCTCGACGCGTGCGAGCGGTGCCAGGCCGAGCTCATCGAGCTGGCCGAGCTTCCCGACCGGCTCGACGACCTCAGGACTGCCCCCTCGGCCTCCGGTGACGATCCCCCCATGTCGATGTCACGTTGACGTCTATGCCCTTTTCGGGTGATATCGGTACGGCGAGGCACACGCCCGGAATCAGGGCCGGGCGTTCAGGGGGAGGTGTTCGGTGGGCATCGACGGTGATGCGCCCGTTCTCCCCGCGTCGGCGGTCCGGCGAGGAGGGCGACCGACTGTCGCCCGACTCCGCGGACGTACACGTCTGCACTACTTCCCCTCGCTATGGGAACTAAGAGCCTGGCTATGAACAGTCATGGCAAACCCTCACAAAGGAGTGAGAGCGAAATGCCGCTCGACGAGGCCAAGGATGAGCTGCTGCAAAGAGCCGCGGAAAGTTGCGCGGTCGGCAGCGAGCACATGAGCGCGGAGGAGGCCCTCTCCTTCCTGCGGTTCTACTACCGCCATGTCGCACCCGAGGACCTGCTCGACCGCAACCCCGTCGACGTGTACGGCCCGGCGATGTCCCAGCGACAGCTCGCCGAGGTACGCCCCCAGGGCCGGGCGGTGGTCCGCGCCTACACCCCCACGCTGGAGGAGAACGGCTGGGACCCGGGGCACTCGGTGGTCGAGGTGGTCACCGACGACATGCCGTTCCTGGTCGACTCGGTCACCATGGAGCTCGACCGGCAGGACATCGGCATCCACCTCGTGGTCCACCCCCAGATGCGGGTGCGCCGCGACATGACGGGCCGGATGCTCGGCCGCGGCCAGGAGGACGTCACCGGCCAGATGCTGGTCGAGTCGTGGATCCACATCGAGATCGACCGCCAGGCCGACCCCGCGGTGCTCCGGCGCGTCGAGGCCGACCTGCAGCGGGTGCTCGCCGACGTGCGGTACGCGGTCGAGGACTTCAGGAAGATGCGGGCCCTGGCCGTCCAGACGGCGGAAGACCTGAGCATGAACCCGCCGCCGCTGGAGCCCGCCGAGGTCGAGGACAGCCTCGACCTGCTGCGCTGGCTCGCCGACGGGCACTTCACCTTCCTCGGCTACCGCGAGTACCGGCTGGAGCACACCGACCAGGGCGAGATGCTGAAGGCCCTGCCCGGGGCCGCGCTCGGCATCCTGCGCGACGACAAGGTCGGCTCCGACAGCTTCTCCGCGCTGCCCGCGGAGGTGCGCGCCAAGGCCCGCGAGAAGCAGCTCCTGATCATCACCAAGGCCAACAGCCGGGCCACCGTCCACCGCGCCACCTACCTCGACTACATCGGGGTCAAGCTGTTCTCGCCCGAGGGCGAGGTGATCGGGGAGCGCCGCTTCCTCGGCCTGTTCACGCACGTGGCCTACAACGAGTCGATCTCCAGGATCCCCGTGCTGCGGCGCAAGCTGGCCGAGGTGCTCAACGCCGCCGGCCACGCGCCCGACAGCCACGACGGCAAGGACCTGATCGAGATCCTGGAGACGTTCCCGCGCGACGAGCTGTTCCAGACCTCGGTCGCCCAGCTCCTGCCGATCGCGCTCGGCGTGCTGCGGCTGCGCGAGCGCAAGCAGGTCAAGCTGTTCCTGCGGCGCGACGACTACGGACGTTACATCTCCTGCCTGATCTACCTGCCCCGCGACCGCTACACCACCAAGGTGCGGCTGAAGATGCAGGAGGTGCTGCTCAAGGCGCTCGGTGGCAGGTCGCTCGACTACAGCGCGATGATCGGCGAGTCCGTGCTGGCCCGGCTGCACGTGGTCGTGCGCGGCGAGCGCGGCAAGCAGCTCCCCGCGCCCTCCGTCGACGTGGAGGAGCTGGAGGCGCGCCTGGCCGCGCTCACCCGCTCCTGGGAGGACGACCTGGCCACCGCCCTCGACGAGATGACCTCCGAGGAGGAGGCCCCCGCGCTGGCCAGGAGGTACGTCTCCGCCTTCCCCGAGGGGTACAAGGCCGACTTCCCGCCCAAGGTCGCCGTGGTCGACCTGCGCCGCCTGGAGCAGCTCGTCGCCGACGGCGAGGAGGTGGCGATCAACCTCTACGAGCCGTACGACGCCACCGAGGGCGAGCGGCGACTGAAGATCTACAAGGTCGGCTCGCCGATCTCCCTGTCGGAGGCGCTGCCGCTGATCCAGCGGCTCGGCGTCGAGGTCGTGGACGAGCGGCCGTACGAGGTCGACCGGGATGGCGACGCGAGCACCAAGAACGCCTGGATCTACGACTTCGGCCTGCGCTACACCCCCTCCGTCGAGGTGGACAGGAACGACTTCAAGCGGCTCTTCCAGGACGGCCTGAGCGCCCTGTGGCAGGGCCGCGTCCAGGCCGACAACTTCAACGCCCTCATCCTGCGGGCGGGCCTGACCTGGGAGCAGGTCGAGATCCTGCGGGTCTACGCCAAGTACCTGCGGCAGGCCGGCAGCACGTTCTCGCAGCTCTACATGGAACGCGTGCTGCTGGGCAACGTGCGGCTGGCCCGGCTGCTGGTCCGCCTGTTCGAGGCCAAGCTCGACCCGAGGCGCGGCGACGACGTGCGGGTCGACCTCGTGGAGGCGCTCAACGAGGAGATCCTGGGCGCCCTCGACGAGGTGGCCTCCCTCGACGAGGACCGCATCCTGCGGGCCTACCTGGAGATGATCCAGGCGACCCTGCGCACCAACTACTTCCAGACGGTCGACGGGCAGCGCAAGCCGTACATCTCGCTCAAGGTCGACCCGCAGGCGATCAGCGTGCTGCCGCTGCCGCGGCCGAAGTACGAGATCTTCGTCTACTCGCCCCGCGTCGAGGGCGTGCACCTGCGCTTCGGCAAGGTCGCCCGCGGCGGCCTGCGCTGGTCCGACCGCATGGAGGACTTCCGGACGGAGATCCTCGGCCTGGTCAAGGCGCAGATGGTGAAGAACACCGTCATCGTGCCCACCGGGTCCAAGGGCGGGTTCGTGGTCAAGCAGCCGCCCGCCTCCGGCGCCCGCGAGGACGTGCTGGCCGAGGGCGTGGCCTGCTACCGGATGTTCATCTCCGGCCTGCTCGACATCACCGACAACCTGGTCGACGGCAAGGTCGTGCCGCCGGCCGACGTGGTCAGGCACGACGGCGACGACACCTACCTCGTCGTCGCCGCCGACAAGGGCACCGCCACCTTCTCCGACATCGCCAACAGCGTGGCCAAGGAGTACGGCTTCTGGCTCGGCGACGCCTTCGCCTCCGGCGGCTCGGTCGGCTACGACCACAAGGCCATGGGCATCACCGCCCGCGGCGCCTGGGAGTCGGTCAAGTACCACTTCCGCACCATGGGCGTGGACGTGCAGACCACCGACTTCACCGTGGCCGGCATCGGCGACATGTCCGGCGACGTGTTCGGCAACGGCATGCTGCTGTCCCAGCACATCCGGCTGGTGGCCGCCTTCGATCACCGGCACGTCTTCATCGACCCGACGCCCGACGCGGCCCGGTCGTTCGCCGAGCGGCAACGCCTGTTCGACCTGCCGCGCAGCTCCTGGGACGACTACGACCCCTCGCTGATCTCCGCGGGCGGCGGCGTGTTCCCGCGTACCGCCAAGTCGATCCAGATCACCCCGCAGATGCGCGAGGCGCTGGGCATCGAGGCGGGCGTCAACTCGCTGGCCCCCAACGACCTGATCAGCGCCATCCTGCGGGCCCCCGTCGACCTGCTGTGGAACGGCGGCATCGGCACCTACGTCAAGGCCGGCTCGGAGTCCCACGCCGACGTCGGCGACAAGGCCAACGACATGCTCCGGGTGGACGCCGGCGACCTGCGCTGCAAGGTCATCGGCGAGGGCGGCAACCTGGGCTTCACCCAGCTCGCCCGCATCGAGTTCGCCCTGAACGGCGGCCTGGTCAACACCGACTTCATCGACAACTCGGCCGGCGTGGACACCTCCGACCACGAGGTGAACATCAAGATCCTGCTCGACCAGGTCGTGCGCGACGGCGAGCTGACCGACAAGCAGCGCAACCAGGTCTTCACGTCGATGACCGCCGAGGTCGCCGACCTGGTGCTGCGCGACAACCACGCCCAGAACGTGGTGCTCGACGCGGCCCGCGCCCAGGCGGTCGAGATGCTCCACATCCACGCCCGCTACCTGCGCAAGCTCGAACGCGACGGCCTGGTCAACCGGGAGCTGGAGTTCCTGCCCTCGGACAAGACGCTGGCCGAGCGGCGGCAGGCCAGGCTCGGGCTGACCGCGCCGGAGTTCTCGGTCCTGCTGGCCTACACCAAGCTGGTGGCCGACGCCGAGGTGCTGGGCTCCGAGCTGCCCGACGACCCGTACCTGGCCTCGTGCCTGGTGTCGTACTTCCCGTCGGACCTGCGCGAGCGGTTCCGGACGTACATGGACGCCCATCCGCTGCGGCGCGAGATCATCACGACCTGCGTGGTGAACGAGCTGGTCAACGCCATGGGCACCACGTTCATGTTCCGCTTCGCGGAGGAGACCGGCGCCTCCACGTCCGACATCGTGCGGGCGTACCTGGTGGCGCGGGAGGTCTTCGACCTGCCGAGCTTCTACCGGGCCGTGGAGGCGCTGGACAACGAGGTCGACACCGCCACCCAGATCGCCATGCTGCTGGAGGGCCGCAAGCTGGTCGAGCGCGGCACCCGCTGGCTGCTGGTCAACCGGCGTCCGCCGCTCGACCTGGCCGGGTCGGTCGCCTTCTTCCTCAAGGGCGTCAACGGGCTGTCCGCGCACATCCCCAAGCTGCTCACCGGGCCCGACCTGGCCGCGTACGAGGAGCGCCGCGACTCCTTCGTGGCCCGCGGGGTGCCGCAGGAGCTGGCCGAGCGGGTGGCGGCGATGGTGCCGGCCTACTCGACGCTGGACCTGGTCGAGGTGGCGTCCCTGACGGGCCGTCCGGTGAACGAGGTGGCGGAGGTCTACTTCGACCTGGCCGACCGCCTGCAGCTGGCCCGCCTGCGCGAGCGCGTCATCGCCCTGCCCAGGGACAACCGGTGGAACTCCATCGCCCGCTCGGCGCTGCGCGACGACCTGTACGCCGCGCACGCGTCGCTGACCCGTGACGTGCTGGCCCACAGCACGTCCGGCCTGCCGCCCGAGGAGCGGCTGGCCCGGTGGACCGACGGCAACGCCGCCGCCGTGGGACGCGCCCGCCAGACGCTGTCGGAGATCTGGGAGAGCGACCACTTCGACCTGGCGACGCTCTCGGTGGCCCTGCGCGCGATCCGCACGCTGGTGGCCGCCAGCAACCTGCCTCACACGGAGGCGTAGCAGCCGCCCGAAGGGGCCCTCACTCGCCGCTGGCGCGGGTGAGGGCTCCGTCGTGGGCGACGACCCGGGCGGCGGCCGGGGCCGACAGCGGGGGCACCGCCGTGGCGTACTGGTGGACCTCGGTCAGCTTGAGGCTGCGGCGCACCGACGAGGTCGAGATGGCCCAGCTCGCCTCCGGCGGCACCGGGATGATGTAGGTGTTGTTGGCGACGGTGCGGGTCGAGGTGTTGCGCGACAGCGAGTACTGGATCAGCGCGCCGCCGTCGGCCGTGCGCAGCGCGTAGACCGGCCAGTTGTCGGCGCTGAAGATCGAGTCGTAGCTGAACCCGTCCTTCTTGGCCGTCTCGCGGTCGGTGGCGATCTGCCTGGCCACCTCCGTCGTGTACGGCCCGTCGGCGAGCAGGCCAGCCGTCACCCCGGCCGACCCGGTCTCGGCCACGCTGGCGTGCACCGGGCCCATGTACTGGGGGCTGATCGTGACGGTCTTGTCGTCGGGCGTCAGGGCCGTCGCGTAGCCGTCGGCGTCGAGCCGCACCCGCGGCAGCTCCTGGCCCGGCAGCAGCTGCGCGGCCGAGCTGAGCAGCCAGTCGTCGCCGCTCTTGGCGAACGTCAGCAGCGTCGGCTGCCCGTTGCGCGTCGCCAGCGCGCTGAACCAGGGCGCCCGCTCGCCCTGGGCGAACCTGGGCACGTAGAGGGTGGGCGAGCCCCAGGCGTAGCGCGGCGGGCGGTCGCCGGTGGACTCGAAGGCGGCCTGCGTGAGCGCAAGCTGCCCGTCGCGGACCAGGTCGGTGCCGAGGAGCAGCCGGCCCGTCACGGGGCTCTCCACGCGCAGCACGTCGTCGGTGGGCAGGATCTCGGCGACCGCCTCGGCCGCCTCCTGACGCGTGACGGCGGGCGGCGGCGCGCTGGGCGAGGGGCTCGCCGCGCCCGTGGCGCCCGCCTTTCCCTGGGTCACCGCCGGGGACGTCTGAGCAGGGCCTGTGCACGCGGTAGCCGCGGCCAGCACGCCGACGGCGAGCGCCAGCAACTTCCCCCGACCGTATGCACGCACCTCGCCATGTTATTCGTGCACGCGAGGGTCGCGTACCCTAGGGAGACGTGGCAGGCATCGATCCGGCAGAAGAGATCAACGAGCTCGCGAACACGCTCCGCAGCATCCAGGACGTGCTCGACCTCGACGCGATGCGCAAGCAGATCGAGGAGCTGGAGCAGCAGGTTGCCGCCCCAGACCTGTGGGACGACCCTGATCAGGCGCAGAAGGTCACCAGCAAGCTCTCCCACCTTCAGGGCGAGCTCAACCGCGTCGAGGGCGTCGCACGCCGTCTCGACGACCTGAAGGTGCTCTACGAGCTCGCGGCCGAGGAAGGCGACGACGACACGCGCCTTGAGGCCGACAAGGAGCTGGAGTCGCTCAAGACCGACATCGGCGCCCTTGAGGTGCGCACGCTCCTGTCGGGCGAGTACGACGCCCGCGAGGCGCTCGTCACCATCAACTCCCAGGCCGGTGGCGTCGACGCCGCCGACTGGGCCGAGATGCTGCTGCGCATGTACCTGCGGTGGGCCGAGCGCAAGGGCTACTCCACCGAGGTCTACGACACCTCCTACGCGGAGGAGGCCGGCATCAAGTCGGCCACGTTCACCATCAAGGCCCCCTACGCCTACGGCACGCTGCGCGGCGAGCACGGCACCCACCGGCTGGTCCGCATCAGCCCGTTCGACAACCAGGGCCGCCGCCAGACCTCGTTCGCGGGCGTCGACATCGTGCCGGTCGTCGAGCAGACCGACCACATCGACATCAACGAAGACGACCTGCGGGTCGACGTCTACCGGTCCTCGGGCCCCGGCGGCCAGGGCGTCAACACCACCGACTCGGCGGTGCGCATCACCCACCTGCCCACCGGCATCGTGGTCTCCTGCCAGAACGAGCGCTCCCAGCTCCAGAACCGCGCCTCGGCCATGAACGTGCTCCAGGCCAAGCTGCTGGAGCGCAAGCGGCAGGAGGAGGCGGAGAAGATGTCGGAGCTGCGTGGCGCGACCACCACGTCATGGGGCACGCAGATCCGCAACTACGTGCTGCACCCGTACCAGATCGTGAAGGACCTGCGCACGGGCACCGAGGCGGGCAACCCGTCGGCGGTGCTCGACGGCGACCTCGACGGGTTCATCGAGTCGGAGATCCGCTGGATGCGCAGGGCGGAGTCAGGCACCGACTAGGTGCCTGAGCACCAGCGTCGCGAAGAGCAGCACCAGGAGCAGGACGACGACGAGGGCGGGTGACAGTCCGGCGAAGCCGTGATTGTGCATCCGCTCCCTGTTGGCTCGGCAGAGGGGGCAGCGGCCCTCGATCACGGGGTGGGCGCACTGCGCGCATACGAGGTGTTCACAACTCATGACAGCCCCAAGTCTAGCCGCACAATCGTTTTGTTTCCGTTATGGACGTTCCATGCCAGTCTTCCCCCTAGACTGTCGTCTGGCCAATCGGAACGTCGATCATCAGTAAAGACGGCGCCCCCGATCGGCCGGCGGCGGGAAATGGGCATGTGCCACCCTCGCTTCCGTCCTGACCCCTAGACTGGCATGCCGTGATGCTCTCGTGATCCATTTCGATAATGTCACCAAGGTCTACGCGAACCAGAACCGGCCCGCTCTCGACCACGTCTCCGTCGACGTGGACAAGGGCGAGTTCGTGTTCCTCGTCGGCCCTTCGGGGTCAGGCAAGTCCACGTTCCTGCGTCTGGTCCTGAAGGAGGAGCGGCCCAACTCCGGGGCGATCCACGTCGCCGGCAAGGATCTGGCCCGCCTCTCCAACTTCAAGGTGCCCCACCTGCGCCGCCGCATCGGCTGCGTCTTCCAGGACTTCAGGTTGCTCCCGAACAAGAACGTCTACGAGAACGTGGCGTTCGCCCTAGAGGTGATCGGCAAGCCCCGGCGGTTCATCCGCAAGGTCGTGCCCGAGGTCATCGAGCTGGTCGGCCTGGAGGGCAAGGCCCATCGCATGCCCGACGAGCTGTCCGGCGGCGAGCAGCAGCGTGTCGCCATGGCGCGCGCGTTCGTCAACCGGCCGATGATCCTGCTGGCCGACGAGCCCACGGGCAACATCGACCCCGCGACGAGCATCGGCATCATGAAGGTGCTCGACCGCATCAACCGAACTGGCACCACGGTCGTCATGGCCACGCACGACGCGGCCATCGTGGACTCCATGCGCAAACGCGTCGTCGAGCTGGAGGACGGGAAGATCGTCCGTGACCAGTCGCGTGGCGTGTACGGCCAGGCGTACTGACAGGGAGCGGCAGACAGAACATGCGGGCGAACTTCATCTTCTCCGAGGTCTGGATCGGCCTCCGTCGCAACCTGACCATGACGATCGCGGTCGTCATCACCGTGGCAGTCGGCATGGCGATGCTGGGCGTCGGCCTGATGATCAACGCCCAGGTCTCCATGCTCAAGACCTTCTGGTTCGACAAGGTCGAGATCTCGGTCTTCCTGTGCACCAAGGGCACCGCGATCCCCGAGTGCAACGGCAAGGCCGTCACGCCGGCCCAGACCAAGGCGTTGAAGACCCGCCTGGAGAGCCTCCAGGGCGTCAAGGAGGTCTTCTACGAGGACCAGAGCACGGCGTACGAGAACTTCAAGACGGCCTACCAGGCCAGCCCGACGCTCGTCCAGGCCACCAGGGTCGAGGACATGCCGCAGTCGTTCCGCGTGAAGCTGGTCGACCCCGACAACTACCAGCCGGTGATCGACGCCGTGAAGGGCCAGCCGGGCGTGTCCCAGGTGATGGACCACAAGCAGCTCATCGGCAAGTTCTTCGACCTGCTCGACAAGCTGTCCTTCTACGCGCTGGCCGTCGCCATCGTGCTGGTGCTGGCCGCGGCGTTGCTGATCGGCAACACGGTGCGATTGTCGGCCTTCAACCGGCGCCGGGAGACGGGGATCATGCGCCTGGTGGGCGCCTCGAACCTCTACATCCAGCTGCCGTTCGTCATGGAAGGCGTGATCGCCGGTCTGATCGGCGGCGTCTTCGCGGCCATCATCCTGATCGTGACGAAGGTCCTGCTGTTCGAGGAGATCGCCGGCTACTTCGGCAGCGGCATGGCCCAGCTCGGCTGGGACGCGGTGGCCCAGACCATCACGCTCACCATGGCCATCGGCGTCGTGATCTGTGTGCTGGCCTCGTTCGTGACGCTCCGCCGATACCTCAGGGTGTGAGGAATCGCCGGTAAGGTCGAAGCATGCCACGTGAGACCGGGCGGAAGGTCATCGCCCAGAACAAGCGGGCCCGGCACGACTACCACCTTGAGGACACCTTCGAGGCGGGGCTCGTGCTCCAGGGCACGGAGGTGAAGTCGCTCCGCGAGGGCCGCGCCTCGCTCGTCGACGGCTACGCCAGCATCGACGACGGCGAAGCGTGGCTGCTCAACGTGCACATCCCCGAATACATGCAGGGCACGTGGACCAACCACGCCGCCAAGCGCAAGCGCAAGTTGCTGCTGCACCGCAAGGAGATCGACAAGCTGGCCGCCATGACCAAGGAGGGCGGCCTCACGATCGTCCCCACGGTCCTGTACTTCCAGGACGGCCGGGCCAAGGTCGAGATCGCCGTCGCCCGGGGCAAGAAGGACTGGGACAAGCGGCAGTCGCTGGCCGAGCAGCAGGCCAAGCGGGAGATGGCGCGGGCCCTGCGGCACCGCAACCGATGAGAGCGGCGGCACTCTAACCGATGACACGCGCGCGCCGCACCCTTGCCGCGACCGTCACCCTGGCGGTCGCGAGCATGACGCTGACCGGCTGCTTCGAGGAGTCCTCGCCGCACGACGCGGTGCGCGACTTCCTCGTGGGCTGGCAGTCCGAGGACTACGCCCTGGCCGCGGGCCGCACCGACGGCGACCCCGCCAAGGTGGGCAAGGCCCTGGCCAACGCCAAGCTGGAGCTCGACGCGGCCTCGTTCCGCTTCAAGATCAAAAGCGTGAGCGTGACCGGCGAGGAGTCCAAGGCCGACTTCCGCGCCGAGGTCGACCTGGGGGAGAACACCCCGCTCTGGGCGTACGACGGCTCGCTGCCGCTGCACCTGGTCGACGGCAGGTGGAAGGTGCGCTGGTCGCCGTCGGTGCTGCATCCGCAGCTCAAGGAGGGCCAGCGGTTCGCGGTCGAGACCAACCCCAAGCCGCGCCAGCCGGTGGTCGACCGGGCCGACGACCCCCTGCAGAACGAGCTCTACGTCTACGTCGTGGGCGTGGTGCCGTCCGCGCTGGGCGACCGGGCCGAGGACGTCGTGGCCAAGCTGTCGGCGATCACCGGCTACGCCCAGGACCGGCTGCTGAGCCGGATCAGGTCCTCGCCGCCCGACAAGTTCGTGCCGCTGGTCACGTTCGGGCGCTCGCGTTACCTGTCGATGAAGTCGAAGCTGGCCGGTATCTCCGGCATCCAGACCGACCCGCAGCCGCAGCCCATCGACCCGGCCGCCCCCAAGCAGATCGTCGGCAAGGTCAGCGCGCTCACCCCCGAGGACGAGCAGAAGCTCGGCGGCCCCCAGCGGGCCGGCGACTCGATCGGCCAGAGCGGCCTGCAGCAGGCGTACCAGGACTATCTGACCGGCTCCACCGAGACCAAGGTGATCACCCTCGATCTCAAGACCGGCCGGCAGGTGGCCAAACTGAAGGAGTGGCTGGGCCGCCAGAACGTCTCGGTCAAGACCACGATCGACAGCCGCGCCCAGGCGGCGGCCGAGCGGGCGGTGGCCGAGACGGCCACCAGCGCGCTGGTGGCCGTCCAGCGTGACACCGGCGAGATCCTCGCGGTCGGCACCAGCGGGCTCAACCAGGAGAAGGACGCGCTGGCGGGCAGGTTCCCCGCGGGCACGGCCTTCTCGATCGTGGCGGCCGACGCGCTGATCAAGAGCGGCGTCAGCACCAAGCAGCGGCTGGCCTGCCCGGCCGAGCGCACGGTGGGCGGCGCCAAGTTCGTGCACACCAGCCAGACCGCCGGGGTCACGTCGTCGGCCACGTTCCAGGACAACTTCGCCAAGGGCTGCGTGACCGCGCTGGCCTCGCTGGCCCGCCGGGCCAGCGCCGGCGGCCTGGCCGCGAGCGCCAAGGCGTTCGGCATCGGCCAGCCGTGGCGGCTGCCGCTGAAGTCGTTCAGCGGGGCGATGCCCGAACTGTCCAGCGACGCCGACAAGGCCAGGGCCATCGCGGGCCAGACCGTCGAGGTCAGCCCGCTGTCGATGGCGCTGGTCGCGGCGGCCGTGGGGTCGGGCACCTGGCGGCCGCCGGTGCTCGTGACCTCGCCCGCGTCGCCCGATCCGGCGGCGGAGGTCGTCCCGGCCAAGCAGCCGGACGCCGTCCCGGTGGATCCGAAGGTGCGCACCGCGCTGACCGCGATGATGCGCGCCGGGGCGATCGGCAGCCCCGCGCAGGCGGGCCGGGGCAGGGTCTACGGCGTGCGCGCGACGGCGGGCACCCAGGACAAGCCCATGACCTGGTTCGTCGGCTGGCAGGGGGACGTGGCGATCGCCGTCCTGGCCAAGAACTACGACGCGGCGGCCGTCGCGGGCAGCTTCTTCTCGGGCCTTCATGACTCTGCGTGAAAATCTTGTGACGGCAAGCAACCGTTGCGGGTCGTGGCTGCGTCTTACTGAATGACTGGGCCCGCTCGGGGGGTTGCGGACTCAGTCGCCGTGATGAGATCAGGACTTCATCTCGGGGGAAGTCCTGCCGTCCGGACCGGCTCGACCCTGCCGGTCGGCCCCCGGGAGCGCGTGCTGCTGTGCCACGCTCCCGGGGGTTTCGCCATGCTGGAATTAAGTTGGCGTTGGGGGCGTTGTCCCCTGTAGATTCAGTGTTGCTCGCCTCTGCGTGATCAGCGTGAAGGCGTGTTGACAACTGCACAGGGGGTGACTGGCTTCGACTTCGATCTTGCAAGCCAGGTGAAGCGGGCCGAGGACTGCGGACATAACCTCGTTAATCCTGTGACCGCAAAACAATAAGTGCCAATTCCAAGCGCACTGAGGTCGGCCAGGGTTCCCTGGCCCTCGCTGCCTAAGTAGCGAAACCTCTGTCAGCCCGGGAGTGCCTTCGGCCCGGTGTCTGGCATCGTTAGAAGGCTCAACCGATCGACCCGGCCACGGGGGAGATCGGGAAATCAAACAGTGGCTGAGCCCGTCGGCGACTCGCCTGCGTGATCGCCGGGGCTGAGAAAAGCACAGCAGGCTGCGCCCGGAGAAGCCCTGACTTGGGGTTGAAGGACGCGGGTTCGATTCCCGCCACCTCCACGTGATCAAAAAGCCTCCGACCTGCCGATTACTCGGCGGGTCGGAGGCTTTTCGCTGTCCGGAAGGCGTGCGCGTCCGAGCTCAGAACGTGCGCAGCCAGCGGCGGAGGCGGTCCAGGGGGGTGCGCGGCTCCCGCGGGGGCAGCAGGCGGCGCAGCTCGTCGTCGGTGGCCGGGCGGACGTCGAGCGCGGCCCGGCGCAGCGGTTCCGCGTCCACCCGCAGGCCGCCGAGCACCTGGACGGTAACCGTGCCGCGGCGCACCGCGTAACCGTGCGTGTCCTCCCGGCGGACGTAGGTGAGGCCGGAGCCGACAGGGATGCACTTCTCGGCGAGGTGGCAGACGTCGCCGGCCTGGCTGACGGACAACGTGATGCGGACGCTCTGGGCGCCGTTGCCCGTGTGGTCGGAGGGCGTGTAGACCAGGCCCGCCGGGATGCCCATGAGCTGTGGGGTGTAGCCCGGGATGCGGGCCGCGTAGTAGTCGCCGGTCTGTTCCTGGTCGCCCAGTTCGCGGGCGGTGGCCGGGCGCAGGGTCCGGGCGGCCGACCGGAGCAGGTCGCGGGGGACGGCGGCGCTCCCCACCACCGTGACGTACCGGCGGCCCACCCGCACCTGGTAGCCGTGCTCGACCGGGCCCTGCCGGTGGACCAGGCCGCCGGGCTCGGCCGTGCAGGAGCCGGTCGGCAGATCGGCGTCCTGCGCGGTGGGCTGGCCGCACACGGCGGCGCCCGGCAGGAGCCGGTCGTGGGCGACGATCCTGACGTACCGGTCGGGCGGGATGGCGGCCGGGTCCGCCGGGGTGAAGCCGGAGCCGCCCAGCCCGCCGCCGTAGTCGCGGTCGTCGGGCCGGTAGCCGGGGACGGCGACCACGTACGCGGTCTCCCGGTGGAGGTCGCCGGCCGTCAGGCGCGCCTCCAGGTCGTCCGGCGGCTCCTGGCGCAGCACCGCCACGCCCGCCCCCAGGAGCGCCACGCCCAGCCCGAGCGCGACGCCCCTGTGACGCCACCCGCGCAGCAGCGTCCCGGCCACGAGGGCGTACGGAACCCCGCCGAGCACGGCCGTCAGGAGCATGTCGCGGCTCACCCCGAGGCCGGCGACGTCGGTCACCGCCCAGCCGAGGGCCCAGCCTGCGGTTCCCAGGCCCAGCACCAGCAGCGCCCACAGGAGCCGGCCGCCGCGGGTCGCGCCGAGCACGGACGCGCCGCGGGTGGCCCTGATCACGATCACCAGGTAGCCGAGCAGGGCCGCCACGACCAGTGCGGCGGCGGCGAGGAACACCGCCTCGCTGCCGGCGAACAGCACCGCCGGCAGGACCAGCCACGCCGTCGGCAGGAAGACCGACCCGGCTGCCCAGGCGGCGGTGAGCTGGGCCAGGACCAGCAGCGGTTCCGACGTGGGCATCCCGGTCCGCGTACCGCGCGGCGGCCTTCGCCGCTCGCTCGGACGACCGCCGGGAGGCTCGGGTTCGGTCAACGGGACGGTTCGAGGATCGTCTTGATGTGCCGGTTGCGCATGGTGATGAGGTGGGTCATGTGGCGGCGCAGGACCAGCAGCTCGGCCAGGCGGCCCAGCGGACCGGCGGGGGCGGAGAAGTCGACGACGTCGGTCATGAGGGTGGCGCCCGCGTGCGGAGCCGCCTCGAAGCGGTGTTCGTGCCGCCAGTGGCGGAACGGCCCGGACACCTGCTCGTCCACGAAGTACCCGGGCCGGTCCCAGGCGCTGATCGTGGAGGTCATCCGCCAGGTGAGGCCGAAGTGCCTGGCCTGCCAGGTGACCTGGTCGCCGGGGCCGAGCAGGCCCGTGGTGACGCCCGCGACGGCGCGTTCCGACGAGCCGGCCATGGACGCGGTGTGGGTCTCGACCGACAGCGACGTGTCGAAGAGCACGTCCGGGGGAGCGAAGACCAGGGTCACGGTCTCGAAACGCGCCATAGCGGCATCTTAGGGACTCTCGTGGGCGCGCGGCCGAGGGGGCCGGGCTAGTGGGCGCAGCCGGCGTACTCGTCGAGACGCCGGAACATGGCGGCCAGCATGAGCGGGAACATCGCGACGTGCGCGACGACCATCAGGACGCCGCCGTCGATGACGCCGAGCCAGAGCAGCGGATAGAGCGGCACGATCGGGACGAACATCGCCGCGCACATCTCCAGCGTCGGCGCCCAGCGGTGGCCGCGGAAGCGCATCCACACGGCCATGCCCACCGACATGTCGACGGCCATGATCAGGTACGCGAGCTCGGGCGACTCGTCGTGGGAGACGGAGAGGCCGACGGCCGACAGCAGGGCGCCGAGCGCGAACATGCCGACGAACATGGCGACGATCATCTCCACGTAGTGGAGGGCGAACTTCGACCAGCGGCGGCCGGCCGCAGAGGGGGCCGCGGGTGCGGGAGGCGTCGGTGTCATGGCTCCGACTGTGGCCGGGCAGGGGGACGCGGAGGAGGGGGCGAAGCCGCATATGTCCGGAAACTTGGGTTCTTTGTCTGCCGGACCTACAGTCGTGCCATGGAGTACCGGCGGGTCGTGGTCGTCGCCTACGAGGCGGCCGAGCTGCTCGACATCGCGTGCGTCACCTCGACGCTGGAGAACGCGAACTGGCACGGCGCCTCACCGTACTACCAGGTACGGCTGGCCACCCCCGGCGGTCACCCCGTGACCACCGCCGGCGCGCTGGTGCTGCACGGCCAGCTCGCGCTGGAGCGGATCACCGGGCCGCTCGACACGATCATCGTCTCCGGCGGCACCGGCCACGTGGACGCCGCGGCGAACCCGCTGGTCGTCGGCCATGTCCGCAGGCTGGCGCGGGAGAGCAGGCGGGTGGCGTCCGTGTGCACCGGCGCGTACGTGCTGGCCGCCGCGGGGCTGCTCGACGGCAGGCGCGCCACCACCCACTGGCGGGAGGCGGCCGACATGGCCGCCCGCTACCCGCGCGTCACCGTGGACCCGGCCCCGATCTTCGTCCGCGACGGCGAGGTGGCCACGTCCGCGGGGGTGACCGCCGCGCTCGACCTGACGCTCGCCCTGGTCGAGGAGGACAACGACGCCGAACTGGCCAGGACGGTGGCCCGCGGCATGGTCACCTACCTGCAACGGCCGGGCAACCAGGCCCAGATGAGCATGTTCGTCAGCCCTCCGGCGCCCGCCGACGGCCTGGTCAGGCGGATCGTCGAGCACATCGGCGCGAACCTGGCCGCCGACCTCAGCGCGGCCACGCTGGCCGCCGCGGCGGGCGTCAGCGAACGCCATCTCACCCGGCTGTTCCTCAGGCATCTGGGGCAGACGCCGGGCCGGTTCGTGCGGCGGGCCCGTACCGAGGGGGCGGCTCAGCTGCTGGCCTCGACCTCGTTGCCCATGTCCGCGATCGCCGTGCGCTGCGGGTTCGGGACGGCCGAGACGCTGCGCCAGGCGTTCGTGGACCGGTACGGCATCCCGCCCTCCCGTTACCGGCTGACCCAGTCGTCCGCGTCCGGCTGATCGTCATTTGTCCCGCCCGAAATGGAGGATCCGGGCTAGGGTGTCTGACTTGAGCCTTTTCTGAGCATTAAGGTGATCAGCAGATGCGTAAGACGATCGTTCTCATCGGGGCGGCCGTCGTCCTGTCAGGGTGTGGCCTGTCGCCCGGCGGGCAGCCGCAGACCGCCGCCGAGGAGGCGGCCACCACCGCTCCCGCGCCGCCGCGGACCGCGCCTCAGCAGACGCCCGCCCCGCAGGCGGACGCGGTCATCGCCACCCGTGAGGCCAAGGTCGGCTCCGGCGGCCAGTACGGCAGGGCCCGCGTCGAGATCACCGCCCTGACCCGCCAGGGCAGGACCGTCACCCTCAACTGGACGATCACCGCCGTCGAGGGCAAGGTCAACGTGCACAACGGCCTGGGCGGCGGCAGCTTGGACTACACGGTCTCCAACGTCTCCCTGATCGACCCGGTGAACGCCAAGCGCTACCGCGTCGCCCGCAACGGCACCGCCGCCGACGCCACGTGCGTGTGCTCCGGCACGCAGGGCCAGTTCCTGGAGGCGGGGCAGGCCAGCACGCTGTACGCGGTCTTCGCCGCCCCGCCGCCGGAGGTCGCGAAGGTCAACGTCGAGATGCCGATGCTGGGCGTGCTCACCGATGTTCCGCTCGCTTAGCCTGGCGCTGGCCCTCGTCCTGGCGCCCACGCCCGTCCCGGTGCCGCCGGGCGCCACAGGCCCGGTGGAGGACCTGGTGCTGCCGGTCGAGGACATCGTCGGCGAGGTCGAGTCCATGGACGGCGCGCAGAGCGAGACCAGGCAGGGCCGCACGGTGACGGTCGCGCTGACCAGCGACGTGCTGTTCGCGCTGGACAAGTGGCGGCTCACGCCCAAGGCTCGCAAACGGCTGGCGGGCGTGGCCGCGAAGGTCGAGGCGGAGGGCGCGGGCGGCGTCGTCAGGATCGAGGGGCACACCGACGACCAGGGGAGCGACGCGTACAACCTGGGGCTGTCGCGGCGGCGGGCGCAGGCCGTGCGCGCGGCCCTGGAGGGCCTGCTCGGCGGCGGGAACGTGACCCTCCGGGCCGCCGGACACGGCGAGACGCGGCCCAAGCTGCCCAACCTGGTCGAGGGCAAGCCGGTGGAGCGGAACCGGGCGAAGAACCGGCGCGTGGAGGTCGTCTTCACGGCCCGGCAGTGAGCGGTCGGCCCCGGTAACGGGGGATGGGCCGGGCAGTGAGGGGATCGGCCGGGCAGCGGCCCGGCCGGGTCGTCACTCGGCCTTGAGCTCGCCCAGGGTGACGGTGACGGTCTGGGTGCCGCCGTCGGGGCGCAGGATCTCCACCTTGACCTGGTCGCCGGGCTTGAAGGCGGTGATCTCCTCCGACAGCGCGGCCATGGTCGTGGTCTTCTTGCCGTTGATCGAGAGGATCACGTCACCGGCCCGGATCCCGGCCTTCTCCGCGCCCCCGCCCTTCTCCACGCTCGCCACGCCCACACCGCTCGGCTGCCCGGTGGCGCCGATGACCGTGCTGCCGCGGATGCCGAGCGCGGCCCGGTGGCTGTTGGTGACCTTGCCGTTCTTCACGATCTGGGCCGCGATGTCGGTGGCCGTGTTGCTCGGGATCGCGAACCCGATGCCGGGCGCGGCCCCGCCGCCGAGCTGCGGGTCGGTGGCGGCGAGGGTCGGGATGCCGATGACCTCGCCGGCCAGGTTCACCAGCGCGCCGCCGCTGTTGCCGGGGTTGATCGCGGCTGAGGTCTGGATCGCGCCGCTGATGGTGGCCCCCGGCGACTCGGGGCTCTGGGGCTCGCTGACGGTACGGCCGAGCGCCGAGACGATCCCGTTCGTGACGCTGCCCGACAGGCCCAGCGGGTTGCCCATCGCCAGGACGATCTGGCCCACCCGCAGCTTGCCCGAGTCGCCGAACCTGGCCGGACGCAGCCCATCGGGCCGGTCGACCTTGATCACTGCCAGGTCGCCGGCGCCGAAGGCCTTGACCAGCTTGGCCGGGCGCGGCGCGCCGCCGGTGGCGATCGTGACGTTCATCTCGGTCGCCTCGCCGACCACGTGCGCGTTGGTGACGATGTGACCCGCCGTGTCGTAGACGATGCCGGAGCCGAGGCCCACCTTGGTGTTGATCTGCACGATCGACGGCAGGACGTCCGTGATGACCCGCTCGTACGCGCTCTCCAGCGACTGCGGCGCGCTCCCGGGCGCCTGTTCGCCGGCGGTCGGCGAGCCCGGCGTGGTCGTGGCCGGGCTCGCGGTGGCAGTCGAGGTGTACGTCGGGGCGGACGGCGACCGCCCACACGCGGTGAGCAGTACGACGGCTGCCAGTCCGGCGACGATCTCCCTCATGGGGAGGTCTCTGCCCAGCTCAGCGGGAAAGATACGCCTCCCGGACGTCCCGTCTGCTGAGTTTGCCCGTCGGGGTGCGCGGCAGCGACTCGCGGTACTCGATCACCCGGGGGTGTTTCATCCGGGCCAGCCGGGGCTCGCAGTGCCGCAGCAGCTCCGCGGTCAGCTCCGCGCCGCCCGTCACGCCCGGCACCGGCTGGACCAGCGCCACGACCCGGTGCCCCCACTCGGGATCGGGCACGCCGATCACCGCGACGTCGGCCACCGACGGATGTTCGAGCAGCGCGGCCTCGATCTCGGCGGGGTAGATGTTGACGCCGCCCGAGATGATCAGGTCGGTCCTGCGGTCCAGCAGGAACAGGTAGCCGTCGGCGTCGAGGTAGCCGATGTCGCCGGGGGTGTAGGCGGCGCCGCGCATGGCCGAGGCGGTCTTGCCGGGGTCGCGGTGGTACTCGAAGCGGTTGATGCCGCCGATGTAGACCGTCCCGGGCTCGCCGGGGGGCGCCTCGTGGCCGTCGTCGCCGATGATCGTGAAGGCCATGCCGTCGAGGGCCCTGCCGACCGTGCCCGGCCGCTCCAGCCACTCCTGGGACGACACCATCGTCGCCACCGCCGCCTCCGTCGAGCCGTAGTACTCCCACAGGACGGGACCGAGCCAGTCGATCATCGCCTGCTTGGTGGCGGGCGGGCAGGGGGCGGCGCCGTGGTAGAGGTGGGTGAGGGAGGATAGGTCGTAGCTCTTCCGGTCCGGCACGGCGAGCAGCCGGTGGAACATCGTGGGCACCATGAACGCGTTCGTCACCCGGTGCCGCTCGATCAGCGCCAGCGCCTCGGCGGCGTCGAAGCGTTCCGGCGCCACGATCGAGTGGCCGAACTGCAGCGCCATCATCGCCTGGCCGTAGGGGGCCGAGTGGTAGAGCTGCGAGCACACCAGGTGCACCCCGTCGGACGGCAGGCCGAAGTGCCGCCAGCTCTTGCGCATCAGGATGGGGTAGAGGTCCTCGGGCGTGAGGTCGAGCAGCCGGCGGCGCACGCCCTTGGGGCGTCCCGTGGTGCCGGAGGTGTAGAGCATCATCGAGCCGGCCCGGCGGTGCTCGGGCGCGGTGTCCGGCCGGCCGTCGGCCAGGTCGGCGACCGTGAGCGCGCCGGGGCGGACGACGACGTCTGCGCCGCAGTCGGCGACGATGTAGTCGATCTCATCGGCCGTGTAGTGCCAGTTGACCGGCACCAGGTAGGCGCCGATCTGGTAGGTGGCCAGCATCATGGTGAGGGCGTCGAGCCCGTTCTTCAGCACGGTCACCACGGAGCCGCCCGGCCGGACGCCGCGCGCGACCAGGCCGTGGGAGGTCCTGTTGGCGCGGGCGAGCAGCTCGCCGTAGGTCGCGCCGTCGTCGCCGAGCAGGGCGGGACGGTCCGGGTCGGCGGCTGCGATCTCGTAGAAACCCCTCATGTCCGCAGACCATACAGAATTAGATTCTGCTGGGGGAATAGAGGAATTATCCCGCTCTTCGGTGACGTAACCTCAAGGCCATGGCGGACGTCGGCGACGAGAGATCAGCACAGGACACCCAACCTTTTCGCAAGGTCGTCGTGCCGCCTGCCGAGCCGGTCGTGCCGCCCGCCGAGCAGACGGTCAAGATCCCGCGTCCGCCGCGGCCGGGCGCGTCCCAGCCGGTGCGCCCTTCCCCGCAGCCGCACTCGGGCCCGCAGCCCTCGTCCGGCCCGCACCCCTCGTCGGGCCCGCAGTCGCCGTCCGGTCCGCAGCCGCGTCCGTACGCCGGGCCGCCGTCGGGTCCGCAGGTGCGCCCCCAGCCGCCGTCCGGCCCGCAGGGACGGCCGCCGCACCCGCCGCAGCCTCCGGGCGGGAACCGGCAGCTCCAAGGCGGCGGCCGGCAGGGCCCGGGACAGGCGCAGGGGGCCGGCCACGGCGTCGCGCAAGGAGCGAGGCAGGGGCTCGCGCAAGGCGCGGGGGCAGGGCCTGCACAAGGGGTGGGCCAGGGCGTCGCGCAAGGGCTCGCACCCGGAGCGGGGCAAGGTCCTGCGCAAGGCGCGGGGCCGGGGCTCGTGCCAGGGCCGGGGCAAGGCCACGCGCAAGGGGCGGGGCCGGGGAGGGGGGCGCAGCATCAGCCTGTGCAGGTGTGGCCGCCGGGGACGGCCAGGTCGCCTCAGGCTCAGGCCCACCCCCAGCCGCAGCCGGGTGCGGCCGGTTCTGTGACGCCGGTTGTCACCAAGCCGCACAAGCGCGGCGTCGGGGACATCCCCATCCGCACGATCTACCTGGCGGGCGCCATTCTCGTCACCGTCACGGCGGTCCTGCTGATCTTCGTCGTGTTCTCCGGCGACGTGCCCACGACCGGCGACCCCGCCGGGACGACCGTCTCCGTCGCCCCCGTGCCGGCCGCGACCGCCACCCCGACCGCCTCCCCGACCCCCAGCGAGACGCCGGTCGCGCTCCCCTCGGTGCCGGCGAGCAAGGCGTTCCCCACGCTGCCGGGCAAGGCGTCCGTGGTGAGCGGGATCATCTCCGACAAGGCGAGCGGCATCAGCTACCCGCGCCTGGCCGCGCCCTGGGACGCCAAGTCGTTCGCGCCGTTCACGATCGCCCAGCGCATCGGCAAGGTGGCGGTGCCGCACACCGTGATCGCCTCGGCCATGTTCCCCGGCGACGCCCCGGAGAAGAAGCCCGCCAAGGACGCCGACTACCGCGAGATGGCCGTCCGCGCGGCCCGCTGGGCGCTGCGGACGCAGTATCCGGCGGGCGCCCAGCTGACCGCCTGGACGGGGTCCGGGAAGGTGCCGGTCGGCAAGGGCTGGTCGCTGGGTTACCAGGTCACCTACGTCTCGGGCGGCAAGACAGAGACCGCCCAGGCCGTGGTGACGGTCGTCGAGGTGGGCAAGACCAAGCCGGCGATGCTGCTGGCCTCCATTCCGGAGAAGAACAAGGCGCGATGGGCTGATTTGAAGACACTCGTCCAGCAGGTACGGCCCCTCTAGGCCAGAAGCATGCTCTAGAATATGGTTCTGGGCATCGGGCACTGTCTTTGACCTGGCTGGAGGATGAGCAATGGCGATCGGATTGAGCGAGGAGCACGAGGCGCTCCGCGACTCGGTGAGCGGCTGGGCCGAGCGGAACATCCCCTCGGAGCTGCTGCGATCCGGGTCGGACGAACGTCCGCCCTTCTGGCCGGGCCTGGCCGAGCAGGGGCTGCTCGGCCTGCACCTGCCCGAGGAGTCCGGCGGCTCGGGCTACGGGCTGCTGGAGGCCGCCGTCGCCGTCGAGGCGCTGGCCGAGAAGCTCGCCCCCGGCCCGTACGTGCCGACCGTGCTGGCCAGTGCGGTCATCCACGCCTCCAAGCGGCACGACCTGCTCGAAGCCCTCGCCGACGGCACGCTGACGGGCGCCGTCGCGCTGTCCGGCTCGCTCACCGGCTCCCGCGCCGACGACGGCTCGCTGGTCGTCTCCGGCACGGCCGACCCGGTGCTGGCCGGCTCGCTGGCCGACGTGCTGGTGCTGCCGGTGACCACGTCCGAGGGCGAGGAGTGGATCGCCGTCGACGCCTCGGCCGCCACCGTCACGCCGGTCCGGTCGCTCGACCTGACCCGGCCGGTGGCCAAGGTGGAGCTGGCGGAGGCGCGGGTGCCCGCCGAGCGCGTGCTCGACGGCGTGGAGAGCCCCGACGTGCTCAACCTGGCCGCGATCCTGCTCGGCGCCGAGGCCGCCGGGCTGGCGTCGTGGTGCGTCACGTCCGCCGCCGCCTACGCCAAGGTGCGCGAGCAGTTCGGCCGCCCGATCGGCCAGTTCCAGGGCATCAAGCACAAGATCTCCCGGATGCTCGTCGCCCTTGAGCAGGCCCGCGCCACCGTCTGGGACGCCACCAGGGCCGAGGGCCGCGAGCTGGAGTACGCCGCCGCCGTCGCCGGGGTGATGGCCCCCGACGCGGCCGTCCAGTGCGCCAAGGACGCGATCCAGACGTTCGGCGGCATCGGCTACACCTTCGAGCACGACGTGCACCTGTACTACCGGCGCGCCCTCACCCTGCGCGCCCTGCTCGGCTCGTCGGCCGAGTGGGCCGCCTCGGTGACCGCGCTCGCCCTGCAGGGCGTCGGCCGGGAGATGGAGATCGACCTGCCCGAGGGCGCCGAGGAGCTGCGCGAGGGCATTCGTGCGGAGATCGCCGAGATCGCCGCCCTTGAGGGCCAGGAGCAGAAGCGGGCGCTCGCCGACCGCGGGTTCGTCATGCCCCACCTGCCCCGGCCGTGGGGCCGCGCGGCCAAGCCGCTGGAGCAGGTGCTCATCGCCCAGGAGCTCAAGGCCGCCAAGGTCAGGCTGCCCGCGATGATCATCGGCGCCTGGGTGGTGCCGTCCATCGCCGTGTACGGCACGCCCGAGCAGCAGGAACGTTTCCTGCCCAAGACGCTCAGCGGCGAGATGATCTGGTGCCAGCTCTTCTCCGAGCCCGGCGCCGGGTCCGACCTGGCCTCGCTGCAGATGAAGGCGGAGAAGGTCGAGGGCGGCTGGCGGCTCAACGGCCAGAAGATCTGGACGTCGGTCGCCCACGTGGCCGAATGGGGCATCTGCATCGCCCGTAACAGCTCCGAGGGCACCAAGCACGAGGGCATCACGTACTTCCTGGTGGACATGAAGGCGCCCGGCGTCACGGTCCGGCCGCTCACCGAGATGACCGGCGAGAACCTGTTCAACGAGGTCTTCCTCGACGACGTCTTCGTCCCGGACGACCTGGTCGTGGGCGAGGTCGGCGACGGCTGGAAGGTCGCCCGCAACACGCTGTCCAACGAGCGCGTCTCGCTGTCGTCCGGATCGGGCGGCACCGGCGCGTCCGTGCCCGACCTGCTCGGGCTGATCGGCCGGCTCGGGCGCGAGCTCACGCCGGCCGAGGAGCAGGAGGTGGCCGGGGTCGTGTGCGAGGGGCACTCGATCAACGCGCTGTCGCTGCGGGTCACGCTCAAGCAGCTCGCCGGGAACGAGCCGGGCGCCGACGCGTCCGTACGGAAGCTGCTGTCCACCTCGCACGCCCAGCACGTCTCCGAGACGGCCGTCGGCCTGCTCGGCGCCCAGGCCGTGGTGGCCGCCGACATGAAGCTCGGCGACGCCGGCTACTGGAACCGGGCGGTGCTCGCGACCAGGGCCATGACCATCTACGGCGGCACCACCGAGGTGCAGCTCAACATCATCGGCGAGCGCATGCTCGGCCTGCCCCGGGACCCCGAGCCCGGCAAGTAACACATGTGAGGCGTCGGCGGCTAATCTCCCTTGTGCCCGGATTGCCGGTCCTGGCGCGAGGGAGAGGCGGTGTCACGGTGCGCGAAGGCCGTGCGGGCCGCTGGGGGCCGGCGGCGCTGGGGCTCGGGCTGGCGGTGCTGGCGCTCGGCCCGGCGCTGGGCTGGGGGCTGGTGCTCCGCTACGACCTGCTCTTCGTGCCCGATCCGCCCCTGTGGCCCGACCGCGGCGGCTTCCCCCGCGCGGTGCCCAGCGACCTGGTCGTGGCGCTGCTGGCCAGAGCGCTGCCCGTGGAGATCGTGCAGAAGGCGGCCCTGGTCGCCGTGTTCGTGCTGGCCGCGACCGGGGCGGCGGCGCTGGTGCCGCCGGAGCGCAGGCTCGCCCGGCTCGTGGCCGCCGCGTTCTACGCCTGGAACCTCTACCTCGCCCAGCGGCTCATGCTCGGCCAGTGGGCGCTGCTCCTGGGCGTGGCCGGGCTCCCGTGGGCGATCCGCGCGCTCACGTGGGAGAAGCCCGGAGGGCTCGCGCGGTTCTGGCGGCTGGGGGTGGCGTTGCTGCCTGCGGCGGTGGGCGGGTTCCAGGCGATGCTGGTGTCCTGGCTCACCCTGATGCCGATCGCCGTCGCCCGGCGCAGGGCGCCGGTCGCCGCCGGGGTGCTGGTCGCGTACAGCCTGCCGTGGGCGGTGCCCGCGCTCGGCTCGGGCGCGGTGACCGACCCGGCGGGCGTGGACGCGTTCGCGGCCCGCGCCGACGGGCCCTTCGGCGTGCTGGGCAGCCTGCTGTCGCTCGGCGGCATCTGGAACGCCGAGGCCGGGCTGCCGGGCCAGGAGGCGTGGTGGACGGCGACCGCCCGGCTCCTCCTGGTCCTCGCCGGCCTGTACGGCTACGCCCGCCTGCGCTCGGCCCCCGAGCGGCCCGCCTGGTGGGGCGGCCTGGCGGTGGCGGCGGCGGCCGGGTTCTGCGTCGCCGGGCTGGGCGCCTTCCAGCCGGGACGGGACGCGCTCAAATGGCTCATCGCCCTGTGGCCCGGGTTCGGGCCGCTGCGCGACGGCCAGGTCCACCTGGCTCCGCTGGCCCTGCTGACGGCGGTCGGCCTCGCCTCGCTCCTGCGGTCGGGCGCGCTCGCGCTGGTCGGGGTGCTGGCCCCGGTGCTGGCCCTGCCGACGTTCGCGCTGGGCGCGTTCGGCCGGCTGGAGGCGGTGACGTACCCGGCGGAATGGACGGCGGTCCAGCGGATCGTGGACGGCGACCCCGCGCCGGGCGCGCTGGTCTCGCTGCCGTGGGGCGCCCACCGGGCCTTCGCCTGGAACGGCGGCCGGGTGATGCTCGACCCGGCGACCAAGCTGTTCCGGCGCCGGGTGCTCTGGGACGACACGTTGCTCGTCGGCCTGCCCGGCGGCGGCCGGCTGCGGGTGCGCGGCGAGGACCCGCTGAGCCGCGTCGCCGGTGACCTGCTGGCCGCCGGCGCCTACGGCGACCTGCCCGCCAGGTATCTCCTCATGGCCGCGGGCGAGAACGGGTTCCCGTCCACGCCGCCCGGCTGGAGAACGGTCTTCGACGGCGAAGGGCTGCGCTTGCTGCGGCGTTGACCGGCTGTTTCATGATGTACCGGAGGGTAACTTGCTTTATCACGGTTTGACCAATGTTATGGATTCAAGACGAAACACGTTCTAGTCTCGGCACACCGCGTCACCGGAAGGAAGGGAGAGCTTCGTGTTGCGACTTCTCGTGGCCCTGGCGATAGGAGCCCTGCTGGCGGTCGGAGCCTCCGTCGCGGTGGTCAACGTGGCCTCACCGTCGCTCACCCCGCCCAACCAGCCGCTCTACAACTACGGCACCAGGTGATCCATCCCGCTTGACGCGGGGCCATGCACAGCGAGCACGGAGTGTGGCTCCGCCATGCCCGCGTGCCCGCCGACGAGGAGTGATGGTGGTCTTTACCGGTGAGCGCAAGGCGGACACGGCACGGCTGATCGAGCCGCGGACGAGCGAGGCGACGGCCGAGCAGCGGCCACTCGCGGGCGTCCGGGTGGCGATGCTCAACTTCCGCGAACCCCACCAGACCACGGCCGGCGGCGCCGAGGAGTACGCCTGGCAGGTCAGCCGGTTCCTGCTGACCCAGGGCGCCTCGGTCGTGTTCGTCACCGGCCGCCAGCGCGGGCAGCGCCGCGCCGAGGTGCTCGACGGCGTGGACCTGCGCAGGATGGGCAACCCGTACCTCGTCTACCTGCTGGTCCCGCTCTGGCTGCTGATCCACCGGCGGCGCGTGGACGTCGTCATCGACACCATGAACGGCATCCCCTTCTTCTCCCCGCTCGTCGTCCGCCGCCGCACGCCCGTGATCAGCCTCGTGCACCACGTCCACGACCGGCAGTTCCACGCCTTCCTGCCCGCCTGGCTGGCCCGCATCGGGTGCTTCGTGGAGGGCGAGGTGGCCCGGCTGGTCTACCGGCGCTGCCTGACGGTCACCGTCTCGGAGTCGTCGAGGCACGACCTGGCCGCGAAGTTGCGCTGGCTCGCGCCGGTCACCGTCGTGCCGAACGGCTGCGCCGAGCCCGCGCGGGCCGAGCCGCCGGCCGCCATGGGCGAGCCCGCCCTCGTGTACGCCGGCCGCCTGATCGGCCACAAGCGCATCGAGCGCGTCGTGGACCTGGCCGCCGAGCTCGGCGACGCCTGGCCGGGCCTGCGGGTGCACGTCGTGGGCCGCGGCCCCGAGCACGACGCCCTGGCCGCCCGGATCTCCGGCCGGGGCCTGGACGGCCGGGTCGAGCTGCACGGCTTCCTGCCCGAGCCGCGCAAGAACGCCCTGCTGGCCGCCGCCCGCCTCAACGTGACGGCCTCGGAGTTCGAGGGCTGGGGCCTGACCGTGATCGAGGCCGCCGCGCTCGGCGTGCCGACCGTGGCCTACGACGTCGCCGGGCTGCGCGACTCCGTGCGGGACGGCGTCACCGGCTGGCTCGTACGGGACGGCGAGAGCCTGGCCGAGGTGACCGGCCGCGCGCTGAAGGAGCTGGCCGACCCGCGGCGGCGGGCGGAGGTGGCCGCGGCCTGCCGCGCCTGGGCCGGGGAATTTACGTGGGCCCGAACTGGGGCTAACATGACCGGACTTATCCTGGCGAAACTCCAAGATTGCGGCGGAGCCCCTCAGTGACCCAAGCCTCGCCTGGACCCCCGGGGGAACGCGGGGACTCCACCGTCGAGAGCTACGAGGCCCGGATCAGGCACAGGCTGCGGCTGCTCGCCTCCTGCCTGCTGCTCGGCGCCATCGCGTTCAACACCTCGACCGAGAAGATCATCCCCGAGACGAAGCTCGACATGGCGGTCAACCCGCTGGGCTTCCTCGGCCGGGCGCTGCACCTGTGGGACGGCGCCTACTTCGGCCACCTGCAGAACCAGGCGTACGGCTACCTGTTCCCGATGGGACCGTTCTACGCGATCTTCCTCAAGCTGGGCATGGAGTCGTGGGCCGTCCAGCGGCTGTGGATGTCGCTCGTGCTGTGCGTCGCCTTCCTCGGCGTGGTCCAGCTCGCCCGCGCGCTCGGCGTCGGCGGCCCGCACACCCGCGTCCTGGCCGGCTTCGTGTACGCGCTCGCGCCGCACGCCCAGGCGCTCATCGGCATCAACTCCTCGGAGTTCCTGCCCAGCGCCGTGCTGCCGTGGATCCTGCTCCCGCTGGTCAAGGGGGCCAAGGGCGAGCTGACGCCGCGCCGGTCGGCCGCGCTGTCGGCGTTCGCCTTCCTGTTCTGCGGCGGCGTCAACGCGGTGGCCGAGGCGGCCGTGCTCGTGGTGCCGATGCTCTACCTGCTGACCAGGCGCGGCGGGCCGGTCAAACGCCGCCTGATCGCCTGGTGGCTGCCGCTGGTCGCGCTCGCCTCGCTGTGGTGGGCCGTCCCGCTGCTCACGCTCGGCGGCTACATCTTCTCCTTCCTGCCCTACATCGAGACCGCCACGGCGACGACCGGCGTGACGTCGCTGGTCAACGCGTTGCGCGGCACGTCGAGCTGGCTCAGCTTCCTGACCGTGGACGGCCAGACCTGGCTGCCCGACGCCCACCAGCAGTCCACCGTCCCGTGGCTGATCGTGGTCACCGCCGCCGTGGCCGCGCTCGGCCTGGCGGGGCTCACCCTGCGCCGGCTGCCCGAGCGGCCGTTCCTGCTGATCAGCCTGCTGTGCGGGATCGCGATCATCACCACCGGCCATCCCGGCACGCCGCACGAGCAGTTCATGGTCGGGCTGCTCGACGGCCCGCTGGCCGCCTTCCGCAACCTGCACAAGTTCGACGCGCTGATCCGGCTGCCCGTCGCGCTCGGCCTCGCCGGGCTGCTCTCCCTGGCCCGCCCGCGCCTGCGCACGCCCCTGACCGTGCTGGCCGCCGGGCTCGTGACCCTGTCGGGCCTGCCCATCCTGTACGCCGGCCTGGCCCCCGCCGGCGGCTTCACCGCCATCCCCGACTACTGGCGGCAGGCCATCACCTGGCTCAACCGCAACGCCGGCGACGGCATGGTGCTGGCCGTGCCGGGCGCCAAACGCGGCGAGTACCTGTGGGGCCGCCCCCTGGACGAGCCGCTCCAGGCGCTCTCGCAGGCCCGCTGGGCCACGCACACGATCGTGCCGTGGGGCTCGGCCGGCATCTCGCGCCTCATGGCCGCCGTGGACGACCGCCTGGCCACCGGCAAGGGCTCGCCGGGGCTGGCCGCCACGCTGCGCCGGATGGGGGTGTCGTACCTGGTCGTCAGGAACGACCTGGACCGGGCGACGATCGGCACCGCCTGGCCGGCCCGGGTGCACCAGGCGCTGGAGGACTCGCCCGGCGTCTCGCTGGCGGCACAGATGGGGCCGGGCGTCGGCATCGCCCAGTACGGCCGGGCCGCCGCCTGGCTGGACCAGCCCTACCCGGCCGTCGAGATCTACCGCGTGGCCGGCGCCGCGCCGCTGGTCGGCACCGTGGACGCCACCCGCCCGCTGCGCGTCGGCGGCGCGCCGGAGTCCGTGCTCTCCCTGGCCGAGCAGGGCCTCCTGGACGACGACCGGCCCGTCCTGCTCAACGACGACGCGGGCGTGGTCAAGGTGCCCGCGCACGACACGATCCTGACCGACACGCTGCGCCGCAGGGAGGTGGCCTTCGCCGACCTGCGCCGCAACGCCGGCGCCACGCTCACCGCCGACGAGCCCCTGCGCGGCAGCTCGCCCTCCAACGACCTGCTCGACCCCGGCTGGGCGCGGTACGTCTCCACGGCGGGCCTCACCGGCGTCGCAGGCGTCACCGCCTCCAGCTCCGAGGCCGACGTCGGCGCCGCGGCGAACAGCCGCGAGCCCGGCCACCAGCCCTTCGCCGCCCTGGACGGCGACCGGCGCACGAGCTGGCGCTCCACCGGCTGGAACGGCGCCGTCGGCGAGTGGCTGGAGGTGACCTTCGCCGAGCCGCTGACGATCCCCACGATCCAGGTGGCGTTCGAGAACTCGCCGATCGGCCCGCCGCCCAGCGAGGTCGTCGTGGAGACCGGCGCCGGCTCGCTGCGCCAGAAGGTGCGCGCGAGCGCCGACCCGCAGGAGCTGGCCGTGCCGAAGGGGCCGGTCGAGCGGCTGCGGGTGACGGTCGTGGCCACCGCGTACGAACCGGCGAACCGCCTCGGCGGCCGGGTCGGCATCACCGAGCTCGCCATCCCCGGCGTCCGGCCAGGACGCTCGATCGTCGTGCCCGACCCGCGCGAGGACACCGGCGAGCCGGCCACGATCGCGGTCGCCAGGACCGGCGACGTGCCCGGCTGCGTCCGCGGCTCGGCCGCCTGGAGCTGCGCCAAGGGCCACGAGGTGCTGGGCGACGACGGCAACGGCTTCGACCGCTCCTTCGTCACCGGCAAGGACGGCGCGTACGGCGTCTCCGGCCGCGCCACGGTCACCGACCGCGCGACGATCGAACGCCTCAGCACGCTGCCCGGCGACTCCCTGAGCGTGCGCGCCTCCTCCACCGCGGTGGACAGCGGCGCGGCGGGCGGCCGCTGGGCCTTCGACGGCGACCCGAAGACGGCCTGGTTCGCCGACCCGCTCGACCCCAGGCCCACGCTGAACGTCGAGCTGGCCCGCGAGACGAAGCTGTCGCAGATCCGGGTCATCACGCCCGACTCCTACCTCGGCGCCCCGCCCGTCCGGGTGACGATCCGCGCGGAGGGCGGCGTCCGGCAGAGCTGGGTCGGCACGGACGGGCTCGTCCGCTTCCCCGAGATGAGGGCCAGGAAGGTCGCGCTGGAGTTCGGGGCGTCCGGCGGCCGGCCGATCGAGATCAGCGACGTGGCCTTCCCCGGCGTGCGGCCGCTCGGCGCGCTGACCGGCTTCAGGCTCACGCTGCCGTGCGGCTTCGGCCCGACGCTCACCGTCGACGGCAACGAGGTGCACACCGCCGTCACCGGCGGCACCCTGCACGACGTGGTCACCGGCCGGCCGGTGACCTTCGAGACCTGCGAGCGGCTCCAGCTCGTGGCCGGCCCGACCCGGCTGTCGGTGCGGCCGGGTGAGTCGTACCGGGTCGAGTCGGCCGTCGTGCGGCACGAGCCGGGCAGCCCCGCGGCCGGGCCGACCGTCATGCGGCGCACGCCGGTCACCAAGTGGGCGGCCGGCGAGCGGGTCGTCCAGGTGAACGTCCAGGACGACGCCTACCTGGTGGTCAACGAGAACTTCAACGCCGGCTGGAAGGCCACGCTGGGGGCCGCGGCGCTCAAGCCGGTCCGGCTCGACGGCTGGCGGCAGGCCTGGTTCCTGCCCGCCTTCACGGCCGGGACGGTGACCCTCACCTACGAGCCGGACGAGCCGTACCGGGCGGGGCTCGCGGCGGGCGGGGCGCTGGCGCTGCTCGTCGCCGGGCTGGCCCTGGTGGGCAGGGGCCGGCCGGGACGCCATCTGGCGCCCGTCCTGGCCGCCCGGCCGCGGGTCCGGCACGTCGCGGTGTTCGCCGTGGCGCTCGGCTACTGGGTCGGCGGGTCGGCGGGGGCGGGCGTGGCCGGGGTGGCGTTCGTGCTGGGCGCCTGGTCGCGTCCGCTGCGGGAGGCCGCGCACCTGCGCGGGCGGCGGCGCTGGACCCTGCTGCTCGGGCCGCCCGGCGGGCTCGCGCTCTACCTGGCCGCCACGGTCGCGGTGGCGCTCGGCGCGGGCGGCCTGTGGGCGCAGCTGCTCTGCCTGCCGCTGCTCGGGCAGCTCCTCGTCGAGGTGTCGGCCGGACGCGCGCCGGCCCGGCAGACCACCGTACCGATCACCGTCGCCGCAGGCGGCCCGACCATGACGAGTGTTCCGTGACCGACACGATCAAGCCGCGGCCGGGGACCGTCATCACGGTTCCCGGTCCGGTGGCGCGTGCCGCCCGGTGGGTCCGCCGCCACGGCGTCCTGCTGGCCGGGCTCGTGCTCATCGCCGCCGCGGTGGCGGGCAAGGCGGCCGTCGTCCAGGAGGCCTACTTCAAGGAGGACGACTACGAGTTCGTGGCCAGGGCGATGGAGAGCGACCTGTCGTTCGACTACCTGACCAGGATCCACTTCGGTCAGTTCATGCCGGGCGGCTTCCTGCTGGCCTGGCTGGTCTCCCGGCTGCACCCCTTCGACTGGGGGTGGGCGGCCGGCACGGTGCTGGCGCTGCACGCCCTGGCCGCCCTGGGCGTGCTGCGCATGTCGCGGGTGATCTTCGGCAGGCGGCCGGCGACGCTCGTGCCGCTGCTGGTCTTCCTGCTCGCGCCGGTCACCGTGCCCGCGCTGGCCTGGTGGGCGGCCGGGCTCAACACCGTCTTCCTCCAGGTCGCGCTGCCCATGGCGGTCGCCTCGCACTGGCACCACCTGCGGACGGGCCGGCTGCGGCACGCCGTGGCCGCGGCGCTGTGGGTGCTGGTCGGGCTGCTGGGCTTCGTCAAGGGGTTCGCGCTGCCGCTGCTGCTGTTCGCCCTCACCGCGATCTACCACGGCGGCCTGCGCGCCGCGCTGCGCCGCCACCTGGCCGCCTGGGGCATGTACGTCACGGTGCTGGTGGCCTTCGGCGCGCTCTACGTCCAGCGGTCGTTGTCGGCGCCGAACACCGGGGCGCTGCCGATCTTCGACCAGGCGCTGGGCTTCCTGTGGGAGCTGCTGGGCAAGACGTTCGCCACCACCGTGCTCGGCGGGCCGTGGCGGTGGTTCGCGGGCGGCGACTGGGGGGTGGCCTCGCCGCCGCTGCCGCTGGTGATCGCCTCCCTCGTCGTCCTGGCCGCGCTGGTGGTGGTCACCAGCCGGTACCGCAGGCGGGCGGTCCTGGCCTGGGCCACGCTGCTGGGCTACCTGCTCGTCGCGGACGCGCTGCCGGTGTTGTGGGGACGCGTCCACCTGCTGGGCTCGTTCGTCGGCACCGACACCCGGTACGTCGCCGACGCAGTCCCGCTGCTCGCGCTGGTCGTGGGCCTGGCGCTGCTGCCGCTGCGCGGCGAGGAGACGCCGTACCGCAGGGCGCTGCCGGCGCGCGAGCGGGTGACCGGGGCGGCCGGCGCGATGCTGGGGCTGTTCGCGGGCGCGTCGCTGGTCACGGTGACGCTGTTCGCCGGGTACATGGGGGCCGAGCGGCGGCACGACTACATCGAGACCGCCCGCGCCGAGCTGGCCAGGGCGGCCCCGGACAGCGTGATCTACGACCGGCTGGTGCCGACGGAGGTGCTGCCGGACACGTACCGGACCTACAGCCTGACCTCGCGGGTGCTGGGCGCGCTGGCCACGCCCGCGCTCAGGGCCAGGATGCAGGCGCCGCCCGCCGCGCTCGACGGCCTGGTCTTCGACGACCAGGGCCGCCTGCGGCCGGTGGACGTGCAGGGCATCCCGCTCGTGCCCACCACCCGCGACCGGTGCTGGCCGGTGACCGGCGGGACGGTCCAGGTGCCGCTGGACAACCGCGTCACCCGCGTCGAGGGCACCCTGGTCAGGCTGGGGTACGCGGCCCGGTCCGACACGACGGTCACCCTGTGGATGGGCGACCGGGCCACCGACATGAAGCTGCGCGCGGGCTTCGGCCGGGTCTTCGTGCTGGCCGTGCCGGGCGCGGACCGGATCGTCGTGCACGACGTGCCGCCCGGCCTGTGCCTGGGCGACGTGACGCCGGGACAGGCGGTGCCCCGGCCGTGACCGCCCTGAGCCGAAGGAGCCTCGCGCTGGTGCTGGCCGCCGTGGGGGCCTTCCTGCTGACGCTCATCCCGCTCAGCCGCCTGTACGTCTACGACCGGGTGCTCAAGGCCCCCCTGGAACAGCAGAGCATGACCAGGGCCGTCGCCGGGTCGGCCACGTACGTGGACCCGGCGACCATGCGGCAGACCACCGGCGACCTGGTCCAGACCAGGTGGCTGATCGGCGACGTGCTGGCCGGCGACGACGACCGCGCGGTGTGGGGCGAGTCGGTCTCCCTGGCCACCCGCGACGGCCACCGCCTGGACTACCACGAGCGCCGCCTGGCCTTCGACCGGCGTACCGGCGAGATCGTGAACTGCTGCGGCGAGTACCTGGACGAGGACGTCTCCGTCCGGCAGAGCGGGCAGGCCTTCCGCTGGCCGTTCAACGCCGAGCGCCGCGACTACCCGCTGTTCGACCTGCGCCTGCGCCGCCCGGTCACGGCCGTCTTCGACGGGGTCGAGCGGGTGCGCGGCGTCGAGACCTACCGCTACGTCCAGCGCACGCCGCGCCAGCTCGTGCCCGGCGAGACGCCGCCGCTGCCGCGCCGCCTGCTCGGCCTGCCCGGCAAGGGCGACGTGGGCCTCGGCCGCTACGCCGAGATCCGGCGCACGTACTGGGTCGAACCGGTCAGCGGCCTGCCCGTCAGGACGCTGGAGGAGGTGACCGAGACGCTGGTCACCGCGGACGGACGGGGCCGCCTGACCGCCCTGGACGCGGACTTCCGCACCTCGGAGCCGGACGTCGCGGCGACCCTGGCGACGGCGGCCGCCTACAAGCGCTGGATCCTGCTGCTCGGCACGGTGGCCCCGATCGGCGGAGGCCTGCTCGGCGTGGCCTGCGTGGCGGCCGCCCTGTGGCTGTCGCGACGGCGCTCACCTGCGGCGCAGGACGAGCAGCAGGTTCCAGGTGACCAGCTCGCGGATGCCAGGTAGGTGGACGACGTGCCTGGCCCAGCGTGGATGGTAGCGGGGGATCGCGTCGAGGACCTCCACGTCGCGCCTCCTGCGCGCCCAGGCCAGCGGCTTGGCCACGCCGACGGCGTACATGCTCTCGCCGAAGACGTTCTTGGGCGGTTTGCCGTGGGTGCGGGCGTAGCGGCGGGCCGCGTAGTGGCCGCCGAGGTAGTGCCAGGGGGAGGTCTCGTGGCCGCCCCAGGGCCCCAGCCAGATCGTGTACGACAGGTAGACCACGCCGCCCGGCCGGGTCACCCGGACCATCTCGCCGGCCATCCGCAGCGGGTCGGGCACGTGTTCCAGCACGTTGGAGGAGAAGCACACGTCCACCGAGCCGGTGGCGAGCGGCAGGTCGAGCGCGCTGCCGAGCACGGCGTCGCGGGGCGGCACGCCGTCGCGCAGGCGCATCTCGCCGGCGTCGCAGTCGACGCACAGGGGCCGCGCGCCGACCGCGCGCAGGGCGTCGGCGAAGTAGCCGGGGCCGCCGCCGATGTCGGCCACGGTCGCGCCGGCCAGGTCGGTGTAGGTGGCGAGCTGGGCCACCGTGTCCCTGGCCAGGGTGCCGTAGAAGAAGTCGGGGTCGCTCTGCTCCAGACGGAAGGCGCGCAGCAACCGGACGGATCTGCCGAGATCCGCTCGGAACGGTTCGGTGTCCACGGCGCGGAGCTTACTGCAGTGGAGGGATACGTCCATGGCTGAAGACGTCAAGCGAGCCGAGCCCTTCCAGATCACCATCCCGGCGGTGCGCACCGGGCCGGTCATCGGCGTGGGCCTGCTGATCGTGCTGATCTCGCTGGTGTTCCGGGCGAGCCTGCTCAGCAAGGCCTACTTCGTCGAGGACGACTTCCTCTTCGTGGCCGGGGCCGGCGACAGCGGGCCGACCTGGGAGTACCTGATGAGGGTGCACAAGGGGCACCTCATGCCGGGCGCGCTCGGCCTGGTGTGGCTGCTCACGTCGGTCGCGCCGTACAGCTGGGCGCTGGTGTCGTTCGTGACCGTCGCGATCCAGGGGGCCGCCTCGGTCATGTTCCTGGTGCTGCTGCGGCGGCTGTTCGGCGACCGGGCGGCGGTGCTCGCGGCGCTGACGGTCTACGCGTTCGCGCCGCTCACCGTGCCCGCCATGAGCTGGTGGTCGGCCGCGCTCAACGCCGTGCCGCTGCAACTCGCGCTGATCGCGGCGCTGGCCGCGCACGCCAGGTACGTGCGCGAGGGCAAGGGCCGCTGGCGGGCCCTGGCCTGGACCGCCGTCGGGATGGCCTTCTCCACCAAGGGGGTGTTCATCCCCTTCGTGGTGCTGGGCGTCAGCAGCGCCTACCTCGGGCGCGGGCTGTGGGCCCGCGCCCTGCTCGCCGAGCTGCGCAGGCCCGTCTGGTGGGCGCACGGCCTGCTGCTGGCCGGGTACGCGGTGCTCTACTGGCTGCGCCGCGACACCGCCGGGGCCGACGCGCTGACCGGCCCGAAGGCCGAGGTGGTCCCGGGGCTGCTGCGCAGGCTGCTGGGCGAGACCTTCCCCACGGGGGCGGTCGGCGGCCCGCTGCGCTGGGGCGGCGTCACCTCGACCGGCGGGCTGGCCGACCCGGCCCCGGTCACCGTGGTCCTCGCGTGGGCGGTGCTCGCCGCGCTGGTCGTGGTCACCTGCGTGTACCGCAGGCGGGCCTGGCGGGCGTGGGCGATCCTGGCGGCCTACGTGGTGGTCGCCGACGCGGTGCCCACCGTGATCGCGCGGGCCACCGCCTGGGACCTGGTCGGCGCCGAGACCCGGTACGTCGCCGACGCCGCCGTGCTCTTCGCGCTCTGCCTGGCGCTGGCCGTCATGCCGGTGGAGGGCGAGCCCGACGTCGTGCGCCGGCCGGTGCCGGCGAGCATGCCGGCCGTCGGCGGCGCGCTGACCGCCGTCTTCCTCGTCGTGTCGCTGATCTCGATCAACACCTTCGGCGACACGCTCACCGGCGACCGGGTCAGGACGTACCTGGAGAACGCCAGGGCCTCGCTGGCCGCGGCGGCGGGGGAGGCCGACATCTACCCCCGTCCCGTGCCGCCGGAGATCGTCCTGCCGTGGAACGGGGAGCGCCGGATGACCTCGTACGTGCTGGCGCCGCTGGCCGACGACGAGACCAGGCAGCGCATGCGCGACCCGCGGCCCTCGTCGGAGCCGTACGTGCTGGACGACACGGGCAAGCTCGTCCTGGTGGGACGGGTGGCGCCGTTCTTCGACGCGGTCAAGGGGCGCAAGTGCTACCCGGCGGGCAAGGAGTTCCCCGTCGAGTCCTTCGGCGGTCCCGGCGTGGTGGTGGCCATGTCGTACGTCAGCCCGCGGCCCGTGCAGGTCGTGGTGGAGGTCGGCGAGGCCCAGCGGGCGGCCACGCTGCCCGCGACCGGCGCCATGGGCGCGCTGTTCTACGTGCCGCACGACGGGCCGGGCAGGGGCATGCGGATCACCGCGGCCGGGGCGCAGGGTCAGGCGTTCTGCCTCAGGGCGGTGGCCTTCGGCGAGCCGGGCCCGGCGGCGCGCTGAGGCACCAGGCGGATCAGCCGCCTGGCGGGCTCCTCCACGTAGCGGTGGGTGAGCCCGGCCATGGTGACCGTGACGGCGGTGACGGCGACCAGGTTGAACAGCAGGTTGCCGGTCCACGGCCGCTGGCCGGTGAAGTCGTACCAGAGGTAGATGATGACGAACTGCCACAGGAAGACGCCGTAGGAGATCTGGCCCAGGTAGCTCATCACCCGGCCGCCGAGCAGCTCGTGCACCCGCGTGGGCCGTCCGGCCGCCAGCGCGGCCGGGGCGACCAGGCAGAAGGCGACGAGCGTGTAGAGGCCCTGCTCGGTGAACGCGGTCCAGATGCTGCCCAGGCCGACCGCCCGCGGCCCGGTGAGCGGCGTGGCGGCGATGAGGTAGGCCAGTCCCGCGATGACCCACAACGTGCCCCAGGAGGAGGCCAGCGCGGCGCTCAGCCGCCGTGCGCGGCCGTCCTCGGCCCTGGCCCAGACGGTCAGCACGGCCAGCGCCATGCCGGGCACGAAGAACGTCCAGGAGCGCGGCAGCCACACGTTCATCCAGGGCCGGTAGTCGGGGAAGTACTCGAAGACCGTGTACACGTAGGACAGCGCGCCGAAGGCGGCCAGGCCGATGAGCAGCCGCCGTCCCCTGGTCCGCAGGTCGGGGTCGCCGCGCAGGGCGAACCTGCGCAGCGCCGCCGCCATCAGCGGGAGCGTGAGGTAGAAGGTCAGCTCGACCGCGAGGCTCCACATCTGGCCGAGCCCCTTGGGGCCGAGGCCGTACCACCAGGGGGTGATGTCGTAGGTGTGCACGAGGAACAGCATCTGCGCCCACGTCCAGGGGTCGGCCCGGTGCGCGTCGCCCCACAGCAGCAGCGCCACGGCGACCACCAGCCAGTACGCCGGCATGATCCGGAAGAACCGTTTCCACAGGTAGCGGCGGGTGTCCGGCGCCCGGTCGCCGAGCAGCACCTGGGCCGCCCACGGCCGGTACAGCAGCAGGCCGGAGAGCGTGAAGAAGATCGGCACGCCGATCTCGCCCCTGGACAGCACGCCGCCCAGGAACCCTGGGTCCAGCGCCGTCCCCGCCTCCATGGACACGTGGAACAGCAGGACGGCGAAGGCGGCCACGGCGCGCACGCCGTCGAGCGAGGTCTGGTGTCCTGAGACCACCGGCACCCCGCCCGAAGTAGAACCTGTTTCGGTCACGTTTCCGCATCCCTGGTGACGTCGGTCACTCGTCGCAATAACATACCGGCGAGTAGGTAGTTCGTTTCAGTACTTAACCACCCAAACAGGCGTCAGTGCACCTGCGCACATGGAGGGTCCATGAACCGGGTCGTCGTTGGCAGCGTCCTCATCGCCGTCGGGGCATTCCTCATCGTTCTGGCTCCCCTGGTGCGCCTCCAGGTCGCACCCGCCTTCATGGCCGCCAAGGGCGACCAGTACAGCATCACCAAGCTGCACGCGACGGGCGCCCAGTACTTCAGCATCCCGGACGGCAAGGTGCTGACCGCCGACCTCGACATCATCGTCACCACCCGCGGCGACGTGAAGGAGGCCAACGACGACCGCGTCGTCTGGGACGAGTTCACCGCCGTCAACGACGTCACCAACAGCAAGCCGGGCATCAACTTCAGCGAGCGGCGCAGCGCCTTCGACAAGCGCTCCGGCGTCGGCCTCAACTGCTGCGGCGCCAGCATCGACAAGGCCCCGGTGCAGCTCCAGGGCCAGATCTACAAGTTCCCGTTCGACGTGGAGAAGAAGACCTACCAGGTCTTCAACGCCAGCGCGGGCAAGGCGTTCGACGCCAGGTACGTCGGCGAGGAGCAGGTCAACGGGCTGGCCACGTACAAGTTCGAGCAGACCGTCCCCGAGACCAGGACGCAGACGCTGAACGCGCCCGCCGCCTGGTTCGGCATGGGCGCCTCGGGCGACGTGCAGCTGAACCGGTTCTACTCCGGCACCGTCACCTACTGGATCGAGCCCACCACCGGCGCGCCCGTCAAGCAGGAGCAGGTGCGCAACGAGGTGCTCAAGAGCCAGGACGGCATCGAGCGCTCCAAGGCGTTCGTGGCCACCGCCAAGATGACCGACGACACGGTCAAGGGCCTGGTCGACAGCGCCGCCGAGGGCAAGAGCCAGATCAACCTGATCAGGACCACGCTGCCGATCGTGCTCGGCGTGGTCGGGGTCGTCCTGCTCCTGGGCGGCCTGCTGCTCGCCCTGCGCGGCCGCCGGTCCGCATGAGCCAGGGCGTGGTCGCCCGGCCCTGGTCGGCCGCGCCCGCGCTGGCCCTGGTCAGGGCGGCCCGGCCGCGCCAGTGGCTGAAGAACCTGCTCGTCCTGGCCGCCCCCATGGCGGCCGGGGTGCTCGGGCAGCCGGGCCGCCTGCTCGCGGCGCTGCTCGTCCTGGCCGCCTTCTGCCTGGCCGCCAGCGGCTCCTACCTGCTGAACGACGCCTCCGACGTGGAGGCCGACCGGCTGCACCCGCGCAAGCGCCGCCGGGCCGTCGCCTCCGGCGCGGTGTCGGTGCGCACGGCCCGGGTGGCGGGCGTCGTCCTGCTGGTCCTCGGGCCCGCGGTCGCCGCGCTCGCCGGCGGCTGGCAGGCGCCCGCGGTCGTCGCCGGGTACGTCGCCCTGACCCTGGCCTACACGACCTGGCTCAAGCACCAGGAGGTCGTGGACCTCATCGCGGTCGCCGGATGCCACGTGATCAGGGCCTACGCCGGAGCCGTCGCCGTCGCGGTGCCGGTGACCGGCTGGTTCCTCGTGGTCGTCTCGCTGGCCGCGCTGCAGCTCGTGGCGGGCAAGCGCGAGGCCGAGCTGCGGTCGCGCGGCGTGTCGGGGACGCGCGCCACGCTGGCCGCCTACCCGGCCGCGTACCTGACGCACGTGCGGATCATGGCGTCCGGGGCGATGATCGTCACGTACTGCCTGTGGGCGCTGAACGCGCACGAGAACGTGTTCTACGGGCTGAGCATCGTCCCGTTCCTGCTCCTCGTGCTCCGGCACAACCTGCTGGTCGAGCGGGGCGGCGGCGAGGAGCCCGAGGAGCTGGTGATCCGCGACCGGCCCGTCCTGGTCTTCTCCGCCGCGCTGGTCGTCCTGGTGGGGCTCGGGATCTACGCGTGAGCACGTTCCTCACCGGCTGGGGCCGCACCTCGCCCACCCCCGCCGTGCTGCGCCGCCCGCGCTCCCTGGACGAGCTGCGCGACCTGGTCGTGGCCGCGCCGGGCCGCGGCGTCGTCGCCCGCGGGCTCGGCCGCTCCTACGGCGACGCCGCCCAGAACGCCGGCGGCCTCGTCCTCGACTGCACCGGCCTGGACGCCTGGAGCTTCGACGAGCGCACCGGCGTCGTGACCGCGGCGGGCGGGGTCAGCCTGCACGAGCTGATGACGGCGCTGGTGCCACGCGGCTGGTTCGTGCCCGTGAGCCCCGGGACCAGGCACGTCACGGTCGGCGGGGCCGTCGCGGCAGACGTGCACGGCAAGAACCACCACCGCGACTCCTCCTTCGGCGCGCACGTGCGCTCCCTCACCCTGGTGACCGCCGACGGCGCCGCCCGGGTGCTGCGCCCCGGCGACCCGCTCTTCCGGGCGACCGTCGGCGGCATGGGCCTGACCGGGGTGGTGGCCGAGGCGACGTTCGGCTGCGTGCCCGTCGAGTCGTCCCTGATGCGGGTGGACGTGCGGCGCACCGCCGACCTCGACGAGACGCTCGACGTCATGACCCGCACCGACGACCGCTACCGCTACACGGTGGCCTGGATCGACCTGCTGGCCCGCGGCCGACGGATGGGCCGCAGCGTCCTGACCAGGGGCGACCACGCGCCGCGCGACGGGGAGAGGCCGCCGCGGGTCTTCGCGCCGCGCGCCCGGCTGCACGCGCCGCCGTGGGCGCCGGACGGGCTGCTCAACGGGCTCAGCGTGCGCGCCTTCAACGAGCTCTGGTACCGCCGGGCGCCGCGGAGCGCGACGGTCACCCAGGGCATCGCGCCGTTCTTCCACCCGCTCGACTTCGTCGAGGGCTGGAACCGCATGTACGGCCCGCGCGGCTTCGTGCAGTACCAGTTCGTGGTGCCGTTCGGCGCGGAGGGGACGCTGCGCGGCATCGTCGGGTCGCTGTCGGCGCACGGGACGGTGTCGTTCCTGACCGTGCTCAAGCGGTTCGGACCCGGTTCGGGCGGATTCCTGTCCTTCCCCGTGCCCGGCTGGACCCTGGCCCTGGACATCCCGGCCGGTCAGCGCGGCCTGGGCGGCCTGCTGCGCGGCTTCGACGAGCGCGTCGCGCGGGCCGGCGGACGGGTGTACCTGGCCAAGGACGCCCGGCTGCGCGCCGACATGATGGCGGCGATGTACCCCGAACTGGAACGATGGCGGAGCATCAGGGACGAGGCCGACCCGAAGGGCCTGTTCCGCTCGGACCTGTCCAGGAGACTACGACTGTGACCACCACTTCTGACGCTTCTGACGCGAGCCGGGCGGCCGCCGCTCCGGGGCGGGGGGCGGCGTGAGGAACGCGCTCGGGGCCGTGGACAGCGTGCTGCTGCTGGGCGGGCGGAGCGAGATCGGCCTGGAGATCGTCCGGCTGCTGGTCGGGCTGGGCGCGACCAGGGTCGTGCTGGCCGCCAGAGGGGAGCTCACGCCGCCGGCGGACCTCGCCGCCCTCGCCGCCGAGGTGCACGTCCTGCCCTTCGACGCGCTGGACGTGGGGTCGCACGCCGCCGTCCTGGCCGGGGCCGTGGAGCTGGTGGGCGACCTCGACGTGGTGATCTCCGCCTTCGGCGTGCTCGGCAGCCAGGACGACTACGACGCCGACCCGGCCGCCGCCGCCGAGGCCGTCGCGATCAACTACGGCGGCCACGTCTCCGTGGACCTGCACGCCGCCAGGGTCCTGCGCGAGCAGGGGCACGGCACCCTCGTGGTGCTCTCGTCGGTCGCCGGGGTGCGGGTGCGCAGGGCCAACTTCGTCTACGGCTCGGCCAAGGCCGGGCTCGACGGGTTCGCGCAGGGGCTCGGCGACGCGCTGCACGGGTCGGGCGCGCGCGTGCTGATCGTCCGTCCGGGCTTCGTGATCGGCCGGATGACGAAGGGCCTGCCGCCGGCGCCGCTGTCCTCGACGCCCCGCCAGGTGGCCCTGGCCACCGTGCGCGCGCTGCGCGAGGGCGCGTCGTCCGTGTGGGTGCCGCGGGCGCTCGGCCCGGCGTTCGGCCTGCTGCGCCTGCTGCCGCGGCCGCTCTGGCGACGGCTGCCGCGCTAGAACGCGTTCAGAGCCGGAGGCCGCCCGACAAAAGGTTCTAGAGTAGAACACGTTGCAGTTCGGCTGTGGCGCGGCTTATCGTCGGGCCATGCGGACACGGGTCACGGACATGTTCGGAATCGAGCTCCCGATCTTCGCCTTCAGCCACTGCAGGGACGTGGTCGCCGCGGTCAGCCGCGCGGGCGGCATGGGAGTGCTCGGCGCGCTCTACTTCACCCCCGAAGAGCTCGAAATGGAGCTCAAGTGGATCGACGACCACGTCGACGGCAGACCGTACGGCGTGGACGTGGTCATGCCCGCCTCCTACGAGGGCGCCGACTTCGCCCCCGAAGAGCTGGTCGGCCGCCTCCAGGCGATGATCCCCGAGGGGCACCGGGCGTTCGTCGAGAACCTGCTGGGCAGGCACGGCGTGCCGCCCCTGTCGTCCGACGCCGACCCCGGCCGGGTGCTGCTCGGCTGGACCGACGCCACCGCGCGCCCCCAGGTCGAGGTCGCGCTCCGCCATCCCATCGCCCTGCTGGCCAACGCCCTCGGGCCGCCCCCGGCCGACGTCGTGGACCTCGCACACCGGCACGGCGTCAAGGTCGCCGCCCTCGCCTCGACCCCGCGGCACGCGCTCAAGCAGGTCGAGGTGGGCGTGGACGTCGTCGTCGCCCAGGGCACCGAGGCCGGCGGCCACACCGGCGAGATCTCGACCATGGTGCTCATCCCGCAGGTCGTGGACGCCGTGGACGTCCCCGTCCTCGCGGCGGGCGGCATCGGGAACGGCCGGCAGATGGCGGCCGGCCTGGCGCTGGGCGCGGAGGGCGTCTGGACCGGCTCCCTCTGGCTCACCGTCGAGGAGGCCGACACCCCGGAGATGGCGAAACGCCGCATCCTGGAGGCCACCTCGCGCGACACCGTGCGCTCCCGAAGCTGGACCGGCAAGCCCGCCCGCCTGCTCAGGAACGAGTGGACCGAGGCGTGGGAGTCGCAGGAATCGCCGGGCACGCTGCCGATGCCGCTGCAGTTCATGCTCGTCTCGGACGCCCTGCGCCGGATCGGCCGCTCGGACGCCTCCGAGCTGGCCACGTTCCCCGCCGGGCAGGTCATCGGCCTCACCAACCAGGTCCGCTCGACGAAGGACGTGGTGTTCGGGCTCGTGGAGGAGTACGCGGAGGCCCTGGAACGCCTCGGCCGCATCACCGGGGACTGATCGCCCGGCTGTTACCGTGGAGGACGTGTCGGTCTTGTACGTGCCGTACCACCTCGACGAGCACCAGCCCGATCTCAACGTGCCGCTGCCCGGCGGCGTGCCCGTCGCCGAGCTCACCGTGGAGCTGCCCGGCCAGGACGTCTGGTCCCGCCTCGGGCGGCTCTACGACGCCGTCGCCGCCGCCGTCGAGCGGACCGTGCGGGCGGGGGAGCGGCCGGTCGTGGTCTCCGGCGACTGCACGGTGTCGATCGGCATGACGGCGGGCCTGCAACGGGCCGGGCTCGACCCCTCGATCGTCTGGATCGACGCCCACGGCGACCTCCAGACGCTGGAGACGACCACGTCCGGCTACCTCGGCGGCATGGCGCTGCGCTTCCTGCTCGGCTACCGCCCCGGCGACGTGGCCGGCCGCCTGGCCCTGCGCCCGCCGCCGGAGGACCGCGTGCTGCTCGTGGACGCCCGCGACCTCGACCCGCCCGAGGCCGGCTACCTGGCGTCCTCGGGCGTGACCCGGTCGAGCCTCGACGAGCTGACGCCCGGGATCCTGCCTCCCGGGCCGCTGCTGCTCAACCTCGACCTGGACGTCCTCGACCCGTCCCGGCTGCCCGGCCTGCGGTATCCGGCGGCCGGCGGGCCGGACGTCCCGGCCCTGCTGCGGGCCGTGCGGGTGGTGCTGGACAGCGGCCGGCTCGCCGCGCTCAACCTCGCCTGCACGTGGCATCCGGGCCGGGACGACTCCGGCGGCGTGCGCGAGCACCTGGTGACGACGGTCCTCGCCGCGGCCCTCCGTCAGCCGAACATGCCGGGCACGTAGTCGCCCGCGGGCTGCTGGATGATGACGTTCACCCGGTTGAAGGCGTTGATCAGGGCGATCAGGCACACCAGCGCCGCGAGCTGCTCCTCGTCGTAGTGCTTGGCGGCGTTCGCCCAGACCTCGTCCGGGACGCCGCCGGCGCCGTCGGCGATGCGGGTGCCCTGCTCGGCCAGCTCCAGGGCGGCCCGCTCGGCCTCGGTGAACACCTTGGCCTCCCGCCAGGCGGCGACCAGGTTGAGCCGGATCGGGGTCTCGCCGGCGTGCGCGGCGTCCTTGGTGTGCATGTCGGTGCAGAAGCCGCAGCCGTTGATCTGGCTGGCCCGGATCTTCACCAGCTCCTGCGTGGCGTGGGGCAGGCCCGAGTCCATGATGACCTTGTTGGTGCCGATCAGGTGCTTCATGACCTTGGCCGCGACCTGGTTCTCGAAGAGGTTGAGACGGGCTTCCATGACGCGCTCCTTGTCGTCGTCGACTGCTTCCACCTCTCGGACGGGGCAGCCGGACGGGATGTGACAGGAACGGATGTGACGTGCGTCTCCCCTCCCGGGGAGCGGTCAGCGGCCTTCGTAGCGGGCCGGGCGCTTCTCGCGGAACGCCCGGGTGCCCTCCTTGGCGTCCTCCGAGCCGATCACCGGCCAGCCCAGCTCGTCCGACACCTTCAGGGCCTCGGGCTCGGGCATGCCCAGGGTGTCCCGGTACGTCCGCAGAATGGCCTGGACCGCCAGCGGGCCGGAAGCGGCGATGTCCGCCGCCAGCTCCCGGGCCGTCTCCAGCGCCCGCCCGTCCGGCACGACCCGGTTGACCAGCCCCATCGCCAGGGCCTCGGCGGCGGTCACGGAACGGCCGGTGAGCAGCAGGTCCATGGCGTGGCAGTACGGGATCTGGCGGGGGAGGCGGACCGCGCTGCCGCCCATGGGGAAGAGCGCGCGTTTGGCCTCGAACAGCCCCAGGGTGGCCGATTCCGCCATCACTCTCAGGTCCGTCCCGACCAGCAGTTCCGTGCCGCCGGCGACCGCGTACCCCTCGACAGCGCTGATGATCGGCTTTGTCGGCAAATCCTCCCTTAAGAGTCCTTTCCAGTGAAAATTCGGGATCTGGGCGGCCCTTGCCTGAACCTCTGGATCGGTCGAGGGTTGGCCCATGGCCTTGAGGTCGGCCCCGGCGCAGAACGTGCCCTCCGCCCCGGTCAGGATCGCGACCCGGATCGAGGGCTCGGCCGACGCGTACGCCCACGCCGAGGCCAGCCCGACCAGCATGTCCGAGGAGAGGGCGTTGCGGGCCTCCGGCCGGTTCATCGTGACGGTCAGGACGTGGCCGTCGCGTTCCACCCGGCAGTGCGGGGTGCTGATCGGCAGAAGCTCCATGTACGCCTCCCAAGTCCCAGAAGCTACTGAATCAAGCGCTTGCTACGAACTTTACCCGCGGGATACGCTCCCCACAGCAAACGAGAACAAGTTCCTGTTTTGCTACGCCTGAGCTGAGGAGATCAGATGGGCACGCTCGGTTTCTGGAGGCTGGCGCAGGCGGATCCCGAGTGGATCGCGGCCGTCGACCCCGACGGCACGGAGCACCGCGCGGGTGACCTCCTGGCCCGTTCGAACCGCCTCGTCCACGGGTTACGCGAGCTCGGCCTGGAGCCGGGCGACGGGATCTGCGGCCTGGTCCCGAACGGCGCGGACGGCCTCGTCCTCTACCTGGCCGCGCTCCAGGCCGGCTGGTACTACACGCCGATCAACTGGCACCTCACCGGCCCGGAGATCGGCTACATCGTGTCCGACAGCGAGGCCAAGGCGTTCTTCGTCCACCCCCGCTTCCTCCAGGAGGGCGCCAGGGGAGCCGAGGCGATCGAGCCGCACCGCCGCTTCCTCCTCGGGGACGGCGAGCAGGACGGCTTCCGCCCGGCGAGCGAGCTGACCGCCGGGCAGCCGGACACCGCGCCGCCCGGCCGCACGGCCGGCGCCACCATGCACTACACCTCGGGCACCACCGGCCGGCCCAAGGGCGTCAGGCGCTCGCTGAGCGGCCTCGACCCCGACGACGGCGCCGAGCTGATGACCTTCCTGCTCGGCCTGTTCGGCATCACGGCCGGGCCGCCCAACGCGCACCTGGTCACCTCGCCCAGCTACCACACCGCCGTCACCCAGTTCGGCGGCAGCGCCCTGCACATGGGCCACACCCTCGTCTACATGGACAGATGGGACGCCGAGGAGACGCTCCGGCTGTGCGAGCGCTACCGCGTCACGAACTCCCACATGGTCCCCACGCACTTCAAGCGCCTGCTCGCGCTCCCCGAGGCGACCAGGGCCAAGTACGACCTGTCCTCGCTCAGGTGGATGATCCACGCCGCCGCCCCCTGCCCGGTCCCGGTCAAATGGGCGATGTTCGAGTGGTGGGGCGACTGCATCTACGAGTACTACGCGGCCACCGAGGGCGGCGGCACCCTGGCCACGCCCGAGGGCTGGAAGGCGCACCCGGGCACGGTCGGCTCCGCCTGGCCGATCAGCGAGCTGCTGATCGCGGACGACGAGGGCGAACCCGTACCGACCGGCACCCCCGGGACGATCTACATGAAGATGATGGGCGTGCCCTTCGAGTACAAGGGCGACCCCGACAAGACCGCCGCGAACCGGCTCAAGGACTACTTCACGGTCGGCGACATCGGATACCTGGACGAGGACGGCTTCCTCTTCCTCTGCGACCGCAAGGCCGACATGATCATCTCCGGCGGGACGAACATCTACCCGGCCGAGATCGAGAACGAGCTCATGATCCACCCCAAGGTCGCCGACGTGGCCGTGTTCGGCATCCCGGACGACGACTGGGGCGAGCAGATCAAGGCCGTCGTCGAGCCCGCGCCGGGCGTCGAGCCGGGGCCCGAGCTCGCGGCCGAGCTGATCGCCTCGCTGGAGGGCCGCCTGGCCCGGATGAAGTGGCCCAAGAGCGTCGACTTCATCGCCGAGATGCCCCGCGAGCCCAACGGCAAGCTGCTCAAGCGCAAGCTCCGCGCACCGTACTGGGAGGGCCACGACCGTGCCATCTGACGATCCGCTGGTCGCCCAGCACGTCCTGGAGTTCCCCGGCGGCTACACCCGGACGACCGGGCCGGTGATCGGGCGCTTCCTCACCGAGTTACGCGGTCGCCGCATCGTCGGAGTGCGCACGAAAGAGGGCAAGGTGCTCGTGCCGCCCCTCGAATACGACCCCGCCACCGGCGACCCCGTCACCTCCGAGTACGTCGAGGTCGGCCCGGCCGGCACGGTGACCTCCTGGGCCTGGGTGCCCGAGCCCCTGGCGAACCACCCGCTCGACCGGCCCTTCGCCTGGGCCACGATCCTGCTGGACGGCGCCGACACCGCCCTCGTGCACGCCGTCGCCGCCGACAACCCCAAGGCGCTGTCGAAAGGCTCCCGGGTCTGGCCGGTGTGGCGCGACCGGCCCACGGGCCACATCACCGACATCTCCCACTTCGCGCCCGAGGTCACGAAGATCGTCTCCAACGTGCGGGCCGAGTACCGCCTCCAGGCGGGCGGTTCGCTCCGCGTCTTCCTGGAGGGCGTCGAGCGCGGCGTCTTCCTCGGCGGACGCTGCGAGCAGTGCGACCAGGTGTACGTGCCCTACCGGATGTCCTGCCCCCAGTGCGGAGGGCTCATCCCGGAGACGCTCGAACTCCCCGACACCGGGACGATCACCACGTTCGCCATCAACAACCTGCCGGATCCGCGCGCACCCGAAGTGCCGTTCGTCTCCGCCTACATCCTGCTCGACCACGCCGACATCCCCATGATCGCCCTGATCGGCGACGTACCCGCGCACGAGGTGCGCCAGGGCATGCGGGTCAGGGCCGTCTGGGTGCCCGAGGAGGAGCGGAGCAAGTCCATGGCGAACATCCGCTGGTTCGCCCCCACCGGCGAGCCCGACGTGGAGCTGTCATGAGAGAGGTCGCGATCGTCGCGTTCGCGCAGACCGTCCACATCGACCACGACACCGGGCTCACCGAGCCCGAGCTGATCCTGCCCGTGATCAGCGAGGTCAAGGAGCGGACCGGGCTGACCAGGTTCGGCTTCACCTGCTCCGGGAGCTGCGACTACCTGGCCGGGGCGCCGTTCTCGTTCGTCAGCGCCCTGGACGCGCTCGGCGCCTGGCCGCCGATCTCCGAGAGCCACGTCGAGATGGACGGCGCCTGGGCCCTGTACGAGGCATGGGTCCGCCTCCAGCACGGCGACATCGACTCGGCCCTGGTCTACGGCTTCGGCAAGTCGTCGCTCGGCGACCTGCGCACCATCATGACCCTCCAGCTCGACCCCTACTACCTGGAACCCCTCGGCCTCGACCAGCTCTCCCTGGCCGCACTCCAGGCGAACGCGCTCGACGCGGACAGGAAGCAGCTCGACGAGATCGTCCGCAGGTCCAGGGCGGACGGCAGGAGCAACCCGTACGCGCTCGACCTGCCCGAACCGGACGGCGAGGAGGTCGCCGTCGAACCCCTCAGAAAGACGGACGTGCCGCCCGTCACGGACGGCGCGGCGGCGATCGTGCTGGCCACGGCGGAACTGGCCGGACGGCTCACCAGCCGCCCCGCCTTCGTCAAGGGCATCGCCCACCGCATCGAGCCGCACTACCTGGGCATGCGGGACCTGTCCAGATCGGCCTCCGCGGCCGACGCCGCACGGGCCGCCGGCGTCGGCAAGGGCCCGGTCGAGGTGGCCGAGCTGCACGCCCAGTTCCCGCACGAGGAGCTCATCCTGCGCGAGGCGCTCGAACTGGGCGGCGACACGCTGATCAACCCGTCCGGCGGACCGCTCGCCGCCAACCCCGTCATGGCCACGGGGCTCATCCGCATCGGCGAGGCCGCGCGGCGCATCCTCGACGGCGGCGCGAGCCGCACCGTCGGGCACGCCGCCGGCGGCCCCTGCCTGCAGCACAACCTCGTCACGGTCCTGGAGGCGTGAATCATGGGCAATCGCTGCGCGGTGATCGGGGTCGGGCAGACGCACTACACCACCAAGCGCAGGGACGTCTCCATCGCGGGCCTGGTCCGTGAGGCGGCGCTGCGGGCCCTGGAGGACGCCGGGCTGACGTTCAAGGACATCGACGCCGTCGTGGTCGGCAAGGCGCCCGACCTGTTCGAGGGCGTGATGATGCCCGAGGCGTACCTGGCCGACGCGCTCGGCGCCGCGGGCAAGCCGATGATGCGGGTGCACACCGCCGGCAGCGTCGGCGGCTCGACGGCGCTGGTCGGCGCGAGCCTGATCCAGGGCGGCGTGCACGAGCGGGTGCTCGTGGTGGCCTTCGAGAAGCAGTCGGAGTCCAACGCCACCTGGGCGCTGTCCACGCACCTGCCCTTCAGCGCGTCGCTCGTGGTCGGCGCGGGCGGCTACTTCGCGCCGCACATCCGCGAGTACATGCGCAGGTCCGGCGCGCCCGGCCACATCGGCACGCTGGTCGCCGTCAAGGACCGGCTCAACGCCCTGAAGAACCCCTACGCCCACCTGCGGATCCCCGGCATCGACCAGAAGATGGTCGAGTCCACGCCGATGCTCTGGGAGCCGATCCGCTACCTGGAGACCTGCCCGTCCAGCGACGGCGCGTGCGCGATGGTCCTGGCCGCCGAGCACAAGGTCACCGGCACCCCCGCCTGGGTGCACGGCGCCGCCATGCGCTCGGAGCCCATCTTCCGGGCCGGCCGCGACACCGTCAGCCCCCAGGGCGGCAAGGACTGCGCCGCCGACGTCTACCGCCAGGCCGGCGTCACCGACCCGCGCCGCGAGATCGACGTGGCCGAGGTGTACGTGCCCTTCTCCTGGTACGAGCCGATGTGGCTGGAGAACCTCGGTTTCGCGGCGGAGGGCGAGGGCTGGAAGCTGACCGAGTCCGGCGCCACGGCCCTCGACGGCGACATCCCGTGGAACGCCTCCGGCGGCGTGCTGTCGAGCAACCCGATCGGGGCCTCGGGGCTGATCAGGTTCGCCGAGGCCGCGCTCCAGGTGCGCGGCCAGGCCGGCGACCACCAGGTGGACGGCGCCCGCACGGCGCTCGGCCACGCCTACGGCGGCGGAGCCCAGTTCTTCGCGATGTGGATCGTCGGACGGGAGAGACCCTGATGGAGTTCAACCACGCGGACCTGTTCGAAGCACTCGCCGACGCGATCGGGGACCGCACCGCCGTCATCTGCGGCGACCGGCGGCGCACCTACGCCGAGCTGGACGCCGAGGCCAACCGGCTCGCCCACTACCTCGCCGGCCTGGGCGTGCGGCCGGGCCAGCACGTCGGGCTGCACCTGTACAACGGCGTGGAGTACCTGGCCGGGCTGCTGGCCGCGCTCAAGATCCGGGCCGTGCCGATCAACGTCAACTACCGGTACGTCGAGGCCGAGCTGCTCTACCTCTACCAGGACGCCGACCTGCGCGCGCTGGTCTACGACGTCGAGTTCGACCCCCGGGTGGCCGCCGTCGCGCACCAGGCGCCGCTGCTGGACCACCTGATCGCGGTCGGCGGCGAGTCGTCGATCGCCTCGGCGGTGCCGTACGAGGCGGCGCTGGAGCGCGGCGATCCGGGCCGCGGCTTCGAGCCGCGCACCGGCCAGGACGTCTACATCATCTACACCGGCGGCACCACCGGCATGCCCAAGGGCGCGATGTGGCACGTCGAGGACCTGTTCATGGCCTTCGGCGGCGGCAACCCGTACGGCGACCCGCGCACCACCCCGCAGGAGGTCATAGACGAGGCAGTCAAGGCCAACCCCATGATCATGATGGCCACCTCGCCGCTCATGCACGGCGCCGCGCAGATGGCCACCTTCATCAGCTGGTGGGCGGGCGGGACCATGGTGCTCGTCCCCAAGTTCGACGCCGGCGAGGTGTGGCGGGCGGTCGAGCGCGAGCGCGTGCTCACCATGAGCATCACGGGCGACGCCATGGCCAGACCGCTGGCCGAGGCGCTGGAGACGGGCACGTACGACCTGTCGTCGCTGTTCGTCGTCAGCTCGACCGGCGCGATCCTCAGCGGCGCGGTCCGCGACCGGCTCCAGGGCCTGCTGCCCGATGTCATGATCGTGGACAGCTTCGGCTCGACGGAGTCCGGCTACACCGCCTCCGCCCTGCCCGGCTCCACCCCCGAGACCGGGCTGCGCTACCAGCCCAACCCGTCGGCCAGGATCAGCGTCCTGGACGAGCGGGGACGTCCCGTTCCGCCGGGTTCGGGGCAGATGGGGACGGTGGCCAGGTCCGGGCGGGTGGCGTTCGGCTACTACAACGACCCGGACAAGTCGGCGCGCACGTTCGTCACCGACCCCGACGGCACCCGCTGGCTGCTCACCGGCGACCTGGCGACCGTGGACGCCGACGGCACCGTGCACGTGTTCGGGCGCGGCTCGCAGTGCATCAACACCGGCGGCGAGAAGGTCTTCCCCGAGGAGGTCGAGGCCGTGCTCAAGGGCCATCCCGGGGTGTTCGACGCGGTGGTGACCGGCGTGCCGGACGACCGGTGGGGGAGCAGGGTGGCGGCCGTGGTCGAGCCGCGTCCCGGCGTCGAGGTGACCGCCGCCGAGCTGGACGCGCACTGCCGCGCGTCGTTGTCGGGGTACAAGGTGCCGCGTTCGTACGCGTTCGTGAAGGAGATGGTCCGCTCACCTGCCGGCAAGGCCGACTACCGCTGGGCCAGACAAACCGCCGAATCCGCCACCACCTGACCACCCGCGACTCACCGCCAGCCCAGGGCGCCTTCGCCGGGCCCGCGCCTTTCTCCTGGCGCCCCTCTTTGCGCGGGCCGCGCCTTCCGGCCGGCTCGGCGTCGTCGCTCGTGGGCTCCGGCCGCGCGTGGGGCTAGGTCGTGCGTAGTTCGGCCTCCACCTGGGCTGCTTCCTCGCGTCTGCCGGACTTCTCCAGCAGGCGCAGGCGGCCGCGCAGCACGTCGCGCAGCAGCTCGGCGAGCTCGCCGTTCGCGGTGGTGCCGCCGGTGGCCAGGAGGCCGCGTAGCAGGCCGTGGGCGACCCGGAGGGCGGTGTCGGCCGCGTCGTCCCTGCCCAGCTCCTGCTGGCAGAAGCCGAGCCGGGCGTGGGCGACGGCGGCGGCCGGCTCGTCGTCGATGACCTGGGTACCGCGATGGAAGACCAGGCTCGCCTCCAGCGCCCGGCCCGACTCCATCAGCGCGTCGCCCAGCATGAGCATGGCGCGGGACAGGATGCCGCCGAGCAGGGGGTTCGCGGGGGCGTGGCGTTCGAGCACGGCGACGGCCTCGCGCAGCGGCCCCACCGCCGCCGCCGGCTGCTCGCGCAGCCGGAGCGCGGCGGCCAGCGTCAGCCCGGCCCCCGCCCGGCTCACGTGCAGCGCCTCGGCGTTCATGCCCGTGGTCAGCAGCTCGTCGTAGATCGCGATGGCCTCGCGGGCCCGCTGCTCGGCCTCCGCCGCCGCGCCGGGCCGCAGCAGGGGCAGCAGCTCCGAGCTCTGCGCCAGCGAATCGGCCAGGATCGCCCGGTACGTCACCTCGCCCGGCGACCGCCTGGCCAGCCGGATCAGCTCCTCGGCCAGCGCGCCCGCCTCCCGCGCCTCGCCCAGCATCATGTGGCACCTGACCAGGCGCTGGGTGGCCAGGGCATGCCTGAGCGTGCGCGGCGGCAGCCCGGTGACGGCGATCCTGGCGTACTCGGCGGCCTCCTCGGGACGCCCCGCGGCCAGCAGGTCGTCGGCGACCGTCCCGGCCACCTCGGCCGCCGCCGACGGCCGGGCGAGCCGGACGTGCAGCCGCATGGCCTCCACCAGGTGGGCCAGCGCCTCCTGCGTCCGGCCGGACGCGCGCAGCACCTGCCCGCGCACCTGGATCGCCTGCGCGCGCACGCCGAGCAGCCCGGCCTCGCCGCCCCGCGCCTCCGCGGCGCGTTCCTGCTCGGCCAGCGACCAGGTCACCGCCTCCAGCGCGGCCTGCGGCCGGTCGAGGGCGGCCAGAGCGGCGCCGAGCTGGGCGTACGTGACGGCGGCGACGGCGGGCTCGTCCAGCTCGTCGCAGAGGTCGGCGGCGCGTTCGGAGTGGGCCAGCGCCTCCACCGGCCGACCGGCCTCCAACAGCCTGATCGCGTACCTGTTCAGCGTGTCGGCCAGCGCCCTCCCGTCCTCGGACAGCAGGTCCACGGCCTGCTCAAGGACGGCCAGGTCGGCGTCGCCGAGCGCGGCCAGCGCCAGTCCCAGGGAATGCCGGTGGCCGGCGTCGTGCGCGGCAAGCCCCTTGAGGACGCGTACGGCCGGAGCCGCCGTCGCGCCGCTCAGCATGAGGCAGTGGCCGAACCGCTCGTGGAGCTGCGGGTTCTCGCTGACCGGAGCCTCGCGTTCCAGGGCCTCTGCGAACGACGTCAGCAGCGGCAGCAGCCTGGCGGCCGTCCTGGGGTTGGCCGTGCGGAGGTGGGCGGACAGCTCGTCCACGGCCGTGGTGAGCACGTCGGGGTGGGGTAGCGGGCGTACACGGAGGATCTGGGCGTACAAGTCGGTTCCGGCGGACGGGCCGTGGCCGGTCACGCGGAGCCGGGCCAGCCGGGCCAGCGCTCGCACGTGCACGCCGGCCAGGTCCCGGGTGAGCGGGCCCTCCTCCTCGGCCATCAGGGCGACGCCCTTGGCCAGCTCGGCGGCGGCGAGGTCGCGTTCGTCCAGGTCGGCGTGGCACAGGCCGCTGAGCTCCAGGCAGGTGGCGGTGAGCAGACGGGTGCGCTCGGGCGGCTCGGGCACGAGGATGTCCAGCGCGCGGGTGACCGATTGGAGCGCCCCTGCCACGTTCCCGGCGTCCAGCCGCAGGCCCGCGTGCAGACGCAGCGCCCCCGCGAGCACGACTGGGGACTCCAGCCGCTCGGCCACCAGCCCCTCGCACACCGCGACCAGCCGCTCCGCCTCGCCGTCGGCGGCCTCCAGGCGGCCCGTGGCCTCCAGCGCCACGACTTCCAGGACGAGCAGCTTGGCCAGCTCCTGCTGGACCACGAAACTGACCTCAGCCTGCGGCCCGCACGCCCCAACGGCACCCCGCAGATAAGGCACCGCCTCCCCATACCTCCCCAACCCCACTAATGCACGCCCAACCGCCCCACCCACAACCACCCCACCCAACATCCCCCCACCAACCCCAACCCCCTCCCCACCCGTGCCACCCTCGCCGCCTACGATCGAGCCGCCTGCGCCCGCCCGCGCGCCACCTGTGCCGGGCGCGTCATTTCCGTCACCGGGGTGGTCAGGGGCCGCGTGGCGTCGCAGCAGGCCGGTGGCCTGGGTTGCGAGGAGGAGCGCGTCGCGGGCGCGTCCGGTTTCGGCCCAGGCGCGTGCCAGGGCCGCCTGGGCGGCGGCATACGCTTGCACCTGCGCGGCTCGCGGCCCGTTGGCGGTTTGCGGATGGTTCGCGTTCTGCCGCCTGTCCGCGGTGTGCGGACTGTTCGCGGGCGGCGGTCCGGTGTGGGCTTGCGGGTTCACCAAGACCCCAGGGCCACCCGCGACCTCAGGGCCACCCGCGACCCCAAGGCCACCCGCGACCTCAGGGCCGCCCATGACCCCATCGCCGCCCACGACCTCAGGGACGGTCATGACCTGTGGGGCTTCCAGGGCCGCATGGCCGGTGGTGAATGCAGGGCTGTCCGAGGGTTCCAGGGCGGCGCGGCGTTCGAGCAGGGTTCGTTCGGCTCTGGCGACGTCGGGTGGTGGGGTGATGAGGGTGGTCATCCAGGGTTGTTCGGGTTCTCCGGCAGGGGTGAGGGCGGTGGTCGAGTCCTGCCAGGCTTGGATCTCCTCACGATGTCGCTGGTAGGACGCGTCTTCGGTGCTCAGGGCGTCGTACAGGGCGGCGGCTGCCTCCAGGTGGGATCGGGCGTCGGCGGGACGGCCGAGGTCGGCCAGGCAGAGGGCGAGCAGGTGTCTGGAGCGGGCCTTGGTGGCCGTGGGCCGCTCGTCCAGGTCGGAGGCGAGGATCGCGGCGTCCTGGAGCGGGTCGAGCGCCTCGCGGGGGCGCGCGTCGGTCAGCAGCAGTTCGCCCAGGTCGAGGAGCTGGACGGTGAGGGCCGGGCGGTGCCGGTCGGGTTCGAGGGCGACCAGCGAGCGCAGGTTCCGCACCGCCTCGGCGGCGAACCGCTCGGCCGGATCCAGGTCGTCGAGCTTGCGATGGAGCCCGGCCAGCAGGGCCGCGGCCTCGGCCAGCATCAGCCGCAGGCCCGGCTCCTCGTCCGCCAGGCCGCGCAGCCGTACGACGGCCTCCGCGGCGGGTGCGACGGCCTCGGCCGCCCTGCCATGTTCTCCGAGCCATCCGGCCAGCAGGCACAACCGCTCGGCCAGATCCCTGTCGGTCGGCGCCGCGCCCGACACGGCGGCGGTGGCCGCGACGGCAAGACAGGCGGCCAACTCGGGCAACGCCTCGGGTTCGGGGCCGGTGTCGGCGAGGGCGAATGGCGGAACAGGCGCGGGCACCCGCCTGACGACACCCGGCATGGCAGGCGGTCCGGCGTCGGGCGCGGGGATTTGGCCAGTGGTGGGCGCGGGGGCTTGGCCGGTGGTGGGGGTGGGGGGCTGGGGTAGGGAAGCGGGGGTGGTGGGGAAGGGGGTTGTTCTGAGGATGTCGGTCAGGGCTGCGGCGACCTCGCCGGCACCGCCCGCCGCCGCGAACGCCTCCACCGCCTCGGCCGTCCGCCCCGAGTCCAGCAGCGCGCACGCCAGGTTGTGGTACGCCTGCCCGGCCCGTCCCGCGTACCGGGGGTCGTCCTCGGACAGGATGCGGAACCGGGTCGCCGCCTCCTGGGCGGGACGCAGCGCGCTGCCGGACTCGCCCGCGAGCAGCAGGCACGCCCCCAGGACGAACAGCGCCTCCGCCTGACCGGCCGCCTCCTCGTACGGGGGAGCGGCCGCGAAGATCTCCACTGCCTCGGCGGCGGCCACCACCGCCTCACCCACCCGGCCCACGGCCGACAACCGGGACGACAGCCGGGCCAGCGCCCCCGCCAGCGCGGTCCGCCTGCCGCCCGCACGGAAATGCCGTACGGACAACTCGGCCAGCGTCACCTCAAGGGCCCGCAAACCGAGCGGCGGCCCAGCCAGAAAGGGACCCCATGAATCCGCCCGGGAATCCACCGGCGCATCGGCCTGCGCACCCACCTGTGCACCCGCCTGCGCACCCAGTTGCGGTGCGAACGGCAGCGCGGCCACCGCCGCGGTCGTCGCCCGGTCGGCCGGCAGGCGCGTGAGCGCGGCGTTGAGCAGGTCGCCGAGCCGGGTGGCGGGGTTCGCCGCCGCCTCCGCCACCAGCGCCCCGATCCTGGACGTCACCAGCGAACGCAGCGCCCGCTCCACCTCCGCCCGCTCCGCGCCCAGGCGGAGCACGTCGAGCAGGCGGGCCAGGTGCCCGGCCGTCCGCCGCTCGTGGTCGTGCACGGCCAGGACCAGCGCGTCCAGGCCCTCGGTCTCGGCGAGCGCCTGCTCGGCCACCAGGTCAGGCCCGAGCGGGCACAGCCGGTCCACGCCGGGGAAGACGCGTCCCAGCCAGTCGGCGACGACCGCCGCGGCCTGCGGATCGCCGTGCAGGGCGGGCACGGCCGACAGCAGGCCGGGCAGCTCGGCGGGGGTGGGGGCGGTGAGCGTGAGCAGGGCGACGGACTGCCGGGCGGTGGTGTCGTCCACGGGGGCGCGGCCGGCGGGCCAGACGGTGGCCCACTGGTCGCGTTCACGGTCGAGGAAGCGGCTGAGCAGCTCCTCGCCGACGGTCACCACCGCGCGCGTCCTGGTCCCGCTCCGGCCGCCGGGACGGAAGGCGTTCCAGGACGTCCCGGGGCGGGGCTCGGGGGCCGTCCGGTAGGGCGGGGCGCCGATCCCGCCGCCGGGCAGGGTGTCCGGGACGGCGGGCGCGGGCAGCACCTCCGTCTCGCCGCCGCGCAGCCGCAGCAGGGCCGCCAGGTGGACGCGGAGCGGCAGGCCGTACTCGGGGTCGTCCAGGCGCGGGGGCGTGGGGAGCGCGGCCCGGCTCGGCGCGAACGCCTTCATCGCCGTGAACGCGTGCTCGGTGCGCTCGTTCAGGGTGAGCGGATGCTGGTTGAGCTGCACGGTCGTGGTGTTGAGCCGGCGCAGCCAGCCGCCCGCCGCCGTGTCCAGCCGCCGCCACCACTCCGCCTCGCCGGGCTCGCGGGCCAGCAGCAGCACCCGTACGCGGGGGTTGTGCCCGTGCTTGGCCAGCCGCCGTACCAGCTCGCCCACCAGCGGAGCGGACGGCTCCGGCGACTCCACGACCACCAGCGAGGGCCGCATCGCCTCCAGCGACACCGCCGCGCGCCCGGACAGGGCGGCGAGCGCGGCGTCCAGGGCCAGGAAACCGGCGTCCCAGCCCGCTTCCCGCAGTTCCTCGCACAGCTCCCCGGCCAGCCGGGTACGGCCCGTGCCGCTGCGCCCGGTCACCACCGCGACCGACAGCGCGGCCGGCTCCCCGGCCCAGGCCCGCAGGGCGGCGAGCTGCCCGTCCCGCCCGGAGTACGGCACGACGGCGTGCCGCGGCAGCAGCAGCCGCCAGTCCGGGCAGTCGGACGGCAACGGCTCGCGCGCCGGCAGCAGCAGCCCGGACAGGACCACCCTCCCGTCACCGGCGGAAACGCTCTCCAGCGGGCCCGGCGCCACCCCGGTCAGCTCGCGGAACCGGTCGTCGCCCAGCAGCACGCCCACCGGCACCGCGTCGAGCCGCCCCCGGGCGTGCCCGGCGGCCGAGGCCGTGACGACGGCGGCGACCTGCCCGGCGGGCTCGGCCAGCAGCGCGGCCCCGGTCAGGCCCGCCCACACCTGCATGGGAGGCGGTGGGCCGGTCACGTCCATGCCGAGCGTCCGCGACGCCGGGCCCGTGGGGGCGCAGGCGGCTCCGGACAGCACCCGGACGTCCCTGAACCCCGACCGCCGCCACGCCTGCGGGAAGCCCATGGCCAGGCACGGCACCCGTTCCCCGGACAAGGCGGCCCACCGGACGTGCCCGATGCCCGGCACGTCGGCCCAGGGCGGTCCGGGCACCCGCAGCAGCACCGCGCCGTGCCCGCGCCAGACCTGCTCGGCCGCCGTCCACCGGGACGACCACGGCGGGCGCACTTGGCAGGGCGCGCCGGGGTCCACGACGAGGGACGCCGTCAGCACGAGATCCGTGCCGATCACATGGCCGGTCCCGGTCACGCCGACCACGTCGTCGTGACCCGAGTAGACCTCGACGACTCGTTCGAGGCCGAGGCGGTGCGGTGGCGCGTCCATGGGTCCGCCTAGCTGCTACGTCCCGGCTTTTGTCCCCCGATCGATCTCACTATCGCATTAAGAGCGGGAAATTTCGCGGCTTGTCATGCCTTCTCGGCTGTGAGCCACGCGGCCAGCCCGAGGTACACCAGGCCGCTGCCCACGTCGAGCCGCCGCCGGGCCCGTACGGACCCGCGCAGCCGTCCGGCCAGCGCCGACGACAGCAGCGCGTACGTGCCGTCGCTGACCATCCCTAGCACCAGCCACAACCCGCCGAGCAGGAGGATCTGCGGCCCCACCGGCCCCGCCGACGGGTCGGTGAACGGCGGCAGGAACGCCAGGAAGAACACGGCCGTCTTCGGGTTGAGCACGTTGACCACGAACCCCTCCCAGAACAGCCGCCGCGTGGACTGCACCTTCAGCTCGACGACCTCCTCGGGCTCGCCGCCGCGCTTCATCAGCTTGCGCAGGCCGAGCCAGAGCAGGTACGCCACGCTCACGTACTTGACGATCGTGAAGGCGGTCGCCGAGGCCGCGATCAGCGCACTGATGCCGACGGCCGCCGCGCCGATGTGCACCAGCGAGCCGGCGTGCACGCCCAGCACCGAGACGAACCCGGCGGACCGTCCTTGGGAGACGCTGCGGGTGACGATGTAGAGCACCGCGGGGCCGGGAACCAGGAGCAGCCCCAGCGTGGCCGCGCAGAACAGCGCGATATGCGTGATGTCCGGCATGTGCTCATCGTAAGGACGCCGTCAACGACTTTCCCTCGGGTGGCCGTCGGCAGGACGGCGTCAACGGCTTTCCCTCCTGTGCCCGTCAGGCCGCCGTCAACGGCTTTCCGCGGTGGGCGGCAGGCTCGCGCCGAGCGCTTCGAGGAGGGCGCCGGTGGCCGGCGGGTGCGGCGGGTCGCCGTAGACGGCGGCGTAGACGTGCCGGGTGGAGCCGGGCACCTGGGTCGCCGCGACGTCGGGGTTGCGGTGGGCGCTGAGCGCCAGGCCGGGCAGCACGGTCAGGCCCATGCCGGCCGCCACGAGCGCCTGCACGGCCACGATGTCGTCGCTGGTGAAGGAGATGCGCGGCTCGAACCCGGCCTTGGCGCAGATGTCGAGCAGATGGCTGCGGCAGCGGTCGCAGCCGGCGATCCAGGGGGATCCGGCGTGGTCGGCCAGCTCGCCGCCCGGCTCGGGGGAGACCAGGTAGCTGGGGTCGTCGAGGAGGTGGATCAGGTGCAGGCCGGCGTCCTCGGGGGCGGTGTCGTCGTACCGGAACATCACGGCGACGTCGACGCGGCCCGCGCGCAGCAGCCTGAGGGCCTCGGGCGGCTCGGTCTCGGTGAGCTCCAGCCGCAACCCGGGATGGGCGGCCGACAGGCGGCGGACGGCGGACGGGATGAACGTGCCGAGCGCCGACGGGAAGGCGGCCAGCCGGACGCGGCCCTCGCGCAGGCCCACGTGGGCGGCCAGCTCCTCGGCGGTGGCGTCGATCCGGCCGATGATGTCGGCGGCGCGGTCGGCCAGCAGCCGGCCCGCCTCCGTCAGCCGGATGCCGCGCCCCACCCGCTGGACGAGCTTGGCGCCGGTCTCGGCCTCCAGCCGGGCCAGATGGTGACTGATGGACGGCTGGGAATAGTGGAGCTCCTTGGCGGCCGCGGTGAGCGACCCCTTGCGGGCCACCGCGACGAGGACGCGGAGCCGGGCGACGTCGAGCATTCATCAATCGTATCTATCAATAGGCCAGAAGACTTCTGTTGGACCTATCGATCGCCATGGGCCACCGTAGAGAGGGAGGACAAATTGCCGCATTTTCCCTAGGGGGACACCGTGAACATGGTCGCGACCACCACCAGGCCAGGGCTCGACGTTCTGGTGTCCGGCATCTCCGAGATCGTGGCCAGGAAGCTCGGCGCCCGCGAGACCGCGTTCACCGTCGCCGACCTGCTGCGCGACCGGCTGCCCGGCATGGACATCCTCACGCCCGAGGAACGCCTCGGCACGCCCGACCGCTACGCCTCCCACCTGCTGCACGCCCAGGACGAGTTCTCGATCGTGGCCGTCGTGTGGCGTCCCGGCCAGTACACGGTGATCCACGACCACGTGTCCTGGTGTACGTTCGGCATCCTCAGCGGCATCGAGCACGAGACGCTCTACCGCGACATGGGCGACCACCTGATGGAGATCGGACGCGCCGACAACCGTCCGGGCGAGGTCAGCGGCTTCGCCCCGCCCGGCGACATCCACATGGTGCTCAACACCAGCGACGAGGTCGGGGTCTCGCTGCACGTGTACGGGGCCGACGTCGGCAAGCTCGGCAGCAGCGTGCGCCGCGTCTACGAGCTGCCGGTGCGCTGAGCCCGCCGCACCTGATTCCGCCGCACCTGATTCCGCCTCGCCTGAGCCCGCCTCGCCTGAGCGCGCTTCACCTGAGGCGGCCGTGGAGCAGCTCGACCAGGGTCTGGTGGGTCTGCTCGATCGGCCGCTCGGGATAGAGGGCCCGGCGTTCGATGGCGACCGTCAGAACCATGCCGAACAGGGCGGTCGCCGCCGTCTCCACGTCGAGGTCGGCGCGGATCTCGCCGCTCGCCGCCGCCCTGCGCAGCACGCCCGCGTACACGCCGAGCGCGCTCTCGCGCAGCCGCGCCACCGCCTCCTGCCAGGCGGTGCGCCACATCTCGGCCAGCAGCACCCGGGCGAACGGGCCGTGCTCCTCGAAGAAGCGCAGCTGGCCGAGCACGACCGAGTCGAGGGCGGCCACCCCGCTCTCGCCGGTGTCGGCGGCGGCCAGCGCGCCCGCCAGCCGCTCGATCGAGTGCTCCAGCAGCGCGGAGAACAGGCCCTCCTTGCTGCCGAAGTTGTAGAACACGGTGCCCTTGGCCACCCCGGCGCGCTCGGCGATCGCGTCGACCGTGGTGGCCGCGTAGCCCTGCTCGGCGATCAGCTCGACCGCCGCCGTGAACACCTTCGCCCGGGTGTCCTGCCTGCTCAAAGCGACAGCTCGGGGTGCAGGCGCTTCATGGACCAGACGCGGCCCCGCTCCACCGCGAGGGTGGTCAGCGCGAGCCCGAGCACGAGGAATGCGGACAGCACGCCGCAAGCCTGCCACACCACGGTCAGATCGCCGCCACTGATCAGCCTGCGCAGCGCCGAGACGACCCAGCTCATCGGCAGCCACGGCGAGATCGTCTGGAAGAACCCGGGCGAGGTCTCGATCGGGTACGTCCCCGCCGCCGAGGTGAGCTGGAGCATCAGCAGCGCCAGCCCCACCACCCGGCCGGGCGGCCCGAGCAGCGCGTTGACCGCCTGCACCACCGCCAGGAACGCGGCCGCCGCCAGCAGCAGCAGCCCGATCACCCCGAGCCAGTGGGCCGCCTCCAGGCCGAGGGCGAACCGCAGCACCGCCGCCAGCACGCCGACCTGGGCCGCGCCCAGCGCCACCGCCGGCAGCCAGCCGGCCAGCGCGATGCGCACCGCGCCCTGCGTCCCGGCCAGCCGCCGCTGGTTCAGCGGCTTGAGCACCATGAACGTGATCATCGCGCCCACCCACAGCGCGAGCGGCAGGAAGAACGGCGCGAAGCCGGTGCCGTAGTTGGGGACCTCGTTGTCGACCGTCTTGGCCAGCCGCACCGGGTCGCTCATCACGTCGGCGCGGGCGGCCCGCTGCTGGGCGTCGTAGTCGGGGATCTTCTCCGCGCCCTCGCCGAGCCCGCCCGCCAGGTCCTTCGAGCCCTTGGCGAGCTGGTCCATGCCCTTGTCCACCTGGCCGGCGCCGTCGTGCAGCCGGCCGACCCCGGTGCGCAGGGTGCTCGCGCCGTCGCTCAGCTTGACCAGCCCGCCGCCGAGCTGCCCGAGGCCGCTGGTGACCTGGGCCGAGCCGTCGTGCAGCTTGGTCGCGCCCTGGTAGAGGGCGCCCGCGCCGGTGCCGGCCTTGGCCAGGCTCGCGTCCACGGTCGCCGCGCCCGCGGCCAGCTTGGACAGGCCGTCGTCCAGGGCGTTCACCTGGGTCCTGACCTGGTCGACCTTGGGGCCGATCTGCGGGGCCACGGCCGCGATCTTCCTGGCGTTCCTGGCCAGCTCGCGGGCCTGGGCGGACAGGGCGGAGGCGCCGCCCGTGCGGGCCGCGCCGCCGGTGCCCGCCGAGCCGGCCTGCTCGGCGGCGCGTTCTGCGGCGTTCGCCGCGCTGCGCAGCAGGGAGCGCACCTCGGGGTCGGCGTCCGCGCCGAGGCGGTCGAGGGCGGCCTGGGCCTGCGAGGCGGCCTCGCGGGCGCTGCCAGCCGCGCGGGTCGCGCCGGCGCCCGTGCCGGAGCCCGTCCCGGAGCCGTCCGCCAGCCGGTCGGCGGCCTCGGCCACCTGCTCGGCGGCGTCGGCGACCTTCGGGCCCCACTCGTTCAGCACCGGCACGTACTTGTCGGCGAGCTGGTTGACCGCGCGCGTCTGGGTGTGGACCTGGTCGGCCGCCTTCCGGGTGCCCTTCCGCAGCTCGGAGGTGCCCTCGCTGCGGAGCTTGCGCAGGCCGTCGCGCAGCTCGCCGATGGCCTGCTGGGCCTTGCCGATGCCGCCGGTGACCTGGGCCGAGCCGTTGCGCAGCTTGCCGGTGGCGGTGTTGGCGCTGTTCAGGCCGACAGAGAGCTGCCGGGCGCCGTTCTCGGCGGTGCCGAGGCCGGAGTTGAGCCGGGAGACGCCGTCGCCGGCCTTGACCGCGCCGTCGTGCAGCTTGCCGGCGCCGTCGGCGGCCTCGGTGGTGGCGTCGTGGATGTCGCCGATCGAGACGAAGACCTTGTCGAAGTAGTCGTGGATGGCCGTGCGCTCGGCGGCGGCGCGCACCTCGTTGAAGACCGCGTCGGAGATGCTGCCGACGATGTAACTGCGGCCGGTGTCCACGCGCAGGCCGAGCTGGGCGGGGGTGGGGGTCGTCGTGTCGTCGGAGGGGGAGGCCAGGCGGGCGCTGAAGTCGGCGGGCACGGTGAGCGACAGGTAGTAGCTGCCGTCGGCGACCCCGTCGGCCGCCTGCCGGGGCGTGGCCTCGTGCCAGGCGAACGTCTTGCGCTCGCGCAGCTCGTCGGCCAGGTCCTGGCCCGCGTGCAGGGTCTTGCCGTCGACCGTGGCCGGGCGGTCCTCCATGACCAGCGCGACGGGGACCCGGTCGAGGTTGCCCTGGGGGTCCCAGAACGACCACAGGTACAGTCCGGCGTACAGCAGCGGCAGCACGATCACCGCCGCCAGCGCAGCCCGGGTCAACCGGGACCGCAGCATGCCCTTCATCACAGCTCCACGAGGTGGTCGTAGCGGGCGGGCGGGCGCACGCAGCTCGCGACCACGGCCGTGCCGAGGCCGGCGCCGAGGTCGCGCAGGAGGTCCCAGAGCTCCTGTACGCGGTCGTCGGGCAGGCCCGCGTCCACGTTGTCGGCGAGGATCACCGCGGGCTCGTCCAGCAGGGCCAGGGCGACGCCGAGGCGCACCTGCTGCTCGCGGTCCAGCTCGCTCACCGGCGTCGTGTCCGGCGCCGCGAGCCCCGCCCGCTTCAGGACTTCCTGGTACGGCTTGCGCCTGCGCTCGCGCAGGTGCTCCTTGACCGTCAGCGCTCTGTCGAGATCGGTCACGCCGTCGACCAGCGCGAGCGCCGCCGCCTTGCGGATGGCCCGCGGCCTGGTGTGCCCGGCGACGGAGAGCGTGCCCGTCGTCGGCTTCATCCGCCCGGCCAGCGTGAGCAGCAGGCTCGTACGCCCGCTGCCCGCCGGCCCGGCGACCGCCGTGAGCGTGCCGGGGCCCGCCTTCAGCGAGACCGCCGGGTACACCCCCTCGATCGACAAGCCCTCCGCGACGATCACCACAACCCCATCTCTTGAACTGACTGGTCAGTACAAAAGATTACCTCGTGATGCGGTGCGTCACACTGTGAGATACGCCTCGAACCGCTCGGCCAGCTCCTTCGGCCGCGACAGCATGACCATGTGACTGCCCCCGATCTCGTCGGGCATGACACCGAGCCGCTCCCGGACCACGCGCCGCATGAACTCGGGCGGGAAGAACCGGTCGTCCCGGCAGAGCAGGAACCGCGTCGGCACGTCGGGCCACGCCGCGCCCGGCCACGGCTCGACGGACGACTTCTCCGCCTGCGGACGCCCCCGCGACAGCTCCTCCTCCGCCAGCTCCTCCGGGACGTCGTGCATGAACTGCGCGACCGTGTCCAGGTCGTCGGCGCCCCGGTAGCCGGTGTTGGCCCACCAGTCGCCCGGCGGCTCGCCCGGGGCCGGGATCATGGCCGTGACCAGCACGATCAGCTTGACGGGCAGGCGGTCGCAGACCAGCGGGGCGACGAAGCCGCCCCACGAGTGGGCCACCACGACCAGCTCGTCCGCCTCGCCGACGGCCCGCGCCACCGTGTCGGCGTAGTCGGCCAGGCCGGCCGACTCGTCCTCGATCGGCAGGTCGACGGCCACCGTGCGGTGGCCCCGGGCGCGCAGCTCGGCCTCGACCAGGTGCCAGTCCCAGACGGAGCTGCCGCCGCCGTGGATCAGCGCGAACGTCGCCATCCGCCTCACCCCCGCGCCGTCGTGCCGGAAACGCCCCGCGATGCCTCGCTCATGGTTCCTGCTCCCTCGTCGTGTCCCTGTTCCTGGACGCAGTATGGCGACCGCCTGCGACAGAAAAATCTCGCAACGTGGACGAGGCGGTCTCCCTGGTCAGCTATCACCTGCGCAAGCAGGCCTCGCACGGCCTGATCGAGGAGACGCAGGGCGGCCGGGGCGACGCCCGGGAGCGCTGGTGGCGGACGTCGGCGGAGAGCTTCTCCACCCGCAACTCCGACTTCCGCGACAGCCCCGAGGGCGTCGTGGTCCACCAGACCCTGTCCCGCCTGCACGCCCGCCAGCTCGCCGAGATGTACGACGGCTACCTCGACGCGCAGTGGGCCTGGAGCGAAGCCTGGCAGGACTCGTCCTTCGGGTCGGAGTTCCTGCTGTCGCTGACCGCGGAGGAGTTGCGCGGCCTCAGGCAGGAGATCGACGACGTGGTCGTGAAGTGGACGGCCCGCGGCAAGGCGGCCGGCGAGGCGGGTGACACCGAGGGCCGCGAGAACGTGGCCGTGCACCTGTACGGGTTCCCGTTCACGACGTGAGGAGAGCAGGATGAATCCCGACTTATACCTACTTGTCGAGCGAGTACGCGGACAAGAACTACGCGCCGCCGCCCAGGCCCACCACCGAACCGACCGGCCACGCCGGACGGCCCCGGGGACGCTCGCCCGCGCCTGGGAACGGCGGCTGGGCTGGGCCCTGGTGGAGACCGGCCTGCGCCTGGTCTGCCGCGGCACGGCCAGGCACCCGTCGCGCCTGGCCGACCACCACGCCTGACGCGGCCCCTCCTGGCGGCTGCCGCGGAACGTCGTGCGGCCGGCCGGGAAGGGCGACGCGACTCCCCGCCCGCGGCGAGCGGGCGGGCAAGGGGACGGGGCTCAGACGCCGAGCGCCGACGGCAGGCTGAGCTCCTGGAGGAACAGCGCCTCGGCGGTGGCCACCCGGCGCAGCTCGTCGAGGTCGACCCGCTCGTTGGGGGCGTGGATGGCGGCGTCCTCGTCCTCGGCGCCGAACAGCAGGATCTCGGCCGCCGGGTACTGCTTGAGCAGGGTGTTCACCAGCGGGATCGACCCGCCCGCGCCCACGTCGCGCGGCGGGCGGCCGAACGCGCGCTCCATCGCCCGGTTGAGCGCCGACCGCGCCTTGCCGCCGGAGTCGGCCTGGAAGCCGGACCCGACGGTGAAGTCGTCGAACGACACCTGCACGCCCCACGGCGCCACCTGGCGCAGGAACTCCACCACGGCGTTGACCGTGGTCTTCGGGTCGCCGGACGGAGGCACCCGGACGGTCACCCGGGCCCGCGCCGCCGGCTGGACCGCGTTCACCGCGCCCGACACGGTCGGCACGTCGAGGCCGGTGACGGTGATGGCGTACGAGGCCCACAGCCGGTCGGCCAGCGAGCCGGAGCCGACCAGCGAGACGCCGTCCGCCACGCCGGCGGTCTTCCTGAACTCCTCCTCCGAGGGCCCCTGGCCGAGGAAGCTGCCGCGCGGCAGGCCGGGCACCCGGATGTCGCCGTTCTCGTCGTGCAGCGCGGTCAGCATGCGCATGAGGGCGGCAAGCGCGTCGGGCGCGGCGCCGCCGAACGAGCCGCTGTGCACGGCCTCGCGCAGCGTGCGCACCTCGATGGTGAAGGCCGCCATGCCGCGCAGCGACGTGGTGACCGCCGGGTCGCCGACGCGCGGGTTGCCGGTGTCGGCGACCACGATGGCGTCGGCCCGCAGCAGCTCGGGGTTGCGCTCGACGAAGGCCTCCAGGCGCTCGCCCGCGTACTCCTCCTGGCCCTCGATGATGACCTTGATGCCCACCGGGAACCGGCCCTGGAAGGCGCGCAGCGCGGCGATGTGGGAGATGATGCCCGACTTGTCGTCGGCGCAGCCGCGGCCGTACAGCTTGCCGTCGATCAGGGTGGGCTCGAACGGCGGCGTGCGCCAGGCGGCCAGGTCGCCGGCGGGCTGCACGTCGTAGTGCGCGTACAGCAGGACGGTGGGCGCGCCGGGAGGGGCCGGGGCCTCGCCGTAGATCGCGGGGAAGCTGCCTTCGACGGCGACCTGCTGGACGTGCGGCAGGCCCGCCGAGCGCACGAGCTCCTCCGTCACCGCCGCGGCGGCGAGGACCGGCTCCTCCGGGTGCCCGGGGAAGGCCACGGAGGGGATGGCGGCGAGCCGCTTGAGCTCCTCGATGGCTCGGGGCATCGCGGCGGCGACGGCGCTCTCGATCTGGTCAGGAGTCACGGGACGGTCCCCCGGGGGTCGTTCTCGGCAGTTTGGTCTCATTGGATCACAGAAGGTTCCACAGTATGGAAACGGGCATGACCCGCGCGTTAATCTACCTGCGGATTTCGTTGCTGTTACACAACGGTTCTGCGGATCTCGATTTTCTTGCATAGTGCTGCGACCGATTCGCTTGGCAAACCGCAGGTGAAGATGCACACTGTGGAGAGTTCGACACGAGGGAAGATAACCATGACGCAGCCGGAAAACGACGTCCTGAAGGCCGCGCAGGACAACCTGTGGTTGCACTTCACGAGGCACAGCGCCTACCAGGAGAACGAGATCCCGACCATCGTGCGCGGTGAGGGGTCCTACATCTACGACATTCACGGCAAGCGTTACCTCGACGGCCTGGCCGGGCTGTTCGTCGTCCAGGTCGGGCACGGGCGTGGCGAGCTGGCCGAGGCCGCCGCCAAGCAGGCGCAGGAGCTGGCCTTCTTCCCGTTGTGGTCCTACGCGCACCCCAAGGCGGCCGAGCTGGCCGCCCGCCTGGCCGAGCAGGCGCCGGGCGAGCTGAACCGGGTCTTCTTCACCACCGGCGGCGGTGAGGCCGTCGAGACCGCGTGGAAGCTGGCCAAGCAGTACTACAAGCTCGTCGGCAAGCCGCTCAAGCACAAGGTCATCAGCCGCCAGATCGCCTACCACGGCACCCCGCAGGGCGCCCTGTCGATCACCGGCATCCCGGCGTTCAAGCAGATGTTCGAGCCCCTCGTGCCCGGTTCGGTGCGCGTTCCGAACACGAACTACTACCGCGCCGACGAGATCAGCGGCGTCCCCGGCATGTCGCCGGAGCAGTACGGCATCTGGGCGGCCGACCGCGTGGCCCGCGCCATCGAGATGGAGGGCCCCGACACGGTGGCCGCCGTCTTCGCCGAGCCCGTCCAGAACGCCGGCGGCTGCTTCCCGCCGCCCCCCGGCTACTTCCAGCGCCTGCGCGAGATCTGCGACGAGTACGACGTGCTGCTCGTCTCCGACGAGGTCATCTGCGCCTTCGGCCGCCTCGGCACCATGTTCGGCGGCCAGAAGTTCGACTACGTGCCCGACATCATCACCTGCGCCAAGGGCCTGACCAGCGGCTACTCGCCCATCGGCGCCATGATCGCGCACGAGCGGCTGTTCGAGCCGTTCAAGCAGGGCGACAACATGTTCGCCCACGGCTACACCTTCGGCGGCCACCCCGTGTCGGCCGCCGTGGCCCTCGCCAACCTCGACATCTTCGAGCGCGAGGACCTGCTCGGCCACGTCACCAAGAACGAGCCCCTCTTCCAGGCCGCCCTCGACGACCTGCGCGACCTGCCGATCGTCGGCGACGTGCGGGGCTCGGGCTACTTCTGGGGCATCGAGCTGGTCAAGGACAAGGCCACCAAGGAGACGTTCAACGCCGAGGAGTCCGAGCGGTTGCTGCGCGGATTCCTGTCCAAGGCGCTGTTCGACGCCGGACTCTACTGCCGGGCGGACGACCGCGGCGACCCCGTGATCCAGCTCGCGCCCCCGCTGATCGCGGGGCAGAGGGAGTTCGACGAGATCGGATCCATCCTGCGGGGTGTGCTCTCGGAAGCGTGGGCGCGCCTCTAACACCCTCCCCACCCGGTACGACGAAGTGCCGGTCTCCGAAAGGATCCCTACGATGAAGATCGGCGTCCCTGCCGAGGTCAAGAACCACGAATACCGTGTGGCGGTCACCCCCGCCGGTGTTCACGAGCTGGTGCGGAACGGTCACGACGTCACCGTCCAGCGGGGTGCCGGCCTCGGCTCACACATCACCGACGAGGAGTACCTCGCCGCGGGCGCGAAGATCCTCGACAACGCCGACGCCGTCTGGGCCGGGGCGGACATGGTCCTGAAGGTCAAGGAGCCCATCGCGGAGGAGTACCACCGCCTGCGCGAGGGCCTGGTCCTGTTCACCTACCTGCACCTGGCCGCCTCCCGCCCGTGCACCGACGCCCTGCTCGCCGCCAGGACGACCGGCATCGCGTACGAGACCGTGCAGGTGGGCCACACGCTGCCGCTGCTCGCCCCGATGTCGGAGGTCGCGGGCCGGCTCGCGCCGCAGGTGGGCGCCTACAACCTCATGCGGTTCAACGGCGGCCGGGGCGTGCTGCCCGGCGGGGTGCCCGGCGTGGCCCCGGCCAAGGTCGTCGTCATCGGCGGCGGCGTGTCGGGCCTCAACGCGGCGCAGATCGCCGTCGGCATGGGCGCGGACGTGACCGTGCTCGACACCAACATCGACCGGCTCCGCCAGATCGACGCCATCTACCAGGGCCGGCTCAAGACCCTCGTGTCCACCTCGTACGCGATCGAGCGCGAGGTCCTGCAGGCCGACCTGGTCATCGGCGCGGTGCTGATCCCCGGCGCCAAGGCCCCGACGCTGGTCTCCAACGACCTGGTCGCGCGGATGAAGCCGGGCTCGGTGCTCGTGGACATCGCCATCGACCAGGGCGGCTGCTTCGAGGACTCGCGGCCGACCACGCACGCCGAGCCGACGTACACGGTGCACGGGTCGATCTTCTACTGCGTGGCCAACATGCCCGGCTCGGTGGCCAACACCTCCACCTACGCCCTGACCAACGCGACGCTCCCGTACGCGGTCAAGCTGGCCAACCTGGGCTGGCGCGACGCGCTGAAGGCCGACCAGGGCCAGGCGGGCGGGCTGAACACCCACGACGGCCTGCTCACCAACGAGCCGGTCGCCCAGGCGCTGGGGCTGCCGTACACGCCGGTCGCCGACGTTCTCTGATTCTCCTCCAGGGGCGCGGCCGGCGGTCGCGCCCCTAACGCACGCCCAGTCGGCGCCGCAGGTCACGGGCGGTGGCCAGGACGTGCTGGATCTCGCCCGTGCCCGGCCACGGCGCGCTGCCGGGGCGCAGCAGCGTGCCGCGCACCGACGCCAGGTGCTCGACCGCGCTGCGGTGCACCCCGCTCCGCTCCACCAGCCAGCCGATCACGTCGGAGTGGTCGTGCAGCGGCCTGGTCACCACGTCCCAGGTGCCCAGCACCTCCGTCAGGTCGGGCACCGACAGCGGCACGCCGCCCCTGCGGCCGGTGGCCGCCGCCGCCAGCTCCGCGCGGGCGGCCAGCTCGGGCTCGGGGGTGCGCGCCCACGCCTGCGGCGGCGGGTCGGCCAGCCACTCCTCGGCCTCGCCCAGCTCGCCGGCGACCGTCAGCAGCCCGCCCAGCTCGACCGCCGCGCCGTGATGGCCCGCCCGCGCCGCCTGGCGGAACCAGTGGCGGCCGCCTGCCAGGTCGCCGAACTCGGCGATCAGCAGCAGGCCGTAGTTGAAGGCGGACTCGGCGTCGCCGCCCGCCGCCGCCCTGCCGAACCAGTGGCTGGCCGCCGGGGTGTCGCCGAGCTCCACGCAGACGAACCCGGCCATGCGCTGGTCCTCCAGCCGCCCGGCGGCGGCCGCCCGCTCGTACCAGGCGCGGGCCGTACGCAGGTCGCCGCGGGACAGGGCGATGGCGCCGAGGCGGGAGGCGGCGCCCGGGTGCTCGTTCTTGGCGGCCAGCCGGTAGTAGGCCTCGGCGCCCTCGGGGTCGCGGCTGGCGTGCAGGTAGAGGCCCATGCAGTGGGCCGAGTCGGCGTGGCCGCCCCTGGCGGCGTACTCCCACCAGCGCACGGTCTCCTCGTCCTCGCCGGCGGAGTAGGCCAGGAAGCCGAGGTCGTGGGCCGAGGCCATGTCGCCCTCGTCGGCCGCCCTGCGGTGCCACTCGCGGGCCACGCCGGTCTCGCCGGTGTCCTCGCACAGCAGCGCCAGCCGGCGGGCCGCGGCGCGCGACCCGGCCAGGGCCGAGCGTTCGAACCAGGCCCTCGCCGCGCCGGCGTCGCCGCGCTGTTCGAGCAGGAGCGTGGCCAGGTTGGCGGCGGCCTCCGCGTCGCCGGTGGCCGCGGCGGTCTCGTACCAGATGACCGCCTCCTCCAGGCTGCCGTGCTTCTCGTGCCAGACGCCCAGGTTGTACGCGCTGTCGACGTTGCCGCCCGCGGCCGCCAGCTCCCACCAGAGCCGGGCCGCCGCGCGGTCGCCGCGCTGGGCGTAGAGCTTGCCGAGCCGGTGGGCCGCCTGGGCGTCGCCCTGCTGCGCGGCCACCAGCAACTCCGGCTCGTCACCCACCCGTGGCGCCGGAACGGCCGGCGTCGCCACCTCTCCCTGCCACCAGGCCATGGCGACAGAGTGGCACGTGATCATACGATCGCGAACCGTAATCGCCGACAACGGCCCTAGGAGAACCTGATGAACCCGGAATACATCCCCATCCCGCACACGTAACGCAGCGAGCCGGGGCGGTGGGGCGGCAGCCGTACGGTGGCGGGCAGGGCCACGTCGCGCCCGTCGATGGTGACGGTGCCCGTGCAGCCCGGATCGACCAGTTTGAAGATGACCTCGACCGGTACGTTCGCCGGAACGGACACGGCGGCGGGCCGGTAGCCCTCGCGGGTGGCGTAGACCGTGACGGTCCGGGCGGCGGACCCCGCGGCGGCCGGCGCGGCCTCCCCCGTCCAGCCGCCCAGGTTGAGCCCGGCCACGACGGTCCACAGCCCGGCGGCGACGGCGACGACCCCGGCGAACCTGGCCAGCCGGGTGCGGGAGATCCGCCGCAGCACGTAGCCGAGCAGCGCGAACGCCGGGGCCGTGCCGACCACGAACCCCGCCATGGCCGCCGCGCCCGACAGCGGCGAGCCGCTGGAGACGGCGAGCATCTCCATGCCGATCGTCACCCCGCAGGGCACGAGGACGGTGGCCGCCCCCAGCAGCGGCGCCTTGTACCCGGACGGGCGGACGGGCTCGGCGCACGCGTGCCGCCCGCCGCGCATGAGCCGGACCGCGAACACGATCACGGCGCAGCCGGCCGCGACCAGGAGCACGGCCCGCGCCCGCGGCGGCAGGCCGACCGCCGAGCCGAGCAGCCCGAGCAGCGCCCCCGCCAGCGTGTACGCGGCCAGCCGCCCGGCCAGGAACCAGGCCACCAGCGCCGGGTCGCGGCCGGGGCGGTGGCTGACCAGGCCCACGAGCAGCCCGCCCTGGGCGGCCGTGCACGAGGCCGTGCCCGCCACCAGCCCGGCTGCCACGCCCCCGGCGAACAGGGTGACCGCCTCCACGCTCAGCCCTCCCCGCTCGCGCGCGATGCTTTCGGGGGAAACGTAACGCGGCAGGCCGGATGCGGCCAGTGACAGTTCTTGTACCCTAAGTGATGTTTAGGCGGTTGCGCCCTTGAGCACGGACATCTTCTCGAAGAACTCGTCGTCGCCCAGCTCGCCGCGGGCGTACCGCTCGGCCAGGATCTGCTCCGCCGACGCGGTGGGCCGCTCGGGAACGGCCGCCGGGCGACGCCCCCACCAGCCCTTGCGGCGCGCGGTGACGGTGAGCGCGACGAGCGCGACCCAGAACAGGCCCCAGAAGACCGGGAAGACCGGCCAGAGATGCGGATGCATGACTTCCTCCTTCGTCCTGCCTCCAGGGTCCGCCTTGCGGTGGCGCGGCGAATCGCCCGCCGGGAGCCGCCGCCGCTGCGCCCGGGGGAGTGCTCAGGCCGGCCCGGCGTACGCCCGGGGCGGTAGCGCGCCGGCGCGTCTCATCGTCCGAAGGACGGGTGCGCTTCGGGCCGCCGGGCCTCGATGAGGAACCTGGACGAATGGGCGACGAACGGGCCCTCGGCCTCGATGAGCTCGTGCAGCTCACGCAGCTTGTCGCCGTAGCGGGCGACCGAGAAGCCCGGCACGATCCAGATCACCTTGCGCAGGAAGTAGATCACCGCGCCGATGTCGCGGAACTCCATCCGCAGCCGCTCGGCCCGCAGGTCGGCCACCTCCAGCCCGGCCGCCTCCGCCTCCGCCACGGCCTGACGCGGGTCGCGGGCCGAGCCGTCCTGCGGGCCCATGAAGAACTCGGTCAGCTCGAACACGCTGCGCGGGCCGACCTGCTGCGAGAAGTACGCGCCCCCGGGGCGCAGCACCCGGGCGATCTCCGCCCACCAGGTGGCCACCGGATGGCGGCTGACCACCAGGTCGAAGACGCCGTCGCGGAACGGCAGGCGCGGCTCGTCGTCGTCGGCCACCACGTACGCGCCGCGCGGGCGCAGCCGGGCGGCGGCCAGCGCCAGGTTGGGCGGCCACGACTCGGTCGCCACCGTCACCTTCGGCAGGGTGGGCAGCCCGGCCAGGATCTCGCCGCCGCCGGTCTGGACGTCGAGCGCCGCCTGCGCCCCCGCCATCCGCCCGGCCAGCAGGCGGGAGTAGCCCCACGAGGGCCGCTCCTCGGTGGCCCGGCCCTCCAGCCAGGAGAAGTCCCAGCCGGCCACGGACACCGTGTCGGCCTCTTCGACCAGGTCATCGTATGTACGCCGCATCCTTCGACCCTGTCAGCGCCCCGGCGCGGCTTCAACCGGATTTCTCCCGTGTCGCCGGTCAGGCGACGCGGGCGCGGACGGCCGCGCGGTCGATCCCGAGCTGGTCGATCAGCCGGGCCACCGGGTCGTGGCGGTCCCGCTCCAGGAGGGCGAGCAGGAGGTGGTGGGGCGCCTGGGACCTGGTCTTCCGCCGGGTGGCCCCGATGGCGGCGTTGATCACCGCGCGGGCGCTCGACGTGAGCGCGGTGCCGGGGACCGGCGGATGCCGGCGGGGCGTCGCGCGCGGGGCCTGGCCGAGGTCGAGGCCGATCGAGCGCAGCGCCTCGCGGTCGAGCTCGTCGAGCGCGGCGCGCGCCCCGGCCAGGTCCACGCCGAGCGCCCGCGCCGGCTCGGCGGCGGGATCGTGCAGCAGGCCGAGCAGCAGGTGCTCGGTGCCGAGCCGCCGGTCGCCGCGCTGCCTGGCCTCGTCGAGCGCCGCGCTGACGACGGTCGCGAAGGGGCTCTTCTCCTTGCCGAACATGGCGATCCTCACTTTCCGTATCTGGCGTGCACGGACTGCCGCGACATGCCGAGCGCGTCGCCGATCTGTTCCCAGGTCCAGCCCTGCTCCCTGGCGGCCGCCACCGACGCCGCCTCGACCTGCTCGGCCAGCCGGTGCAGCGCGCCCACCGCCCGAAGGCCGAGGGCGGGGTCGTTCGACCTGATGCGTTGAGACAGCTCTTCCATGTCCACGCTGTCAGGCTAGATTGACAGCCGGGATTTTGTCAATCTAGCCTGACAGGCATGGACGACGTGATGATCGTGGGAGCGGGCCCGGTCGGGCTCATGCTCGCGGGCGAGCTGGCGCTGGCCGGCTTACGCCCGATCGTGCTGGACAAACGCCCGGAACCGAGCGAGCTGCCCAAGGCCAACGGGCTCGCCGGGCAGATCGTGGAACTGCTCGGCCACCGCGGCCTGCTCGGCCTCCTCGCCGAGGGCAGCGGCTTCGCCGGCCCCGCCCCGGGGTTCCCGTTCGGGCAGGTGCCGCTGCGCTTCGCCGGGCACGACGACATGCCGTTGCGGCTGCTGCTGATCCAGCAGCCCCGGCTGGAACGGCTGCTGACCGAGCGGGTCGCCCGGCTCGGGGCCGAGATCAGGCGCGGCCACGAGGTCGTCGGGCTGGCCCAGGACGAGGAGGGCGTCACGCTGGAGCTGTCCACCGGCCGGGCCCGCGCCCGGTACGTGGTCGGCTGCGACGGCGGGCACAGCACCGTCCGCGCCCTGGCGGGCATCGGCTTCCCGGGCACCACCGACGACGAGGTGCTGCGGCTCGGCCACTTCGCCCTGGACGAGCAGGGCCCGTTCCGGGCGCCGCGGGTCGAGGGCCTGGAACCCGGCTGGAACCGCACCCCGTCCGGCCGCCTGCTGCTCACCTCGCTGCGGCCCGGCGTGCTCATCGCAGGGGTGCGCGAGCGCGGCACGCTGCCCGTCGGCCCGGTGACCCCGGACGACTTCCGCGCGGCCGTACGCCGGGTGATCGGACGGGACCTGCCGCTGGGCGAGCCGATCTGGCTGTCCGGCACGGTCGCCCAGGCCCGGCTCGCCGAGCGTTACCGGGCCGGGCGGGTGTTCCTGGCCGGGGACGCCGCCCACCTGTTCCCGGCGGGCGGATCGGCGCTCAACGTCGGCCTGACGGAGGCGGCCAACCTGGCCTGGAAGCTGGCCGCCGTGCTGCTCGGACGGGTGCCCGCCGGGCTGCTCGGCACCTACGAGGAGGAGCGCCGTCCGGTGGCCGCGCGGGCGCTGGCCCAGACCCGCGCCCAGGCGGCGCTGGAACGGGCCCCCGGCGAGGACGGCGACGCCCTGCGCGCGCTGCTCGCCGAGCTGTTCGCCGACGAGCAGCCGCTGCGCCGGCTCGCCGCGCTCCTGCACGGCTCCGACACCCGCTACCCGCCCGCGTCCGGGCTGGAGCACCCGCATCCGCTCGCCGGCCGGTTCCTCCCCGGCCTGCCGCCGAGCACGGCGGCGGGGGAGCAGCGGGCGGCCGGGCTGCTGCGGTCCGGACGGCCGGTCCTCCTCGACCTCCGCGACGACCCGGCCCCGGTGCTGCCCGAAGGCGGCTGGATCGACGTGGTGCGGGCGCGGTGCGCCGAGCCGCCCGCCGACGTGCTGCTCGTCCGCCCCGACGGGTACGTGGCCTGGGCCGGGACCGGCGGCCTGGCCGAGGCCGCGCGGGCGTGGTTCGGCGCGGGACCGTCCGCCGTCAGAGCCAGCCCGGCTTGACCAGGCCCGACTCGTAGGCGATGACGACGAGCTGGGCGCGGTCGCGGGCGTGCAGCTTCATCATGGCCCGGCTGACATGGGTCTTGGCCGTGGCCGGCGACATGAACAGCTTGGCGGCGATCTCGTCGTTGGTCATGCCCGTGCCGACCAGGGACAGCACTTCGCGCTCGCGCTCGGTGAGCTGGTCGAGGCCCTGGGTGGCGACCGGCTCCTTGGCGCGCGAGGCGTACTCGGCGATCAGCCGCCGGGTCACGCTCGGCGACAGCAGCGCCTCGCCCGCCGCGACCACCCGCACGGCCTGGATGAGCTCGGCCGGCTCGGTGTCCTTGACCAGGAAGCCGGACGCGCCGCCGCGCAGCGCCTCGAAGACGTACTCGTCCAGCTCGAAGGTGGTCAGGATGATGATGTGCGGCCCGGGCGGCATCAGGCGGGTGGCGGTCAGGCCGTCGGTGCCGGGCATGCGGATGTCCATCAGCACGACGTCAGGGGCGTGCTCGCCGGCCAGGCGCACCGCCTCCGCGCCGTCGGCCGCCTCGGCGACCACGGTCATGTCGGGCTGGGCGTCCAGCAGGGCCTTGAAGCCCGCCCGGACCAGCGCCTGGTCGTCGGCGAGCAACACCTTGATCACGTTGGGTTCTCCTCGGGTAGGGGCAGACGGGCCTCGACCTGGAAGCCGCCGCCCGACGGGCCGGCGACGAGCGTGCCGCCCAGGGCGGAGGCGCGCTCGCGCATGCCGGGGATGCCGTTGCCGCTGCCTTCCTCCGACAGCACGGCCGGCTTGGTCGCCCCCGTGTCGGCGACCACGATGACCAGCTCCTGGGCGCCGTACTCCAGGCGCACCGACACCCGCGAGCCGGGCGCGTGGCGGGCGGCGTTGGTGAGCGACTCCTGCACGATCCGGTACGCGGCCCGCTCGACCTGCGGCGGCAGCGGCCGCGACCCCACCCGCCTGAGCGAGACCTCCATCCCCGAACGCTGGACGAGGTCGTCGAGGCGGTCGAGCCCGGCCGTCGGGGATCGCGGGGCGCCCTCGCGCAGCACGTTGAGCACCGAGCGCATCTCGCCCAGGACCTCCTTGGACGCCGTCTTGATCGTGGCCAGGGCCGAGCGGGCCTGCTCGGGGTTGGCGTCGATGAGGTGCAGCGCGGTGCTGGCCTGCACGTGGATGAGCGAGATGTTGTGCGCGAGCACGTCGTGCAGCTCCTGGGCCATGGTCAGGCGCTCCTCGCTGGCCTGCCGCCTGGCCTCCTCCTCCGCGACGCGCTCGCGCTCGGCCCGGCGCTCCCTGACGATCCTGACCAGCTCGGCCACGACCATGAACAGCAGGATGAACGCCAGGATCGCCACGCTGTGGAACAGGTCCCGATTGCCCACCCACCAGGCGTAGCTGAGCAGCGAGGTCACCGTCATGGTCGCCATCGTCCAGGCCATCAGCCGTCTGCCTCCGGTGACCAGGAGGAACAGCAGGACGCCCGGGCTGAGGAAGGCGGGGCCGTAGGCGTAGCCGCCGATGAGGAACAGGTCCATCGCGGCGAGCGCGACGGCGACCGTCAGCAGCGGGAAGCGCCTGCGGAAGAGGATGGCCAGCGGCCCGACCAGCAGCAACGCGTACGCGTACGGGTCGAGCTGCTCCCTGAGGAGACGCTGGCCCCACGTCGCGCCCTGGGCGATCACCAGCTGGGCGACCGCCACGATCAGGGCGAGATAAGGGTCGAAACCGGACTTCCCACGCACGCCTCCACGCTAGGCCACGGCGGCGCGCGCGACATCATCCCCTTGTCCGAGGGGGCCCTACCACGACGGGCGTAGCTGGGTCATCGTGGACACCATGCGCCGTGTGATCTTCTCCGCAGCAGCAGTCCTCATCTCACTCCTGCCCGCCGCGCCCGCGTCGGCGGGCCCCCAGCAGAAGGCCCCGGTCGCCGAGGGGTACGGAGGCGCCGTCGCCACCGTCGACCTCGACGCCAGCAAGGCCGCGATCTCCGTGCTGAGACGCGGGGGCAACGCCGTCGACGCGGCCGTGGCCGCCGGAGCCGTGCTCGGGGTGACCGAGCCGTACTCGGCCGGCCTGACCGGCGGCGGCTTCATGGTGTTGTACGACGCCAGGCAGCGCAAGGTCGTCACCATCGACGGCCGCGAGACCGCCCCGCGCGCGATGACCGCCACCAGCTTCGAGGGCATCCCGTTCGACGAGGGCGTCACCAGCGGCCTGTCGGCGGGCGTGCCCGGCACGCTGGCGCACTGGGACCTGGCCCTGCGCCGGTTCGGCACGCTCTCGCTCGGCCAGGCGCTCCAGCCCGCCATCGAGGTGGCCTCCCGCGGCTTCGTCGTGGACCAGACCTTCCACGACCAGACCGCCGCGAACGCCGACCGCTTCAAGGACATCGCCTCGACGGCCCGGCTCTACCTGCCGAACGGCGCCCCGCCGCCGGTCGGCTCGGTGTTCCGGAACCCGGAACTGGCCAACACGTACCGGGAACTGGCCCGGCGCGGCCCCGGCTGGCTGTACGGCGGCCGGCTCGGCGCGGAGATCGTGGCCACGGTGAAGAAGCCGCCGGTCACCCCCGGCAGCACCCGCAACGTCAGGCCCGGCCTGATGGAGCTGTCGGACCTGCGGGACTACCGCGCCCTCCTGCGCGAGCCCACCAAGATCTCCTACAACGGCATGGACGTCTACGGCATGGCCCCGCCGTCCTCGGGCGGCTCGACCGTCGGCGAGGCGCTCAACATCCTCGAAGCCCTGCCCAAGGTGGGCCTGCACGAGTACCTGGAGGCGTCCAGGCTGGCCTTCGCCGACCGCAACGCCTACGTCGGCGACATCCCCGGCGTGCCGCTGCGCGAGCTGCTGTCCGACGGGTTCGCCAAGGAGCGGGCCTGCCTGATCGGCGACAGGGCCCTGACCAGCCCGGTCGCACCCGGCAGCCCCGACGGCACGTACGGCTCCTGCGCCACCCCGACCGGCAGCGCGACCCCGATCGCGGACGAGGGGCCGGAGACCACGCACCTGGTCGTCGCCGACCGCTGGGGCAACGTGGTCGCCTACAACCTCACCATCGAGTCGACCGGCGGCAACGGCATCGTGGTGCCGGGCCGCGGCGTGCTGCTCAACAACGAGCTGACCGACTTCACCTTCGGCCCCGCCCCCGGCGACCCCAACCTGCCCGGCCCCGGCAAGCGGCCGCGCTCGTCGATGGCGCCCACGCTGGTGTTCGAGCACGGCAGGCCGGTGCTGGCCGCGGGCTCGCCGGGCGGCTCGACGATCATCACCACCGTGCTGCAGATCCTGGTCAACCGGTACGAGTTCGGCATGAGCCTGCCCGACGCCCTCGCCGCGCCGCGGGCCACGCAGCGCAACACCGCCCAGACGCAGGCCGAGCAGGCGTTCCTCGACAAGTACCGCACCGAGCTGGAGGCCAAGGGGCACGGCTTCGCGCTGAACCCCGAGATCGGCGCGGCCACGGCGCTGGAACTGCGCGGCCACGGCCTGGTCCAGGCCGTCGCCGAGCCCGTACGGCGGGGCGGCGGCAGCGCCCTGGTCGTGAACCCGCGCTGAGCGCGCACGGCGGCGGCCCCCTCGCGGGCCGCCGCCCCCCGCGGGGGAGTGCCGGCTTGACTCCGGCATGAGGGAATGTTTGCCCAGGTCACGGGGTGGTGACGGGCATCGCGACGCGCCATGCCGCCGGGCGGGAACCGCCTGCCGCAGCTCATCAGCCGCCGTCGTGGCATCCCGACAGACACCCGTGGGCGGCCCCGGCCTGCCCTCAGGAGGAACCGCCACCCGCGTGGACGCCTCCTTCGCCCGCCACTGGGCCGACCTGGGCGCGAAGGGCAAGGTGCGGGGCGCCTACCACTACGGGCACCCGTCGAACGACCCGATCGCCGAGGCCGACCACTTCCTGTCCGTGGTCGACCGGCAGCCGGCCGCCAAGGGCGACCTGCTCGCGCTCGACCTGGAGACCGCCGACGGCCGGTCGGTGACCGAGGTCAACGCCTGGGCCAGGAAGTGGCTGGCGCACGTCCAGGCCAGGACCGGCGTCACGCCGCTGTTCTACAGCGGCTGGAACTTCGCCGACGAGTACGGCCACGGCCTCCAGGGGTACCCGCTGTGGGTGGCCCGCTGCGGCGTGGGCCCCGGCCAGGTGAACGCCCCCGCCGACTGGCAGACCTGGACCATCCACCAGTACGCCGACGCGCCGGTGGACCAGAACGTCTCCGCGCTCACCCCCGTCCAGCTCCAGGCGCTGGGCCGCGGGTGACCCGCCGTCCTCAGTAGATGAGCTCGTACGCCTGCGGCCGCACCCGCCGCGTACGGGCCCAGTACTCGAAGGTGAAGCCCGGCCAGATCGTCCGGTTCACTCCGTGCTCGTCCAGATACCAGGAGCGGCAGCCGCCCGCGTTCCACACGAGCGGGTCCAGGCGCGCGTGCAGCCGGCGGTTGAAGGCGTCCTGGACGTCCTTCCTGACGTCCAGCGCCCTGGCCTGGTTCCTGGAGAGCAGGCGCAGGCACTCGATGACGTAGCGGACCTGCGATTCGATCATGAAGACCACCGAGTTGTGCCCGAGGCCGGTGTTCGGGCCGAGCAGGAAGAACAGGTTCGGGAAGCCGGAGGTGGTGATGCCGTGGTAGGTTTCTATGCCGTGCTGCCAGGCGTCCTGGATCTTCAGGCCGTTCCGGCCGGTGATGCGCTGGTCCTGGAGGGCCTCCACGACCTTGAAGCCGGTGCCGTAGACGATCACGTCGGCCGCGTGCTCCGCGCCGGTCGTGGTCACGATCGAGCGGGGCCGGATCTCGGCGATGCCGTCGGTGACGAGGGTGACGTCCGGCCGGGTCAGGGCCGGATAGTAGTCGCTGGAGATCAGCACGCGCTTGCAGCCGATCGTGTAGCCGGGCGTCAGCCTGCGGCGCAGGCCCGGATCGGGCACCTGCGCCGCCAGGTGCCTGAGCGCCAACGCCTCGTGCGCCTTCATCAGGCGCGGGTGCACCGCGAAGCCGAGCGCCCGGCTCTCCAGCGCCCAGTAGATGGCCCCGCGCAGGGCCCGCGCCATGCCGGGCAGGGCCAGGACGCGCCGGGCGGCGGGGGAGAAGGCGAAGTCGGGCTTGGGATGGATCCACGGCGGCGTGCGCTGGAAGACGGTCAGCTCGCGCACCCGGGGGGCGAGCCGGGGGACGAACTGGACGGCGGACGCGCCGGTGCCGACCACGGCGACGCGCTTGCCGGTCAGGTCGACCGAGTGGTCCCATTCGGCGGAGTGGAAGGACGGGCCGGCGAAGGATTCCCTCCCCACAATTTCCGGAAATTTCGGGATGTGGAGGGCGCCGATGCCGGAAACGATCGCGTTCGTCCGGATGGTTGCGCCGTCCTCCGTGGTGACCGTCCAGTTCCGGCGGTCGTCGTCGTACTCCAGGGACGTGACGTGCTTGTCGTAGCGGATGTGGGGGGTCACTCCGTACTTGTCCGCGCACCTGCGGACGTAGTCCCGGATCTCGGCCTGCGGGGCGAACATCCGCGACCAGCCGGGGTTCAGCTCGTACGAGTAGGAGTACATGTGCGACGGCACGTCGCACGCGCAGCCGGGGTAGGTGTTGTCCCGCCAGGTGCCGCCGAGGTCGGCGGCCTTCTCCAGGATCACGAAGTCGTGGTAGCCGGCCTGCTTGAGCTTGATCGCCATGCCGATCCCGGCGAAGCCGGTGCCGATGATCACCAGTCCTGGCTCGGCCACTGAACCCCCTGACCTCATGAACCGCTTGACGTGCTGCTTGAGCCTCTCCTCGGCTATGGTGTCCGGTGTATTGGACGTAATGTCCAAAGTAGTCAGTCGTCAGCCGCCGGTCCAGGGGCGTCCTGTCATGAAGCCCGTCACACCGACCGGCCGGTATGTGCCAGGTGTGCGGGGACGGCGAAGACCCGCCACGGCGTCGGGGCGGGTGGGGTGTCCGTGTGCGGTTGGGTGTTAGCGGAGCAGCAGGAAGGCGGCGACGCCGATGATCACGATCACCACGGCGACCGCGAGGATCGGCAGCAGCGGCGACTTCTTGGGGGCCGCCGCGGCCTCCTGCTCCTGGCGCTGAGCGAAGGCGCGGAACTGCTGGGTGTTGCCCGCGGGATCGATATGCTGGTCAGACATGGCCAGCAGCCTAGCGCGATGGCATGGTCCATTTGCACCCCTTTGCCACTACCTGTAGGCATGGGCTGATGAGGGGACCACTCCCCCCGGCGGATAGCTTTGAGGCATGCTCCGGACCCTGCTCTCGCCCCGCGTCGTGGGGCTGCATCTGCTGACGATCGGGGTCCTCGTCGCGTTCATCCTGCTGGGCCGCTGGCAGCTCGGCGTGTTCCAGGACTCCGGCAAGCCGCACGCGGCCGTCGATCCTGCGCCCGTGGGGGTCGCCACGCTGGCCCAGGTGGGCGGGCAGATGGAGGGCGAGGCCGTCGGCCGCAGGGTCGCCGCCGAGGGCACGTACGAGGCCGCCCGGCAGCTCCTGGTCGCCGACCGGCGGCCCGACGTCGACGCCCCCGGCGGCAACGTCTCGCGCGGCCACGGCTACTGGGTGCTCACCCCGCTCAGGCTCGACGACGGCACGCTGATGCCGGTCGTGCGCGGCTGGGTGGCCAAGGCGGACGATCCGGGCGTCGCCGCCGTGCCGCAGGGCCGGGTCACGGTGCAGGGGCGGCTGCGGGGTCAGCAGGGCACCGACAGCGTCCAGCGGCGGGCCGAGGGGCTGCCTCCCGGCCAGGTGCAGACCGTGTCCACCGGAGAGCTGATCAACCTGTGGACCGGCCAGAAGCTGCGGACCGGCTTCATGGTGGCGCAGCCGCCGTCCGGCTCGCTCACGCAGGTGAAGATCCGGCCGCCGGAGGTCGGCGGCACGCTGACCTGGCGTAACCTGGCTTATGCCGCAAACTGGTGGATCTTCGCTGGATTCGCCGTCTTCATGTGGTTCCACTTCGTACGCGACGCCGTACGGGCGGATCGGGACCGCGACAAGTCCCCCGAGATGGTTCTGGAAGGTTAACGGTGGAATCGGCTCTCAAGCCCTTCCGGGTGCTCGCCTACGTGGTCGGCGTCATGCTGCTCATCCTGTGCGTCGCGATGGTGCTGCGCTACGGCTTCGGCGCCGCCGAGCTGTCGAAGATCGTCGCGCCCATCCACGGCGGCCTGTACATGATCTACCTCATCACCGTCATGAACCTGGGCATGAAGGCGCGCTGGAGCTGGCCGTACATGCTCGGGGTCATGCTCGGCGGCACCGTCCCGTTCCTGTCGTTCTACGTCGAGCGCAGGGTGCACAGCCGGGTGCGGTCGGAGCTGAGCGCGGCGAGGGCCTGACGACCCCCGCCGCGGCTCGCGGGCCTCAGCCGCCGATCCCGCGCCTGCGGGCCCGCTTGAGCCGCTCGCGCTGCGACGGGTCGAGCATGAGGTAGCCGACCACCGGCGCCGCGACCGCGCCGAGCACCACCAGCAGGGTGATCCAGCCCGGCAAGAAGATCAGCGAGAGCAGAACCGCGGCGCCTGCGCCGATGACGTACTTCTGAACTGGCGACATCCCTGGCTTCCTCCGAACGCGGAGCCCGCGCCCCGCCTCTCCCACATTCTGCGTCGCCCGTCCAACGAGTGGACCCGTGCCTGAGGTTCCATGACGCGATGTATCTCAATTGTTGCGGGACCAGAGGGTGAGGTGGATCGAGCCGAACGTGCGGGTCTGTCCTGGGACGAGCGCTCTTTGGAGGGTGCGGTAGCGCTCGTCGTCGGCGTACTTCGTCCCGATTCTGGGGGAGACGAGCCAGACCCGGTCCACGCCCTTCAGGGCCGCGTCCAGTTCGGCGGCCGTGCGCGGGCGGGGCGCGCCGGGCGCGCGGGTGAGGTCCGTCAGGCGGTCGTACGGGGCGCCGTACACGGCCACGAACAGCCGGAAGCGCTGCGGCACGAACAGCACCCGGTCGCCCGGACGTTCCTCCGCGGCCAGCGTGGCGGCCAGCGTGCGCAGGTCGTCGGGACGGGCGGCGGGCTGCCTCATCGCCGCCTGCGCGGGGAACACGAGCACGGCGAACAGCGCCAGGGCCGCCACCGGCACGGCCCGCCAACGCACCCCGGCCAGGCCGATCCCGGCGAGCACCGCGAGCAGCGGGACCGCGAAGAGCACGTAACGCGGATGGTAGACGGGCTGGACCTGGGAGATCGCGAACGAGAGCGCCACCGGCAGCACCGCCCACACCGCCACAGCCGGGGCGCGCACGGCTCCCCACAACGCGGCCGTGAACAGCACGGCCGCGCCCGCCCCCGCGACCTCACCGGGGAAGGCGGCCAGCTCGGCCCAGCCGGGGGCCCTGAGCCAGAACACCTGGGCGTCCCGCTGACCGGCGGCCAGGACCAGCAGCGGCACGAGCGCCGCCCCCGCCGCGCCGACCGCGACCGACGTCCGCACGACGGCGGACGACGGGTTCGCGGTGAGCCGGCGGCGGAGTGCGGGCAGCCACGCGGTGAGCAGGTGGGCGGGGACGAGCAGCAGGGCGTACAGGTGCAGCCAGCCGAGCAGGGCCACGCTAGCGCCGTAGGCCGCGCAGACCCCCGCGCCCGGACGGTCCAGCAGCTTGACCAGGAGCCACGTGGCCAGCACGGCGACCGCGCTCACCAGGGCGTACGAGCGGGCCTCCTGGGCGTACCGGGCGGCGACGGGGGTGAGGGCGTACAGCAGACCGGCGTACAGGCCGGCGGGGGTGCCGGCCAGGCGGCGGCCCAGGGCCGCGACCCCGAGCGCGGCGGCCGTGAAGGCGAGCACCGAGGGCAGGCGGACGGCGATCTCCGGCGGCCAGGGAAGCGCGGCGAAGGGCCGCAGCAGCAGGTAGTAGAGGGCGTGGACGGCGTCGAGGTCGGCGAGGAAACGGCGCAGCTCGCCGAACGGCATGCGCGCGACCAGCGCGCTGACCGACTCGTCCCGCCACAACGACGGCCCCGGCAGCCCCCAGGACCCGGCCGCCGCGGCGACGCCGGCGGGCACGAGCGGCCACCACCGGCCGGCGTCCCGCGTGACGGAGCCGGCGCCGGCGGCGCGCGGCAGGACGGGCACGCGGGTCATCGCCGCGGGCCCATGACCGCCCGCAGCTCGTGCCGGAGGACTTCGGGGGCGGGCCGGTCGGCCGGGTTGCCCGACAGCAGGCGCACCAGGACGGGAGCCAGCGCCCCGGCCCGCGCCAGCGACGCCCCCGGCGCGGGCGGCACCCCCTCCACCGCCATGAACAGGGTGGCGCCGAGGGACCACAGGTCGGCGGCCGGGCTCGCCACCCCCTCCGGAGCCGTGTACGCCGGGACGGTGCCCGACCGCAGCGGGGCGACCAGCGTGGCCCGCCCCTGGTCGGAGATGAGCACGCCGCTCGGCTGCACCGCCCCGTGCCGGCCGCCCATGGCCTGGAGCTGGTCGAGCAGGGCGAGCCCGATCTCGGCCACCTCGGCGGGCGGGAGCGGTCCAAGGGCGCGGACGACCTGGTCGAGCGGCTGGTCGAGGGCCAGCCGCTCCAGCGTCTCGCGGACCACCTCCACCGGCGGCGACCCGGCGGGATGCAGCATGGCGCGGATCAGCGACCGCAGCGGATCGGCGCCCTCGGCGGGCACCTGGCCGGGCGGGCGGCCCTCGACGGCGAAGTGCAGCGTGGCCGCCAGCGACCACAGGTCGGCCGAGGGCCGCATGCTGAGGCTCGGCACCCCGAACCCGGTGAGCACCGCCCTCCCGGTGCTGGTCAGCAGCACGTTCCCGGGGCTGACCTGCCCATGGACGATCCCCGCCGCGTGCGCCACGGACAACGCCGACAGCACGCAGACGCCCATCCTGGCCACCTGGACGACGGGCAGCGGCTGCCGCGCGCGTACGGCCTGCTCCAGCGACACCCCCGAGACGAACTCCATGACCAGCCAGGGCACCCGGTCCTCGACCAGCACGCCGAGCACCCGGGCGATCGAGGCGTGCCGCAGCCCCGCGGCCCTGCGCGCCTCGTGCAGCGCGGACTCGCGGAGCTCGGGCGGGATGCGCAGCTCTCTGACCGCGACGTCGCGGTGTTCCGTCTCGTCGAAGGCCAGCCGTACGGACCCCGCGCCCAGGGGGTTGAGCAGCCGGTAGCGCCCGGCCAGCTTCCTGGTCTCAGCCATGTCGAGTGCACGATAGCGCTCGACCGGCCCGCCCGGCCATCACGCGGTCCGGCCGGTCAGCCACGCCTCGTGGGCGTCGTGCAGCCTGCTCCAGAGGCGCTCCTCGTCCTGGTCGGTGAGGTCGTCGAAGGTCAGCGCGAACACGTCGCCGAGCGCCGCGAAGTAGTCGCGGGCCGTGTCCAGGGTGATCGAGTGGCTGCCGGCGCCGACCCGGGTCAGGACGAGCCCGCGCAGCGTGTCCACGCCCGAGGCGTCGCGCCTCTGCACGACGGCGGTGCGCACGAACCCGGACGACGGTGACGTCGACAAATGGTTGTGCATATCAGCGAAAGCGGACATCTCCGTTGGGGTCCGCTCGAAATCCATCCCTTCGAACGAACCGCTCGGGTCATGGTCGAACCGCCACCCGCCGGGCGCGACCTGCGACGGCCGCAGGACGTACGTGAACGGCCCCTGCCGGTACGCGCCCGCGACCAGCGGCAGCGGCTCGTGCAGGCCGTCCCCGAGGCCGAGGTCGGCCAGCCACTCGCCGCCCGGGTTGTCCTGGCTCGGCAGGCCGCGCACGGTCAGCACGAGGTGGTTGCCGGTGACGCCGGGCTCGCTGCCGGGGTTCTGCACGCCGCCGACGTGCCTGGTGACGTCGTAACCGAGGCTCCTGATCAGCTCGGAGAAGGCGCCGTTCAGGTGGTAGCAGTAGCCGCCGCGGCCCCTGATGATGCGCTCGGCGGACTCGACGGGATCGAGGGAGGTGGGGCGGCCGAGCCAGATCTCCAGCGCCTCGTAGGCGACCTTCTCGACGTGCGCGACGTGGAGCGCGCGCAGGCCCTCGGCGCTCGCGGGGGCGTCTATCAGGTGGGACAGGCCCAGACGGCTGAGGTAGCCAGCGGTGTTCACGGGGCAAGTCTGCACCAGATGTGCACAAATTATGGAGTGTCGTCTGCACAGCGCACTTCTAGGCTTTCGTACGTGGCAGAGCAGCGGCGCGTCCTCGTGGTCGAGGACGATGTGACGATCGCCCTGGCCGTGCGGAACAGGCTGGCCGCCGAGGGTTTCGACGTCCGGGTGGCCGGCGACGGGCAGGACGCCCTCGTCCAGTACGGGAAGGCGGAGCCCGATCTGGTGATCCTCGACCGGCTGTTGCCGGGTCTGGACGGGCTGGAGGTGTGCCGCAGGATGCAGGCGGCGCGCCCGGTGCCCGTCCTCATGCTGACCGCGCTCGGCGAGGAGACCGACGTGCTGGTCGGGCTGGGGGTGGGGGCCGACGACTACCTGGCCAAGCCGTTCAGCATGCGCGAGCTGGTGGCCAGGATCCACGCGCTGCTGCGCCGGGTCGAGCGGGCCGCCCAGCTCGCCGTCGAGGACACGGTGATCAGGGTGGGCGAGGTGGAGATCGACACGGCCGCGCGCCGGGTGTTCGTGGGCGGGATCGAGGCCCAGCTCACCAGGACCGAGTTCGACCTGCTGCGGCGGCTGGCCGAGCGTCCAGGGCAGGTGTTCGAGCGCGACCGGCTGCTGTCGGACGTGTGGGGCTTCTCCGAGGCCGCCGCGACCAGGACCGTGGACAGTCACGTCCGCGCGCTGCGCCGCAAGCTCGGCTCCGACGTGGTGCGCACCGTCCACGGCGTGGGCTACGCCCTGGTCCGGCAATGAGGCCGCTCGACTTCCTCGGCCGCATCAAGGTCAAGCTCGGCATCGTCATCGTGCTGGCGGTGGGCACCGCGTTCGTGGTGAACGAGGTCGGGCTGAACGCCGGGTTCACCCGGGACGTCCGGATCGTGGTCGCGGTCATCCTCGCTCTGATCATGGTCCAGGTGCTGGCCATGGGCATGACCAAGCCGCTGCGCCAGATGGCCAGGGCCGCCCAGACCATCGCCAAGGGCAGCTACGGCCTGCGGGTCAGCGCCACCTCGCGGGACGAGGTGGGCGAGCTGGCCAGGGCGTTCAACGCGATGGCCGCCGACCTCGGCGAGGTGGACCGGCAGCGGCGCGAGCTCGTCGCGAACGTCAGCCACGAGCTGCGCACCCCCATCACCGGCCTGCGCGCGGTGCTGGAGAACGTCGTGGACGGCGTCTCCGCGCCCGACCCGGTCACCATGAGGACCGCGCTCGCCCAGACCGAACGGCTCGGCCGCCTGGTCGCCCAGCTCCTCGACCTGTCCAGGCTCGACTCCGGCGTCCGGCTGATCGAGCCCGAGGCCGTCGCGCTGGCGCCGCTGGTCGAGCAGGCCGTGCGGGAGGCGGGGCTGGCCCGCGAGGACGTCACGATCGAGGCGTCGGTGCCCGGCGGGCTGGGGGTGCGGGCCGATCCCGACCTGCTGGCGCAGGTGCTGGCGAACCTGCTGGACAACGCCGTACGGCACAGCCCTCCCGGGGGCGTGGTGACGGTGGCGTGCGGCGCGCAGCGGGACGGGGCTCGGCTGGTGGTGGCCGACCAGGGGCCGGGCATCCCGGCGGCGGCCCGGGGGCGGGTGTTCGAACGGTTCTCCCGGCTGGACGCCGGGCGCGCGGCCGACTCCGGGGGCGCGGGGCTGGGGCTGGCGATCGTCAAGGAGGTCGTGGAGCTGCACGGGGGGTCGATCCGCATCGACGATTGCGCGGGGTGCCGCATGGTCGTCGACCTACCAGGAAGGACGACGATGACGGACACACCGTTCGACACGGGGACGACGGCTGGCCAGGGGACGACGGCGGGCCCGCACATGACGGCGGGTCAGGGCATCCCGGCGGCCCCTGGGACGGCGGTGGATCAGGGCATCCCGGCGGGTTCGGGAACGACGGTGGGGCAGGGCATCGCGGCCGGGCAGGGCGTGATGGCGGCTCAGGGCGCGATGTCGGGGGAGAGCGTGACAGCCTCGGGAACGCCGGCCCAGCCGGCCACGGCCGATGACACGCCGCTCACCCAGTCAACGACAGACCCCGGCCCGCTCGCGGCATCCGGCACCCTCAGCGGGGTCGGCGTACCCGCAGCGTCCGGTGCTCCCGGAAGGGGCGGCGCTCTCGGAGGGGCAGGTGCTCCCGAAGGGGCAGGCGCTCTCGGAGGGTCGGGCGCCCCCAACGGGACTGGGGCCTCCGCAGGGGATGAGGCGCCCACAGGGGGCGGTACCGATACAGAGGCTGGCGGCACCATAGGGGCTGACATCCCCGCAGGGGCTGCTGCCACGCCGGTGTCTGGTGCCGCCGCAGAGGCGGGCGTGTCCCCAGGGGCTGGGATCCCGGCAGAGGCTGGCAGCACCATAGGGGCGGGCATCCCGGCAGGGGCTGGCGTCCCAGCAGAATCCGGCACTCCCGCAGAGGTCGGGGTCGCCGCAGGGGGCGGGGTGCCTGCGTGGTCAGGGGCGTCGGCGCGGGCCGGGACAACGGCGGGGGCTGGGGTGTCGGCGGCGGGTGGGGCGTATCAGGCGGCCGGTCCGGCGCAGCCCGCGACGGCGGGTGCGGCTCCAGCGGCGGTGGGAAGCGGGGGGCTGGCCAGGATGGTCGGTGGCGGGGTGCTCGGGGTGATCGTTGGCTTCCTGGGTGGTCTGTTCGCGGCCGTGCTGGTTTCGATGACCGTCGGCGACGGGCTCGCGCTCGTCACCCTGGTCATGGTGACCGCCCTGGGCGGCGCGCTCGGCATGGCGCTGGGCGCGAGCTCAGTGCGCAGAACGGCGGCCTACCAAGCCGCCTACCAGGCCGCCACGCACCAGGGGGCCGCCTACCAAGGCGCCGGGTACCAGAGCGCCGCCTACCAAGGCGCCGGGCACCAAGGGGCCGCGCATCAAGGCGCCGCCTACCAAGGCGTTGCGCATCACGAGGCTGCCCATCAAGGGGCGGGGCGGGGCTTGGGAGGGGGTGGGGGCGGGCAGGCGTATGTGCCGCCGCCGCTCTTCCCCAGGCCCGAGCTGCCCCCTGCCCCGCGCTGGCTGCTGCCGGCCGCCGTGGGCGCGGGCGTGTTCGCCGCCGTGGCGCTGCCCGAGGCGCAGGTCGGGCTGGGGATCGTGCTCGTCGCCATGGTGCTCGGCGCGGCGGCGCTGCCGGCCGTGCTGCGCAGGATGACCCCCTGGACGCTGGCGTTCGGGATGACGGCGTACTGGCTGATCTCCATGACGGCCGTGCGCGACGCGGACTGGCTGGTCGCGATCCTGCTCATGGCGGGGGCCGGGCTGGGCGCGCTGGCGGTGTCCGGGGCGGGGGCGGGATGGCTGGGCGTGGTCAGGGGCGGCATGTCCGTGGTGCTCGCGCTCGGCCCGGTGCCGTGGTTCCTCGCCGGTCCGTTGCGGAAGCTGACCGCCAGGCGGCGGATCCTGCCGGTGCTCGCGGGGCTCGGCATCACGGTCGTGCTGGTGCTGGTGTTCGGGCTGCTGTTCGCCTCGGCCGACGCGGTGTTCGCCGCGTACGTCGAGCGCCTGACCAGCACCCCGGCCTGGGCCGACTCGGTGCCTTCGCGGATCTTCGTCTTCGGGTTCGTCGCCGTGGTGCTGGCCGCCACGGTGCTGGTGGCGCTGCGGCCGGTGATCGACCCGGTCGGTCCCGGGCACAAGTTCGGCGTCAGCAGGAGCGTGTGGCTGGTGCCGCTGGTCGCGGTGAACCTGCTGTTCTCGGCGTTCGTGGCGGTCCAGATCAGGGTGCTGTTCGGCGGCGACGGCTGGGTGCTGCGGACGGCGGGCCTGACCTACGCCGAGTACGCCAGGCAGGGGTTCTTCCAGCTCGTGGTGGTCAGCGTGTTCGTGCTGGGCATCGTCGCGGTGGCCGGGGGGCTGCTGCGGACCGAGCGCGGCGAGCGCTGGCTGCTGGCCGTCATGCTCGGCGTGCTGTGCGGGCTGACCCTGGTGGTGCTGGCCTCGGCCCTGCACCGGATGAGCCTCTACACCGACGCCTACGGCCTGTCGCGGCTGCGGATCTCGGTGCAGGCGACGGTGTGGTGGCTGGGCGCGCTGTTCGCGCTGGTGCTGCTGGCCGGGGCGGTACGCCTGGCGGGCCGCGGCTCCGGCTGGCTGCGGCGCACGATCGTCCTGGTCACCGGGCTCGGCCTGGGGGCGTTCGCGATGGTGAACCCCGATCTGCAGGTCGCGCAGACCCAGGTCGAGGTGCGCGGCGTGACCAACATGGACTCCGACTACCTGGGCGACCTCGGCGCGGAGGCCGTGCCCGCGATCGACCGGCTGCCCGAGCCGCAGCGCAGTTGCGTGCTGGCCGACGTGGTCCGCGCCAACGGGCTCGACCGCCCCGACCCGTGGAACGGCTGGAACCTCGCCCGCGCGCGGGCCAGGGACCTGCTGGCCGAGCGGCCCGTCGTCCGCCCGGTCACGTGCCCATCGGCGTCCTCGCGCGGCTCTGATTGAATCTTGGTGTGAGGTTCGACGTAGTCATCAGCGGCGGGCGGGTGCTCGACGGCACGGGCGCGCCGCCGTACCGGGCGGATGTGGGCATCGCGGGCGACGAGGTCGCGGCGGTCGGCAGGCTGGGCGGCGCGCAGGCCGGGACGGTGATCGACGCGACCGGCCGGTTCGTCGCGCCGGGCTTCGTCGACTGCCACGCCCACGGCGACGCCGCCGTGTTCGACCCGGCCGTGCAGCTCGCGGCGTTGCGGCAGGGGGTGACCACGTTCGTCCTGGGACAGGATGGTCTGTCCTTCGCGCCGGGGTCGGCGGCGACCGTCGCCTACGCCTCCCGCTACTTCGCCGCCGTCAACGGCGCCCTGCACGAGGGCCCGCTGAGCGTGGCCGACCTGCTCGACGGCTACGACCGTGCGGTGGCGCTGAACACGGCCTACCTGCTGCCGCACGGCACGATCCGCTACGACGTCCTCGGGCCCTCGCCGGAGCCGGCCTCGCGGGCGGAGCTGGCCGCGATGGTCGAGCGGGTCGAGCGCGGGCTGTCGGAGGGCGCGGTCGGGCTGTCCACGGGGCTGGAGTACCTGCCGGGCCGCTACGCCGACGCGGCCGAGCTGGCCGCCCTGTGCGCGCCCCTCGGCGGCCTGCCGTACGTCACCCACATGCGGGCCTACGGCGCGAACGCCGGGGTGGGCATGGCGGAGGTCGTGGACATCGCCGCCCGTTCGGGCGCGGCCGTGCACGTCTCCCACCTGCACGGGCCGGCCGACGTGCTGCTGCCGCTGGTCGGCAGGGCGCACGACGACGGCGTGGACCTCACCTTCGACACCTACCCCTACCTGCGCGGCAGCACGATCCTGGCCATGGTGGTGCTGCCGCCGTCCGTGCCGGGCGCCGACACCGACGCGGCGCTGGAGATGATCGCCTCGCCCGAGCTGGACGAGTGGTGGGCGGGGCTCGGCGAGGTCTACCCCCGGCTGACCGTCTCCCACGCGCCCGGCCTGGAATGGGCCGAAGGGCTCGCCCTGCCGGACGCCGCGGAGCGGGCCGGCATGACGCCCGCCGCGTTCTGCCGCCACCTGCTGGTGGCGACGCGGCTGGAGGCCGGGTGCGTCTCCGCGCGTCCCGACGAGGGCCCGGCGGGTGAGGAGTCCGTACGCCGGATCCTGCGCCACCCTTCCCACACCGGCGGCTCCGACGGCATCTACGTGGGTGGTCATCCGCATCCGCGCGGGTTCGGGGCCTTCGCCCGGTTCCTCGGCCGGCACGTCCGCGAGCTGGGCGACTGGACGTGGGAGCAGGCGGTCGTGCACCTGGCCTCCCATCCGGCCCGGCGGTTCGGCCTCGACCGGCGCGGGCTGGTACGCACCGGGCACGTCGCCGACCTGGTGGTGTTCGACCCGCTCACGGTGTCGGACCGGTCGACGTACGCCGATCCGCGCACCCCCGCGCACGGCGTGGACGACGTGCTCGTCTCCGGCGTACGGGTGCTGACCGGCGGCGAGCTGACCGGGGCCGTTCCCGGACGGGCGCTTCGATCACGCTGATCCCGCCTGGGATAAGGTCAGACGCGGATAAAAGGGGGTGTCGTGCAGGTGATCCTTGGGCAGTCCGTCCTCGACGGCGAGCTCGGCTTTCCGCTGATGATCGTGCACCGCGACGCGCTGGAGCACAACGTGGCCACGATGGCGGCCTTCGCCCGCGACCACGGCATGGAGCTGGCTCCGCACGTCAAGACGCACATGTCGCCAGAGATCTCCGCGATGCAGCTCCAGGCGGGCGCCTGGGGGCTGACGGTCGCCACGACCCGGCAGGCCAGGATCGCCCGCGGCTACGGCGGCGATCGGATCATGGTGGCCAACCAGGTCGTCGACACCGCCGGGCTGACCTGGGCCGCCGGAGAGCTCGACCGCGATCCCGCCTTCGAGTTCCTCAGCTTCGTCGACTCCGAGGCCGGGGTGGACATCCTCGCCCGGCACGCCTCGACCCGGCCGTTCCGGGTGCTGGCGGAGCTCGGGCACGAAGGCGGACGAGCCGGCTGCCGCACCCTCGACGAGCTGCTGAAGGTGGCCGCGTACGCGCAGGAGACGCCCGGCGTCGAGCTGGCCGGCGTCGCCGGCTACGAAGGGGCGCTGAAGAGCGCCGACGAGGTGCGGCGGTACCTGGGCGGGCTGCAGGAGGCCGTCGAGCACGTCCGCGTGCGCACCCCGATCCTGACGATCGGCGGCAGCCAGTGGTTCGACGTGATCGGGCGCGAGCTGGTCACCACGCACGCCAGGATCCTGCTGCGCAGCGGCGCGTACGTCACCCACGACGACGGCTACTACCGGGAGCGCACGCCGTTCAACCGGATGGAGGGCGAGCTGCGGCCGGCCCTTGAGGTGTGGGCGCACGTGCTGTCCACGCCCGAGCCGGGCCTCGCGATCGTGGGCATGGGCAAGCGCGACGCGCCCTACGACGAGGGCCTGCCGGTGCCGCGCCGGAGCGGCGTCACGATCACGAAGATGCAGGACCAGCACACCGTCGTCCGGGCCGACGGGCTCAAGCCGGGCGACCTGCTGGCCTTCGGGATCTCGCACCCGTGCACCGCGTTCGACAAGTGGCGGGTGCTGCCGTTGGTGGACCGGGACTACCGTGTCGTCGGCACGATCCACACCGATTTCTAGGGAGATTCCATGAAGAAAGAGCTCAAGACCACCGAGGGCGCCGCGCCGGTCGGGGCGTACTCCCAGGGGCTCGTGGTGGGCGACTTCGTCTTCACCTCCGGCATGGGCCCGCTCGACCCGCACACCGGCGAGATCGTCGGCGACGACGTGGCCACCCAGACCCACCAGGTCATGAAGAACCTCGGGGCCATCCTCGCCGCCCACGGCCTCGGCTTCGACGACGTCGTCAAGTCGACGGTCCACCTCCAGAACGTGAAGGAGGACTTCGCCGCGTACAACGAGGTCTACAAGTCCTATTTCACCCAGCCGTACCCGGTGCGGACGACGGTGGGCTCGCAGCTCATGAACATCCTGGTGGAGATCGACTTCGTCGCGCACAAGAGCGCGTAAGGTCTGCACGTGGACAGTTCGGTATACGTCTTCGCCGAGGACCTGCACGGTGAGGGCGTCGAGCGGGTGCTCGACAGGATCAGCGCGTACGGCGTGGGCGGGGTCACGGTCGGCGCCGTCCACCACGCCGCGCGCGACGTCACCCCGCACGGACTGTCCCGGCTGACCGTCAGGCACGACGGCGCCCACTTCACCCCGCCGGCCGAGCTGTTCGACGGGCTCCGGCTCGCTCCCGTGCCCGGCCACGTCCACGCCCTCGACGGGCTGCGCGAGGCGTGCGCCGGGCGCGGCCTGAAGCTCCACGGCTGGACGGTCTTCCTGCGCAACGCCACGCTCGGCAACGAGCACCCCGACGTGACCGTGCGCGACTGCTTCGGCGACCGCGGCTCGCTCGTCGACCTCTGCCCGGCCCATCCCGACGTGCGCGAGTACTCCGTCGCGCTGGCCAGGGCGGTGGCCCGGCTGGGCGTCGAGAGCGTGGTCGCCGAGGCGCTGCACTTCACGCCTGTCGAGCCGCAGCGCTCCTTCGTGCAGCTCGGCCCCATGGACACGTTCCTGTTCGGGCTCTGCTTCTGCGACTACTGCATGCGCCGGGCCACCGACCTGGGCGTGAACGCCGAGGTGGCGCGCGAGGAGTGCGCGCGGATCGTGGGCGGCGTCTTCGACGGCGACCCGGCCGCGCAGGGCGAGGTGACCAGGGCGGCGCTCACCGCCTACGCCGGTCCCGAGGTGGTGGCGTACGCGCGGGCGCGCTCGGAGACCGTCACCACGCTGGTCTCCGAGGTGTCGTCGGCGGTCGCCGAAGAGGGCTCCAAGCTGGTCTTCATCGACTCCACCGGGGCGGTGAAGGGCTACCGGGACGGCCTGCCGACGCCGGGCCTGGCCGCCCACGACGCCTGGCAGCTCGGCGTCGACCTGGTGGCGCTCGGCGACCTGGTGCCCGCCTTCGGCGTGCTGGCGTACGCGCGGGACGCGGCGCGGGTGGCCGACGACGTGGGCGCGTACCTGCGGTCGGTGGGCAAGGACCGCGAGGTGCGGGCGGTGCTGCGGCCCGGCTACCCCGACAGCGACTCGACCGACCGCCTGGTGGCCAAGGCCAGGGGCGCGAAGGCGGCGGGCGCGCTGGCGGTCGACTTCTACGCCTACGGCCTGGTGCCGCACCCGGTGCTCGACCGCATCCCGGCCGCCCTCGCCGCCGCCGGCTGACCCACCCAGCCCCGCCCGAACCGGCCGCACCCGCCCGAACCGGCCGCACCCGCCCGAACCGGCCGCACCCCCCCGCACCCGCTCAGCCCACCCCAGGCCCGCTCAACGCGGGGCGCAGTCGCTCAGAAGGCGTCGAGGAGAGCCGAGACCGCCTTCTCGGCGAAGCCGCCCGGCAGCGGAAGGCCGCGGAAGACCGTGCGCATCCACACGGCCCCGGCCAGCAGATCCATGATCAGCAACGGGTCGGCCGACGCGCTCAGCTCACCCCGCCGCACCGCCCGCTCGAACACCACGCGTTCCCGCGCGAACCGGTCGGCGAAGAACCGGCGGGCGTCGAGCTCGGGATGGCGCACGGCGGCGGCCAGCGCCGCGACCGCGATCTCGCTGCCGGGCGGCTCGGTGAGCAGCCGCTCGACCTGCTCGACCAGCGCCACCAGGTCACCGCGGAACGACCCGGTGTCCGGCGCCTCGAACGCCAGCACGCCGGACTCGACCAGCGCGGCCCCCAGCAGCGCCGCCTTGGACGGCCACCACCGGTAGATCGTCGTCTTGTTGACCCCCGAGCGCTCGGCGACCCCCTCGACGGTCAGCCCGTCGTAGCCCTTCTCCGCGACCATCCACAGCGTCGCGTCGAAGATCTCCTGCTGCTTCCTCGGCGCCATAGGTCATTTTCTCCCGGCGAACGCCATGGCCACGCCGAGCCCCAGGTAGACGACGCCGCTGCCGTACCGCAGAGCCTTGGCGCCCCTGGTCAGGCGGGCGCCGAGGGTGCCGGCGGTGAGGGCGTACACGACGTCGGAGACGAACCCCAGGAGCAGCAGCGTCAGGCCGAACACGACGATCTGCAGCGCCGGCGAGCCGGCGCCGGGGTCCACGAAGTGCGGGAGGAACGCCACGAAGAACAGCGCCACCTTGGGGTTGAGCACGTTGACCAGCACCCCTTCGAGGAACACCTTGGCCAGCGGCTGCACGGGCGGCGTCCCGGCCCGCGCCTCCTTGGCGGTGAAGGCGCGCACGCCCAGGTAGACGAGGTAGGCCACGCCGGCCCACTTGACGACCGCGAACAGCGTCGCCGATCGCGAGATCACGTACGAGAGCCCGGCCGCGGCGGCGGCGATGTGCACCAGCGTCCCGGTCTCCACGCCGAGCGCGCTGGCCAGCCCGGCGGCCCTGCCCTGGGCCAGCCCCCTGGCGGCGATGTAGAGGTGGTTGGGGCCGGGGACGAGCACCAGGACGAGCGAGGTCGTCGCGAAGAGCACGAAAGTCGTCAAGGAGATCACGAAAGAGCAGCGTAGAGCGGGCCCGGCAGGACGATGAGGGCCAATTCCGCGGCGGCCGGGCGGACCAATGGCATGTCACAGGCGCGTGGCACACTTGCTGGCGTGAACGGTTCTCTCGTCGGGCGCTCGGCCGAGCTGTCCAAGCTGGTGCGCGTGCTCGAGTCCGCGGCCGAGGGCACGGCCGGGGTCGCGCTCGTCGGCGGCGACGCGGGGATCGGCAAGACCCGCCTGGCCGGTGAGCTGGTGGCCGAGGCGCGCGAGCGCGGCTTCCACGTCATGGTCGGCCAGTGCGCCGAGCTGGGCGACGCGCTGCCCTACCTGCCGCTGGCCGACGCGCTGCGCGGGGCCGAGCCCGGCGTGCGCGAGGCCGTCGCCGCCCATCCCATGCTGGGCCAGCTCCTGCCGGGCCGGGAGAGCGGGGTGCCGTCGGCCGGGCTCACCCAGCAGCGGCTGTTCGGGTCGCTGCTCGGGCTGCTGGCCGACGTCCAGCCGGTGCTGTTCGTGATCGAAGACCTTCACTGGGCCGACCGTTCCACCCGCGACCTGCTGGTCTTCCTCAGCCGCATGCTCCAGAGCGAGCGCGTCTGCGTGGCCGGCACCTACCGCACCGACGACCTGCACCGCCGCCATCCGCTGCGCGCGGTGCTGGCCGAGCTGAAGCGGCTGCCGTCGGTGACGAACGTGGAGCTCGGCCCGCTGGAATCCGGCGAAATGTCGGACTATGTCACCACTCTGGGGCAGGTGGACGCGCAGGAGCTCGGCCTCATCGTCTCGCGCGCCGAGGGCAACCCGTTCTACGCCGAAGAGCTGTTCGCGGCCATGTCCGAGGGCGACAGCCTGCCCGACGGGCTGGCCAGCCTGCTGCTGTCGCGGGTCGAGGTGCTGTCCGAGGCCGGGCAGCGGGTGCTGCGCGCCGCCGCGGTGGCCGGCCGCCGGGTGGAGGACGACCTGCTGCGCGAGGTGGCGGGGCTGCCGCTGGCCGAGTTCGAGGAGGCGGTCAGGGAGATCGTCTCGCGCGGCCTGCTCAAGGTGCAGGGCCACGGCTACGCCTTCCGCCACGCCCTGTTGCAGGAGGCCGTCTACACCGATCTGCTGCCCGGCGAGCGCACGCGGCTGCACGCCGACTTCGCCCGGCTGCTCACCTCGGCCGCCGAGCTGGCCCACCATCACCTCGCCAGCCACGACCTGGCCGGGGCGCTCGCGGCCTCGGCGCAGGCAGGCCGCGAAGCCGAGCGGCTGGGCGCGCCCGCCGAGGCCCACAACCACTACGACCAGGCGCTCGGCCTCTGGGACCGCGTCGAGGACGCCGCCGGGCTGGCCGGGGAGAGCCGGGCCGCGCTGGCCTTCCGCAGCGCCGTCGCGGCGGCCGACAGCGGCGACAACCACCGCGCGATCCACCGGCTGCGCGCGCTGCCCTCGACCTCCGAGGTGGAGGAGCGGCTGGCCTACTACCTGTTCGAAACCGGCGACCAGCCGGGGGCGATCGCCGCGGCCGAGCGTGCCGTCGAGAGCGCCGACGACGAGCCGAGCCTCGCCCGTGCGCTCGCCACCCTGGCCCGCGCGCTGTCGTGGAGCCCGCGCCACCGCGAGATCGAGTCGCTTACCGCGCGCGCCCTGGACACGGCCCGCGCCTGCGGCGCCGTCGACGCCGAGGTGGGCGCGCTGCTCACGCTGGCCGCCTACGTCGAGCTCCAGGGCGACGTGGCGCGGGCCAGATCGCTGGTCGCCGGCGCCGCCGCCCGGGAGACCGGCGACCTGGCGATGGACCTGCGGGCCCGCTTCCACCACGCCCGCTTCCACTACGAGCACGGCCTGCTCGCCCAGGCTGCCGAGATGGCCGACGACGGCGTCAAGCTGGCCGTCGACACCGGCCTCAAATGGAGCACCTACGGCACCGACCTGCGCTTCCTGCGCCTGCTCATCCACTACGTCGCCGGCGAGTGGGACGCCGCGGAGGCGGTGGCCGCCGGGTTCGGCGCGCGGGTGGGCATGCTGTCGGAGGCCATCCTGTCGTCGTTCGCGCTGTTCATCGAGGTGGGGCGGGGGCTGCCGGAGGTCGAGGCGCGGCTGGAGTGGCTGCGTCCGTTCTGGCACAACCCGCTGGCCACGTACATGTCGCGGGGCATGGCGGCCGAGCACTCCCTGTGGAACGGCGATCCGGCCGCCGCGCTCGACCACGTCCACGCGGCCATGGCCACCCTCGAAGAGGGGGAGTCCGGCACGCTGCGGCTGGCCGCCGTCGGCCTGTGGGCGATGGCCGAGCTGGGCACGACCGAGGGCGCCGACGACCTGCTGGCACGTGCCAGGGTCGCCGCGACCCGGGGCCCGACCGGCGACGGCGGCCACCTCGGCCCCGAGGGGAAGGCGTGGGCGTTGCGGGTGGAGGCCGAGTGGCATCGCCTCCACGGGCGGCTCGACGTCGAGCTGTGGCGCGAGGTGGTCGCGGCGTTAGACTTCGGCTTCGTCTACGAGGTGGCCAGGGCGCGCTGGCGGCTGGCCGAGGCGCTGCTCGCGGCCGGTGAGCGGGACGCGGCGCAGGAGGAGTGGTCCCTCGCCAAGGAGGCGGCCGGCCGGTTGCGGGCCGCGCCGCTGGAGGCCGCGCTGCTGGAGTTCGGCAGGCGGGCCCGCTTCGGCGGCGGGCAGGCCGAGGGCGGGCTCACCGCGCGCGAGGTCGAGGTGTTGCGGCTGGTCGCCGAGGGGCTGACCAACAAGGAGATCGCCGGGCGGCTGTTCATCGCGCAGAAGACGGTGAGCGTGCACGTCTCCAACATCCTGGCCAAGCTGGAGGTCTCCACCCGTACCCAGGCGGCCGCCGCCGCCCGCGCGCACGACCTGTTGTGATCGCCTGCGCCGCTGGAGGGGCCGAGGGCGGACAGGCAGGGGTGAGTCCGTACATCTGGGACGCCACGGGCGGCCATTTGGGGCGATGTTTGCGGTTCGCCTCGTAGCGTCCGAGATCGGGACCTCTCACCGGAGAGCGATGGCGGGCCCGGCCGGCGGCTCGCGTCGACCCGTCCTGTCGTGACAGGTCGGCCCGATGCGCCGACCCGTCCTGCCTCGAAAAGGAGCAGTCTCATGCCTACTCTCGCCACGTCACTGCCCGCCCTGGCCGCCGCCGGGCTGACCGTCCTGGCTCCGGCCGTCGTCCCGGGGGCCGCGCACGCCGCGGCCGTGATCTCCTGCACCGTGTCCGGTCAGGCGCAGTACCTGCCCGGCGCGCAGCGGCTGCTGCGCCTGGAACGTTCCACCAGCCGCCGGGAGCCGTGGAACTGCGTCGACCACGGCGGCACGGGCGTCACGGCGGCCCGGCTCAGAGCCAGCTTCAACGGCGTGACCCCGACCTGCGGCGGACGCGCCACCACCACCACCACGAGGGGGCGCCTGTCCGGCGACGACGACGCCTTCGACCGCGTGTTCACCGACCGCGACGCCGACGGCCGCAGCCTGTCCAACCGCATCGTCTACAACCGCGAGGGCCGCAGCCTGGCCGACCGCATCGTCCACGACCAGGACGAGCGCAACCTGGCCGACCGCGTCATCCACGACCGCGACGGCCGGAACCTGGCCGACCGCGTGGTCTACGACCGCGAGCGCTGGGGGCAGTCCGACGGCGTCATCCGCGACCGCGCCGCCGCCGCCGGGCCCGCCGCGCCCGCGGGCACCGGCACGGTCACCATCGACTGGACCGTCAACGGCACCAGGCAGACCAGCAAGGCCAGCGCGCGCATCGTCGAGATCGTGCACGACACGGCCAAGGTGTCGGGGACGATCCAGTCCGGGCCCTTCAGGGGCAAGGCGTTCACGGGCCGGTTCGACACCTACCTGCTCGGCGGTTCGGGCACGTGCGTCTCGGGCTCGTCCGGCAGCGTGCTGCACGCGGGCTTCAAGGGGCAGTTCAACGTCGGCTGACCAGCCACCGACCGGGCGCGACCGGCGCCTGGCCCCGTACGGGCGGCCAGTCCGCCGGTCCCGTCCGGCCGCGCCTCTTGGTAAGTTGTCCTGAGGTGTGCCGGGAAGTCTGGTCGGCGATTCTGTCGTCGATCGTGGAGTTCTCCTTGCAGGCTTTCCCGGGTGGTCCGCCGTGACCGTCACCGCGTGGCTGGCGGTCGCCGTCTTCCTCGTCTCGTACACGCTGATCGCCACCGAGAAGGTGCACCGGGTCGCCGCCGCGCTCGGCGGCGCGGGGATCATGCTGGTGCTGCACGCCACCGACGGCGGCGCGGCCTTCTTCGACGAGCACACCGGCATCGACTGGAACGTCATCTTCCTGCTGCTCGGCATGATGGTGATCGTCGGCGTGCTGAAACAGACGGGCGTCTTCGAGTTCCTGGCCATCTGGGCCGCCAAACGGGCCAGGGGGCGTCCGTTCCGGCTCATGGTGCTGCTGATCCTGATCACCGCGGGCGCGTCGGCGCTGCTGGACAACGTGACCACCGTGCTGCTGATCGCGCCGGTGACGTTCCTGGTCTGCGAACGGCTGGCGCTGCCGGTCGCGCCGTTCCTCATCGCCGAGGCGATGGCCTCCAACATCGGCGGCACCGCCACCCTGGTCGGCGACCCGCCCAACATCATCATCGCCAGCCGCGGCGGGCTGACCTTCAACGACTTCCTCGCGCACCTCGCCCCGCTGATCGTGGTGCTGATCGTGGTCTTCATCGGGCTGTGCCGGGTGATGTTCCGCCGGTCGTTCCGCTACGACCCCGAGCTGGCGGCCGAGATCATGACGCTCGACGAGCGCGAGGCCATCGCCGACCGCAGGCTGCTGTGGCAGTCGCTGACCGTGCTCGCGGTGGTGATGGCGGCGTTCGTGCTGCATCCCGTGCTGCACTACGAGCCGTCGGTGGTGGCGCTGCTCGGCGCGGGCGTGCTGGTGGCGCTCACCAAGGTGACCACCGAGGAGGCGATCGCCGAGGTCGAGTGGCCCACGCTGGTGTTCTTCGCGGGGCTGTTCGTCATGGTCGGGGCGCTGGTGGAGACCGGGGTCATCGCCCAGGTCTCCCAGGCCGCCGCACAGGCCACGCACGGCCGGCTCGAGCTGACCACGATGGTGCTGCTGTGGGCCTCGGCGGGCCTTTCCGCCATCGTGGACAACATCCCGTACGTCGCCACCATGAGCCCGATCGTCGCCGACCTCGTCCAGGCCAACGGCGGCGAGGGGCCGGCGCAGGTGTTGTGGTGGGCCCTGGCGCTCGGCGCCGACCTGGGCGGCAACGCCACCGCCGTGGGCGCGGCGGCGAACGTGGTCATCCTCGGCATCGCCGCCCGCAACGGCACCCCGATCAGTTTCTGGCAGTTCACGAAGTACGGTCTGATCGTCACCGCGACGACGGTCGCGCTGGCGACGCCGTACCTGTGGCTGCGTTACCTGGTGTGACGCAGCCCATGTCACACCAGGGGGCGCCGAAGGCTCTCAAAGGACATGATGCCTGGAATGACGGACGTTTTCGGCGGCCACAGGGAGCTGCTGTTCTCCATCGTCTACAACATGCTCGGCAGCGTCTCCGACACCGAGGACGTGCTCCAGGACACCTGGCTCGCCTGGTCGTCGCGGGACCCGGACGAGATCGGGAACCCCCGCGCCTACCTGGTGCGCATCGCCGTGAACCAGGCGCTCGCGCACCAGTCGGCGCTGCGCCGCCGCCGCGAGACCTACGTCGGGCCCTGGCTCCCCGAACCACTGGTGCATGACGCCGACGGGGCCGAGGACGTCGTGCGGGGCGAGTCGGTGTCGCTGGCCCTGCTGGTGGTGCTGGAGACGCTGACCCCGCTGGAGCGGGCCGTGTTCATCCTGCACGAGGTGTTCGCCTTCCAGCACACCGAGATCGCCGGCATGCTCGGCCGCAGCCCCGCCGCCGTCCGCCAGCTCGCGCATCGGGCCCGCGAGCACGTCCAGGCCCGGCGCCCGCGCAACCGGGTGGACGCGCACGTCCAGCAGGAGGTGACCGAGCGGTTCGTGGCGGCCGCGTTCGGCGGCGACCTCGACGCGCTGATGGAGCTGCTGGCGCCGGAGGTGACCCTTTGGGCCGACGGCGGCGGCAAGTCGGTGGTGGGCGGGCCGCGTCCGGTCCGGGGCCGCGACAAGGTGGCCCGGCTGCTCGTCGCGCGCACCGCGCAGCCGCTGGAGGGGCTGGACATCCAGTACCGGGAGACCAACGGGGATCCGTCGGCGGTGGTGTTCGTGGAGAACGCGCCGTTCGCCGTCATGGTCGTCGATCTGACCTCCGACGGGTCGCAGGTGCGCGACATCTACACGGTCGCGAACCCCGACAAGCTCTCCCGGGTGCGCAGGGAACCGCGGCCGGGCCCGTCCTAGCCGACGGCCTCGGGCACCGGGCTCTCGACGGGCGCGGCGGCGGCACGGGCACGCAGGCCGAACGCGGTCACCAGCACGGCCGCCACCGCGGCGGCCACCGGGACGGCCAGGGCGATCCGGAGCGAGTCCAGGGTCGGCGCGGCGCCCCCGCCGAGCGCGGCCACGTTCACGGCGGTGACCGCCGACAGGCCGAGCGCGGTGCCGAACTGCATCGCCGTGTAGAGCAGGCCGCCGGCCAGGCCCTGCCGGTCCTCGGTCACGCCCTCGGTCGCGGCCATGGTCAGCGGGCCGTAGGTCAGCGAGAAGGCCAGGCCGAGCAGGAGCATGGTGGGCAGCATGGTGGCGTACGTCCAGTCCGGGCCGACCGGCAGGAACAGCGCGTACGCCAGCGCCGCCAGCACGATCCCGGCGAACAGCACGCGGGCGTTGCCGAACCTGTTCACCAGGCGCGGCGTGAGCGTGGGAGCCAGGACGGTGTCGATGCCGATCACCAGCATGGCCAGGCCGGTCTGCAGGGTGCTCCAGCCGCGCACCTCCTGGAGGTAGAGCGTGGCCAGGAACTGGAACCCGGCGAACGAGGCCAGGAAGAGCAGCGCGCCCAGGTTGGCCCGGACGAGCGGCCCCGACCGCAGGATGTCCAGCCGGACCAGCGGGTTGGCCGAGCGCCGCTCGATCAGCACGAACAGGGCGAGCAGCAGCAGCCCGGCGGCGAACGTCGCGAGGGTGGCGCCGGAGCCGTCCGCGGGCGCCTCCAGGCGGACCACGCCGTACACGAGCAGCAGCATCGAGCCGGTGATGGTCAGCGCCCCGGCCAGGTCGAACGAGCCCCGCGCCCGTTCGCCGGAGTCCTTGACCAGCGGGATGGCGGCCAGCAGGATCACCGCCGACAGCGCCACGGGGGCGAAGAACACCCAGCGCCAGCCGATCGAGGCCAGCAGGCCGCCGGCGACCAGGCCGAGCGAGAAACCGCCCGCCGCGGTCCCGGCGTACACGCCGAGCGCCTTGGTGCGCTGCGGGCCCTCGGGGAAGTTGCCGGTGACCAGCGCCAGCCCGGCGGGCGCCATGAACGCGGCGGCGACCCCCGTGACGAACCGGGCGACCAGCAGCATCCATCCCTCGGTCGCGAAGCCGCCCAGGCCGGAGAAGAGCAGGAACACCGTCAGCCAGGTCAGGAACATGCGGCGGTGGCCGAGCAGGTCGGCGGCCCGGCCGCCCAGCAGCATGAACCCGCCGTAGCCCAGCACGTACGCGCTGACCACGCCGCTCAGCGTGCCGGTGGACAGGCCGAGGTCGGCGCGGATCGACGGCAGCGCCACGTTGAGCATGGCCACGTCGATGCCTTCCAGGAAGATGGCCCCCGCCAGGACGAACAGCGCGCTCCACGCGCGTGCCCCCATGCGGTCGTTCGGGGGAGATGAGGGAGACATGCGTGCATTCCTTCCACAATGGTCGGTTCCTTCTTGTAACCAGCAGCATTTTTGGTCACCATTAGGAGCCATGGAAGACGGAACTTCGATGTCCCTCGGTCACTGCGGGGATACCGACTACGACGTGCTGCAATGGGACCAGCGGGAGGACTGCGAGGTCAGGCAGATCCTCGACCGGATCGCCGACAAGTGGTCGCTCCAGGTGATCGCGCTGCTCGACCGGCGCAGCCTGCGCTTCACCGAGCTGCGCCGCATGATCGACGGCGTGAGCCAGCGCATGCTGACCAGGACCCTGCGGCACCTGGAGCGCGACGGCCTGGTGAGCCGTACCGTCCATCCGACCGTGCCGCCGCGCGTGGACTACGCGCTGACGCCCCTCGGCGGCACGTTGCACGCCACCATCCGCGCCCTGGTCACCTGGACCGAGGAGCACCAGGGCGAGATCGCCACGGCCCGCGCCGCCTACGACGTACGGGTGGCGGCCGAGCAGGCGGCGGCGGCCGAGGAGGAGGCCGGGCGGGAGGCCGTCGCGCGCGGCGTCCTCGCGGGCCTGCGCTGACTCCAGTCCGGCCAGGACGGGATCAGCGCCGGGCCGCGGCGAACTCCCCGATGGTCACCGGGCGACGCCCGCCGACGCGCTCGATGCTCTCGGTGACCCGGTAGAGCGGGTGGTCGCCGGAGCCGATGAAGCGGAAGATCGCCCACAGGTGGCTCAGGTGCTCGACGGCGTACGGGTCGCGGTACACGTCGTGCGCCCGCCGCTCCCACTCCTCGGGCGGCAGGTCCGCGTAGCGCACGCCGAGCGCGCCGGCGGCCTCGGCGGCCGTCGCCATCTGGCCCGTCACCAGGCACACCGGGTCGGCCGGGGCCGGGTCGAGCAGGAGGCCCGCGCCCACCCGCGCCACGTCGGCGGCGGCGACGAGCGGGATCAGCGTGTCCGGCGGGCCCAGCGGGAGGGCCAGCTCGCCGTACGCGTCCGCCACGACGGCCAGGTTCTCGAAGAAGACCGCCGCGCGCAGGTGCACCGCGCCCACCCCGGCCCAGTCGAAGACCTGCTCCGACAGCCAGTGGCGGCGCATGCGCGGCGTCCCGGCCTCGGGCTGGGCGTCGAGCTGGGAGACCTCGACCACCCGCTCGACGCCCTCCTCCCTGGCCGCCGCCGCGAACGCGCCGGTCGCGTCGAGCAGCCCGGCCGTCACCGGATAGGTGAAGTACGCCCGCCGCACCCCGCGCATGGCGGGCCGCACGTCCCTGATCTCGCGCAGGTCGCCGACGACGACGTCCGCGCCGAGCTTGCGCAGCTCGCCGGCGCGCTCGTCGTCGGCGTGCACGAAGGCGCGCACGGCCTGGTCGCGCCGGAGGAGCTGCTCGGCGACCTGCCTGCCGGTGCCGCCCTGGGAGCCGCCGGCCGCGCCCGTGACCAGGATCATCGCCCGCTCCTTCCCGGCAGGGTGAGCCTGAGCAGCCCGAGCGCTTCGAGGTCGCGCAGGAACGGCTCGGCGGGGAACGCCTCGGCCGGGGCGAAGACGCCAGGCCCCGGCCCGTGCCCGCCGGCCAGCCGCACGGCTGCCTCGACCGAGGCCAGCGCGCTGAGCCGCCACAGGTCGCGGCCGGTGATGCGGCCGGCCGCGCCGCCGTCCTCGGTGACCACCTGGACGGCCACGGTGAACTCCGAGGCCGCCCTGGTCTCAAGGTCGACGGCCTCGCCGGTGAAGGCGCCCTCCTCCTCGAAGGTGTGCGCGGTGAGCTGCGCCTCCACCCAGCGGGCCGGCACGTGCCTGGGCACGGTGACGACCTCCGACGACGGGATCGGCGCGATCATCGTCCGCGGGCCGAGCGGCGGCGGGAAGGGGAAGACGGCGTTGCGCGGCTCGACGTACCCGACGTGCTGGGCGCCGTCGCTGAAGGTGATGCGGCGGGTGTCGGCGAACAGCAGCTCGGCGGTCCTGCGCGCGCCGGTGGTCAGCCGCCAGCCGGACACGGCGTACGCGCTGGTCACCCGGTCGATGCCGGTCAGCCCGGCGGACACGGCCGAGGCCAGCAGGTCGCCCATGCCGCCGTAGAAGCTCATGGCCGTGATCATCGTGACGCCCGCGGCCGCGGCGGGCTCGGACATGGTGTCGAACATCCACTTGGTGTGGTGCTGCTCAAGGGCGTGATCGACGTAGTGGCAGCCGGACGCCGCCGCGGCGCGGGCCACCGGCTGACCGGTGTCGGTGAAGGGCCCGGCGCAGTGGACCAGCACGACGGCCTCGGCGGTGAGGGCGCGCAGGGCGTCGGCGTCGTCGAGCGGGGCCTCGTGCACGCGGGCTCCGCCGAGCTCGTCGGAGACGGCCTTGAGCCGGGCGGCGTCACGACCGGCCAGGATCACCTCCAGGCCGCGCGCGCGTAACTCCGCCGCCACCAGGCGTCCGGTATGACCACTTGCTCCGTATACGGCGATGGGTTCTGCGGACACGACGGGCCTCCATGTTCCATACTTCTGGTACGTGATTCGAACATACGTACTAGGAGTATGGAAGTCAATGAGCCGCCGTACCCAGGCAGAACGCACGGACGAGACGACGGCGCGGCTGGTGGGCGCCGCGCGCCGGCTGTTCGGCGAGAACGGCTACGCCGACACCTCGATCGACGCCGTCGCCTCCCGCGCGGGGGTCACCAAGGGGGCCGCGTACCACCACTTCGGCGGCAAGCCGGCGCTGTTCCGGGCGGCGTTCACCGGCGAGCTGGCCGAGGTCGCGGCGGCCCTGGAGCACGCCGGCGCCCAGGAGGACGACCCGCTGGCGGCGCTGCGCCGGGGCCTGCGCACCTTCCTGGAGCACTGCCTCGACCCGGGCTTCCGGCAGATCGTGCTGCTCGACGCGCCCTCGGTGCTGGGCTGGGAGACCGCCCGCGAGATCGAGTACGACCACCTGCTGCGCGTCCTGGCCGGCGGCCTGAGCCGGGCCGCCGAGGGCGGGCGGATCGCGGGCGGGAACGCGCCCGCCCGCGCGCAGCTCGTGTTCGGCGCGGTCTGCGAGGGCGGCATGCTGCTGGCCCGCTCCGCCGACCCGGACGCCGACCTGCCGCTGATCGCCGCCGAGCTGGACCGGCTGCTGTCCGCGCTGCGCCCCTCAGCGGCCAGTTGAGTGGCCGGTTCAGTGGCCGGTTCAGCGGCCGGTTCAGTGGCCGGTTGAGTGGCCGGTCCGGTGACGGGGGGCGTGGGGCGGCGCGTGACCCGGGGCCGCCGGAGTGGCCGCGGGGCCGGGCGAGCCGGCGGGGGACTGGCTCGCGTTCTGCTTGACGGGCACGTACACGCGCACGGCCCCGGCGTCGCGGAAGGTGAAGGTCATGGGCACGGTGGCGCCGCGCACGCCGGTGACCGTGCCGAGCGGCTGGTCGCCCGCGCCCACGGGCTGGCCGGGCCGGATGTCGGCGGCGCCGGCGGACAGCTGCACCGAGCCGCCGCCTTCGACGGTGATCTGCTGGAGCTGGTCGGGCTTGTGGCCGTCGTTGATCAGCACGGCGTAGAGGGTCTGCTCGGCGGCGGGCGAGGCCGGGGTGACCGCCTGGCCGGGAGCGGCCCGCAGGTAGGCGTTGCGCACGTGCATGACGCCCTTGGCGTCGGCGTTCGCGCCCTCGTTCTGCGGCAGGTGCTGCCCCGTGTCGTATCCGGTGTTCGTGCAGCCCGTGACGCCCAGGGCCAGGATCGCGGCACAGATGATGGGACGCTTCACGACGCCCTCCCCGTTCGATACTCGACGTCACCGTTCCGTTACCCGCGATGATGGAGGCGAACCCTTGAGGAAAGGCCGATTTTCCTACCGGAAGTGTGGGAGAATGGAGTATGGGCTTGGACCGGACCCGCTCGCCGAGTGAGCGCGCCGAGACTCCGCTGACCGCCGCGATCATGGCGGGCCGCTGGATCCGCACCGCCGCCGTCGACGACGGCAGAGGCCGCCACTGGCGCGCCAACCCCGACCCCCGTGGCAGGTCGGCCGCCGCCGGCGACTCCGCCTCCCTGTACGCGGGCGCGGCCGGCATCGTGCTGTTCTTCCTGGAACTCGCCGCCGCGACCGGCCACGAGGCGTACCTGGACGACGCCCGCAGGGGCGCCCGCTACCTGGCCGCCACCTGGCGCGAGCGCGCCGACCTGACCCTCTACCACGGCCTGACCGGCACACTCGTCGCGCTGATCGAGGCCGGCTGGGCCTTCGGGGACGGCGTCTTCGAGGAGGAGGCCGTCGCGGTGGCCGACGCGATCGTCCGTGCCGCGCGCCCGCTCGACGGCGGCCCCGGCTGGACGCGCGAGCCCGCCCAGCGCGGCGACGGCGGCATCGTGCTGGGGCTGCTCCAGGCCGCCGCCGCGCTCGGCGTGCGCGGCTACGAGGAGACGGCGGTGGCGGCGGGCGAGCGCATCGCCGGGCTCGCCGTGCCCGGCCACCGTTTCGGCGACTGCGCCGACCTGCCGCTCGACGCCGTCACCCCGGGCTTCCTGTCCGGCACGGCGGGCACCGCCTTCCTGCTGGCCAGGCTCTACGGCGTCACGGGCGAGCGGCGGTTCCTGGAGGCGGCCGCCCGCGGCGCGGGCTTCGTGCGCGAGGTGAGCGCGGTGGCGGGCAGGTGCGCCGTCGTCCCGCACCACGTGCCGCAGGGGCGCGAGCTGCACTACCTGGGCTTCTGCTCGGGCTCGGCGGGCGTGGCCCGGATGTTCTACGAGCTGTACCGGGTCACCGGCGACCCCGGCCACCTCGACTGGGTCGAACGGCTCGCGCACGGCGTCGTCGAGAGCGGCGCCCCGCTCCGGCAGACCGACGGCTTCTGGAACGTGGCCTGCCAGTGTTGCGGCGCGGCCGGGCTGCTCGAACTGTTCGTCGGCCTGTGGGCGGCGACCGGCGACGAAGCCCGCCTCGCGCAGGCCCAGGTGCTGGCCGGGCACCTCATCGGGCGCGGCGACAACCACGACGGCCAGGGGTTCCGCTGGTACCAGGCGTACCGGCGGCTGCGGCCGGGCGAGGTGAGCGCGGACACCGGGTACATGGTCGGCGCGGCCGGCATCGGGGCCGCCCTGCTCCACCTCGACGCCGCCATGCAGCCCCGGCAGGCACGCCGGGTCATCCTGCTGCCGGACAACCCCTTCCCGGCGATCCCGGTGCCGCCCGCCAAACTTCGCGATTCATCCCAATAAGGTATTCCCTTTAAAACCAGTAGGGAATATTGACTTGAGGCTCGCGGCGGCCTAGCGTCGTTGGCATGAGCCAGGGCACTCTCCTGACCAGGCGCCCGCACGTGGACTTCGGCCACGTCGCCAGCGCCCAGTGTCGTTGATCACGGACCAGCAGCCGCCTTCCCCTGAGCGCTCCAGCGTGGCCGACGCCGTCCACGCCCCCGCTGACGAACCCCTCGCGTGCCCCCTTCCCGGCGCTCCCGGCCCGGCCGCCGGGAGCGGCGCGAGCACGCCCTCTCTCCCGTGAGGAGCCTTTCCGTGATCGCAATCAGACCCGTCCGCCCGTACCGAGCGGAGGCCGGCGCATGACCGACACCCTGCCCGACCAGCAGGCCGTCGGCGCCGACGTGTTCCGCCAGGCGCTCGCCGTGCACGCCAGCGGAGTGGTGGTGATCACCGCGCAGAGCGAGGGCATCCCCGTGGGGCTCACCGCCACCTCGTTCTCCTCGGTCAGCCTCGACCCGCCACTCGTCTCCTTCTACGTGGACCAGTCCTCCACCACCTGGCCGTGGTTGCGCGGGGCCGACCACTTCGCCGTCAACATCCTGGCCAGCGACCAGGCCGAGCTGGCGGCGCGGTTCGCGCGCAAGGGGGCAGACCGCTTCGCCGCGCCCACGCGGTGGCGGGCGGGGCCGCTGGGCGCGCCGCTGCTCCAGGACGTCTCCGCCCACCTGATCTGCCTGCCGTACGAGACCGTCGAGGTCGGCGACCACGTGCTGGTCGTCGGCCTGGTGGCCGAGGCGGCCACGCACAACGCCGGCCGCCCGCTGCTCTACCACCAGGGCCGGTTCGGCCGCTTCCTACCCCACCAGGAGAACCTGTGACCGCCACCACCGGCACGCCGGTCTACGCCGGCCCGCTCGACCGGATCGCCTACGGCCGCTACGGCCCCGGCCGCCTGCACCTGTCGGCCGGCTGGGACCGCCCGGTCTACCCCTTCCAGGACCGCGTCACCGCCGACGGGACCAGCGGCTACCGCGCCGAGCCCGGCCGCTACCACCTCTACGCCGCCTGGACCTGCCCCTACGCCCAGCGCGTCGCGATCGTCCGCAAGCTCAAGCGCCTGGAGGACGTCGTCTCGCTGTCGTACGTGGACGACGAGCGCGACGGCCGGGGCTGGGCCTTCAGGGAGCGCAGGGGCCCGGACCCGGTCAACGGCTTCGCCTTCCTGGAGCAGGCCTACGACGCCACCGAGAAGGGCTACCCGGGCCACATCTCGGTGCCCGTGCTCTGGGACAGGGCGCGGCGCAGGATCGTCAGCAACAACTTCCCCGACATCACGATCGACCTGGCCACCCAGTTCGAGAAGTGGGCCGACACCTCGATCGACCTCTACCCCGAGCACCTGCGCGCCGAGATCGACAAGCTGAACGCGTGGATCCACCACGACGTCAACACCGGCGTCACCCGTGTGGCCCCGGCCGGCACCGAGGCCGCCCGCGAGGACGAGCGCCACCGCGTCGTCGCGGCCCTGGAACGCCTGGACGAACGCCTGGCCGAGCGGCGTTTCCTGACCGGCGACACGATCACCGAGGCGGACGTGCGGCTGTGGGTGACGCTGGCCAGGTTCGACGCGCTGCACAACCGCGAGCACCTGATCAGCGAGCGCGAGCTGCCCGACTTCGAGCACCTCTGGGGCTACGCCCGCGACCTCTACCAGCGCCCGGCGTTCGGCGAGACCATCGAGGGCCTGCCCGCCGCCTGGGACGCGCCGCACGGGCGGGGCCGGTGACGCGCAAGAGGCAGGTGCACCTCGCCGCGCACTTCCCCGGCGTGAACAACACCACCGTGTGGGCCGATCCCCGGTCGGGGAGCCAGATCGACTTCGCCTCGTTCGTCCACCTCGCCAGGACGGCCGAGCGCGGCGCGTTCGACTTCTTCTTCCTGGCCGAGGGGCTGCGGCTGCGCGAGCTCAAAGGCCGCATCCACGACCTGGACGTGGTCGGCAGGCCCGAGGCGCTGACCGTGCTCAGCGCCCTGGCCGCGGTGACCTCGCGGCTCGGGCTCGCGGGCACGGTCAACGCCACCTTCAACGAGCCGTACGAGCTGGCCAGGCGGCTGTCCACGCTCGACCACCTGAGCGAGGGCCGGGCCGCCTGGAACGTGGTGACCACCTCCGACGCCTTCACCGGCGAGAACTTCCGCCGCGGCGGCTTCCTCGACCCCGCCGACCGGTACCGGCGGGCCGAGGAGTTCGTCCGGCTGTCGCGCGAGCTGTGGGACTCCTGGCAGCCGGACGCCGTGCTCGCCGACCAGGGCGCGGGCCGCTTCCTGCGGGAGGGCGCGATCGGCACGGTCAGCCACCGGGGCAGGCACTTCACCGTCGAGGGCCGGTTCACGCTGCCGCGCTCCCCGCAGGGACACCCGGTGATCATCCAGGCCGGCGACTCGGACGACGGCCGCGAGTTCGCCGCCGCCCACGCCGACGTGGTCTTCACCCCGCACGGCCGGCTGGAGGACGGCAGGCGCTTCTACGCCGACGTCAAGGGCCGCCTGGCCCGGTACGGCCGCGAGCCGCACCAGCTCAAGATCATGCCCGGCGTGACGTTCGCGCTGGGCGACACCGACGAGGAGGCCGCCGAGAACGCGGCCCGGATCCGGCGGCAGCAGGTCGGGCCGCAGACCGCGATCGCGTTCCTGGAGCAGGTGTGGGGGCGGGACATGTCGGCCTTCGACCCCGATGGACCGTTCCCCGACGTCGAGCCGGACCTGTCGCAGGGCGTCTCGCAGGGACGGGTGCCGATCAAGGACCGCGCCGAGGTGGCGGCCAAATGGCGGGCGCTGGCCGCGGAGAAGGGGCTGAGCATCCGCGAGCTGGTGATCGAGGTCACCGGGCGGCAGACGTTCGTCGGCACCCCCGAGGGCGTGGCCCGGCAGATGGACGAGCACGTGCAGGCCGGCGCCGCCGACGGCTTCATCCTCGTCCCGCACCTGACCCCCGGCGGGCTGGACGAGTTCGTCGACCGGGTGGTGCCGGCGCTGCGCGAACGCGGCGTCTTCCGCGCCGGATACACCGGGACCACCCTGCGCGAGCACCTGGAGCTGTCATGACGCTGCACCTGGCCGTGGCCCTGGACGGCGCCGGCTGGCACCCCGCCGCCTGGCGCGCGGCCCCCGCCGCGCGGCTCTTCTCGGCCGGCCACTGGGCGGGGCTGGTCGCCGAGGCCGAGCGCGGGCTGCTCGACTTCGTCACCTTCGAGGACGCCCTGGGCCTGCAGTCCACCCGGCCCGACGGCCCCGACGACCGCACCGACCAGGTACGCGGCCGGTTCGACGCGGTGCTGCTCGCGGCCCGCCTGGCGCCGCTCACCACCAGGATCGGGCTGGTGCCGACGGCGACCACCACGCACACCGAGCCGTTCCACGTGGCCATCGGCATCGCCACCCTCGACCACGTCAGCGGCGGCCGGGCGGGCTGGCGGCCGCAGGTCTCGGCGCGGGCGAGCGAGGCGGCCCACTTCGGCCGCCGCCGGTTCGCCCCGCTCGACCTGGTGCTCAACCGGCCCGGCGGGGTGGACCTGTCGGCCGACCCGCACGTACGCGCCCTGTTCGCCGAGGCCGCCGACGCCGTGGAGGTGGCCCGGCGGCTCTGGGACAGCTGGGAGGACGACGCCGAGATCAGGGACGTGGCCACCGGCCGCTTCGTCGACCGCGGCAAGCTCCACCACATCGACTTCGCGGGCGGGTTCTTCTCGGTGCGGGGGCCGTCCATCACGCCCAGGTCGCCGCAGGGGCAGCCGGTGGTGGCCGCGCTGGCCCACGCGCGGCTGCCGTACGAGTTCGCGGCGGGCGGCGCGGACGTCGTCTTCGTCACGCCGCGCTCGGCCGAGCACGCACGGGAGATCGTCGGGGAGGTCCGGGGATTCTCCGGCGACCTGCGGATCTTCGCCGACCTGCTCGTCTTCCTGGGCCCGGACGCGGCCCGGCGCAAGGCGCGGCTCGACGAGCTGGACGGGGCCGAACTGACCTCCGACGCGGCGGTCTTCGCCGGCGACGCGGGGGAGCTGGCCGACCTGCTGCTGGAGTGGCGGCGGGCCGGGATCGAGGGCTTCCGGCTGCGGCCGGGGGCGGTGCCGTACGACCTGGAGCGGATCAGCCGGGAGCTGACGGCCGAGCTGCGCGGGCGCGGGGCCTTCAGGAGCGGGTACGAGGCCCGGACGTTACGCGGGCTGCTCGGCCTGCCGCGCCCGGCGAGCAGGTACGCGGAGGTGTCATGAAATTTCTGGGCATCACATTGATCGTCCACAGCGACGGCCGGTCACCCACGCAACGATTCCGCGAGGTCGTCGAGACCGCCGTGCTCTTCGAGGAACTGGGCTTCGACGGCTACGGCGTGGGCGAGCGGCACGAGCGGCCCTTCATCTCCTCCTCGCCCCCGGTCGTGCTCAGCCACATCGCCGCCAGGACGTCCAGGATCAGGCTGTTCACCGCGGTCACCACGCTGAGCCTGCTCGACCCGGTCCGCGCCTACGAGGACTACGCCACGCTCGACCACCTGTCCGGCGGCCGGCTCGAACTGATCGTCGGCAAGGGCAACGGCGCGGCTCAGGCCAGGCTCTTCCACGTCACCGCCGCGGACCAGTGGGAGCGCAACCGCGAGTCGTACGAGCTGTTCCGCCGCCTGTGGCGGGAGGACCGGGTCACCTGGCAGGGCCGCTTCCGCCCCGCGCTGACCGACGCCGAGACCTGGCCGCGCCCGCTGCAACGGCCGATCAGGGTCTGGCACGGCAGCGCCACCAGCAAGGAGTCGGTCGAGCTGGCCGCCCGCCACGGCGACCCGCTGTTCTCGGCCAACGTCACCAACCCCATCGAGCCCTACGCGGAGCTGATCGACCACTACCGCGAACGCTGGGCCCACCACGGCCACGACCCCGCCGACGCCCTGGTCGGGGCGGGCAGCGCGGGCTACTACGCGGCCCGCACCTCGCAGCGGGCCCTGGCCGAGTACCGGCCGATCTACCAGGCCCGCCTGGAGACGTTCCGGCGGGCCGGCGTGCAGCCGGTCTTCCCCACCCTGGAGGACGCCGTCGAGCGCGGCTCGATCCTGGTCGGCAGCCCGCAGCAGATCATCGACAAGGTGCTGCGCTACCACAAGCGGTTCGGGCACGAGGTCATGCACCTGCCCGCCGACGCCGACGGCCTGACGCCGGGGCAGCACCGGGAGACGCTGGAGCTGTTCCAGGCCGAGATCGCGCCGGCGCTGCGCGCGGAGATCCCCAGCCGCCCGTTCCCGGGGAGCGCGTCATGAGCCTGTCCGTCCTCGACCTGGCCCCCATCAGCTCGGGCGGCACCGCGGGCCAGGCGTTACGCGACACGATCGAGCTCGCCCGGCGCGCGGAGGAGTTCGGCTACGCCCGTTACTGGCTGGCCGAGCACCACTTCGCCCCGGGCGTGGCCGGGGCGGCGCCCGCCGTGCTGATCGGCCTGGTGGCGGCGGCCACCGCGACGATCAGGGTCGGCTCGGGAGCCGTGCAGCTCGGCCACCGGACGCCGGTGTCCGTGGTCGAGGAGTTCGGGATCATCGACGCGCTGCACCCGGGCCGGCTCGATCTGGGCATCGGACGCTCGGGGCGGCGCGCGGCCGAACGCGGGGCCGAACGCGGGGCCGGGCGCGGGGCCGAACGCGGGGCCGGGCGCGGGGCCGGGCAGGCTTCCGCGGGTCCCGCGGGCAAGGAGGCCAGGGTGGTGGACGGGCTGCTCATCCCGCCGCCCTTCGACTGGTCGCGGCTGGCCGGGATCCCCCGCCTGGCCTTCCAGGCGAGCCTGCTCCAGCAGCCCGGAGCGGTGACGCCCGACTTCGCCGACCAGGTCGACGAGCTGCTGGCCCTGCTCGGCGGGACCCACGAGGCGCACGTGACGCCCGGCGAGGGGGCCGACGTGCAGGTGTGGATCCTGGGCAGCAGCGGCGGGCAGAGCGCCCGGGTCGCGGGGGAGCGCGGGTTGCCGTTCGCGGCCAACTACCACGTCAGCCCGTCGAGTGTGCTGGAGGCCGTGGAGGCGTACCGCGAGGCGTTCAAGCCGTCGGACGAGCTGGCCGAGCCGTACGTGATCGTGTCGGCCGACGCGGTGGTGGCGCAGGACGAGGCCAGGGCGCGCGAGCTGGCCTCGCCGTACGGGTTGTGGGTGCGCAGCATCAGGACGGGGGCGGGCGCGATGCCGTACCCGACGCCGCGGGAGGCGGCCCGGCACGTCTGGACGGAGGCCGACCGCGCGCTGGTCAAGGACCGGATCGACACCCGGTTCGTCGGCACGCCGCGCGCGGTGGCCGAGGGGCTGCGGGTGCTGCGCCGGGTCACCGGGGCCGACGAGCTGCTGGTCACCACCATCACCCACGACCCCGCCGACCGCGTGCGCTCCTACGAACTCCTCGCCGAAGCCTGGGAAAGCCCGTAACCGCGAAAGCCCGTAACCGGGGAAGCTCGTGGCCTGGACACGCCCGCGGCCCGGAAACGCCCGTGACGCGGGCCAGGCCCGTGACCTCGGAACGCCTCTGACGGTCGGACAGAAGCCCCTGGTGGCGGCGGTCGCGCGTTTGCTGTAGCCTTTTCCTACTTTTTAGGTATGTTTTGTCTGAAAGGCAGTACCCCCATGTCCTCATCCAGCCTGCGCACCGCAGCCGTCATGCTCGCCGTCGTTGGGCTCCTCGGCGCCTGTGGCGGCCAAGGGGGTGCTGCCGGCGCGGCGCCGTCCAGCGGTCAGCCGGTCTACGGCGGCACGCTGACCTACCTGGAGCACCAGCCGCCCACCTGCCTCTACCTGCCGGCCGCCGGCTTCTATCCCAACGGCGGCATCCTCAACCAGATCACCGACAAGCTGACCTGGCAGAACCCGCAGACCCTGGAGATCGAGCCCTGGATCGCCACCAAGTGGGAGGTGAACGACGACGCCACCGAATACACCTTCCACCTGCGCCAGGGCGTGACCTTCAGCGACGGCAGCCCGCTCGACGCCGCCGCCGTCGCCGCCAACTTCGACGTGTACGGCCTCGGGAACACCGAGCTCAAGCTGCCGGTCGCCGAGTTCGTCAACAACTACGAGCGCAGCGAGGTCGTCGACCCGCTGACCGTGCGCTTCCACTTCAAGAAGCCCTCTCCCGGCTTCCTCCAGGGCACCTCGGTCATCGGGGCCGGGCTGGTGTCGAAGAAGACGATCTCGCTGCCGTACGAGCAGCAGTGCCAGCTCAAGAACATCGTCGGCTCGGGCCCCTTCACGCTGAAGAAGCAGATCGTCGACAAGGAGGTGGACCTGGCCGCCCGCAAGGACTACGACTGGGCGCCGCCGTCGTCGAAGCACCAGGGACGGGCGTACCTGGACGAGATCAAGATCATCGTGACGCCCGAGGACAACGTCCGGGTCGGCGCGCTGACCTCCGGCCAGGCCGACTTCGTGCGCTATGTCCAGGCGTACGACGAGAAGACCGTCAAGGACGCCGGCTTCCAGATCTACGCCGAGCCGACCAGGGGCGTGAACAACGGCCTGTACCTGCGGCCGTCCAACAGCATCCTGAAGGACCTCGGCGTGCGCAAGGCGCTCCAGGCGGGCACCGACGCCAAGGAGGTCGTCGACACCCTGTTCACCGCGAGCTACCCGCGGGCCACCTCCGTGCTCAGCCACCTCGCCCAGGGCTACCTCGACCTGTCCGAGGACCTGGCCTACGACCCGGCCAGGGCCAACGCGCTGCTCGACAAGGCCGGCTGGACGAGGGGCGCCGACGGCGTGCGCGAGAAGGACGGCGTCAAGCTGCGGCTGGGCGTCTTCGTCGCCGGCCCGCAGCCGCTGTCCAAGCAGACGCTCGAACTCGTCGGCCAGCAGTGGGCCAAGCTCGGCGTGCAGCTGGAGATCCGCCCCGCCGACGCCGGCACCCAGGCCGTGGACATCAAGGACGCCGAGAAGACCGCCGTCGCGCACAGCATGGTCGGCCGCGCCGACCAGGACGTCATCAAGAGCCACTTCCACAGCCAGAACCGCGACGTCATCCTGTCCAAGGACAAGAAGCTCGACACCCTGCTGGAGGAGGAGTCCGCCGAGCCCGACAACGCCAAGCGCAACGCCAAGGTCGGCGAGATCCAGCGGTACGTGATCGACCAGGGCTACGCCATCCCCCTGTTCGAGGAGCCCCAGGTGTACGGCGGCGCGCCGTACGTCAAGGGCGTGGCCTTCGAGGCGGTCGCCCGGCCGTGGTTCTACTCGGCGTGGAAGGCCCAGCAATGACCAGGTATCTCCTGACCCGGGCCGGGCAGGCGGTGCTCGTGCTGTGGGCCGCCTTCACCGCGAGCTACGTGCTGCTGCAACTGCTGCCCGGCGACTCGATCCTGATCAAGTTCCAGAACCCCGAGCTCGGCCTGTCGCCGCAGCAGATCGCCGACATCCGGGCGTACTACAGCGGCGGCTCGCCGATCGGCGAGTACCTGCGCACCCTGACCGGCTTCCTGACCGGCGGCTTCGGCTACTCGATCGACACCGGCGCCCCGGTGGTCGAGCGCCTGGGCGAGGCGCTGCCCGAGACGGCCCGGCTGGCCTCTGCGGCGTTCGTCCTGGCGGTGCTGCTCGCCGTGGTGATCGCGTTCGTGGCGAGCTACAGCAGGACGTCGTGGCTGCGCGGGGCGCTGCTGTCGGTGCCGTCGCTGTTCATCTCGGTCCCGGCGTTCTGGCTGGGGATCCTGCTGATCCAGGTCTTCTCCTTCCGGCTGCGGCTGGTGCCGGTCATCGGGGGCGGCGAGCTGCAGCAGCTCGTCCTGCCGGTGCTGACGCTGGCCGTGCCGATCTCGGCGCCCGTCGCGCAGGTGCTGGCGCGCGGCATCGACCAGGTGTACGCCCAGCCGTTCGTGCCGGTGATCGCGGCCAAGGGCGCCACCCGCTGGTGGATCCTGTGGCGGCACGTGGCGCGCAACGCCGTCCTGCCGACGCTGACCGTGGCGGGCCTGACGTTCGGCGAGCTGATCGCGGGCTCGGTCGTGACGGAGACCGTCTTCGGCCGCAACGGCGTCGGCCGGCTCACCGAGCAGGCCGTGACCGCCCAGGACACGCCGGTGATGCTGGCCGTGGTGGTGCTCGCCGCGGCGGTGTTCGTCCTGGTCAACTTGGTGGTGGACGTGTTGTTCCCGGTGCTCGACCCGCGGCTGAGGGCGGCGTCGTGAGGGCGGGCCTGATCCTGTCCTGGACGGTGGTCGCCGTGGCGCTGTTGTGGGCGGTCGTCCCGGGGCTGTTCACCGGGTACGACCCGATCGCCGGCGTGCCGGTCGAGAAGCTCCAGGCGCCGAGCGGGCAGCACCTGTTCGGCACCGACGCCGTCGGGCGGGACGTGTTCGCGCGGGTGGTGCACGGGGCCGTGCACTCGCTGTCGGGGGCGTTCGTCGCCGTCGCGGTCGGCCTGCTGCTCGGCACGCTGCTCGGGCTGCTGGCCGGCTCGCTCGGCGGGGTGCCCGACGCCGCCGTCATGCGGGTCGTGGACGTGCTGCTGTCGATCCCCGGCCTGCTCCTGGCCCTGGTAGTGATCATCCTGCTCGGCCCGGGGACGGTGAACGTGGCCGTCGCGGTCGGCGTCGGCTCGGTCGCCGCGTTCGCCCGGCTGTCGCGGTCGGAGGTCGTCCGGGTGCGCCGCACCGACTACGTCGAGGCCGCGTTCGGCAGCGGCGGCCGGTTCACCGCCGTGCTGTGGCGGCACGTGCTGCCCAACTCGCTCGGCCCCGTCGTCGCGCTGGCCGCCCTGCAGTTCGGCGTGGCCATCCTGGCCATCTCGACGCTCGGCTTCCTCGGCTACGGCGCCGAGCCGCCGACCCCCGAGTGGGGGCTGCTCATCGCCGAGGGCCGCAACTACCTGGCCACGTCCTGGTGGCTGACCACGCTGCCCGGGGCCGTGGTGGTCGCGGTCGTGCTGGCCGCCGGCCGGATCAGCCGGTCCATCGCCAAGGAGTCCTCGTGAGCCTGCTCGACGTCCGCGACCTCGCGGTCTCCTACGACGGCCGCCCGGCGGTCCACGGCGTCTCCTTCACCGTCGAGCCGGGGGAGGTGGTGGCGGTCGTCGGCGAGTCGGGGTCCGGCAAGACCACGACCGCGCACTCGATCATCGGCCTGCTGCCGCGCAACGCCTCGCTGGACCGCGGCAGCGTCCTGCTGGGGGAGAACGACCTGGCGACCTGGTCGCCGCGGCGGATGGAGTCCGTCCGCGGGGCCCAGATCGGGCTGGTGCCGCAGGATCCGTCCAACTCGCTCGATCCGGTCAAGACGGTCGGGGCGCAGATCGCCGAGGTGCTGCGCATCCACAAGCGCGGCGACCGGGCCGCCGTCCGGCGCCGGGTCGTCGAGCTGCTCACCCGCGTCGGCCTGCCCGACCCCGAGACGCGGGCCCGCCAGTACCCGCACGAGCTGTCCGGCGGCATGCGCCAGCGCGTGCTGATCGCCATCGCCGTCGCGCTCGAACCCCGGCTGATCATCGCCGACGAGCCCACCAGCGCCCTGGACGTCACCGTGCAGCGGCGCATCCTGGACCTCATCGACGACCTGCGCGCCGAGTTCGGCACCGCCGTGCTGCTGGTCACCCACGACCTCGGCGTGGCCGCGAGCCGCTCCGACCGGCTGGTCGTCATGAAGGACGGCCGCGTCGAGGAGCAGGGCCCGACCAGGGGCGTCCTGGCGGCGCCCGGCGCGGACTACACCCGCGGGCTGCTGCGCGACGCCCCCGCGCTGTCGGCCCGCCCCTTCCGCGAGCCGGTGGCCGCCGAGCCCGCGATCGTGGTGCGCGACCTGGTCAAGGAGTTCCGGTCGGGGCGGCGGGCCTTCCGGGCCGTGGACGGCGTCTCCTTCGAGGTGCCGCGCGGCACCACGCACGCGCTCGTCGGGGAGTCGGGGTCCGGCAAGACCACCACCGCGCGCATGGTGGTGCGCTTCGCCGAGCCCACGTCGGGCACGGTCACCGTCCCCGGGGCCCCCGGCGGCCGCGGCTTCCGCCGGCACGTCCAGCTCGTGCACCAGAACCCGTACGGGTCGCTGGACCCGCGGCAGCCGGTCGCCGACATCGTGGAGGAGCCGTTGCGCAACTTCCGGCTCGGCGACCGGGCCGCCCGCAAGGCCCGCGTCGCCGAGCTCCTCGACCGGGTGGCGCTGCCCGCGGACGTGTCGTCGCGCAGGCCGCGCGAGCTGTCGGGCGGGCAGCGGCAGCGGGTGGCCATCGCCCGCGCGCTGGCCGCCGGCCCGCAGGTGCTCGTGCTGGACGAGGCCGTCTCGGCGCTCGACGTCACGGTCCAGGCGCAGATCCTCGACCTGCTCGGACAGCTCCAGCGCGACCTCGGCCTGACCTACCTCTTCATCTCGCACGACCTGGCGGTGGTGCGGCAGATCTCGCACACCGTCTCCGTCATGAACAAAGGACGCATCGTGGAATCAGGATCCACCCGGCGGGTCTTCACCGACCCGGCCGACGACTACACCCGCGAGCTGCTCGCCGCCATCCCGGAGCCGGTGCGATGAGGCTCGGCTTCTTCACCCGGGTCCTGGACGAGGCGCCCCCGGCCGAGCGCTACCGGCTGGCCGCCGAGCAGATCGCGCACGCCGAGTCGCTCGGCTTCGACACCGCCTGGGTGGCCCAGCACCACTTCGACGGCGAGGAGGGCGGGCTGCCCGCGCCGCTGGTGTTCCTCGCCCACGTGGCGGCCCGTACCAGCCGGATCCGGCTCGGCACCGGCATCATCACGCTGCCGCTGGAGCACCCGGTGCGGGTGGCCGAGGACGCCGCCGTGCTCGACCTGCTCACCGGCGGACGGCTGGAGATCGGGGTGGGCAGCGGCGGGACGCCGTCGTCGTTCGGGCCGTTCGGGCACGACAGCGGCGACCGCGCCGCCCTGTACGCCGAGCACCTGTCGATCCTGCTGCGGGCCTGGTCGGGCGAGGACCTGGGCGGCGGCAACCGGCTCTATCCGCCCGCGCCCCGGCTGCCCGGCGCGATCTGGGAGGCGACGTTCTCGGCCGCCGGCGGAGCGCGCGCCGGCCGGGCCGGCAACGGGCTCATGCTCTCCCGCACGCAGCCCCGGCCGGCCGACGACCCGCAGGCGACGCTGGCCGACCTGCAACGCCCGATCGTGGACGCCTACCACGAGAACCTGCCCGCGGGCGTCGTCCCGCGCATCGTGGCCTCGCGGACCGCGTTCGTGGCCGACAGCCGCGCCGAGGCGCTGCGTTGGGCCGAGCGGGGGCTCGGGCGCGGCCGGCTGCCGTGGGAGCTGCCCGGCGGCGACCTCGACAGCCGCATCGCCGCCTTCGACGTGCACGTGGGCACCCCGCAGGACGTCATCGACAGCCTGCGCGCCGATCCGACCCTCGAACGGGTCACCGACCTGGTCTTCCAGGTGCACTCGGTGGACCCGCCGCATCCGCTGATCCTGCGTTCGACCGAGTTGCTGGCGACCGAGGTCGCACCCGCGCTCGGCTGGCTCCCCTCCACCGAAATGAGCTCCACATGATCAACGACGTCATCGACCACCTGGCCGGGATAAGACCGGGCTCCCGCCTCGACAAGCTGCGCGACCTGCGGCCCGCCGCCCGCGAGCACGCCCAGCGCGGCTTCGACGCGCTCTTCGCCCCCGACGAGGAGGGCGAGGTCACCCTCGTCGAACGCGACGCCGTCGCGGCCTTCGTGACCGGGCTGCACCGCGACGCCGTCGTCGCCGGCTTCTACGCCGACCGGCTCGCCGAGCTGGCCCCCGGCCTGCTGAAGGCCGTCGAGACCGAGGTCGAGGCGGGCGCCACCACCGGCCCGTACGGCGTCTACCCCGCGCCGCTGGCCGCCGAGAGCGACGAGGGCCTGCGCTACCGGGTACGCGAACCGGACGCGCTGGGCGTCCGGCTCACCGCCGCGTTCGAGCACGCGCACCTGCTGGTGTTCCGGCCCCGCGAGGCCAGCGGGCAGGCCCTGGAGGCGCTGGCCGCGGCCGGCTGGAGCCCGACGGGCGTGGTGACGTTGTCGCAGCTCGTCGCCTTCCTCGCCTTCCAGGTGCGAGTGGTCGGCGGCCTGCGCCTGCTCGACGCGGAGGCGGCGGCGTGAGCACCGGCTTCACCCAGGAACAGCTCGGCTGGCGGCCCTGGCTGCCGCCGCTCGCGCCGGAGGAGCTGACCGAGGCCCACTACGAGGCGCTGGTGGACCGGGCGCGGGCGTCGTCGCCGTACTTCCTGCTGCTGGCCCGCGACCCCGAGATCCTGCACGCGCGCACCAAGACCGACAACGACATCTTCTACAACGTCGACGGCGGGCTGCCGCGCGCCGAGCGCGAGCTGGCCGCGACCGCGACCTCGCGGCGCAACGGCTGCGTGTTCTGCGCGTCGGTGCACGCCCGCTTCGCCGCCCACCACTCCAAGCGCCCGAAGGACGTGCAGCGCCTGCTCGACGAGGGGGTGGACGCGCCGCAGGACGGCACCTGGCGGGCGGTCGTCGACGCCTCGGTCGCGCTGGCCGCCACGCCCGTGGAGTTCGGGCCCGAGCACGTCGCGGCGCTGCGCGCGGCCGGGCTGGACGACCTGGCGATCAGCGACGCCATCCACGCCGCCGCCTTCTTCAACTGGGCGAACCGGCTCATGCTCTCACTCGGCGAACCGGAGGACCACCGATGACCGACCGTCACCTCGACCACCTCGTCTATGCCGTTCCCGACCTGCTCGCGGGGGTCGAGGACTTCGCCGCGCGCACCGGCGTGCGGCCCGTCCGGGGCGGCAGCCATCCCGGCGGCACCGCGAACTACCTGGTGCGCTTCGGGCCGACCGCGTACCTGGAGATCATCGGGCCGGACCCGGAGTCGGAGGCGCGGCCGCGGGCGTTCGGGCTGGCGACGCTGACCGAGCCGCGCCTGGCCGCCTGGGCCGTGCATCCGCAGGACCTCGACAAGACCGTGGAGCTGGCCCGCGAGCGCGGCTACGACCCCGGCGACGTGCAGCCGCTGTCCCGGCGCACCCCGTCCGGCGAGCTGCTGGAGTGGCGGCTCACCCGGCGCGAGGACCCGGCCGCGATCCGTCCGGTGCCCTTCCTCATCGACTGGGGGAGGACCACCCACCCGGCCGCCACGGACCTGCCGCTGCTTGGCCTGGTCTCCTTCGCCGCCGTCCACCCCGATCCCGGCGCGCTCCGCCGCGACCTGGCCGCCCTCGACGTGACGCTCGACGTCACCGAGGGGCCGGAGCCCGGCCTGCGGGCCGTCGTCGACACCCCGCTCGGCCACGTGACCCTGAGCTGAACCCCGTTCGAGAGAGAAAGACCCATGAGCACCCTTCGCGAGTACCTGTCGCACAAGCGCGCCGCCCTGCTGGCCCGCCGGGAGGCCCCGGCGGGCGGCCCGGTGCCGCTGCACGCCCACGTCACGGCCGAGGGCCGCAGCGGGATCCGGCGCATCAGGATCAGGGACCACCAGATCATCAGCGACAGCGGCCCCGACTTCGCCGGCTACGACCTCGGCCCCGGCTCGCCCGAGCTGCAGGCCGGCGTCCTGGGTAGCTGCGTGACGCACATCTTCCTGATCAAGGCGGCCGAGCTGGAGGTGCCGATCGACTCCCTGGAGGTGGACGTCCGCGCCGAGTACGACCCGAGGGCCCAGCTCCCCGGCGACCAGGGCGTCCCGGTGTACCCGCACAACTTCCGCTACGAGGTGCAGATCGGCTCGCCCGCCTCCGACGAGCAGCTGGCCGGGCTGCACGCCGAGGTCGAGCGGGTCTGCCCGATCCTCAACCTGATCCGCAACCCGCAGCAGATCAGCGGCTCGATCGTCCGGGTGGCGGACCCCGCGCAGCTGCCCGTCGCCTAGCGGACGGCCCCGCCCCCCGAGGGCGGGGCCCTCAGCCGGCCGTGAAGCCGGAGAACAGGGCCAGGGCCAGGGCGAGCGCGACGACCACGTTCACCACCGTCGCGGCGGCGAACACGGCGACCGGCCGCCAGCCGGCCGCCCGCAGCGCCGCCACCCGGAACTCCAGCCCGATGCTGACGAACGCCAGGATCAGGAACCAGGTCCGCAGGTCGTTGGCGACCCCGACGACCGCCTTGCCCTCGGCCGCCGGGACCGTCGTGAGCCACCAGGTGGCGATCACGGACGCGGCGACGAACCCGAGCACGAACTTCGGGAAGCGCCGCCACAGCTCGGCCGCCCCCGGCCGCTCGGCGTCCGCCCGCCGCTCGACGCGGAAGGCGAACCAGGCGGTCAGCGCGACCACGACGACGCCGATGAGCGCGTTCTGGGTGACCTTGACGATCGTGGCGATGGCCAGGGCGTCCTCGCCCGCGATCGTGCCGGCGGCGGTGACGGCGGCGGTGGTGTCGATGTTGCCGCCGATCCAGGCCCCCGCCACCTCGGGCGGCAGCCCGAACGCCGAGGCCAGGGCGGGCAGGACGAAGATCGACGGCAGCGCGAACGCGATCACCAGGCTCGCGCTGTATGCGAGCTGCTCCTTCCTGGCCTGGACGGCCCCCGCCGCCGCGATGGCCGCGCTGACCCCGCAGATCGACACGGCCGACGACAGCAGCGCGCGCAGCCGGTCGTCGAGCCCGAGCCGCCCGCCGAGCCACCAGGTGAACAGGAACACCGTGCTGATCAGCACGATCGCCTGGAGCACGGCCGGCCCGGCGGCGGTCACGATCACCTTGAGGTTGATGGACGCGCCGAGCAGCACCAGCCCGGTCTTGATGAAGAACTCGGTGCGGAACCCGCCGGCCAGCCGCTCCCGCAGCCCGGCCGCGGTCAGCAGCGCGTTGCCGAGCAGCCCGAGGGCGATCGCGTAGATCGGGAACTCGACGGCCTTGGCGAGCCCGGAGCCGGGGAACCAGCCGGGCACGCCCTTCTCCAGGAACCGGGTCGCGGCGGCCAGCACGAGGACGACCAGGACGCCGAGCGCCGTCCCGTGCCAGGTCGCGCGGTCGGCGGCGACGGCCGGGGCGCTCATCAGGGCACCAGCCCGACGGGGATGACGCCGGCGAGGACGAGGACGAGCAGGACCAGGCCGACGGCCGTGGCGGCCCAGTCCTCGTTGATCGCGACGCGGCTCTCGCGTCCGGTGGGGGATTCGTCGGTGCTCATGGGCGATGCCTTTCAGGTGGGGGGGACGTGCGGGCGGGGCCCAGCCAACCCCGCCCGCACTGGCTCGAAGTTCGCCGCGCGGCCGATCCGCCAGGCCCCGGCCACGGCGACGTTCGTGGCCGGGGCGGCCCCGGGGAGGGTCAGGCGGCGATCGGCGAGTAAGCGGCGGCGTCACCGCTGAGGGCGGTGCTGGTCCGGCCGTCCACGCCGACCGGCACGTCCCCGGCGATCGTGACCCGGTGCAGGCGGCGGGGACGGTCGCCGAAGTCGTGCACCACGCGGTGCTGGGTGGCCCGGTTGTCCCAGATCGCCACGTCGCCGGGCGACCAGCGCCAGCGGACGGTGTTCTCCACCTCGGTGACGTGCTCCTGGACCAGCCGGATGACCGCCCCGGAGGCGTGCCCGGACAGGCCGCTCAGCCGCTTGGCGAAGTCGCCGAGCAGGATCGAGCGCTCGCCGGTCTCCGGGTGCACGCGCACGACCGGGTGCTCGGTCTCGAACAGGGTGGAGGCGAACACCTCGGCGTGCTCGCGGGCCCGCTCGTCGATCGCGGCCGTGCGGACGTAGTCGTACTGGTTGGTGTGCACGGCGCGCAGCCGGTCGAGCAGGTCGCGCAGCTCGGCGGGCAGGTTCTCGTAGGCGCTGACGGTGTTGGCCCACAACGTGTCGCCGCCCGCCTCGGGCACGACGACCGCGCGCAGCACCGAGGCCAGCGGCGGCCGGTCCACGAAGGTCACGTCGGTGTGCCAGCGGTCGACCTTGTGGCCGTTGCTGTAGTCGAGGTCCAGGATGTGGGCGTTGCCGTGCAGCGCGGGCACGGTCGGGTGGGCGGCGGTCGGCTCGCCGAGCAGCCGGGCGAAGCCCACCTGGCTCTGCTCGTCGAGGTGCTCCTGACCGCGCAGGAAGATCACTTTGTGGGTGAGGAGGGCCTGGCGGAGCTCGGCCACGACGTCGGGGTGCAGATCGGGCGCGAGCCGCACCCCGGTGATCTCGGCTCCTATACGGCCGGCGACGGGGGTGATGGTCAGGGATGGCATGGTGTCCTTCCTTCCGTACGCCTCCACCGTAAATAAAAACCCACTAAATTGGTAGGGCTTGACGGAATAAGATCGCCGTGCTGGGGTGAAGGCCGTCCGGTGCGCGGGTCCGCTGCCTTTCGTGAAGAGTCTGTGACCCAGAGTGGGATTGACGAGCGCCCTCCCTTGCTCCTATAAACACTCTAAAGCCACTAAATAAGTGGGAAATAGGGAGAAGAGATGAACGCTCGCAGGGTTCGCGTAACGGTGGCCACCCTGGCCGCCCTGGCGCTGACGACCATGGCGGCCGCCTGTGGGGGCAGCGGCAGCCCTGCGGACAGCGGCGCGAAGAGCGGGGGAGCCGGCGGCGCGCAGGTGCGCCTGGGCTTCTTCCCCAACATCACCCACGCCACCGCCCTGGTCGGCGTCGAGAAGGGCATCTACGCCAAGCACCTCGGGGCCGCGCCGAAGACCAGCACGTTCAACGCCGGCCCGGCCGCGATCGAGGCCGTGTTCTCCGGCGCCATCGACGCCACCTACGTCGGCCCCAACCCGGCCATCAACGCCTGGTCGAAGTCGAAGGGCCAGGCCATCAAGATCGTCGCCGGGGCGGCGTCCGGCGGCGTGTTCCTCGTGGTCAAGCCCGGGATCAACTCGGTGGAGGACCTCAAGGGCAAGAAGATCGCCACCCCGCAGCTCGGCAACACCCAGGACGTCGCGCTGCGCTACTGGCTGACCGAGAAGGGCATCAAGACCGACACCAAGGGCGGTGGCGAGGTCTCCATCGTGCCCCAGGAGAACTCCCAGACCATCCAGACCTTCGCCACCGGCGACATCGACGGCGCCTGGGTGCCCGAGCCGTTCGCCAGCCGCCTGATCAAGGAGAGCGGCGGCAAGGTGCTGGTCGACGAGCGCGACCTGTGGCCGAACAAGCAGTTCGTGATCACTCACCTCATCGTCCGCCAGGAGTGGGCCAAGGAGCACCCCGACCTGCTCAGGAAGCTGATCGAGGCGCACGTCGAGGCCAACGACGTCATCGCCAAGGACCCGGCCGGCGCCGCGCAGACCGCCAACGCCGCGCTGCAGAAGCTGACCGGCAAGGCGCTCAAGCCCGAGGTGCTGGACAGCGCGTTCAAGAACATCACCTTCACCAACGACCCGATCGCCTCGTCGCTGGTGGGCAGCGCCGAGCACGCGACCAAGGTCGGCCTCCTCGACCCGGTCGACCTGAACGGCATCTACGACCTCAAGGTCCTCAACGAGGTCCTCGCCGCCAAGGGCCAGCAGGCCATCTCCGACAAGTAGGAGGCGCACGCGATGTCCGCTCCGCTCACGGAGCAGGTCACCGGCCGGGTCGAGGGGCAGAGCCCCGCGGTCCGGCTGGAGGCCGTCTCCAAGCTCTACGGTCAGGGCCGGACGGCCCTGCAAGCCCTCGACCAGGTCTCGCTGTCGGTGGCCCCCGGCGAGTTCGTCTGCCTGCTCGGCGCGTCCGGCTGCGGCAAGAGCACGCTGCTGTCGCTGGTCGCCGGGCTCGACCGGCCCACGGCCGGCCGGATCGACGTGGACGGCGACCGCGTCGCGCTCATGTTCCAGGAACCCGCGCTGTTCCCCTGGCTGACCGTCTCGGCCAACGTCGAGATGGCAATGCGCGCCAAGGGCGTGAGCAGGCGGGAGCGCCGGGACCGGGCCGCCGAGTTCCTCGACATCGTCCACCTGGCCGGGTTCGGCGGGAAACGGCCGCACGAGCTGTCCGGCGGCATGCGCCAGCGCGTCGCCCTGGCCAGGGCGCTCGCCCAGGACGCCGACGTGCTGCTGATGGACGAGCCCTTCGGCGCCCTGGACGCCATGACCCGCGACCTGCTGCACGACGAGCTCGAACGCATCTGGCGGGAACGCGCCCTGTCGGTCCTGTTCGTCACCCACAACGTGCGCGAGGCCGTCCGGCTCGGCGACCGGGTCGTGCTGCTGTCCAGCCGGCCGGGGCGGGTGGTCGAGGACTTCCCCGTCGCGCTGCCGCGGCCCCGGCGTACCGACTCGGGCGAGGTGGCCGAGCTGGCGGGGGAGATCACCGGCCGCCTCCGCCAGGAGGTCCTGCGCCACGCCCGTCAGGAGGAGCCCGCATGACGACGACGGACACCCACGCCCAGCAGCTCGCCGGGCTCGACGCGCTGGAGCTGGGCACCGGCCACCGCGCCGGCCCGGCCTCCCGGCTGTGGGCGGGGCTGTGGCCGATCGCCACGGCCGTGCTCATCGTGCTGGCCGTCTGGCAGGCCGTGGTGTGGGCGGGCTGGTGGCCCGAGTACGTCTTCGCCGGGCCGGTCACCACGCTCGCCGAGCTCGGGCACCGGCTGGGCGACCCCGAGTTCTACACCGCGCTGACGGTCACCATGCGCCGCGCGGTCACCGGGTTCGCCCTGGCGATCGCCGCCGGGCTGGTCGTCGGGGCGCTGGTCTCGCGGATCGGGCCGCTGCGCCGCGCCACGGGCTCGCTGATCACCGGGCTCCAGACGATGCCGTCCATCGCCTGGTTCCCGCTGGCCATCCTGCTGTTCGGGCTGTCGGAGAGCGCGATCCTGTTCGTGGTGGTGCTGGGCGCGGCGCCGTCCATCGCCAACGGCCTGATCACCGGGGTGGACTACACGCCGCCGATCCTGCTGCGCGCCGGGCACATGCTCGGCTTCCGCCGGATCGCGCTCTACCGGCACGTCATCCTGCCGGCCTCGCTGCCGTCGTTCCTGGCCGGGCTCAAGCAGGGCTGGGCGTTCGCCTGGCGCTCGCTGATGGCCGGTGAGCTGCTGGTCATCATCGCCAACCAGGCCTCGCTGGGCGAGCAGCTCCACTACGCCCGCGAGCTGGCCGACTCGCCCGGCCTGCTGGCCACCATGATCGTCATCCTGGTCATCGGCATCGTGGTGGACCGCGTCTTCGGCCTGGCGGACGGCGCGCTGCGCCGCCGCTGGGGCCTGCACCAGGTGAGCGCCTGAGCAGCAGACGGTCATGCGGATCTCCGCCAGAACCCAGTACGCCCTGCGCGCCGCGGCCGAGCTGGCCGCGGCGCCGCCGGGCCCCATGCCCGCCGAGAAGATCGCCACGGCCCAGGGCATCCCCCGCAAGTTCCTCGACAACATCCTGCTGCAGCTGCGCCGGGCGGGCCTGCTGCACAGCCAGCGCGGCCCCGACGGCGGCTACTGGCTGGCCAGGCCCGCCGGCGAGATCACCCTCGCCGACATCGTGCTGATCGTCGAAGGCGTCTCCGAGGGCGGCGACCACGGCGGCTATCCCGGTGTGGCCAGCCCGCTCGCCGAGGTGTGGAGCGCGCTGCGCGACCACGAGGAGATGATGCTGGCCGACATCACGCTGGCCGACATCGCCCGCGCGAGCGTGCGGCTGGGCGACGAGCCGCGCTGAGGGACGTCCCACCGGCCCGCGGCTAGCCGGCCACCCCGTTCTCCCAGGCCCACGCGATGATCTCGACCCGGTTGCGTACGCCCAGCTTGTCCAGGATGGCGGAGATGTGGCCCTTCACGGTGCTCAGTGAGATGTGCAGGGCGGCGGCGATCTCCTGGTTGGTGCTTCCGGCGGCCACGGCGCGCACCACGTCGGTCTCCCGCTCCGACAGCGGGCGCACCGCTCCCTTCGCGCGCGGCGCCCGCCCGGCCAGGCGGCCCAGCAGGCGCGGCGTGATCGACGGCGAGATCAGGGCGTCCCCGGCGCCGGCCGCCCGTACGGCCTCGGCGAGCAGGGCCGGGCCGGCGTCCTTCAGCACGAACCCGGCCGCGCCGGAGCGCAGCGCGTCGTAGACGTACTCGTCCAGGTCGAAGGTGGTGACCACGACCACCGGCAGCGGGTCGGGCACGCCGGCGCCGGCCAGGGCGCGGGTCACCGCGATGCCGTCCATGCCGGGCATGAGGATGTCCACGAGGCAGACGTCGGGGCGTACCCGCCGGGCCAGCTCCACGGCCTCCACGCCGTCCCGGGCCTCGGCCACCACGCGGATGTCGGGCTGGTCCTCCAGGATCAGCCGCAGGCCCCGCCGGACCATCGCCTGGTCGTCGGCCAGCAGCACGCCGATCGTCATCGCCGCCCCTTGAGGGGCCCGGCGAGCGGCAGGGTGGCGTGGACCGTCCAGCCGCCCTCCGGCCGGGGGCCCGCGCGCAGGGTGCCGTCGAGGGCCTCGACGCGTTCGCGCATGCCGAGCAGGCCGTAGCCGCCGCGGCTGCGGGACGGCGGCGCGGCCGGCGCGTCGTCGGCGACCTCGACCACGACCGCGCACTCCTGCCCGGTGACCTCGACGGCGACCTCCACGGTGACCGCGCGGGCGCGGGCCGCGTGGCGGGCGACGTTCGTCAGCGACTCCTGGACGATCCGGTAGACGGTGCCGGCCACCTCCGGCGGCCAGCCCTCGGTCCCGCCGGGGGCGCGCAGGGTCACGGGCGGGCCGTCGAAGCCGCCGACCAGGTCGGTGAGCCGGCCGGGCGGGCCGGGCACGTCGTCGGCGGCCTCGCGCAGCAGGCCCACGACGCGGCGCAGCGCGGCCAGGGCGCCGGCGCCGGCGTCCTCGATGTCCTCCAGCGACTCCTCCAGCGACTCCTCCAGCGGGCCCGACCCCCTGCGGGCCAGCAGCCGGGCGGCCTGGGCCTGCAGGACGATGCCGGTCAGGTGGTGGGCGGCCACGTCGTGCAGCTCCCTGGCGAGCCTGCGGCGCTCGTCGTGCCGGACGCGGTCGGCGGCCGACAGGCGGCGCGCCGCCAGCAGCCGCAGACCGCCGCCGACGCCCAGGGCGGCCAGCCACCCGGCCGCGTTGAGCGCCACCGTGGCCCCGTTGTGCGCCCCGGGCACGCTCGCCGCGACGACCGCGAGCCCACCTGCCGCGACGGCGCAGGCCGGCCGTACGGGAAGCGTCCTGACGGCCGAGCCGACCAGCACGGACAGGCCCAGCGCCATGGCCGGTCCCGGCTCGTTGGGCAGCCCGGCCCACGCGGCGACCACGACGGCCACCGCCGCCACCGCCAGCCCGCCCGCGGCCGTCCACACCGGGGTCAGGCGGCGGGCCAGGGCCAGCGCGCACACCGCCGCTCCCGCCGCGCAGTCGAACACCCAGTAGCCGCCGCCCCAGCTCCCGGCGATCAGAGCGGCCCAGAAGGCGAGCACGGCGACGGCCGCCGCCGCCAGCGCGGCCTGCGCCGTCACGGCCGCGGCCCGCCGCCCGCCAGGCCAGGCGAGCTCCGGCCGGTTCCGCACGTTCACGCACCCAGGCTAGGGAGGCGGGGCCGCCCGGCACACCGGCCGAAAGTACGGTCGCCGCGGCCCGAACCCTGCTTCGGACCCTCCCCGCGCCCCGCCGCCCGCCGCAGGATGAGGCTTCATGCCCCATGACGACCCGCGGCCCGCCCGCGCCCTGCCCCAGGACAGCCCGCCCCCCGCCGCCGGGCGGTCGCGCATCATCGCGCTCGACGTCGTGCGCGGTTTCGCCCTGTGCGGGATCCTGCTGGCCAACGTCCAGCCGATCTCGCACGTCGGCACCGACCCCGTCACCGCGCAGCAGGCGACGCTCGACGACACCGCCCGCTGGCTGGGCCTGCTCGTCGAGCAGCGCTTCTTCCCGATCTTCTCGCTGCTGTTCGGCGTCGGCTTCTCGCTGCTGCTCGACTCCGCCGCGGCCCGCGTGCCCCGTCCGCGGGCGCTGCTGCTGCGCAGGCTCCTCGTGCTGGGCTGCATGGGCCTGGCGCACATGTTCCTGCTGTGGCGCGGCGACATCCTGACCGTCTACGCGGTCGTCGGCCTGGTGGTGCTGCTGCCCTCGACGTGGCTGCCGCGCTGGGCCGTGGCCGGGCTCGCCGCCGTGCTCGTCGTCGCGGCGCTGCTCGCCTTCGGGGGCGGCACGATGCTGGTGCCCGGCCTGTTCCTGCTGGGCTCGGCCCTCACCAGGTACGGCGTGATCGACCGGATCGAGAGCTCCACCCGCGTCCCGGCGCTGCTGGCCGTGGGCTTCGCCGCGGCCACCGTCCCGGCCCTGACCTGGCAGGCGGGGACCACGGGCGTCCCCCTGCCGATGGCCGCGTCCGGGCTGCTCATGGCCGGTCTGTACGTGTGCGTCCTGCTCGTCCTGCTCAGGACCCCGCTGCGTCCGGCGCTGCGGGCCGTCTTCGCCCCGCTGGGCCGCATGGCGCTGACCAACTACCTGAGCGCCACCGTCCTGGTCCTGGTCCTCGGCAGGCTGGCCGGCGGCCCCCCGGAGAGCTGGACGCTGACCACGATCGTGGGGATCGCCGCCGTCATCCTGGCTCTGCAGTGGGCGTGGTCCACCCTGTGGCTGCGCCGGTACCGCTTCGGCCCGCTGGAATGGCTGTGGCGCTGGGCCACCTGGGGCCGCCGTCCCGTCCAGCGGGGCCGGTGAGGCAGGAGAAAATTCCGGGACGAATCCCTGCAACCCTCCGCCCGGCCGGTCGCGTTGGAACGGGCGAAGGGAGATCACCACATTGGACGCTCATGACGGCTTCCGCGAGTTCGTCATCGCCCGGCAACAGGCGCTGATGCGGACCGCCTACCTGCTCGTGGGCGACCCTCACCTGGCCGAGGACCTGCTCCAGAGCGTGCTGGTCAAGGTCGTCCGGCACTGGCACAAGCTGGCGCGGGACGGCAACCCGGAGGCGTACACGCGTAAGGCGCTGGTCAACCAGTACATCTCGTGGCGGCGCCGGCCGAACCACGAGCTGCCCAGCGCCGACCCGCCCGAGCGCGCGGTCACCTACGACGAGGACGCGCTCGACCGGATCGTGCTGCGCCAGGCGCTGGACAAGCTGACGCGCAAGCAGCGCGCGGTGATCGTCCTGCGCTTCTGGGAGGACCTCACCGAGGCCCAGACCGCGGACGCGCTCGGCTGCGCGGTCGGCACGGTGAAGAGCCAGACCCATCACGCGCTGGCGCGCCTGCGCGCGCTGGCCCCCGACCTCGTGGACTCGCGAACCGCTCAGGAGGCGGCCCGATGACCAGACTGCGGAACGCACTGAACGGCATGGCCGAGGAGGCGCCTTCGGTGAACCTGGCCGACGTGGCGGTGGCGGGGTTCCGGCGCAGACGCCGGGCCTCGGCGACGCTGGCGGCCGCCGCCACGATCGCGGTGCTGGCCGGGGTGACGGCGACCGTGCTGGTGGCCGGGCCGCGACGGGTGCAGTCCGCCGCGCCGCAGACGGCGGCCGTGCCCGTGCTGCCCGCGGGGAAGGTGGGGACGCTCAGCCACGCCTACCGGGAGACCTGCCTGACCGCCAAGGGGAAGAGCGCGCCGCCCGGCTGCGCGCAGGACGAATGGCGGGTGGTCACCAGCGACGGCAGGACGTACCGGGTGCCCCAGGCGCTCGGGACGACCGCCAGGAAGGACCGCGTGCCCGTCGCCCTCAGCCGCGACGGCCGCATGTTCGCCTACTACGACAAGGACGCGGGGGCGCACGTCGTCCGGGACATGGTGACCGGCGTGGAGACGGTCTCCGCCGCGAAGGTGGCGGAGGAACGCCTCGGCACGGGCTCCATGCTGGTGGTCTCCGACGACGGCCGCCACCTGGCGTTCGACCCGCGCGAGGGCACCAAGGACCCCGGCCTGCTGATCGACGTGCGGACCGGCGGGACGGTGTCCGTCCCCGGCGTGTACGAGCCGGTCGCCATCAAGGACGGCGTCGCCGAGCTGGTCCGCTACCGCAGGACCGACCTGCTGTTCATGCCGGTCGCCGGCGGCGGCAGGCCGGTGCGCTTCGACGGCGTCTTCATCATGTTCAGCGAGCTCGCCCCGGACGGCCGCACGGTGGTCGCCTTCGAGTTCCCGCCCGGTAGGACGGCCCGGCCCGAGTACCTCACCCGCAGGCTCACCGTGCTCGACGCCAAGACCGGCCGCACCCTGCGGAAGGTCTCCGTGAAGGGCCTGCCGGGGCGGGCGGGCATCGACGGCACGACGATCTGGCGGAGCCCGTCGGAGGTCACGCTGATCGCCGAGGTCGGGCAGGACACCAGGGCCTACGCGGTGGACGTCCGCACCGGCCGGGCCAAGCTGGTGGCCGGCTATCCCGGCCGGTCCAGGGCCCAGCTGGTCACGCCAGGAGCCGCCGGCGGCCTATGAGGCTCCCGGGAGCGCTGCCTGTACGGAGGCCAGGCAGCGCTCCACCACGGGACGCGGGTCGAAGGCGTAGTCCCCGGCCCCGAACAGCTCGAACGTCATCGCCCCCCGGTAGCCCCTGCGGTCCAGCGCGGCCAGGTACTCCGCCAGCGGCAGCTCGCCGTCGCCCCAGGCCAGGTGCCCGGTGGGGGAGCCGTCGATGAGGTGCACGTGCCTGACCCGGTCGCCGAGGGCGTCGAAGTAGTCGTCCACGCCCTCCCCGGCCGCCGCCATGGCCACGGTGTCCAGCACCGCGCCCAGGTTCGGGGCGCCCACCTCGTCGATCATGCGGGCCAGCGTGGGCGCGTCGTTGACCAGGTTGGACTCCACCCGCTGCAACGCCTCCAGCACGCAGGAGACGCCGAGCGTCCCGGCGTAGGCGCAGATCTCGCCGATCGCGTCGGCCGAGCGCCGCCAGGCGGCGGCGACCGGCTCGTCCTCGAAGCCCCGGCCCGGGGTCAGCAGCAGCAGCTCGGCCCCCAGCTCGGCGGCCAGTTCGGCGGCCCGGCGGAACGTCGCCACGCTCGCGGCCCGCAGCCGGGTGTCCGGCGAGGCCAGGTTGACGGGGTAGGCCACCTGCTCGGGCGTCAGGCAGCGGACGGTGAGCCCCAGCCCGGCGGCGCGCCGGCGGATCGCCCGCGCCCCGGCGTCGCTCAGCCACGGCACGTGCAGCTGCGGCGCGACGCCCCACAGCTCCAGGTGCTCGCGCCCGAGCGCGGCGGCGTCGTCGAGGAAGCGGTCGAAGGGCAGGTGCTGGTAGGCGAAGTTGGAACCGGTGATCTGACGCAGTGACAACGACATCGGACTCACTTCCCGACCCCGTCGGCGAGGCCCTTGACGATGTAGCGCTGGCCGAGGAAGAACAGCAGCACCACGGGCAGCGCCGCGATCACCATCCCGGCGAAGACGACGGGGAAGTCCGTGCCGTGCTTGCTCATCAGGCTGGTCAGGCCGACCGGCAGCGTCTGCACGCCGGCGCCGCTGGTGAAGACCATCGCGAACAGGTACTCGTTCCAGGCGAACAGGATGTGCAGCAGCACGGTCGAGGTGAGGATCGGCTTGCACATCGGCAGGATGATCCGCCAGAACGCGGTCCAGCGGCCGCATCCGTCCATCTCGGCGGCCTCGTCCACCTCGCGCGGCAGGTCGATCATGTACGCCCGGATGAGGAACGTCGTGAACGGGATCCGGAACGCGGTGTAGAGGATCAGCAGCGCCCAGAAGCTGTTGTACAACCCCATGGCCTGGAACATCTTGACCAGCGGCACGAGCGCCACGGTCGGCGCGAGCATGAGCCCGCCCAGGATGCCCATCGTGACGAACCGGTTGAGCGGGATGTTCACCCGGGTCAGCCCGTAGGCCGCCCACGCGCTGACGAACACGGTGGCGACCGTGGAGGTGAGCGTGACCAGCACGCTCGTCGTCAGGTAGTCGCTCACCCCCCGGTTCCACGCCTTCTGATAGCTCTCGAAGCTCCAGCTCGACGGCAGCGCGAACGGGTTGCCGAACAGCTCGCTGTTGGACTTGAACCCGTTGAGGACCATCCACAGCAGGGGATACAGCACGACCACCGCGAGGCAGAGCAGGAACGCCCAGAGGAACACGCGCGCGATCACGCCGAGGAAGCCGCGGCGACTCACCATTCCACCCTTCTCTTACGGGTGACCCACATCTGTCCCACGGCGATGCCGAGCGTGATGACGAAGATCACCGTCGCGATGGCGGCGGCGTAGCCGAAGTTGTTGCGCACGAAGCCGCTGCGGTAGAGCCAGGTGCCCAGGACCTGGCTGGAGTTGTCGGGGCCGCCGCTGGTCATCACCATGACCTCGTTGAACACCTGGAAGGCGCCGGAGACGGTGACCATCATCATCAGCCCGGTCATCTCCCGCACGAGCGGCACGGTCACGTGGAAGAAGCGCCGGACCGGGCCGGTGCCGTCGATGGCGGCGGCGCCGTAGATCTCGCGCGGGATGCGCTGGATCGCGACCGCGAACAGCAGCGTGGAGTAGCCGAAGCCCTGCCACTGGCTCATCGCGATGATCGCCGACATGGCGGTGCTCTCCTGGCCCAGCCACGCCTGGGCCAGTCCGTCCAGGCCGATCGCCCTGAGCAGGTGGTTGAGCGGGCCCAGGTTGGGCTCGTAGATGAAGTAGAAGAGCAGGCCGGCGACGGTCATCGAGATCGCCGACGGGATGAAGTACACCGCCCGCAGGCCGCGCTGCCACCGCTCACTGCGCACGCCCTCGATCAGCGCGGCCAGCAGCAGCGCGCCGAACACCTGGAAGACGATCGAGACCACCGCGTACAGGACGTTGTTGCCCAGCGAGGACCAGAAGACCGGGTCGTCGATCAGCTTGCGGTAGTTGTCGAGCCCGACGTACTCCTGGGTGCCGCTGTAGATGTCCCACTTGAGGGTGCTGAACTGGAAGTTCTGCACCAGCGGCAGGTAGACGAACACCACGACCAGCGCGAGCGCGGGAGCCACCCACGCCAGGCCGAGCGCCCGTTGACGTATGGCACGCACCGGCATGCTCTCCCTCCGGCCGCCCGGCCTACTTCGCCGACTCCGACGCCTCGCGGACGCTCGCCAGCACCTTGTCGGGGGTCGAGCCGCCGCTGATCAGCGCCTCGCCGCCGGCCAGCCAGGCGTCTGCGACCTCGGGCACGGTGACGGTGTCGAGCCACGCGGCCAGCCGCGGCGCCTTGTTGACCTGCTCCATGCCCTCGTAGACGGCCTTGCTGGAGGTCTCGGGGCTGACCGCGCCGACGACCGTGCTGGGCTGCCCGTACGGGGGCGCCGACAGGGTCTTGGCGTTCTGCGTGGAGGTCACGAACTTCATGAAGTCGACGGCCAGCGCGGCCCGCGGCGACCTGGCGTTGATCAGGTAGCCCTCGGGCGCGCCCTCGATGGTCCTGGGGTCGCCGGCCGCGTTCCGGGGGACGGGGAGCTGGAAGATGCCGAAGTCGTCCGGCTTGAGGCCGTTCTTGTCGGTGGCGTTGTCGAACTCCAGGACCTCCTGGTAGTACATGGCCGCCTTGCCGTCGTGGAAGGCCTGCTGCGCCGAGCTGTAGAGCACGCCGTTGGTGCCCTTGCCGGTGTCGGTGCAGGTGTCCACCAGGGTCTTGAACCGGTTGAGCGCGGTCACGTAGCCCGGGTTGTCGAGCTTGGCCGTCTTCGGGCTGAAGTCGGCCTGCAGAACGTCGGCCGGCACGTCGTAGGCGAAGAGCTGCTGGAGGTAGTGCAGCGCGGGCCAGCCGTCCTTGTTGCCGAAGGCGATCGGCTCGTAGCCCGCCTTGCGCAGCGCCGCGCAGCTCCCGACCAGCTCCTCGAACGTGCCGGGCACCTTGACGCCGGCCTTGTCGAAGGCGGTCTTGTTGTAGCCCATGAACTTGCCGTTGCCGTACAGCGGGATGCCGTAGTACTTGCCGTCGTAGGCGAAGGCCGACAGCGAGCCGGGGCTGAACGTCCTGCCCCACTCGGTGTCCGGGCCGATCACCTTGCTCAGGTCGGCGGCCCGGCCGCCGCGCACGAAGTTCTCCGCCCAGTTGCCGCTCCAGGTGAAGAAGACGTCGGGCAGCGCGTCGGAGGCGGTCAGCGTCTTGGTCTTGTCCTTGATGCTCTGGTCGGTCTCCTGGATGAGCTCGACCTTCACGCCCGGGTGCTGCTTCTGGTACGCCGCGGCCAGGTCCTCGAAGTACGGCTGCAGCGGGTCGCCGGCGAACTTGGTGAGGATGCTCAGCGTGCCGGAGAAGTCGGGCTTGGCGGACAGGTCGGCGGCGGGGGCCTTGGCCGCTCCGTCGCCGCCGCCGGAACAGCCGGCCAGGGCGAGCGTCCCGAGGAGCGCCGCGAACGACGTCATTGCGCGAGGGCGCATGGGCTTCCTTTCTCTCGGAGGGAGAGGGGGACCTGCCGGTCCGCGGTGGGGGTGTTGGCTGACTGTACAGATGAACTGATACCGGTACCAGAGCGCGAAGCAAGATTTTCTTTCCGAGCGCCTGCCGGCGGGCTCTTTTCTGCGATGAAACAGCAGCATGCAGTCGGTTCTCGCAGGTGGGGTGTTGACGCGCGGCCGGATCCTGTGTCAGCGTGACCTCCGCGTGATACCGGTATCAGGCCGCTGGACGCCGCCGGCCCGCAAGCTTTCCCGAAAGGACGCGAAGATGCTCGGATTCAACGAGCCGGAATTCCTGTCGCAGCTGGCCAGCACCGTGGCCCTGCGCCCCCAGATCGAGGAGCTCGTCGATCGGCTCGTGGACCAGGGGTTCGACACCCTCCTGCTCGTCGGCGCCGGCGGCACGTACGCCCAGATGTGGCCCTACGAGCACCTGGCCAGGCGCAGCTCGACGCTCGACGTGCGCGCCGCCATCGCGGCCGAGCTGGTCGTCTCGGGCGACGCCCGGCTCGGCGAGCGCACGGTCGCGATCTTCACCTCGGTCTCCGGCACCACCGAGGACAGCCTGCGCGCGATCGAGTACGTCAAGGACAGGGGCGCGTACACGGTCGGCTTCACCGGCTACCCCGACTCGCCGATCGCCAAGGCCGTGGACGCCGTGCTGGTCTCGGAGCCGAAGGCGTGGCCGTTCGACCAGCAGATGCTGCTGTTCATGGGCCGCCTGCTGTCCCGCCGCGGCGAGTTCGAGGGCTACGAGAAGCTGGCCGGCGAGCTGGCCGGGCTGCCCGGCGTGCTGCTGGAGGTCGCCCGGCAGGCCGAGCCGGTGGCCGCCGCGTTCGCCGAGGCCCACAAGGACACCGACTACCACTTCCTCATCGGCGGCGGGAACCTGTGGGGATTCACCTACCTGTACTCGATGTGCATCCTTGAGGAGATGCAGTGGCTGCGCACCACCAGGGTGCACAGCGCCGAGTTCTTCCACGGCTCGCTGGAGCTGCTGGAGGAGGACACGAGCGTGCTGATCTTCCAGGGCGAGGACGAGACGCGCCCGCTCACCGACCGTGCCGAAGCCTTCGCCCGGCGCATCTCCAAGGACGTCACCGTCTTCGACACCCGCGACTACCCGCTGGACGGCATCAGCCCCGAGTTCCGCGGGCTGCTCGCGCCGCTCGTGCTCGACACGGTGCTGGGCCGGGTCAGCAAGCACCTGGAACGCGTCCGCGACCACTCGCTCGACCTGCGCCGCTACTACCGGGTCATGGACTACTAGGCCGCCGCCACCCCCGCTCCCGCTCCCGCCCGCCGGGACGGGAGCGGCCCCGGCCTGCCCACCCCGAACCCCCTCGGCACAGGAGAAACATGAGAGTCCTCGGCTTCGGCGACAACATCGTCGACCGGTTCGTCGATCGGGGCATCGACTATCCGGGCGGCAACAGCGTGAACGTCGCCGTCTACGCGGGCCGCCTCGGCGTCGAGGCCGCCTACCTCGGGGTCTTCGGCGACGACGACCTCGGCGGGTTCCTGCGCGAGGCCGTCGCCGCGCAGGGCGTCGCGGTCGACCGCTGCGTGGTGCGTCCCGGCGAGAGCGGCGTGTCCCGGCTGCGCGTGGACGACGGCGACCGGGTCTTCCTGGGCTGGAACGGCGGCGGCGTCACCGTGCGGGAGCCGCTGGCGCTGACCGGCGAGCTGCTGGCCTACGCCGGCTCGTTCGACCTGGTGCACTCCAGCGTCTACTCCGGCAGCGAGGACGAGCTGCCCGGCCTGGCCGGCCTGCGTCCCCTGGTCAGCTTCGACCTGTCCAGCGAGGACGACTACCGCACCCCCGCCTACCTGGACCGCGTCTGCCCGCACGCCGACCTGGTGCTCCTGTCCTGCTCCCACCTGGACGAGACGGGCACCGGAGACCTGCTGGCCCGCGCCGTGGCGAGCGGCGCCCGCCTGGCCCTCGGCACCAGGGGCGTGGACGGCGCGATGGCCTACGACGGCCACGACCTGGTCGCCGCCCCCGCCCGGCTGGTCGAGGACCCGGGGAAGATCGTCGACACCATGGGCTGCGGGGACGCGTTCCTGGCCGGGTTCGCGGTCTCCCTGCTGCGCGACGGCTGGCGCAAGGGCGCCGCGCCCGGCCGCGGGCCGCTCCTGCGCGCGCTGCTGGCCGGCGCGGAGACCGCCTACGACCAGTGCTTCGTCGAAGGCGCCTTCGGCTTCGGCAGGCCGGCCCCGCGCGGCTAGCATGGGCGTGCCCGCGACCCCCCAGAAACGAGGAACCCGTTCGATGGCAGCCGACCGGAGCCAGTCGGGCCGGCCGACGATCTCGGAGGTGGCCGCCGAGGCCGGCGTCGGCCGCGCCACCGCGGCCCGCACCCTCGGCGGCTACGGCTATGTCAGCCCGGAGCTTCGCGAACGGGTGCTGGCGGCGGCCGAGAAGCTCGGCTACCGCACCAACGCCCTGGCCCGCAGTATGTCCACCGGGGTCAGCCACACGCTCGGCGTGATCCTGGCCGACATCGGCAACCCGTTCTTCGCGGGCGTCATGCGCGGCATCTCCGACGCCTCGCGCGCCCGCGGGTTCGACACGATCGTGCTGAGCACGTACGAGCGGCTCGACGAGGAGGTGGCGGCCACCGACGTGCTCATCGACAAGCGGGTCGACGGCGTCATCATCGCCTCGGCGGCCGTGGGGCGCGACGAGGTCAAGCACATCAGGGCGGCCATGGGCCGGGGCATCCCGATCGTGCTGGTCGACCGCGCGGTCGCGCCGCTCGACCTCGACACGGTCGTCATCGACAACCGGGGCGCGGCCCGCGAGGCGGTCGAGGTGATGATCGCGGCCGGTCACCGGCGCATCGGGTTCGTGTGGGGGCCGTCGTCGGTCGATCCGCCCGTGACCAGGCGGGCGCTGCTGGAGAAGGCCCGCAACGTGTGGACCGACGGCGAGCGCCTGCGCGGCTACCTCGACGCCCTCGACGACGCCCGCATCCCCTTCGATCCCGAGCTGGTCATGACCGGCCCGAAGACCGAGGAGTGGGCCACCCAGGAGGTGGCCCGCATGCTGGCGCTGCCCGACCGCACCACCGCCCTGTTCTGCACCGAGACCGACGCCGTGACCGGGGCGCTGCGGGCCGTGCGCGCCGCCGGGCTGTCCTACCCGGCCGACATCTCGCTCATCGGCTTCGACGACAGCGCCTGGGCGGCCGTCATGGACCCGCCGCTGACGATGATCGAGCAGCCGGTCCACCAGCTCGGCGCGAAGGCGGCCGAGGTGCTGCTCGACGTCCTCGACGGGGCCGAGCCGCGGCACGACGTGCACACGCTGCGCTCGCGCCTGGTCACCCGCGCCTCGGTCGCGCCGCCGCCGCCCTGAGCGGGCGGCCGGCGGTCAGGGATGGGTGACCTGGGGCGAGGTGGTCACCACCTCGCGGGTGGGGCGCGGCGCGGGCGGGGTGCGCGGGCGGCCCGCCGCCACGAACACGACCGCCGACAGCAGCGTCATCGCGACCACGATGACCAGGATGAACGCCATCTCCCTGCGGGTCACCGGGCAGCGGCGGCGCCGGGCCGGTTTGGCGTTGAGCGCGTCGATGCGGCACGCGAAGTCGCGGTCCTGCCAGCGCAGATCCTGCTCGATCTCGGCCAGGATGCGGCGTTCGCGGTCCGACAGGCTCATGGCCGCCGCTCCCGTCCCGCGACGCCGTGGGCGGGGGCGGGCGGTGAGGTCAGCGGTTCGGTCATGTCGTTCTCCGTCGCTCCCGGTCAGAAGTAGCCCCCGTCAGGGCGGCCCGGTCGGGGCCGGCCCTGGTCAGAGGGCGTCCCGCTGGTGAGGCACGCCTTCGTGGCGGCGCGCTCTGGCGGGTCGCCGGCGGCCCCGAAGGCCCGCGATCCCTCCCGTACCCGGCGGCGCAGGCTCGATGCGGCGCCTTACCGCGCCCGGTATGAACCGTTACGCCCGGTGTGCGATGTCCGCCTAAATCCAGACATTTCCTTCACCTGGCGTCGATTTCCGGCTTACCGGACATCGGGGGCCGGTCAGCTGTCCGGCTTCTCCACCAGCGGGGTGTCCACCAGGTGCTCGATCAGGAACCAGGTCTGGAGCTCGTTCGTCCTGATGACGTCGGAGACCAGCAGGTCGTTGGTGCCGTCGTCGCCCATCTCCTGCGCGCGGGCGGCCGCGTCGTGGGCGGCCACGAGGATGGTCTCGTGCGCCTCGATCAGCCGCGAGAGCATGGCGGGCACCTCCTCGCAGCCGTTCGGCGGGCGCGGGATCACGGTGATCTCGGCCACGTGCCGGGGGTCGCCCACCGCGACGCCGCCGAGCGTCTGCACGCGCTCGGCCATCTCGTCCACCAGCGCGATCTGCTCCGAGGCGTGCTTGTCCAGCAGCAGGTGGAGCTGGTAGAAGGTCGGGCCGCGCATCAGCCAGTGGTGCTTCTTGTACAGGCTGTAGAGGATCTGGGTGTCGGCCAGGATCTGGTTGAGGCGCTGGCAGGAGTACTCGCGGGCGTCGCGGGAGAGGCCGAGCGGGAACATCCGCACGGTGCCGTACTCCTGGATCTCCACGCCGTTCACGTGCAGCCACGGCTGGCTGTCGGCCTTCGACCGGGTCGGCTTGGCGGTACGTTTGGTGGGCACGTACATCTCCTCAGATAGTCGGAACAATCGCCCGGAAACCTCCCCTCCGGCGCGCCAAGCGCCCCCACGAGCCCGCACAAGAGCCGGTCAACATCCGCCGCCCGCGATCGTTTGCCCGCAGGTCAGAGGGGTAGCCGGAGCGATGGGCGCGGGGGAGCCCCGTGCCCGGTCCGCCGGGAGGGGATGACGATGCGACGCAAAGAGCCCGAGGACGAAGAGACGCCCGCGGCCGACCTCGAAGGCCCCGAGGACGAGGAAGACTACGACGAGGAACGCGAGCGCTTCGAACGCCTGAAGGAACTGAACCCGGACGACTTCGAGTGACCGCCTTCGAGTGACCGCCGCCGCCCGGCGGCCGGGCGGGAGCGGGCCGGGCCGGCGACCGGGCGGGGGGCGGCGCGGGCCGAGAGGTGACCGCCGCCGCGGTTGAGGGGCCCCGGGAGGCCCGGAGGTCAGCGCAGGTCGATGAGGGCCAGGCCGGTGGCGGGATCGTGGCGGCGCCGCAGGTAGCGGGGGGACTGCGTGACGATCACTTCCAGCGTCGGCCACACCTGGCCGGCCAGCAGGTGGCCGCCGCGGGTCGTGCCGTCGGGCAGGCCCACGACCGCATGGGCGTGCAGGTGGGGCCGTACGTCGTCGTCGGGCATGGCGAAGTCGCCGATCAGGGAGAGCACCTCGGTCTGGCGGTCGACCGGGATCGGCTCGTAGCGGAGCGCCTCCGGGTCGAAGAAGCCCAGCGTGACCTGCCGGAACCCGCCGATGCCGGTCAGCCGGGCGGCGCGGACGCCGTTGTCGGCCGCCCACGCCGTCAGGCTCTCGACCACCTCGTCACCGGGGTCGAGGACGACCGCGTACGTCTGCTCCTCGACGGTGGAGAGCCGCTTGCTGCGCATGACGATCTCCTGCCCGCAGGGCGCGCGGGCAACCCGGTCACTTCCAGACGGCCCTGGCCAGGATGTTCCCCAGCCCGGGGGTCTTCCACTGGTCGACGACCAGCACCTTCTCCTTGCGCAGATACCAGATGCGCTGGGTGAAGGACACCGGGGCCGGCTTGCCGGTCTTCGTCTGGCAGCCCAGCCTCCACTCGGTGAAGCGGGCCCGGTGCCCCGCCCCCACCTGCACGGTCGCGGCGCGGGACGGCCGGACGGGCGGGACGCCCTCCCAGTAGCGCCGGTCCGGGACGCACTCCACCACCCCGGTGCTGGGGTGGTACGGCTGCCCCGGCCGGTACGTGCCGCCCTCGGAGGCGTAGGAGACGGCTCGCGGCCCGCCGAGGGAGAAGCCGGGGCACTCCGTCGCCCGCTTGGAGCAGGCCCCGGTGACCACGTCGAGCCCGCCGACCGGGTCCTTCTTCACCTTCCAGGAGACCGGTATCTGGATGGTGAACCCCCGGAACGACACGGGTTTGGTGGCCTGTGCGGGCGTTCCGGCCAGGACGAGCGCCGCGCTGAGCGTCAAGGTCATGAGCACGGCGGCGATCCTAGATCCTGACGCCGCCGGAATGTCAAGCACCGACGGGCCGGGGAAAATCGCCCGCAACTTTGCCGGTGATCACCGCATCCAACCAGCCGTGAACGCGTTGACCCCCGACGACCCGCAACGCCTGGGCGGCTACTGGCTCGCCGGACGGCTGGGCGCCGGCGGTCAGGGCGTCGTCTACGAGGCCTACGCCGAGGACGGCGCCCGGGTGGCGATCAAGGTGCTGCACGGCGACGGGGCAGGACGGCTGGCCAGGGAGGCCGAGGCGGCGCGGCGGGTCGCCTCGTTCTGCACGGCCCGCGTGCTCGCCGCCGAGCTGGACGGCCCGCGCCCGCACATCGTCAGCGAGTACGTCGCCGGGCCGAGCCTGCGCCAGGCGGTCGCCGGCGGACGCCGCTTCCGCGGCGGCGACCTGCACCGCCTGGCCACGGCGGTGGCGACGGCGCTCACCGCCATCCACGAGGCCGGCGTGGTGCACCGCGACCTCAAACCGGACAACGTGCTGCTTGGCCCGGACGGCCCGCGGGTCATCGACTTCGGCATCGCGCGGACCGCCGAGATGTCGCTGACCGCGACCGGCCTGGTGACCGGCACGCCGACGTACATGGCGCCCGAGGTGTTCGGCGGACGGCGGGCCGGCGCGCCCGCGGACGTGTTCGCCTGGGGCTGCGTCGTGCTGTACGCGGCCACGGGCGCCGACCCGTTCGAGGCCGGGAGCCTGGGCGGGGTGATGCACCGCGTGTTGTCGGCCACGCCCGACCTGGCCGCGCTGCCGGACTCGCTGCGCCCGCTGGTGTCGGCGGCGCTGAGCAAGGAGCCCGGCCGGCGTCCCGAGGCCCGCCGGCTGCTGCTCGCGCTGATCAGCGGGGACAGCGGGCTCGACACCGCCCGGCTGCTCGAACGCGGGCGACAGGCCGCCCACGTCGCCGGGACCGTCGCCGGGACCGTCGCCGACCCGGCGCTCGGCACGCTGGCCGAGGACTCCTACACGCTGCTGACCCCCGCCGAGCGGGAGCTGGCGCCCGAGGTGTTCCTGCGCCTGTTCACCGTCGACGGCATGGGCGAGCTGGACACCCGGAAGGCCGCCCTGGACGAGCTGCTGGCCGGCCGGCCCGCGGCCGAGACGGCGGCGGTCACCAGGATCCTGGAGGTGTTCGCGTACCTGCTGGGCCGCGACGGCCGGGAGGTCTGGCTCGCCCGTCCGGCCCTGCCGCACGCCTGGCCGCGGCTGCGCCGCTGGATCGAGGCCAACAGGGAGGGGCTGGCCGTCCACGGCCCGATCCTGGCCGCCGTCCGCCGCTGGGACGAGGGCGGCCGCAGGGACGGCGGCCTGTTCCACGGCACGATGCTGGAGGAGGCCCGAAGCTGGGCGGCGACCGCCCGCCGCGACATCAGGCTGTCCCAGGCCGAGCGCGACTTCCTGGACTCGTCGGCGCGGCTGGCCAGACGCCGGGTCCGCCGCGCCCGGCTGCTGACGCTGAGCCTGGCGGGGCTGCTGGTCGTCGCGCTGGTCACGGGCGGCCTGGCGGTCCAGCAGGGCAGGCTCGCCGCCGCCCGCGCCGACGAGCTGCAGGACCGCCTGACGACGTCGGAGTCCACCCGCCTGGCCGCGCGCGCCGAGGCGGCCAGGCGCAGCGATCCGGTGCTGGCCGGGCTGCTCGCCGTGGCCGCCTGGCGGCTGCGGCCCACGCCGCAGGCCAGGGCCGCGCTGACCGCGGCGCTGGCGCAGCGCGAGCGCGGCATGTTCCGCGACCCGGCCAGCGCCCGCAGCACCCTGCGGGCGCTGGGCGCCGACGGCCGCGCGCTGCTCAGCGTCGGCCAGGACCAGGCGCGGCTGTGGGACCTGCGCACGGGCCGGCGCGTCACGCTGATCTCCGGCCTGGGCCTCGGCCGCGACCCGGTGTCCGACATCGGGCTGTCCCCGTCGGGCCGCACGCTGGTCGCCGCCACCACGCGTCGCGCCCGCGCCTGGGACGCCGCCACCGGCCGCCCGGTCGGCGCCTGGCCGGCGAACCGGACCAGGGACCTGATCGAGGGCTGGCAGGACGTCGTCCGCCGGCACGAGGGCCGGAAGGTGATCGTCAAGCCGGGCGACAGCCGGCAGTGGAACGTCACCGACCCCGCCGCCCGGCGCGGCACGCTGAGCCCCGACGGCCGGTGGCTGGCCACGTCCGGCGACGGGACCCTGACCCTGAGGCACCGGCAGGAGGGCTGGACCGAGGAGGTCGGCGAGGGCACGGAAGGCGGCTGGAACAAGGGCGATCCCGTCTTCGACCAGGCGGGCCGGCTGCTGGCCACCGTCACCGACGCCACCGTCCAGTTCTGGCGGCTGCCCGACAGCCACCTGCTGAGCGCCGTCCCGGTGCGCGGGGACGTGGACGCCGGCGCCCGCCCGGCCGCCGCCTTCGACGGCACGACCTTCCGCTACCTCGTCGGCGACCAGGTGTTCGCCGTGGACGTCGCCGACCTGGTCAACGAGCCGGTCGAGGGCCCGCCGCACGAGCGGGCCGACCTCGGCGAGGACGGCCTGCACCTCGTCGTGGACGGCGCGCTCCGCCAGGTCGGGGGCGGGACGTCCGGCCGCCTGCCCGCCGCGCACGCGCTCGCCTTCAGCCGCGACGGCCGGAGCCTCGCGCTGCTGTCGAGCCATGACGTCAGCGTGCTGGACACCGCGACCAGGCAGCCCGCGGGCGGGTTCGCCGCCGGCGCGGGGCGGGCGCAGCCCGAGCTCGTCCGCTTCAGCCCGGACGGCGGCCGGCTCGCGCTCGTGCTCGACGGCCCGGGAACCGGCGAGGACGCCGTCGAGCTGTGGGACTGGCGGGCGCGCCGCCGCCTGTGGAGCACGCCTCTGAGCCAGGTCGTGGACCTGGCGTTCGCGCCCGACGGGGGGCGGCTGGCGGTGACCGGCCTGGACGTGCGCGTGTTGCGGGCGGCCGACGGCCGGGTGGCGGGCTCGCCGTTCAGCGTCTTCGGCAGGGACGTCCTGGGCTCGTGGGTGAGGTTCACCCACGCGGGGGACGGGCTGGCCGTGTTCGACTCGCGCGGCCGGCTGAGCACCTGGGACGCGGGCGGCCGGCGGCTGACCGAGGCGACCGAGGGCTTTCCCGTCATCGGCACGCCGGCGTACTCGCCGGTCGAGGACCTCGTCGCGGTCAACGCGGGGCAGGGCCGCGTCCGCCTGATCGACCCGAGGACGGGCGGCGACCTCGGCCTGTCCGCCGACCCGGGCGGCGGCCTCGACCGTGACGAGGGCGAGCTGCTGTCGATCGCCTTCACGCCCGACGGCTCGCACGTCCTGACGGTGGACGCCGGAGGGACCATCGGGCGCGTCCCGGCCGCCGCCGAGCTGGTGGCGAGGACGGTCTGCGCGCGCGCCGGGCGGGCGCTGACCGAGCGCGAGTGGCGGACGTACGTGCCCGCGCTGCCCTACCGGCCCGTCTGCGGCTGACGCGCGCGGGACCGGGTCAGGGTCCCTCACCCGGGATTGTCAAAACGCCGTCGCGGGGGATGTACTGCCGACCGGAAAGCCGATCTTTCCGTTCGGCCACGAGGGAGGCACGGTGGACTTCGCGATCCTCGGCACGCTCCGGGTCAACGGCCCCGGCGGGCGGGTGCGCCTGAGCCGCAAGCAGCGGGCCGTGCTGGGCGTCCTGCTGCTCCATCCGGGCGCGACGGTCTCCAGGGAGCGCCTGATCTCCTCCGTCTGGGACGACCCGCCGCGCTCGGCCCTGGCCAACGTCCAGACCTACGTCCACCAGCTCCGGCGGTCCCTGGAGGGCAGCGGCCTGCTGGTGCGCACCGAGGGCTCGGGCTACGTCTGCGAGGTCCCGCCGGGCAGCCTGGACCTGCTGGTGTTCGAGGACACCCTGCGGCTGGCCCGGCGCGAGCGGGCGGCGGGCGACCTGGCCGCGGCCGAGCGCGCCTACGCCGGGGCCGTCGCCCTGTGGCGCGGCGCGCCCGCCGAGGACGTGCCGCTCACCGGCGCGATGGCCCCCCGGCTCCTCGAACTGGAGGAGCGCCTGGCGGTCGCCCGGTCGGAGTGGATCGACGTCCGGCTCGCCGGCCGGGACGCCCAGGACGACGTCGTCGCCGAGCTGCGCGCCCTCATCGCCGCCCACCCGCTGCGCGAGCGGCTGTGGGAGCAGCTCGTGGTCGCCCTGCACCGCGGCGGGCGGCGGGACGAGGCGCTGGAGGCGTTCCGCGAGGCCCGCGAGCTGCTGGTCGCCGAGCTGGGCCTGGAACCCGGCCCGGAGCTGCGCCGCCTGCACGCCGCGCTGCTCGCCGGCGACCCCGACCTCGACCGGCGGCCGGTGGCGACCGAGGCGGGCGGCCCGCTCCAGGCGTTGTGCCAGCTTCCCGCCGACACCGCCGACTTCGTCGGCCGGGAGCCGGAGATCGCCGAGCTGCTGTCGCTGTTACGGGCGCGGCCGGACCGGCTCAGCCCGCCGATCGCGATCCTGTCGGGGCTGCCGGGCATCGGCAAGACCACGCTCGCCGTGCACCTCGCCCACCTGCTGCGCGCCGACTACCCGAGCGGCCAGCTCTTCGTCCGGCTCGGCCAGGACGCCCGCGGCCCGCGCGACCCCGCCGAGCTGCTCGACGTGCTGCTGCGCTCACTCGGCCTGGACGGCGCCATGATCCCCGCCTCGGCCGAGCAGCGCGCCGGGCTGCTCCGCCAGCGGCTGGCCGACCAGGCGGTGCTGGTCGTGCTCGACGACGCCGTGGACGAGGCGCAGCTCCGCCACCTGCTGCCGGGCACGCCGCGCGGCGCCGTCCTGGTGACCTCCCGCTCGCCGCTGCCCGCGCTGGAGGGCGCCGTCCGGCTCCCGCTCGACCTGCCCGGCGAGCGGGACGCCCGGCTGCTGCTCGAACGCGTGGCCGGGCGCGACCGGATCGGCGCCGCGCCGGACGCCGCCGAGGAGATCCTGCGCTCCTGCGGCCGGCTGCCGCTGGCGCTCAGGGTCGCCGGGGCCCGTCTGGCCATCCGCCCGGTCTGGCCGGTCCGCGAGCTGGCCACCCGCCTGGCCGGGCACGACCTGGACGAGCTGGTCGTCGGCGGCCTCGACGTGCGGGCGACGTTCGAGCCCGGCTACGCGGCGCTGCCGGAGTGGGCCAGGCACGCCTTCCGCCTGCTCGGGCTGTCCGGGCTGGACAGCGTCGCCGAGTGGACCACCGCCGCCCTGCTCGGCCTGCCCGCGCGGGAGGCCGACGCCGTCCTGGAGACGCTGGTCGCGCGCGGCATGCTCACCTCCACCGAGATCGACGCCGCCGGCCAGCCCCGCTACCGGCTGCACGACCTGCTGCGCGTCTACGCCAGGGAGCGCGCCGAGGCCGAGGAGCCCGCCGGGCAGCGGCACGCCGCGCTGACCCGGCTCGCGCTGGAAAGCCTCCGCAGGACCAGGGCCGCCACCCGCGGGCTGCCCATCCCGCTGTCCCCGCCCTACGAGCGCGGCGAGCCCGGCCCGGGCACGACGGCCGGCACGACGGCCGGCACGACGGCCGGCATGGTGTGGTTGTCGGCCGAGCGGCGCACGCTGGTGCTCGCCGTCACCGCCGCCGCCGCCGAGCTTGGGCAGGTCGCCACCGCCGCCGAGCTGGCCCACCACCTGACCGGCTACCTGACGATGGAACGCTTCCTGGCCGACGCCGAACGCGTCCAGCAGGCGGTGATCGCGGCGGCGACCGCGGCGGGCGACGAGCGCACGGCCCTGCGGTCCAGGCTGCTGCTGGTCAACATGGACATCGAGCGGGGCCGCTACCCGGCCGCCGACGAGGCGTGCGGGGAGCTGCTGGCCGCCTTCGAGCGGGTCGGCGACCGCCATGGGGCCGCGTACGCGCTGATCAGCCGGGCCGCCGACCGCCACGGGTCGGGCCGGCTGGACGAGGCGCTGGCCGACGCGTACGCGGCGATCGAGCTGCTGGCCGCGCACGACGACGCCGCCGGCCTGGCCTACGCCTGGACGTGGCCGATCTGGATCCACATCGAACGCGGCGAGTACGACCAGGCCGTCAAGATCGCCCGTGCCCGGCTGACCGAGACCGGCGAGGACGACCACGGCACCCGCGGCAACCTGCTGCGCGCCCTCGGCACCGCCTGCTACCAGGCGGGCGAGACGGCCGAGGCGGTCGCGTGCTACCGCGAGAGCCTGCTGACCGCCCAGGCCGTCGGCGACCGGGTCGAGATGAGCAAGGTGCTGCGCAGGCTCGGCGAGGCGCTGGGCGCGCTCGGCCGGTTCGAGGAGGCGGCCGAGACGCTGGCGGCGAGCCTGCGGCTGTTCGTGGAATGCGGCGACGTCCTGGGCGAGGCGCTGAGCGGGCACGCGCTGGGCGTCGTCCGGCTGCGCCAGGGCGACCCGCGCGAGGCGCTGCGGCACCTGGCCGCCGCGCTGGACCGGCTCGGCCGCGACGGCCCGCAGGTGTGGCGGGCCCGCACGCTCACGGAGATGGGCCGCGCCCACGCCCGCCTCGGACGGCACGAGGAGGCGGCCGCCGCCTGGCGGCACGCCCTGACCCTGTTCGGCGACACCCCGGAGGGCCGCCAGGTCGCCGCCTGCCTGAAGAACCAGCCCCACGACGAACCGTGACCCCCGCCCCCGGACCGGGCGCGGACCTTGAGCTCGGCCCCGAGCCTCTTGACCGCCCCCGGACCGGGCGCGGGCCTTCTGCTCGGCCCCGAGCCTCCCGACCGGGCGGTCAGTCCTGGAGCAAGCGCACGACCGGGGTGCCGGGCGCGCCCGCCAGGCGGGCCTCGCGGCGGGCCTGGCCCGGGGTGGCGCCCTCGCCGACGAGCGCGCCGCCGTCGTCCAGCGCGGCCCACACTCCCTCCGGCGCGCCGGCCGGGACGTCCAGCGCCCGGTTCACCGCGGGCCGGACCGGCGCGGGCGTGCGCCGGGCCAGCCACCGCCGCCAGTACAGCCACTGGACGAGGATCAGCGGGCCGAGCGCGGTCAGCAGCGGGATCGGCCGCCCGCCGCCCAGCACGACGGCGATGGAGGCCGCCAGCAGCACCGCCTCCAGCCCCGCGGCCCACCACGCCGCCGCCTTCCCGTACGCCCGGACCGCCACCGCCGGCCAGAGCGACAGCATCAGGCAGTCCCCGAGGCCGATCAGTGACGGGTTCTCGCCGTAGGAGGTGGCCAGCACGGGAGCGAACGGCAGCCCCTGCATGCGCTGCACGAAGTCGAGGGTCAGCGAGGACAGCCCGGTGGCCAGCGTGTCGTAGCCGGTGAGCGCCACCGCCAGCGCGGCCACCTGGCCGGGCGTGACCGCCGCCTGCACCCACAGGTTCACCGCGCCGACGACGAGCAGCATCAGCAGCACGTCGTTGACCGCCAGCACCCCCGCCGGCCATCCGGCGAGGTAGACCGCCACGTCGGCGGCGCACAGCAGCAGCACCGCCGCCGTCGCCCACCGGCCGCCCAGCACGGGCGCGAGCGTGAGCTGCCCCAGCGTCAGCACCACCAGCCCGAAGACCGACACCACGACGCCGGTCGGCAGGTGCAGGTACGCGAACGGCATCACCACCAGCGCGGCGACCATGACCGCGATGTCGGAGCCCGCCATCCGGCCGACCGGCGGCCTGGCCATGACGTAGCGGCCCAGGTAGGCGGCGGTCAGCGCGACGGTCAGGGCGACGAGCGCGTACAGCGCCGGCACGTACGGGGTCATCACAGTCCTCGCTCGAAGCTGAGCTCCAGCAGGTCGGCGCGGAGCCGGCAGGGTGTGGGCAGGTCGTCGGCGGTCTCGACCAGGACGATGCCGTCCAGGGGCAGCCCGTGCGCCCGCTCCTCCAGGCGGCCGAGCAGCCCCGCGTCGGACTTGCCGGCCACGACGTACAGCAGGGAGCCCTCCAGCGACCAGCGGGTGGGCAGCGGCAGCGCGTGCTCGGCCTGGAGAACGTCCAGGATGTCGCGCGTGGTGAGCCCGCCGGGGGAGACCCGCCCGAGCACGCGCGAGGTCGCGGGCAGCGCGGCCAGCGCGCACGACGGCTGCTCGTCCGCGCGCAGGACCCTGACCAGGTCGCCGGTGACGTACCGGAGCAGCAGGGTGGTGTCGCGGTAGCTGGAGTACGGGGTGACCACGATCGTGCCGACGGCCCCCGGTTCGGCGGGCCGCAGGGTGACGGGGTCGAGGATCTCGACCAGCCCCTGGTCGGCCGGCAGGTGCAGGTGGCCGTCCGCGCAGACCCGGCCGCCCACGGGGGCGATCTCGGTCATGGAGTAGCCGTCGCGGACCTGCGCGCCGAACGTGTGCTCGGCGCGCACGCGCAACGCGTCGGTCAGCACCTCGCCGCCGGACCAGATCGTGCTCAGGCCGAAGTCGCCGGCCTGCCAGCCGCCCCGCTCGGCCTCCTGGACCAGCGCCGCCAGGTAGGAGGCGGTCACGTTGAGCTGGGTGATCTGCGGGTGTTTGCCCGGTACGTGCATCGGGGTGGCCAGCCGGTCGAGCGCGACGGCCGGATCGACGGCGCCCAGGTGCACGAACGCGGCCCCGGTCCGCGTGACGGCCCGCTCGGTGAGGATCTGGGCGATGGACCGCGAGCTGATCGCGCTGGCCCACAGGTCGGCGGAGCGCAGGTTGCCGGCGAGCATCAGCGCCAGCGCCGACATCGAGGACATCAGCTCGATCTCGTACGCCGAGAACCACACCATGGTCGGCGTCCCGGTCGTCCCCGTCGTGTGCGCGAGCACGACCGGGCGGGCGCGGTCGGAGACGAAGGCGGCGGGCATGCCGCGCAGGTCGGCCTTGGACGTGGGCGGGATCGCGGACAGCGTCGCGGGCGTGATCGAGCCGGGGTCCACGCCGTTCGTCCCGAACCAGCGCCGGTAGTAGGGGCTCTCGGCGGCCGCGTGGCGGACCGTGCGCCGCAGCCGCCGCCGGGTCAGGTCCTCCTGGAGCTCGGGGTCGCTGCCCGCGAGCATGTCGTCGGCGCCCTCGCCCGGGGACCCGAACGTCTCCAGGGTCACGCGCATGTCGTCGGCCAGCGCGTTCACGTCCCGCAGGCGGAACCTGCGGCCCGACATCATCGACCAGGCATAACCGAGCTGGCGTACCGCGGTGCCGAACACGCCTCGTCCTTCCGCTCGTGGGGGTGGCCCCCCGGGAGACCCGGTCCCCCGGGGGTGCACGCGAGGGTGATCAGCCGTTCAGCACGAAGATGGCGGTGGACAGGGCGCTGACGGCGTACTTGGCGTAACGGCGAGCGGTCTTGACCATGAGGATCTCCCTGGTTGCTCGGGGCGCACGGGTGGCGCCCGCTGAGATCCAAGGATGTGCGGGGGCGCAAGAGATCCACTACAGGCTCACTACAAAGGGCGGCTCACACCAGGGTCAGGTAGTGGGCCAGCTCGGCGGCGGAGTCCGTGGCGATCCCGACGTGGCCGTCCGGGCGCACGAGCGTGTGCCGCACCCCGCCGTACGGTTCGGCCGGCGCGTACGCCCGCACCTGCGGCCCGCCCGGCACGCGGGGCGCGGGGTCCGGCGACAGCAGCGTGAAGTGCGGGCCGCGCAGCAGGTCGAACAGGCGCGCCCGGGAGCCGTCGGCCAGCCGCAGCGGCCCGTCGGGCACCCGCTCGCCGCCCGCGCGGGCCAGCGAGCCGCCCCGGTAGCCGACCCGGAGCTGGTAGGTCTCCTCGTCCCGTTTGTACGACTTCCGGTCGTGCAGGTCCGTGCTGAGGCCGAGCACGCGGGCGGCGACCGGGCGGCGCTCCTCCTCGTAGCTGTCCAGCAGCGACGCCGGCCCGCCGGACAGCGCGCGGGCGAGCTTCCAGCCCAGGTTGTAGGCGTCCTGGACGCCGGTGTTGAGCCCCTGGCCGCCCGCCGGGGAGTGCACGTGGGCGGCGTCCCCGGCCAGCAGCACCCGCCCGGCGCGGTAGGCGTCGGCCAGCCGGATGTTGACCCGGTAGAGCGAGGACCACAGCAGCTCGGTGACGCGGACCGCGCGCAGCATCGAGCGTTCGGCGAAGATCCGCCGGAAGCCGGCCAGGGTCAGGTCCGGCGTCGCGCCCGGCCTGAGCGGGGCCATGAACTGGAAGGCGTCGGTGCCGGCCATGGGATGGAGCGCCACCATCCCCCTGCCAGGACGCACCCAGGCGTGGATGTGCTCGCGGTCCAGCCCCTCGACGCGCACGTCCCCGAGGACCATGCGCTCCTCCTCGCGGGTCTGGCCGGTGAACCCGATGCCGAGCGCCTTGCGCACCGTGCTCCTGCCGCCGTCGGCGGCGACCAGGTAGCGGGCCCGCAGCGTCGTCCCGGTGCCGAGCCGGGCCGTCACGCCGTGCGCGTCCTGCGCGAAGCCCGTCAGCTCGGCGCCGTGCTCGACCGCGCCGCCCAGCTCGGCCAGCCGTTCCCGCAGCACCGCCTCGGTGCGCCACTGCGGGTGCATCCGCACCATCGGGTACGGCACCTGCTCGCTCGCCGCCGCCGGCCGGTGCATGCGGCCCCGGTAGACCGGCAGCCGCCCGATCCTGACCCGGATCGGCGGGTAGGGCGTCGTCCCGGCCAGGACCCGGTCGACGATCCCGAGGTCGTCGAAGATCTCCAGCGTCCGCGGCTGGAGGCCCTTGCCCTTCGAGCCCGCCGAGGGCGCCGCCGCCCGCTCGACGACGCGATGGGCGATCCCGCGCCGGGCCAGCTCCACGGCGAGGGTGAGGCCGGTGGGCCCGGCGCCGACGATGAGCACGTCCGTCTTGTCCGTCATGAGGGGACCGTGCCAGGTACCGCTGCCAGATCTCTGTCAGCGCCCTGCCGGAGGTCACGAGCAGGGCGGACGGTAGGGCAGGTCGTCGAAGTAGCGCCGCCACTCGGCCCGGGTGAGCGGCATCCCGGCGGCCTCGCAGACGCGCGCGGCCACCGACTCCGGTCGCAGGTCCCACAGCCGCAGGTCGTGCCCGGCGGCCGAGACGAGGGTGTGGTCGTCGGCGTACAGGACGGTCCCGAGGTCGCGGTGGGACAGCTCGGCGATCGGCCGGCGGGAGCGCAGGTCCCACAGGCGGGTGGTGCGGGAGGCGTCCGTGGTGGCCAGGGCGGCGCCGTCGGGGCTGAACCCGGCGATCAGGACGGTGTCGCCGTGCCCGCGCAGGACCGCCGGACGGGGGGCGCGGCCCGGGTCGGCGATCCGCCAGACGCGCGCGGTCCGGTCGTGGCCGGTGCTGACCAGCACGTCGCCCTTCGGGCCGAAGCGCACGCCGGCCACCGCGTCGGCGTGCTCCTCGTGGTGGGCGACCTGGTCGAGGGCGTGGCGGCGCACGTCCCACAGCCGTACGCCGCGGTCGGCGCCGCCGCTGGCCAGCAGGCCGCCGCCGGGACTGAAGTCGAGCGCGCCGACGTCGCCGAAGCCGTCGCGGGCGGCCAGGCGGCGGGGCGGGCCGGTGACGTCCCAGAGCAGCAGCCGGCCGCCGTGGTCGCCGGTGGCCAGGACGCGTCCGTCGGGGCTGAGCGCGGCGACCGCGAGGCCGCGCACCGGCAGCCGGGCGTGCCGGGCCGGGCGGTAGGGGTCGCGGATGTCCCACACGGTCACGGCCACGCCGCGCTCGACGGTGGCCAGGCGGCGGCCGTCGCCGCTCAGCGCCGGACCGGCGGCTGCTGGAACGTTCCAGCGCGACAGCAGCACGCGGTGGCGGGGGTCGCGGACGTCCCACAGCGCGCCGCCGCGCGGGCCGGTCGTGGCCATGAGCGTCCGGTCCCGGCTCAGGACCAGCCCGGTCACCGGGTCGGGCACGCGGACCGGATGACGCCACTGGTAGAACGCGCCGGCCGCCGAACCGGTGGCCAGGGCCTGGCCGTCGGCGGTGAAGGCGAGGCCGAGCACGCGGTCGGGGTGCGGGAACGAGGTGACCTCCGCGCGGGTGTCCACGCTCCACAGCCGGACCGCGCGGTCGTCGCCGGCGGCGGCCAGGACGGTGCCGTCCGGGCTGAAGGCCAGGGCGCCGGCGGGGTCGCCGTACCGGACGGGCCGGGCGCAGCGGCGGGCGCGCAGGGGGCAGAGCCAGGTGCCGCGGCCGGGCGCCGACCAGGCCAGCGCGCCGCCGTCGGGGCTGATCGCGAGCGCGGCGGGGCCGTCCTGGAGGCCGGTCGCGATCGTGTCCGCGGGGGCGGCGGGCCGCGCCGGGTCCCACAGGCGCACGCTGCCGTCGTCGTGGCCGGTGACCACCGTGTCGTCGCCGACGGCGAAGCGGGTGACCTGGGCGGAGGCGCGTACCGGGGGCAGGGCGACCGGGCGGCCGGCGAGCCGCCAGCGCCGGACGCCGTGCGCGGCGGCGGCGAGCACCGTGCGGCCGTCCGGCGTGAACGCCGCCGTCGCCGCGCCGGGCAGGGCGGCGACGTGCCGGGGGCGGGCGGGGTCCACGACGTTCCACACCTCGACCCCCTGCCCGGTGGCCGCCAGCAGGACGCGGTCCCCCCCGGACGGCCGGAAGGCGAGCGCGCCGACCGGCCCGGCGGCGCGCGGCAGGGTGGCCAGCGGGGTGCGGCGGCGCGAGTCGGTGGCGTCCCACAGCTCGACCACGCCGTTGTCGGCGCCGGTCGCGAGCAGGGCGTGGTCCTGGCTGTAGGCGATGGCCCGCAGCCGGTCGCCGGCCGAGCGCAGGCGGGTGGCGTACGGCTCTGCGGTGTCGAGCAGCGTGCCGCGGGTGCCCGGGGTGTCGGCCAGGCCCTGGGCGGCCACCGCCACCTGCATCGCCAGCGCCGGGTCCGTGGCCCGCAGCGCCCGCGCCTGGACGGCGGCCCGCTCGGCGAGCGCGGTGACGCGGGCGGCGCTCGCCCGGCCGCTCTTCTGCCACGCCAGCCCCGCGCCCGCCCCGGCGACCACCACGAGCACCACCAGCGCCACGACCAGCCCCCGCACCCTCCGCCCGACCGGACACCCCTTGGCGCCCACGCCGGAGCCGGACGAGCGGTCCACGGCCCTTCCGCCAGAGGAGGGAGCCGCCGGCTCGGGGTCAAGGACCGGCCCAGCGGGCTCCTCCCGGTCGGAGGAGGGCAGCGCGGGGCCCGGGGTGAGGGGTGGTGCGGTGGCGTGCCGGTAGGCGGCGTGGGTGAGGGTGTCGCCGTCGCGGCGGTGCCAGGTGGCGCGCATCGCCTGGGACAGGCGGGGCAGCGCGTCGGCCGCCGCCGGGGCGTCGTCGCGGACGCCCAGGTCGTGCAGGATCGTCTCGGCCAGCCCCGGCTCCAGGGACAGCCCGGCCACCCGGGCCGGTTCGATGATCGCGCGGCGCAGCTCGTCGCCGGTCATCGGCCCGAGCGGCAGCGACCGCACCCGCAGCGCCTCGACCAGCGGCGGAAACCCCAGGCACCGCTCGTAACAGCCGGCCCGCATCCCGATCACCACCGGCAGCCCGCCCGCCGCGAGCGCGCACAGCTCCTCGACGTACGCCGTGCGCCCGGACCCCGCCCGAGCCGTGAACAGCTCCTCGAACCGGTCGACCACCAGCAGCGCGCACTCCTCCACCGGCCGCCCCCCGCCCCGGACCGGCGAGCCGGGCGTACGCCACAACACCCCGGCGCGAGCCCGCTCCGTCGCCCCCGCGGGCGAGCCCGCCAGGATGGCCGGCACCAGCCCGGCGGCCAGCACCGACGTCTTGCCCGCCCCCGCCGCCCCGGACAGCACCACGGGGTGGGCGGCGCGCGGCTCCCCGAGCAGCGCCACCAGCTCGGACACGACCCGCTCGCGCCCGAAGAACCACCTGGCGTCCCCGGTCGTGAACGGACCCGGCGGCCAGGGGCACGGATCCCGCGCGCACCGGTCCCGCTCGCTCCCCAGCCCCGCGCCGAACCCGTCGTCCATCCCGCTCCCGTCACTCAGCGAAGTCGATCGGGGACTCAGGGTACGCGGGCCCGCCAGGCGGCGTACGCCGGTCGGGAAGGCGGCATCGCCCGGTCCGGCGCGAAGCCGGGGACGGTCAGCGCTTGCGGCCGACGCCCGCGCAGTAGACGGCCTCGCGGTCGGCGTACAGCGTCTCGGGGACGGGACGCCAGCGCGGCAGCGGCACGACGCCCGGCTCCAGCAGCTCCAGCCCGTCGAAGAAGCTCGTGACCTCCTCAAGGCTGCGCAGCGTCATGGGCGCCCCGCCGCTCTCGTTCCAGTGGCGGACGCCCTCTTCGAGCTGCCTGCCGACCACGCCGTGGGAGATGGCCAGGTGGCTGCCCGGGGCCATCGGCTCCAGCAGCTCGGCGATGATCGAACGAGCCTGGCCGGTGTCGGGGAGGAAGTCCACGACGCCGAGCAGGGTCAGCCCGATCGGCCGGTCGAAGTCGAGGTACTCGGCGGCGGCGGCCAGGATCTTGCCGGGCTCGCGCAGGTCGGCGTCGACGAAGGCGGTCGTCCCCGCGGGCGCGGCCCGCAGCAGCGCCCGCGCGTGGGCCAGGACCATGGGGTCGTTGTCGACGTACACGACGTGACTGTCCGGGGCCACCGCCTGGGCGACCTGGTGGGTGTTGTCCGCCGTGGGGATGCCGGTGCCGATGTCCAGGAACTGCCGGATGCCCGCCTCCCCGGCCATGTACCGCACCGCGCGGCCGAGGAACTCCCTGTTCGTACGGGCCAGCACCGGCAGGTCGGGCACGGCGGCGAGGATCTGCTCGCTCACCATCCGGTCGATCTCGTAGTTGTCCTTGCCGCCCAGCCACAGGTCGTAGATACGGGCGGGGCTCGGAACATCGGTGTTCAGCGAACGATCGCTCATCGCGACGCCTTCCGGACGAAAGGGGCTACGGGGGAGATCGTAGCCCCAAGATCCCTCCCACGGGCCACGTCCGGCCTCCCGGGCCTAGGCTTCCGGGGATGATCCACTTACCTCCCGCCCGAGCCAGGGCCGACGTGCACGTCACCTGTCACCAGATCGTGGTCGGCGAGCCGGGCCGCGACCATCCGGGAACCGTCCCCAACGGACTGACCGCCTCGGCCCCCGGCGCCGCCGTGATCCGGACGGGCATCCACACCGGCGTCGTGGACGTGACCGTACGGCTGGCCGGGACCGCCCCGCCCCTCGACGCCGAGGGCTGGGACGAGACCGAGGAGGTGGAGCTCGTCACCTTCACCGGCGAGGTGCGCCTGTCCGGCATGATGCACTCCCCGCCGGACGCCCTGCCCCTCCTGACACCCCAGGGGCCGGGCCGGTACGGCATGCGCGTGCAGGCCCGCGGCCGGGACCTCGACCCCGCCGCGGTGCCGGAGGTGCCGTTCGAGTTCTACCTGGTGACCGTCTGGCCGGTGGAGACCGGGCCGGAGGCGGCGGCCAGGCTCGGCGTCGGGGTCGCCGAGGAACTGGGGCTGCCCGGCAAGTCGGCCGAGATCCGGCGGTGGGCGCGCGAGCACAACGATCCGCAGTCCGAGCGCGGCCGCCGGTCGCGGGGCGGGGACGAGCGGCCCGCGCTGCCGCCTCCGGTACGGGACACGGTGGGGACCGCCGACCACCGGATCCGGATCGTCAACCCCTTCCAGGACACCGCGGTCCCGCCGCCGCTGCCGGACGGGCTGGTCGCCGCCGCCCCCGACTCGCTGCTCATCCGTACGGACAAGCGCGCCGGACGCGTCGGCCTGCACGTGAACTGGCAGGACGGCCCGCCCGTGGCGGCGGCGCGGGGCTGGGAGGAGAGCGAGGAGGTCGAGTTCGTCACCACCACCGGCGTGATGCGCGTCCAGGGCGTCGCCGACGAACCGATCGACCTGACGCCCCAGGGCGCCGGGCGGTACGGCCTGCGCGTCCACGGCCGCCGCCGGGACCGGTCGGCGCCGTCGAACCAGCCGTCGGAGGCGTACCTGCTGGTCGTGTGGCCCATCGCCCTGGGGGCGGCCGCGGCCCGGTGAGGCGGGGGCTCAGAGCAGGCGGCGCTGGACGGCGTCGGCGATGGCCGTGGTGACGATCCACTCGACGACGGCGGCGTCGGGCGGGTCGTCCTCGCGGCCGGCGAACAGCAGGTGGGCGCTGCCGATCAGGGTGAGCGCCAGGGCCTCGACGTCGGCGTCGACCGCGATGCGGCCCATCTCGCGCTCGGCGGCGAGGTAGGCGGCGATCATGGTCGTGGCCTCGCCGAGGAGCGGGAGGCCGGACGACCCGGCCTGGCGCAGGCGGGCGCGCAGGCCGTCGCGGGAGATGACGAGGCCGACGACGGCCACGGCGACCGAGCCGAACAGCTCCAGCAGCGCGAGGGTGAGGTTCCCCGCGACGGTGCCGGTGCCCGCGCTCGCCCGCAGGGCGGCGGACTGGGCCTCGACGCGGCGGATGCGGTCGGTCACCAGCTCGGCGAGGAAGGCGTCGAAGTCGGCGAAGTGGCGGTGGAGCACGCCCTTGGCGCAGCCCGCCTCGGTGGTGACCGCGCGGCTGGTCAGGGCGTTGGGTCCGTCGCGGAGCAGGATGCGCTCGGCGGCGTCGAAGAGCTGTTCGCGCACGTCGCGGAGGGCAATGCCGGTGGGCACCGGGCCGGTCTCCTTCCTGGGCGAATCACGTTCAGCGTAGACGAGTGGGCGCGCGCCCATTAGAGTGGGCGCATGCCCACTCAAGAGAACGAGCCGCACCTGCACCGGCGGATGGCCGAGTCCTTCGGCGCCGACGCCGACCGCTACGACCGCACCCGCCCCCGCTACCCCGACGAGATGGTGGCCCGGATCGCCGCGGCGAGCCCCGGCCCCGACGTGCTCGACGTCGGCATCGGCACCGGCATCGCGGCCCGCCAGTTCCAGGCGATCGGCTGCCGGGTGTCCGGCGTGGACGTGGACCCGCGCATGGCCGACCTGGCCCGGCGCGACGGCATCGAGGTGGACGTGGCCGCCTTCGAGTCCTGGGACCCGGCCGGGCGCACGTTCGACGCGGTCGTCGCCGGCCAGACCTGGCACTGGATCGACCCGGTCGCGGGCGCGGCCAAGGCGGCCCGGGTGCTGCGGCCCGCAGGCAGGCTGGCGCTGTTCTGGAACGTCTTCCAGACGCCGGACGCCCTGGCCGGCGCCTTCGCCGAGGTCTACCGCCGGGTGCTGCCCGACCTGCCGGCGCTCGGCCAGGCCGGCCCCGCCGTGGGCATGTACACGTCGCTGCTCGACAAGATCGTCGACGGCGTCCGGGCCGCGGGCGCGTTCGGCGAGCCCGAGCGGTGGGACTTCGCGTGGGAGCGCGGCTACACCCGTGACGAGTGGCTGGCGCAGGTGCCCACGCACGGCCCGGTCACCGGGTTGCCGCCGGAGCGGCGCGAGGAGCTGCTGGCCGGCATCGGGGCCGCGATCGACGCGGTGGGCGGCGCCTTCACCGTCCACTACGACGTCCTGGTGCTCACCGCCGCGCGGCGGGCTGAGTAGCCGTTACTCATGCGGTCATGGGAACGCGCGCGGACGATCCTCCTCAGAGCGACACTCCAGGAGGAACCACCGTGAGCGTCACACATGGCATGAGAACCGGGCGGAAAGGGCCGGCGCGGTGGCGCGGGCGGCTCTCGTTCGCCGCGATCGGCGTGCTGGTCGCCGCCTTGATCCCGGCGCTGGCGACGCCGGCGTCGGCGGCGGCCCCCGGCTTCTCGCTGACCTTCTCCATCGACTATCTCCGCCAGATCGAGGACCCGGACAGCGGAGGCGTCGGCGACGGCGACTACTACCCGAAGGTCAAGATCGCCGACGGCCCGCTCGAAACGGGCCCGCGCATCGAGGACGACGAGTTCGAGCCCCTCGGCCTGCCCGAGGCCCCCAACGGCTGGGTCTTCACCAAGTCCGACCTGCCCGGCGACCAGCCGACCGTGAACATCACCGTCGCCCTCTGGGACTACGACGGCGGCCTCAACACCAACGACGACCGCATGGACATCAGCCCCCAGAACGACGACCTCGACCTCGACCTCGTCTACGACGTGCGCTCGGGCACCCTGTCGGGCGACGGCGTCCAGTTCGGCACGCCGTGCGTCGACTCGCAAGGGCGGCAGAAGGGCCAGACGTGCGCCGAGGGCGACGGCGACCACGGCTTCCCCAGGGACAACGACGGCAGGAAGACCAGGATCGGCTTCACCGTCTCCACCGTGATGCCCGACACCGACCACGACGGCATCCCCGACCTCGTCGAGCTGTCCGGGATCCGCGACCGGAACGGCGCGGTCATCGCCGACCTCCCGGCGCTCGGCGCGGACCCGTGCCGCAAGACGATCGTGCTGCAGGCCGACTACATGGCCGACGCCAGGCACTCCCACCGCCCCAAGCCGGACGCGATCACCCTGGTCAAGAACGCCTTCGACGCCGCGCCGGTCAAGGCGGAGAACCCGTGCCCGTACCCCGGGACGCACCGGGACGGCGTCGACTTCGTCTACCTCCAGGGCACGCAACTGCCCGAACAGGCCGACATGGGCCTGGCCGACGACAGCGACTTCCGCGACGCGCGCGCCGCCGACTTCCCCGCCGAACTGGCCCGGTACGCGCACTACGCGATCTTCGCCCACGACCTCGTCGTCACCACCGCGACCGGCAGCTCGCCGTCGCCGGGCACGTCGGGGCAGTGCTGCGAGCCCACCAGGGACAACAACAAGGACTTCATCGTCACCTTCGGCTCGTGGCGGACGATGTGCGTGGCCGACTTCGGCGTGGACTACGGCGGCGACGGGCGGCTCCAGACCACCCCGGCGGGCGACGACGTGGTGATCGGCACCCAGATCCACGTGGGCCCGGACCGTACGTGCGACACCACCAGCGCGGACCCGACCGACCGGCAGGTGCTCACCGTCGGCACCGGCCGGGACGACGCCGAGGTCGGCACCGTCCAGGACCAGGCCGGGACCATCATGCACGAGCTCGGGCACGCCCTGGGCCTGCGGCACGGCGGCGACGTCAACGACCAGTGGAAGCCGAACTACCTCAGCGTCATGAACTACTTCTTCCAGTCGGGCATCCCCACGGGCCCGCCGCCGCTGCTGGTCAACCAGCTCAGGGACTGGAAGATCGGCGCGATCCGGGTCGGCTACTCCAGCGGCCGCCTGCCGCCGCTCGCCGAGGGCACGCTGAACGAGTCCGCCGGCATCGGCGACGGCACCGACCACACCTTCTGGTGGACCGACAACCTCGCCAACCCGACCAGCACGTTCCGGCCGCTGCGCTCGGCCGCCGGCAACGCGCCGATCAACTGGAACGACAACACCGCCCCCGGCACCGGCGCCCCGCTCATCGACACCGGGACGGTCAACGTGGACCTCAACGCCAGCGGCGGCAGCACGACCCTGCGCGACCACGACGACTGGGCGGCCGTCAAGTACCGGGCCGCGCAGTCGCCCGACGCCAAGGGCTCGGCCTGCAGCAGCTTCCCCGTGTCCGCGCCCACGTGCAGCGGCTCGGGCGCCGAGCCGCCGGAGAAGGAGCTCGACTTCACCACCGCCGTACGGCAGGAGATGTCCTTCTTCAACCTCTACGACCCCGACATCGTCACCGCCAAGAGCGTGGACAAGCGCGACGCCGAACCCGGCGACACCCTCACCTACCAGGTGAAGCTGGACAACGTCGGCACCGGCCCGGCGGCCAACGTCGGCGTGACCGACACCCCGCCCACCGGCCCGGCCCAGGCCCGCCAGGTTCCCTACCTGGGCGCCGGACGGTCCGCGACCGAGACGTTCACGTACACGGTGCCGTGCGACACGGCCGACGCGGCCGTCCTGACCAACACGGCCACCGCCACCGCGACGGACACCGCGGGCGGCCCCGAGGCCGAGACGGGCAACAACACCGCCAAGGCCGCCACCACCGTGCACGCGCCGCGGCTCACCCTGACCAAGACCGCCCCGGCCACGGTGAACGCCGGGGAGGCGATGACCGTGGGGCTGCGGGCGGCCAACGTCGGCAGCGGCGGGGCCACCGGCGTCGTCCTCACCGACACGCTGCCCAAGGAGGTCTACTACAGCAGCGCGCTCGACCGCGGCACCGGCCCCCGGCCCGGCACGGTCACCCGCAACCCGGACGGCACCACCACCCTGACCTGGACGCTCGGCCCCCTCGCCCCCGGCGCGGACGTGTCCGTGGGGTTCACGGCCCGGCCCGGCCTGCTGTTCACCAAGGGCGCCGAGCTGCCCGACACGGCGGCCGCCGCGTACCGGAACGCCAACGGCTGCGTCTACGAGCCGGCCACGGCGTCCGCCACGACGACCGTCACCGAGGTCGCCCCGACCCGCGACCCGCGCTCGCACGGCTACTGGAAGACGCACCAGGAGGCGCGCACGGCCGAGTTCCTGGCCCGCGTCCAGGCCACCGACCAGCGCTTCGACAGCCAGGGGGACGGCGAGCTGGGCGACGCCGAGGCCCTCGCCACGCTGTCGGCCGGCGGCCCGCAGCCGGGGCCGGCCCGGTTCCAGCTCCTGGCCACGCTGCTCGACCTGGCGGCCCGGCAGGTCAACGCGAGCACCCGGCTCGACTCGCCGCTCGTGCGGCGGCTCGGGGTGCGCACGGTCGGCGAGGCGGTCAGGTACGCCTTCGCCACCCTCGCCCTGCCGCCCGGCGGCGCGGCGGCCGGGCGCTGGTCCGACACGACCTCGATGCTCGACGAGATAGTGAACAACCGGAGCGAGGTCTACTGACCCCGCCATGAGGGCCCCGCCATGAGGACCCCGCCATGAGGGCCCCGCCATGAGGACGTCGCGGCCGGCTCAGGCCGGTTGCGGCGTCCGCGGCTCGGCCGTGGCAGGGGCGTACAGGCCGAGGCGGCGCAGGGCGGGCGCGGTCATCATGGTGGTGATCAGGGCCATCAGCACGAGCACCGTGAACGTGCCGGGCGCGATCAGTCCCATGCCGAGCCCGGTGCTGAGCACGACGATCTCGGTGACGCCGCGGGCGTTCATGAGCACGCCGAGCCCGAGCGCGAGGCGCCCCGGCATGCCGCCCGCCCAGGCGATCACCCCGGCCGCGCCCAGCTTGCCGACGACGGCGGCCACCAGCAGCACCGCCCCGCCCAGCAGCACCACCGGATGGCCGAACGCCAGGTGCACGTCGGTGCGCAGCCCGATCGAGGCGAAGAACACCGGCAGCAGCATCGCGCGGTTGAGCGAGCCGAGACGTTCGGGCACCGCGCCGAGCACGGGGGCGTCGCGCGGGAAGGCGACCCCGGCCAGCAGGGCGCCGAAGATGGCGTGCACGCCGATGGCGTCGGTCGCCGCCGCCAGGGCGAAGATCAGGCCCAGGACCAGGGCGAGCGCGGCCGGAGCGGGCAGCCGGCGGGCGGCGTGCCGGGCCGCGAGGGCGGCGAGCGCGGGGCGTACGACGAGGGTCACGGCGAACACCAGGGCGGCGGCCAGCCCCAGCGAGGTCAGCACGCCCGCGGGGGAGCCGGCGTGCGCGAGGGCGATCACCGCGGCCAGCGCGCACCAGGCGAGCACGTCGGCCAGCCCCGCGCACAGGATCGCCAGCGAGCCCAGCCGGGTGGCGGTCAGCCCGGCCTCCTGGAGGATCCTGGCCAGCACGGGGAACGCGGTGACGCTCAACGCCGTCCCGGCGAACAGGACGAACGCCGTGCCCGACGCCGACGGCCCGGCCAGCGCATCGGCGAACGGCACCGCCGCGACCGCTCCCAGGGCGAACGGCACGGCCGTCATCGCCAGCGCGGCCACCCCCACGACCACGCGCTGCCGGCCGAGTGCGGCCGGGTCGAACTCCCGCCCCACCGTGAACATGAAGACCGCCAGCCCGGCCTGGGCCAGCAGTTCGAGCTGCGGCGCGACCCAGCCGGGCAGGATCAGCGCGGACACCCCCGGCGCCAGCGAGCCCAGCGCGGACGGCCCGAGCAGCAGCCCGGCCACCATCTGCCCCACCACGGACGGCTGGCCGGCCCGGCGCGCCAGGACGCCGCCCAGCGAGGCCAGCCCGCCGATGACCGCCACGGCGAGGAACAGCCGCAGGATCGCCTGGGCGGGCGGCACCCCGGCGTGCGCGGCCGGCGCCGCCGGATGCCCCGGCTGCTGCGCGCCGGGCCCGAACACCAGCGACATCGACACGCCCGCCACGGCGATCAGCAGCAGCGCGACCGCCAGGCCCCGGGCCGGGGCGGGCAGCAGGGCCTGTTCGGTGTCGTCGAGCGGGTCGTGTCCGCGCATGGTCGCACCTTCCTGCGTACTCCGCGATGGGCTCCCGGCCCCGCGCCGGCTCAGTCGGCGGCAGGGAGCGGCCGGGCCGCCCGCCGGCCGATCAGCAGCAGGGCGCCGACGGCGGCGACGATGCCGACGGCGATGACGGGGATCAGCGCCTGATAGTCGAGCTCGCTCGCCACCAGGCCGAACAGCGGGGGACCGAGCAGGGAGCCGAGGCTGCCGGCCTGGGCGATGACGCCGTTGCCGACGTCGGCGTGGTCGAGGCGCTCAAGGACGAGGGGGAGCGCGGCGAAGACGAGGGCGCCGAGGAAGCCGTTCTCCATGGAGATGACGCCCGCGCCGGTGAGCGCGCCGCCGGCGGAGCCGCCGGCGTACAGGATCCAGGCGGCCGGCACGACGAGGAAGCCGGACAGGGCCAGCACGCCGACCCGTACGCCCCTGCGCAGCAGCACGCCCACCGCCAGCCCGCCGGCCACGCCGAGCAGCGAGATCACCGAGGTGAGCGCGCCCGCGGCGGCGGCCGAGCGGCCGTACTGCTCGATGAGCAGCGTGGGCAGCAGCACGATCACCGGGATGGTCACCAGCGCGGTCAGGCAGAAGGCCGCGGCCAGCACGCCCGGCCAGGCCAGCGCCCGCGCCCGGGGCACCGGGCCGGCGGCCTGCGCCGCGCCGCCGCGCGGCAGCCGCGCCCACGTCACCGCGGCGACCAGCAGCGTCAGCCCGGCGATCAGGCCGGTCCAGCCGCGCCAGCCCAGCGCGTCGCCGGCCGCGCCGCCGGCCAGCGTGCTGGCCCCCAGCCCGACCGGGACGAACGTCGCCCAGACCGACAGGGCGGTGCCCCGGTCGCGCTCGTGGGCCAGGCGCAGGATCAGCGCCGGGCAGGAGATGGTGACCAGGACGTAGCCGACGCCCTCGACGCCGCGGGCGACCAGCAGCCAGGCGAAGTCGTTCGCCGCCATGCTCGCCGCGCCCGCCGCCGCGATCAGGACGAGCCCAGTGACCAGCGACCGCCCGGTGCCGAAGCGGCGGACGAGATAGCCCGCCGGCAGGCCGACCGCGGCCCCGACGCCGACCACCGCCGAGATCACCCAGCCCAGCTCCGACAGCGACAGCCCGAGCTGGGCCGCCATCGCCGGCCCGACCGAGGAGAACTTGCCGAGGCTCATCGCGCCGACCACCCCGCCGACGTAGACGAGGAGGATCGTCAGCCAGGGGGAGCGCCGCGGGGACGCCTCCGTGATCTCTGCCGCCGACCGGGGGTCCATGAGTCTCCTTCGCACTGCGCTTCGCGGGCCGGGGTTCCCACGTCCGATCTTCGCCATGCCGGCGGCGCCGATCAACCCGCTTCCCCCGTGGCGAAGATGCCGATGCCCGACTCCGTGACGTTGACCGCCCCGGCCGACAGCAGCGCGTCGATCGTCTCGGGCACCTCCCGCCTGGGCAGGACGCCCTGGAGCACGACCATGGTCCCGTCCGCGAGGTCGGCGCCCGCGCGCCACGACTGGCCCGGCATCGCGGGCGCCACCTCGGCCAGCCGGTCGGCGGGGGCGCGCACGGTCAGCAGCACGTGGGCCGGGCCCACCCAGGCGGCGCGCAGCAGCAGGGCGACGTTCCTGATCACGCCGCGCCTGGCCGGGTCGGCGTAGGCGGCCGGGTTGGCGACGAGCTGCGCGCCGCAGGTCCGGACGGTCTCGATGACGCGCAGGTCGTTCTGGCGCAGCGAGTGGCCGGTCTCCACGACGTCCATCATGGCGTCGGCCAGCTCGGGGATCTTGGCCTCGGTCGCGCCGTAGGACACGACCACCTCGGCCCGCCGTCCCGCCTCGCGGAAGAAGCGGCGGCCGATGTTCGGGTACTCGGTGGCCACCCTGACCCCGTCGTCGAGGTCGGCGGCGCTGCGGGCGGGATGGCCGGACGGCACCGCGAGCACCAGCCGCCACGGCCGCTCGGTGTTCCTGGAGTAGTCGAACGACTCCACCACCTCGACCTCGGCCCCGGTCTCCTCCACCCAGTCGGCGCCGGTGAGCCCGAGGTCGAAGGTGCCGTCCCCGACGACCAGGGGGATCTCGCGCGGCTTGTAGAAGGCCACGTGCGACACGCCGGAGTGGTCCACCGTGCCGCGGTAGGAGCGGTCCGAGCGCCGCCGTACGGGCAGCCCCGCGGTCGCGAACAGCTCCAGGGCCCGCCGCTCCAGCGAGCCCTTCGGCAGGGCGAGCGAGATCATGGTTCCTCCTGACGGGAGCGGCGGGCGCGGCGGGGGCGCGGGGGTCACACGTGCAGCAGCCGGTCGATGCCGACGACGGGCGGCTCGGGCAGGCACGACGGCCGCACCTCGATCTCGCCCACCACGAGGTCGTCCGGCCAGGAGTCGACGATGGTGGCCACGCAGCGGGCCACCGACCGGGTGCTCATCTTGTGCGGCGAGCCGTCGCCGTCGAGGTTGGCGATGGCGCCCGGCGAGACCAGGCAGGCGCGCACCCCGTTGCGGCGCTCTTCCAGCAGCAGCGTCTCGACCAGCGCCTTCAGCCCGGCCTTGGTGGCGCTGTAGGCGGCCCCGCCCTCGAAGTACCGCGTGCCGGCGTGGCTGCCCATGGCGACGAACATCCCGCCGGCGGCCCGCAACGCCGGCAGGACGGCTTTGAGCAGGTGGAAGCAGGCGCTCAGGTTGATCGCGACCAGCCGCTCCCAGTCCTGGGCGCGCAGGTCGGCGATCGGGTCGAGCACCCGGTCCACCGCGTTGGACACGCAGACGTCGAGCCGGCCGGCCGCGCCGAGCACCTGGGCGGTCGCCTCCGCGATCTGCGCCGGGTCCGCCAGGTCGCACCTGTGCTCGCCGAGCCAGTCCTCGCCCGCGAGCGAGCGGTTCAGGGAGAAGACGCGGTAGCCGCGCTCGCGCAGCTCCTCGGCGATGGCCCGCCCGCTGCCCCGGTTGCTGCCGGTGACCAGCGCGGCCCGTGTCTCATGTGATGACATCGAGGACGCGGCTCCACTGGTTCACGATCTCCTCGCCCGCCACGCCGTCCCGGAACAGGTCCTTGTCCAGCGGGGAGCCGTCCTGGTGGCGCAGGCGCATGCAGTCCTGGGAGATCTCGGAGATGACGGTCAGGCCGCCGTCGGCGGTCTGTCCGAAGATGAGGCAGAAGTCCCACACCTCCAGCGGGCGCAGCCAGGACCGCAGCACGTCGTTGACCGCGAGGGACAGCTCGCGCATCTCCTCCACCGGCAGGCCGAGCGCCCGCAGGTAGTCCTCGCCGATCGGCTGGTCCTCGGGGTCGGTCCGGTAGTCGAACTTCACGACCGGGCGCGGCAGCGGGGCGCCGTCCTCGAACAGGCCGGGGTACTTGCGGGTGGTCGATCCGGTGGCCCGGTTCTTCACGATCACCTCGAACGGCGGCGCCGGGCAGTAGTCGGCCACGTACGAGTCGGCCGAGACCCGTTCCCGGAACGCGCACGGCACGCCGGCGTCGGCCAGCCGGGCCGCCGCCCTTTCGTAGAAATCGAGCCGGAGCGGCCCGGTGCGCTCGACGATTTCATCGCGGTGGTACGTGAAACTGCGCAGGCTGGGGATTATCTGCACCAGGCACCGCCCGTCGGGCAGCAGCCACAGACGCTTACTGCGCCCGACGATATCCGGCTCTCCCCGGCCGGCCGGAGTTCCCGGATCTGATCCGTTATCCACGTGGCCTCCATCCGCCGACAATGGCCCACACAACTTGATATTGCGGGCACCTCGCTGTCAAGGCGGCGTGACCCTGGAAAAAGGAGCACTTGACGCGGCTCTCGCGGTCTTGATATGTCGTCCGCCCTCGCCGGGAGCACTGGAAGAAAGAGTACTTGACGGGTCCCGGCGGCCGGACGGTACTGTCTTCAGAAATTGAAATTCCGATCTTAATTAGAATCCCAATGGGGGGAGGATCGTTGTCGGAATATGAGCGCATAGCTCACTCGAAGATCACGCGTAAGTTCAGGTCCGCGGGGCAGCAGCTCTTGTTCTCGCGGGGGCGGCGGGGCGAGGTGTCCGACGCGAACGGCGTACCGTACATCGATTTCGTCATGGGTTATGGCCCAGTGATAATCGGTCACGCGGACGCCCAGTTCAACGAAATTCTCTGCGGTTATCTCGGCAACGGAGTCATGCTGCCGGGCTACACCACGTTCCACCAGGAATACCTCGACCGGCTGCTCGGCGAGCGGCCCGGCGACCGCGGCGCGTTCTTCAAGACCGCCTCCGAGGCGGTCACCGCCGCCTTCCGGCTGGCCGCGATGCGCACGGGCCGGCTCGGCATCATCCGCAGCGGCTACGTCGGCTGGCACGACTCCCAGATCGCCGACTCGCTCAAGTGGCACGAGCCGCTGCACTCCCCGCTGCGGGAGAAGCTGCGCTACACCGACGGCATGCGCGGCGTCGGCGAGTCCGAGCCGGTGGCCAACTGGGTGGACCTGCGCCTGGAATCCCTCGCCGAGCTGCTGGAACGGCACCGCGGCCGGCTGGGCTGCTTCGTCTTCGACGCCTACCTGGCCTCCTTCACCACGGCCGACGTGCTGCGCCAGGCCGTCGCCATGTGCCGCGAGGCCGGCCTGCTCACCGTCTTCGACGAGACCAAGACCGGCGGCCGGATCTCGGCCCTCGGCTACGACCACGACAACGCCCTCGGCTCCGACCTGATCGTGATCGGCAAGGCGCTGGCCAACGGCGCCCCGCTGAGCATCCTGGCCGGCGACGCCGACCTGCTCGCGCTGGCCGAGAAGGCCCGGCTGAGCGGCACGTTCTCCAAGGAGATGATCGCCGTCTACGCGGCGCTGGCCACCCGCGACATCCTGGAGAAGCCCGTCGGCGACTCGCCGGACGGCTGGACCGAGCTCGGCCGGATCGGCACGCAGGTGGCCGCCGCCTTCACCGCGGCCGCGGCGGACGCCGGGGTCGAGGCCCTGGTGGGCGCCCGTCCGGTGCTCGGCGGCGGCATGTTCGAGCTCGTCTACCACGACGTGGGGCTGCTGGGCGACAAGGAGCGTCGCGAGGCGCTGCTGGCCGAGCTGGCCGGGGTCGGCATCCTGCTGCTCGAAGGGCACCCGTCCTTCGTGTGCCTGGCCCACCGCGACATCGACTGGGGCGACCTGCGCGACCGGGTGCGGCAGGCTTTCGAGGCGTGGAGCGCGCCCGCGGGGGCCGGCCGTGGCTGACCTCCTGCGCCTCGCCCTGGTCGGCTGCGGCCGGCAGATGCAGCAGAACCTGTTCCCGTTCCTGCAACGCATCCGCGGCCACCAGGTCGTGGCCTGCGTCGACCCCGACCTGTCGCTGGCCGCCGACGTGCAGTCGCTGGCCGGCGGCGCGACCTGCGTCTCCTCGGTGGACGAGCTCGACCTGGAGATGGTGGACGCCGCCGTGCTGGCCGTCCCGCCGGAGCCGTCGTACCTGCTGGTCCGGCAGCTCGCCGAGCGCGGGGTGGACTGCTTCGTCGAGAAGCCGGCCGGGCCGTCCACGCCCGCCCTCCAGGACCTGGAGCACGTGGTGCGCCGCAGCGGGCGGCACGTCCAGGTGGGCTTCAACTTCCGCTACGCCGAGACCCTGCAGCGGCTGCACGAGCTGAGCGAGGGGATCCGGGCCACGCCGTGCTCGGTGACCATCGACTTCTACAGCCGCCACCCGTCCGCCCCGCAGTGGGGGGTGGACACCACCCTGGAGGCGTGGATCCGGCACAACGGGGTGCACGCCCTCGACCTGGCCCGCTGGTTCGTCCCGTCGCCGGTCGTCCAGGTGGACGCGCACGCCATCGCCAGCGACGCCGACCGCTTCCAGATCAACCTGTTCCTGCGGCACCACGACGGCTCGCTGTCCACGCTCCGCATGGGCAACCACGTCAAGCGGTTCATGGTGGGCGTCACCGTCCAGGGCATGGACGGCAGCCGGTACAGCGCGCCGTCGCTGGAACGGGTGACGCTCGAACTGTCCGACGGCGTGCCGTACGGCCAGGAGCTGCACGCCACCCGCAACCTGGACCACGGGTGGGGGCGCAGCGGCTTCGGGCCCGAGTTGCAGGCGTTCGTGGACGCCTGCGCGCAGCGGTCGGCCGAGCCCCAGACGGGCGGCCGTCCTCCGGTCAAGGGAGTGCCGTCGGTCTCCGACGCGCTGGCCGCCTCCGCCCTGTGCGACCGGGTGATGGCCGAGCTCAACACCGCCGCGACGAACGGCTTCGGCCTGCTGACCGGGTCCGTCCGGGCCTCGGCCTAGGCCGGGCCGCCGACGAGGAGGGGGAGGAATGACCGAGCGGGCGCGACCGGCCGCGGGCGGGCGGCCGGTCGCGTCGCGGGATCCGTCCGGGTCGCCTGATCCGGCCGCCGCACGGGATCCGGCCGGGTCGCGGGGGGTGGGCCGGTGGATCGCGGGTCACCTGCGCCGGCACCGGCCGTCGCTGCTGCTGTTCACCGTGGCCGCCGCGGCCGCGAGCCTGTGCTCGACGCTCGTCCCCGTCCAGATCGGCGCGGCGTTCGCCGAGGCCACCGGCCCCCGCCACGACCTCGGCGCGGTCGGGGTGGCGGCGCTGGCGGCCGCGCTGCTGGCGGTCGGCCGGTTCGTCGCCGACCTGCTGTCGAACGGCTCGATGGAGGTCGTCGCCCAGCGCGTCAAGCGGGACGTGCGCGACGAGCTGTACCGCAGCCTGCTGACCAAGCGCATGGCCTTCCACGACCAGCAGCGCATCGGCGACATCCTGGCCCGCGCCATCAACGACGCCAGGCTCGTCGACTACATGCTCAGCCCCGGGGCCGCCACCGCCGCCAACGGCGTGCTGGCCCTGCTGGTGCCGATCCTGTTCATCGCCTCGCTGGACCCGCGGCTGCTGCTGGCCCCCGGCGTGCTGGTGCTGGTGTTCGCCTACGCGCTGCGCTACCACCTGCGCCGGCTCTACCCGCTGGTCATGCGCACCCGCGAGACCTTCGCCGACCTCAACGAACGCTTCTCCACCACGCTGTCGGGCATCGCCACCGTCAAGGCCGCCACGCAGGAGGACTTCGAGCGGCACGCCCTGAGATCGGCCGCCGCCGCCTACCGGGACGCCTTCGTCCGGCGCGGCCGGGCGCAGGCGGTCTACCTGCCCGCGCTGAGCTTCGCCCTGGCCATGGTGACCGGCTCCCTGCACTCCCTCTACCTCTACTCGCAGGGCGAGCTGGCGCTGTCCCAGGTGGTGACCTACCTCGGCTGGCTGCTGCTGTTCGCGCAGCCCGTCACCATGTCCGAGCAGGCCGTGCCGGTCATCCAGGAGGGCTTCGCGGCCGCCGCGCGCATGCGGCAGATCATCGACGGCGCCCCCGGCGAGCGCGAGGACACCCGCGGCACCACGGCCGCCGTCGAGGGCACGATCACCTTCGACCGGGTGTCGCTGCGCCACGAGGGCCGCGACATCCTGCGCGAGGTCTCCTTCCACCTGCCCGCGGGCCGCACCCTGGCCGTCGTCGGCCCCACCGGCAGCGGCAAGAGCATGCTGATCAAACTCGTCAACCGCATGTACGACGCCACCGAGGGCCGGGTGCTGATCGACGGCCGTGACGTGCGCGAGTGGGAGCCGGGCGCGCTGCGCCGCCAGATCGGCCACGTGGACCAGGAGATCTTCCTGTTCTCCAAGAGCGTGCTGGACAACATCGCCTTCGGCGCCCCGCACGCCGCCGGGTACGAGGACGTCCTGCGCGTCGCCAAGCAGGCGTGCGCGGACGAGTTCGTCCAAGGGATGGCCGACGGCTACGCCACCGTGCTCAACGAGGGCGGCACGACGCTGTCCGGCGGGCAGCGGCAGCGGCTGGCCATCGCCAGGGCCCTGCTGACCGAGCCGCGCATCCTCACCCTCGACGACGCGACCAGCGCCGTGGACGCCCGCACCGAATCGGCGATCACCGAGGCGATCGAGCGCGCGACGGCGGGCCGCACGACGGTGCTGGTCTCGCACCGCCCCGGTCAGATCCGCCGCGCCGACCTCATCCTGCTGCTGGACGGCGGCCGGGTCGTCGACCAGGGCTCGCACGACGAACTGATGGCGCGCTGCGCGCTCTACCGGGAGATCTACAGTGGCTGACGCCCAGGATCGGCGGCGCCCGTGAGCGACCTGTTCGCGGGCCTGCACGCCGACGCCTACGACCGCGTGTACGGCAACCGCCGCCTGCTGGCCCGCATCCTGCGGCAGTTGCGCGCCCACCGCGCCGGCATGATCGGCTCGGCCCTGCTCGTCGCGGGCTCGGTGCTGCTGACCGCCTCCGTGCCGATCGTCGTCTCCCGCCTGATCGACCAGGCCGGCGGCGGCAGCGGCCCCGGCCTGCTGCTGTGCCTGTTCGTGGTGGCGGCGGCGGTGCTGGCCTGGGCGATGAACTGGGCCCGCCAGGCGATCACCGCGCGGCTGGTGGGCGGCATGGTCTACCGGCTGCAGTGCGAGGCCGCCGACGCCGCCCTGGCCAAGGACGTCGCCTTCTACGACGAGAACTCGGTCGGCAAGGTGCTCAGCCGGGTCACCGGCGACACCGAGGGCTTCGGCTCGGTGCTCACCCTCACCCTGAACCTGATCAGCCAGCTCTTCCTGGTGGTGCTGCTCGGCGGCGTGGTGTTCTGGATCGACCCCGGCCTCGGCCTGGTCATCCTGGCGGCGCTGCCGTTCCTGCTGGGCACCGCCCTGGCCTTCCGCCGGGTGGCCCGCACGGCGGCGGCGGCCACGCGGCGGGTGATGGCCAAGGTCAACGCCAACGTGCACGAGACCATGCTCGGCATCGCGGTCGCCAAGAGCTTCGGCCGCGAGCGGGCCGTCCACGACGACTTCGACGACGTCAACCGGCTGTCGTACCGGGTCTACGTCCGGCAGGGCCTCATCTACGCGGTCATCCTGCCGGTCCTGACGCTGCTGGCGGGCCTCGCCACGGCGGTCGTGCTGTACCAGGGCGGGCGGTTCGCGGCGATCGGCAGGCTGTCGGCGGGCGAGTGGTACTTCGCCCTCCAGGCGCTCGGCATGCTCTGGCAGCCGGTCACCCAGGCCGCCTCGTTCTGGAGCCTGTTCCAGCAGGGGCTGGCCGCCGCCGAGCGGGTGTTCGCGCTGATCGACAGCGACCACGCCGTCGTCCAGAGCGGCAACGAGCCGGTGACCGCGCTGACCGGCGCGATCGAGGCGCGCGGCCTGCACTTCCGGTACGGCTCGGGCGCCGCCGTGTTCCGCGACTTCGACGTGCGCCTCGCGGCCCGCGAGACGGTCGCGGTCGTCGGGCACACCGGCGGCGGCAAGTCCACGCTGGCCAAGCTGATCGCCCGCGCCTACGACTTCCAGGGCGGCGAGCTGCTGGTGGACGGCCGCGACATCCGCACCCTGGACCTGCGGGCCTACCGGCGGCGGGTGGGGGTCGTCCCGCAGCACCCGTTCATCTTCGCCGGCACGCTCGCCGAGAACATCGCCTACGGCCGCCCCGGCGCCGGCCGCGACGACGTCGTACGGGCCGTCGAGCGGATCGGCCGCCGCGTGTGGGACCGCAGCATGCCGATGTCCCTGGACGACCGCCTGGCCGCCGGCGGGCAGGGCGTGTCGGTCGGGCAGCGGCAGCTCATCGCCCTGGCCAGGATGTTCGTCCGCGAGCCGGACATCCTGCTGCTGGACGAGCCGACCGCCAGCGTCGATCCGCTGACCGAACGCGGCATCCAGGACGCGCTGGCCCGGCTGTGCGCGGGACGCACGGTCGTGGTGATCGCCCACCGGCTGTCCACCATCCGGCGCGCCGACCGCGTCCTCGTCCTGCACGGCGGCGAGATCGCCGAGCAGGGCCGCTTCGACGAGCTGCTGCGCCGCGACGGCCCGTTCGCGGCGCTCTACGCCACCTACTACGCGCACCAGGAGACCGCATGACCTGCGCCCCCCATCCGGCGGAGTTCGAGCCGATCCAGCGGGAGGCGTCCGCCACGGGCGTGCGCTGCGTGGTCGGCGCCGTGCTGATCAACCCGCTCGGCGAGGTGTTCCTGCAACGGCGGGCGGCCCACGTGCGGCTCTTCCCCGGCTGCTGGGACATCGTCGGCGGGCACGTCGAGCGGGGCGAGACGCTGTGCGCGGCGCTGGCCAGGGAGATCGAGGAGGAGACCGGCTGGCGGCTGCTGCGGGTGGGCGGCCTGGTGGACGTCTTCGACTGGACCGGCGGCGACGGCGGCCTGCGGCGCGAGATCGACGTGCTGGCCACGGTCGAGGGCGACCTGACCAGGCCCGCGATCGAGCAGGACAAGTTCGACGAGGCCCGCTGGCTGGACGGCGACGCCCTGCGCCGCCTGGCCGCCGAGTCGCCCGGCTCGGGCATGGTCGAGCTGGCCCTGCGCGCGCTGGCCATGCGGCCGGTCTAGAGCTCCGGTTTGCGTACCGCGTCCAGGGCCTGGCGCAGGGTGAAGCGGCCGGCGTACAGCGCCTTGCCCACGACGACGCCCTCGACGCCCAGCGGGGTCAGGGAGGAGACGGCGCGCAGGTCGTCCAGGCTGGCGATGCCGCCGGAGGCCACGACGGGCCGGCCGGTGGCGGCGCAGACGTCGCGCAGCAGCTTCAGGTTGGGGCCGCCCAGGGTGCCGTCCCTGGCGATGTCGGTGACGACGTACCGGGCGCAGCCGGCCGCGTCGAGGCGGGCCAGGGTGTCGTACAGCTCGCCGGCGTCGCGGGTCCAGCCGTGGCTGCGCACGGTGGTGCCCCAGACGTCCAGCTCGACGGCCACCCGGTCGCCGTGCCGGGCGATGACCTCGGCCACCCACGCCGGACGTTCCAGCGCGCCGGTGCCGAGCACCACCCGGCCGCAGCCGGTGGCCAGCGCCGCCGCCAGGCTCGCGTCGTCGCGCACGCCGCCGCACAGCTCGACCGGGATGTCCAGGGCGCCGACGACCTCGGCGATCCGCGCCCGGTTCGAGCCGGTGCCGAAGGCGGCGTCCAGGTCCACCAGGTGCACCCAGTCGGCGCCCGCGTCCTGCCAGCCCAGCGCCGCGTCGAGCGGGTCGCCGTACCAGGTCTCGGATCCGGACTCGCCGCGCAGCAGGCGGACGGCCCGGCCGCCGCGCACGTCGACGGCGGGCAGGAGGGTCAGGCATGTGGACACTCGTCGTTTCCTCTCCCGTGAACCCCCCTTTTCCATCATCGCGAACACTGGTCAGGAATCGAAGTCAACCTTCGGCCACCACCATGGTTCACTTGCCGCCGCCCGGCCGGACGGGGACGCTTGCCGGTGCGCGCCGCACGCCGAGTCGCCGGGGGCCGGTCCCCCTGTTCCGAGGAGGACTGCATGGTCTCGCTCGCGCTGCCCAAGGGCACGTTCCTGGAGCGTCCCGTCCTCGACCTGTTCGCCGCGGCCGGGCTGGAGGTGCGCCGGCCGTCCGAGCGCAGCTACCGGGCGGGCATCGCCTACGACGGCGGCATCGAGGTGGCCTTCCACAAGCCGCGCGAGATCCCGCTCGCCGTGGAGAGAGGCGTCTTCGACTTCGGCGTGACCGGCGCCGACTGGATCGAGGAGACCGGCGCGAAGGTCGAGCTGGTCGAGGAGAGCCGGTGCGTGCCGCCCTGGCGGCTGGTGCTCGCCGTCCCCTCCGGGCATCCGGCCGTGGACGCCGCCGGGCTGCCCGCCGGGGCCCGGATCGCGACCGGGTTCCCGAAGATCTCCCGGCAGTTCTTCCAGAGCGTGCCGCTGCCCGTCAGGATCGTCCCGTCGTTCGGGGCCACGGAGGCCAAGGTCCCCGAGCTGGCCGACGCCGTCGTCGAGACCGACGGCCCCGGCTCCGCCCTCGACGAGCACGACCTGCGGGTCGTCGCCACGTTGCGCACCTGCTCCCCGCAGGTCGTCGCGAGCCCCGCCGCCTGGCGGGACGCCCGCAGGCGCGCCGCGATCCAGCGGGTCGCGCGGCTGCTGACCTCGGTCGACGGGGGAGCGGCCCACGTGCTGCTGACCGTGCGCACCACCACGCGCGACCTGCCGCGGGTGGCCGGGTCGATGCCGGAGCGGTCCTGGCGGGCCGGCACCGGCCTGACCGGGAGCCTGGTGGTCGTGCAGGGGCTGGCGGCCCGGCGCGGCCTGGCCGAGACCATCGGCGGCATCCTGGCCGCCGGGGCGCTCGACGTCATCGAGTCGCGCGTCGGGAAGGACGTCACGCCGTGAGCCGCCGGATGATCGTGTGCGACCTCGACGGGACGCTCCTGGACTCCCGCGGCCAGGTCTCCGAGCGCACCAGGACCGCCGTGCGCCGCGCCCGCGCCGCCGGGCACGTGTTCGTCATCGCGACCGCGCGGCCGGTCCGCGACACCCGTCCGGTGGCCGCGGCCCTGGACCACGCGGCCGTCGCCGTCTGCGGGAACGGCTCGATCACCTTCGACTTCGGCAGCGAGGAGGTGGTCGACTACCGCCCGCTGGACCGGCAGCCGCTCGCCGCGACGCTGGCGCTGCTGCGCGACCGGTTCCCCGGCGTGCGCCTGGGCGCCGAGTGCCGCCTCGAACTGCTCCTGGAGGACGCCTTCCACCTGCCCGAGCCGCTGGCCCGCGACGCGCGCCGGGTGCCCCGCCTGGAGCACGAGATCGACCGGCACGACGTCGGCAAGCTCATGGTCCAGCTCGAAGGCGCCGCCCGCCAGTACTACGAGACCGTGCGCGGACTGCTGACCGGCTGCGAGGTGACCATCTCGGCCGACGTGTTCTGCGAGGTCATGCGATCCGGCGTGACCAAGGCCGCGGCCCTGGAGTCGATGGCGTCCCGGCTCGGGCTGGGCAGCGCCGACGTGATCGCCTTCGGCGACATGCCGAACGACATCCCCATGCTGACCTGGGCCGGAACCGCGGTGGCGGTGGCCAACGCCCATCCCGCCGTGCTCGGCGCGGTGGGCGAGGTGACCGCCTCCAACGACGACGACGGGGTGGCCGCGTGGCTCGAACGGCACGCCACGGCCGATTTCTCAGAGAAGTATTGACGCTTGTCTGACGAGTATTCATGATGGTCGCTGGAGCCGGGAACGCACCGGCCAGGATCGGCCTGCGGAGGCAGGCCGCCAGGGCCCGCGCCGGGCGCGGGCGTCCCGTCTGAGAGGTGCCCCCAGTGCCCCGATTAGCCGTTGCCCCTGTGCTCGTCCGCGTCCTCGCGCTCTTCGTGGCGCTGTGCTCGCTCGCCGCCTGCACCGCCGTCAGCCCCGCCGCCGAGAAGAAGGGCGCCACCTCGGTCGGCGTGGCCTTCAGCCGCGGCGGGCGCGGCGACAGATCCTTCAACGACTCGGTGGGGGCCGGCGTCGACCGCGCGAAGGCCGAGCTGGGCGTCGCCGCCAAGGAGCTCAGCCCCAACGCCGCCGGGTCCGACCTGGAGGAGATCCTGCGGCTGCTGGCCCAGACCGGCCACAACCCGGTGCTGGCCGTCGGCTTCTTCTACGCCCAGCCGCTGGCGAAGGTCGCCCCCGCCTTCCCCCGCACCCAGTTCGTCATCATCGACGACGCCACCGTGAAGCTGCCCAACGTCACCAACGTGGTGTTCCGCGAGGAGCAGGCCAGCTACCTGGTCGGCGCGGCGGCCGCGCTCAAGTCGGCCAGCGGGAGGATCGGCTTCGTCGGCGGGGTGCAGACGCCGCCGCAGGAGAAGTTCCTCGCCGGGTACGCGGCCGGCGCCCGCGCGGTGAAACCCGGCATCCAGCTCTCCAGCGTGTTCATGTCCCAGCCGCCCGACTTCAGCGGCTTCTCAGCCCCCGACAAGGCCCAGGAGGCGGCCCGCGGCATGTACGACGGCGGCGCCGACGTCGTCTACCACGCCGCCGGGGCGTCCGGGCTGGGCGTCTTCCAGGCGGCCAAGGCGGCCGGCAAGTGGGCGATCGGCGTCGACGTCGACCAGCGCAAGACGGTCGATCCCGGGCTCGCCGGGGTGATCCTGACCAGCGCCACCAAGCAGCTCGACGTCGCGGTGCTGAGCATCGTCCGGGACGCGGTGGCGGGCCGGCCGATCGCCGGGGTGCGCGAGTTCGGGCTCAAGGAGGGCGGCGTCGGCTACGCCACCAGCGGCGGCGAGCTGGCCGACATCCAGCCGCGGCTGGAGGAGCTGCGCAAGCGGATCGTCTCGGGCGAGATCAAGGTGCCCGCCAGGCCGGCGGAGAGCCGGTGAGCCGGGCGCGGGCGGCGGGCCGGGAAGCGCTGGGCGTGCTCGCCGTCCCGGCGCTCGCGCTGCTGATCGCGCTCACGGTCGCCACCGCGCTGCTGGCCGCGGTGGGGGCCGCGCCGGGGCGGACGTACCTGACGATGCTGGAGTTCGGGGTCCGGCCGGACTCGCTCGTCTCCGCGGTGAACCGGGCGGCCGTCTACTTCTTCGCCGCCCTCGCCGTGGCCGTCACCTTCCGGATGAAGCTGTTCAACATCGGGGTCGAGGGCCAGTACCACGTGGCCGCGCTGTTCGCGGCGGTCGCCGGGGCGGCCGTGCGGCTGCCGGGCCCGCTGCACCTGGCGTTCGTCTGCCTGGTCGCGGTGCTGGCCGGAGCCCTCTGGGCGGGGATCGCCGCGGTGCTCAAGGTGTGGCGCGGGGTCTCGGAGGTGCTGTCCACGCTGCTGCTGAACTACGTCGCCACCGCCGTCGTCGCCTACCTGCTGGCCGAGGTCTTCGCCGCCGGCAGCACCTCGGGCTCGACGCAGGAGCTGCCGCCGTCGGCCCGGCTGCCGCAGCTCACGCTGCCGTCGGGCGACCAGCTCGGCTCGGCCGCGCTGGGCGCGGTCGTGCTGGGGGTGGCGGTGCACGTGCTGCTCACCCGCACCCGCTACGGCTACGAGCTGCGGGCCGGCGGCCTGAACCCGGTGGCGGCGCGCGTCCAGGGCATCGACCCGCGCCGGATGATCCTGGTCACGATGTTGCTGTCCGGCGGCCTGGCGGGCCTGGCCGGGCTGCCCGACCTGCTGGGCCAGACCTACCGGTACGGCATGGACTTCCCCTCCGGCGCGGGCTTCACCGGGATCGCCGTGGCCCTGCTCGGCCGCAACACGCCCGTGGGCATCGCGCTGGCCGCCCTGCTCTTCGGGTTCCTGGAACGGTCGGCGCTGATCCTCGACATCGAGGGCGTCCCCAAGGAGATCGTCACGATCATGCAGGGCGTCATCGTGCTCAGCGTCGTGGTGGCCTACGAGGTGGCGCGGCGGATGGACCGCAGGCGGGCCGAGCGGCTCGTACGGGAGCAGGCGTCCCCGGCGCTGGAGCCGTCCGTATGAGCGCGGGACGGTACCGGTGGTGGCGGGCCGCGCTCGTCCTGCTGCTGGCGATGTCGGTGGTCAGGGTGTTCACCGGCGCCGACGAGCTCACCGGGTCGGGCGTCGTGGGGGCCGCGCTGCGGCTGGCGGTCCCGATCGGGCTCGCCGGGCTGAGCGGCCTGTGGAGCGAGCGGGCGGGCGTCGCCAACCTCGGCATCGAGGGCATGATGATCATCGGCACGGTCTGCGGGGCCTGGGCCGGGTACGGGTTCGGCGTCTGGGCCGGGGTGCTGGCCGGCACGCTCGGCGGGGTCGCGGCCGGGCTGCTGCACGCGGTCGTCACCGTCACCTTCGGGGTCGACCAGGTGGTGTGCGGCATCGCGATCAACATCCTGGCGGTGGGCGTGGCCCGGTTCATGTCGGTCATCGCCTTCAGCGGCCTGCCGGGGGCCGGGGCCACGCAGTCGCCGCCGGTGAGCGGGTCGATCGGCACGGTCAGCGTGCCCGTCCTGGCGGGCGGTGGGGGCACGCCCGACCTGCTCGGCGCGCTGGAGCGCGGCCGGTTCTTCCTGGTGTCCGACCTGGCCGGGATCGCGCGGGGGTTCCTGCACGAGGTCTCGCTGCTCACCGTGGTCGCCGTCGCGCTGGTCCCGCTCAGCTTCGTGCTGCTCTGGCGTACCGCGTTCGGGCTGCGGCTGCGGTCGGCGGGCGAGCACCCGGCGGCGGCGGACTCGCTCGGCGTCCCGGTGCTGCGCATGCGGTACTACGGCGTGCTGGTCTCCGGCGGCCTGGCCGGGCTCGGCGGGGCCTACCTGGTCACCGTCTCCTCGACCGTCTACCGCGAGGGCCAGACCGGCGGCCGGGGCTTCATCGGGCTGGCCGCCATGATCTTCGGCAACTGGCGGCCGTCCGGCACGGCGGCGGGGGCGCTGCTGTTCGGCTACGCCGACGCGCTGCAACTGCGCCAGGCGAGCGCGGTGCACGTGCTGCTGCTGCTCGGGGCCGTGCTGGCCTGGGTCGCGGCGGTCGCGCTCGTCCGTACGCGGCTGCGCCTGGCCGCGACGCTGGCGCTGCTCGGCGCCGCCGCCTTCGCGGTCTTCCAGGGCACCGACTCGGTCCCCACCCAGCTCGTGTACGCCACGCCGTACCTCACCACGCTGCTGGTGCTGGTCACGGTCGCCCAACGGCTCCGCATGCCGGCCTACGTCGGCATCCCCTACCGGCGAGGAGAAGCGTGATGGCCGTCGACCGGGAACCCCGCCTGATGGGGTACGCCGACCGCTGGTCCGCGGCGCCCGGGGAGCGGCTGGCCGTGCACGCCTCCGGCCCGGACGGGGACGCGGACGTCACCCTGGTGGACCTCGTCGGGGAGAGCGACCTGACCCCGGCCGTGCCGGTGACGATCGCGCCGCGGCCCCTGCGGCCCGGCTCCCGGCTGGAGGCGGCCTCGGTGCCGACGCCCGCCAGGGGCGGCCTGGCACTCTGGATCCGGCCGAAGCGGCTCGGGCCGCGCCAGGTCGTGGCCCGGCTGGGCGGCGCCGGATGGCGGCTGCTGCTCGCCCTCGACGAGGAGGGCCGGCCCGAGGCGACCGTGCTGACGCCGTCGGGGAGCATGGGCTGCCGGTTGCGCTCGGCCGTCCCGGCGGGGGAGTGGTCGCTGCTGGCCGTGGCGTGGGAGGCGGCGCCGCTGATGACCGTGCTGCACCTGAACGACTTCCGCACCGCGGGCGTGAGCGCCGGGCGGGCCCGGCTGCCGCTGCCGTCCCCGTCGGGCGAGCTGCGGGTCGGGGCGGGCGACGAGCATCCGTACGCGGGCCGGATCGCGCTGCCCATGCTGACCGAGGGCTCGCTCACCATGCCCGGCCGCGTGCCGCTGCCCGACCTGACGACCGGGCCCGAGCTGGTCAAACACCTCGGCGCCGAGCTGCTGGCCCTGTGGGACCCGTCCGCGAGCCCCGGCGCGCCCGTCGTCCCGGACGTCAGCGGCAACGGGCACCACGTGAGCGCCGTCAACCGGCCGCTGGCCGGGCTGCTCGGGCCGGGCGGCGCGGCCCGCACCGCGCTCCAGGTCAGCCCGGAGGACCTCGACGACGCCCGCTGGCCGGTGACCTGCGAGCCGGCCGTGCCGCGGGAGGCCGGCTCCACCGTGCTCGGCGTCCGCCTGCGGACCGCGGGGCAGTCGTGCGTGCTGCCGGTGGTGGTGCGCCCGGACGCGGCGCGCCGGAGCCCGGTCGCGGTCGTCCTGCCCACGTTCACCTACCTCGCCTACGCCAACCACCGGCAGTCCAGCGAGGCCGAGTACTTCGGCGACTACCGGCAGGTCACCGACCGCGTGATCACGCTCTCCCCGGTGGACGCCTACCTCAACGAGCACCGCGAGCTCGGCCTGTCGCTGTACGACCAGCGGCGCGAGGGCGGCCACGTCACCCACTCCTCCAGACGCCGCCCGGTGCTCAACCTCACCCCCGACTACCGCTGGTGGATGACCGGCGCGCCGCGCCACTTCGCCGCCGACCTGCTGCTGCTGCGCTGGCTGCGCTCGGCGGGCTTCGCCTTCGACGTGCTGGCCGACGAGGACGTGCACGACGGCGGCGCCGACCTGCTGTCCGCCTACCGCGTCGTCCTGACCGGCAGCCACCCCGAGTACGTCACCGCCCCCGAACGCGCGGCCTTCGCCGCGTACGTCTCCGGCGGCGGCCGGCTCATGTACCTGGGCGGCAACGGGTTCTACTGGGTGACCGGCGTCGACCCCCGGCACCCGCACGCCATCGAGGTCCGCCGCGGCCACGTCGGCGACTGGTGGGACGACGAGCCCGGCGAGGACGTGCTGACCTCCACCGGCGAGCCAGGCGGCCTCTGGCGGCACCGCGGCCTGGCGCCGCAGGAGCTGCTCGGCGTCGGCTTCGCGGCCCAGGGCTGGGGGCCCGCCCCCGGCTACACCCGCCTGCCCGACAGCCACCGGGAGGAGGCGTCCTGGGTGTTCGAGGGCGTCGGGACCGACCCGGTGGGCTGCTGCGGTCTCGCGCTCGGCGGGGCGGCGGGGGACGAGATCGACCGGGCCGCGCCCGAGCTCGGCACCCCGCCGGACACCCTGGTGCTCGCGACCTCCGCGGGCGGCCACGGCCACCACTACCGGCCCCCCACCGAGGAGGCCGGTGCGGGCGCGCAGGCCGTACGCGCCGACATGACCCTGCGACTGCTCGGCTCCGGCGGCGCGGTGTTCGCCGCCGGATCCGTCAACTGGGTGACCAGCCTCGCCTGCTGTGACGGTGACATCAGGCGAATCACCCGAAACGTCCTGTCCCGATTCCTGCAACCCGCAGCTTGTGAGGAGGAGTGACGTGACCACCGCGAGCGCGAGGCACCTCGACTACCCCTATCCCCGCACGTCGGCCGAGCTGACCGACGAGATGTTGTCCATGCCGGCCGAGGAACTGGCGGCCATCGCCCGCCACCCGCTGACCGTCTACCCCGACACCACCGAGCTCTACTACCGGCTGGCCCGGGAGATGGCCGACGAGTTACGCGCCCGCAACATGCGCGGCGAGCCCACCCGCTGGATCCTGCCCGTGGGGCCGAAGGCGCAGTACCCGATCCTGGCGCGCATCTGCAACGAGGAGCGCATCAGCTGGGCCGACGTGTTCGCCTTCCACATGGACGAGTTCCTCGACTGGCAGGGCCGGCCGGTCGACCCCTCGCACCCGTTCAGCTTCCGCGGCTATTGCGACCGCAACCTCTACCAGCTCCTCGACCCCGACCTGCGGCCCCACCCGGGCAACGTGGTCTTCCCCGACGTGTTCGACCCGGACGCGTTCGGCGCGCGCCTGCGCGCCGAGGGCGGCGCCGACACCTGCTACGCGGGCTTCGGCTACCGGGGACACCTGGCCTTCAACGAGCCGCCGTCCACGCGCTGGCACCAGTACACCGCCGCGGAGTTCGCCGCCTCGACCACGCGCGTCGTCCCGCTGCTCGACGACACGATCGTGGCCCACTCCCACCGGGTGACCGGCGGCTACACGCAGGCGATCCCGCGGATGGCGATCACCGTCGGCATGTCGGAGATCCTCTCCGCCCGCCGGCTGCACCTGATCACCGACGGGGGCGCCTGGAAGCGCTACATCGTCCGGGTGCTGCTGCTCACCACCGAGCCGGACGTGCTGCTCCCGGTGACCTTCGCCCACCACCACCCCGACGTGCGGGTGACCGTCGACGCCGACAGCATCGCGCCCTGCGCCCTGGGGCTGGGCTCGTGACCGTCGTCGCGGTCGGGGCCTACATCGTCGACCTCTACATGTTCGGCGACCGCCTGCCGGAGCCGGGCGAGAGCGTCAACGCCGCCGACTACGCCACCGCGCACGGCGGCAAGGCCGCGAACGTGGCGGTCGCCGCGGCCCGGCTGGGCGCCGCCGCCCGGTTCGTCGGCTGCCTCGGCGACGACGCCGCCCGGCCGGTGGCGCTGGCCGAGCTGCGCGCCGAGGGCATCGGGGTCGGCGAGTGCACCACGGCCGTCGGCGTCGCGACCGGGCGCAGCTTCGTCTACGTCGACGCGGGCGGCGGGCAGCTCGTCATGACCTGGCCGGGGGCCGCCGACCTGCTGCCGCCCGCCCAGGCGGCCGCCGTCGCCGCCGGCCTGCCCGCCGGGTCCGTGCTGGTGCTGCAGGGGGAGATCCCGCTGGAGATCTCCCTCGCCGCCGCGACGGCGGCGCCGCCGGGCGTGCGCGTCCTGCTCAACCCGAGCCCGGCGGGACCGTTCCTGGAGGGGACGGGGAAGGAGCTGCTGGCCCGCGCCGACGTGCTGGTGCTCAACGAGGGCGAGCTGGCCGCGCTGGCCGGCCAGACCCCCGGCGACCTGGACGACCTGCGCGGCAGGACCAGGGGACGCACCGTCGTCGTCACCCGCGGCGAGCACGGCGCCGAGATCGCCGACGACGGCGGCACTATGCTGATCGACGTCCCCAGCGTGCGCGTTGTGGACACCACCGGCGCGGGTGACGCCTTCACCGGCGCCCTGGCGGCCGCCCTCTGCGCCGGCACGGGCCTGGTGCGCGGCGTCCGGCTCGCCTGCCAGGTGGCGACCGTCTCGGTCACGCGCCGGTTCTGTGCCCCCAGCTACCCATCGGCCGCCGAGCTCGGCATCGCCCCGCTCCGCGGTCCGTCCGTGCAGGAGAGACCCGCGTGACACGACGTCATCCCACCCTGGCCATCCAGATCCGTGACCGGCTGCACGCCCTGATCGTCGAGCAGGGGCTGCGCCCCGGTGACAGGCTGCCGTCGGAGAACGAGCTCATGACCCGCTTCGACGTCGGGCGCACCAGCATCAGAGAGGCGTTCAAGCTGCTGGAGCAGGAAGGGCTCATCCAGGCCAGGCACGGCGACGGCCGCTACCTGACCTCGCAGCCCAGCCTGGACCGGCCGCTGACCCGCCTCGAAGGCGTCACCGAGATGCTGGCCAGCCGCGGGTTCACCGCCGACAACACCGTCCTCGACGTCATGGCGACCGAGCCGGACCGCCACCAGCGCGAGCTGCTGCAACTGCCGCCCGGCGAGGCCATCGTCCGGCTGGAACGCCTGCGCCGGCACCGGGACGACGCGCTGCTGTACTCCATCGACCTGTTCCCGCGCTCGCTCATCGGCCGCCCCATGGACGAGGTGGACTGGACCGGCTCGCTGTTCCAGCTCCTCACCGAGCACGGCCACACCATCGCCTACGCCGTCGCCCAGGTCCGCGCGGTGACCCTCAGCCACGCCCAGGCCGAGCGCATCGGCACCCACGAGGACGGCGGCGCCTGGCTGCTGCTCCTCCAGACCCACCACGACAGCGCCGGACGGCCGGTGCTGTATTCGCAGGACTACCACAGGGGCACCGACTTCTCCTTCCACCTGGTGAGACGCCGCGACTGAGCGAGCCGTCGCCGCGTACCGACCGACCGCCGTTCGCCGACGCAGAGAGGATCATGCGATGAGTGCCATCACGCTGGAGGCCGGCCAGCCGATCCCGGCCTCCCCTTCCAGCCTCCGGGCGAGGTGCTCCAGGCTGTCCGTCTTCTGGCTCGCCGAGGACGAGGTCTCCTTCTACGGGCTCCCGCCGCTGCTGATGAAGGTGTCGAACGTGGCCGGGGTCGCGGTCGTGCGCAGCTGCGCGGAGGCCCGGCTGCTGCTGGCCGGCGAGGACTTCGACGTGGCGGTGATCCCGCTCGCCGTCCTGCCGGACGTGCTCGGCGGACGCCCCCGCCGGGCCCGCCCGCAGATCCTGGCCATGGTGCGTCAGGGGGAGGAGCTCGCCCCCTGCGTCGCCCAGCGCTACGGGCTGGCCGGTTGCCTGCTGTGGGACGAGATCAATGTCGCCGGCTTGTCGGGCACCTTCGATCGGCTGCTGCGCGGCGACGCGCCCGTCCCGTCCGGGGGCGGCCCCGACCTGCTCGGCCGCCTGACCGAGCGCGAGCACATGGTGCTGGCGCTGCTGCTGCGCGGCATGAGCAACCACCAGATCGCCCGCTCGATGGGCATCTCCATCCACGGCGTCAAGCGCCACATCTCGAACCTGCTCGTCAAGTTCAACTGCTCCAACCGCACCGAGGTCGCCCTGGTCGCCCAGCGTCTCGGCCTCGATCCCGCCGTCCGCACCCCGCGCCACCTGAGCAGCACCGGCACGTAGCACGTACGACGAACCATCCCCGAACGGTCATCGAGAAACGGAGTGACAATGGACGTCCCTCTCATGGAACTCAGCGGCCGCGCCCCCGTCGTCAGGCTGCATGACATCGAGGCCGACATGGCCGCCGCCACCGACGCCATCAGGTCGCAGCTGACCGGATGGGGCTTCATGGCCGCGGAGGTGCCCGGCATCGGCGAGCGCGTCAAGGCCATGATGAACGAGTTCGCCGCGGCCTGCCGGGCGACCGGGCCGAGCCTGTCCGACTACGCCTACGACGTCGTCCCGCAGCTCGCCGTCGGTGGCACGCACGGGTTCTTCCCGTACAACTCGGAGATCCCGCGCCTGGCCAACGGCGTGCCCGACCCGAAGGAGTTCATCCACGTCAGCGGCGCCATGATCGGCGACCAGCCGCCCGGGGCGGGTGACGTGCTGCGGGCCTTCCCGGCCTTCGGCGCCCGCGCCGCCGAGGTGTTCGACCTCGCCTTCCGGCTGATCTCGCTGTTCGGCGAGGTCGTCCGGGGCATGATGCCGCCCGGCACGCCCGAGCTGGACCTCTCGCACGACGCGACGAACCTGCGGGTGATCCACTACCGGGACGTCGGCGACCGCGAGGTGCTGGCCCACGAGCACTCCGGCATCCAGATGCTCGGCCTCCAGCTTCCCCCGTCCGACCAGGGCCTGCAGTACGTGCTGCACGACGGCACCTGGGTCGAGCCGGTGATCGCCGGAACCGACGTCGTGCTGTGCAACATCGGCCGGATGCTCACCAGCGCCTCCGACGGGCGGTTCCGGCCGTCCACGCACCGGGTGCACACCAAGCCGATGCCCGCCGGCTACGAGCGCCTGTCGTCGGTGCTGTTCGCCTACCCGCAGCACAAGGCCCGCCAGTGGAAGATGGTGGACGGCGAGCTGATGTCGCTGAACGCCACCTGGGGCGACTTCATCGACAGCCGCTTCCAGGGGCTCGGCAAGCAGTCCTGACCGCCCGTCCTCCTGGCGGCCGGGCAGGCCGTCAGGAGGCGGTGGCCCGGACGGCCGCCCGGATCACGTCGGCGACCTCCTTCGGCCGCGACACCGCGACCGCGTGCGAGGCGCCGGCGACCTCCACGGCGGTCGCGCCGGCCCGCTCGGCCCCGAAGCGCTGCACGTCGGGGTTGATGGCCTGGTCGGCGTCGGCGATGACGGCCCACGACGGCCTGGTCCGCCAGGCCGCCGTGGCCGCCGCCTCGGTGAACGCCCCGGCCGCCAGGGGCCGCTGCGCCACCGCGAGCACCCGGGTGACCTCGGCCGGCACGTCGGCGGCGAAGACCTGCGGGAAGGCGTCGGCGGCGATGGTGAACTCGACGGCGGCGCCGCCGTCCGGCAGCGGGTAGGCGGCCTGCCGCAGGCTCGCGCCGAGCGGTGGCTCGGGGAAGCGGGCCTGGAGGTCGCCCAGGCTCTCGCCCTCTTCCGGGACGTACGCGGCGACGTAGACGAGGCCGGCGACGTTGTCCGCCGCGCCCGCCACGGTGATGACCGCGCCGCCGTACGAGTGGCCGGCCAGCACGACCGGGCCGTCGATCTGGGCCGCGACGGAGGCGACGTACGCCGCGTCCGAGGCCAGGCCGCGCAGCGGGTTCGGCGGTGCGACCACGGGGATGCCGTCCCGCTGGAGCTCGGCGATGACGCCGGTCCAGCTCGCGGCGTCGGCGAACGCGCCGTGCACGAGGACGACCGTCGGGGTGGTGCTCTCCGTCATGGGAAAAACTCCTTCTCGGGGCGGAAGGGACCGGTCGGCCCCGGTGGCGATCCAACAGCCGGACCGCTCGCGCGCACGAGGCGGAAACGTACTTCTGCCTGTGGTTCCGCCTCGTCTCTCCGCAGGCCGGTCGCTTGGATGGGGGACGGCCCCCCTGCTTCCCACCCCTTTCCTCCTGGAGCGATCATGATCAAGCCCGTCCTGGAACCCGCCGCTCAGGCGTTCGCCGAGGCCACCGCCGAGCCGCCGTACCTCTTCCAGCTCCCGCCGGAGGAGGGCCGCAAGGCCGTGGACGAGGTGCAGTCCGGCCCGGCCGGGCTGCCCGCCGTGGACGAGGAGTGGGTGACGGTCCCCGGCGGCCCCACTGGCGAGGTCAGGGCCCGCATCGTGCGGCCCGCCGGCAGCACCGGCGACCTGCCCGTGATCATCTACATCCACGGCGCGGGCTGGGTCTTCGGCAACGCCCACACCCACGACCGGCTGGTCCGCGAGCTGGCGACCGGCGCCGGCGCCGCCGTGGTCTTCCCCGAGTACGACCTGTCGCCCGAGCACCGCTACCCGGTCGCCATCGAGCAGAACTGGACGGTCGCCCGCTGGATCGTCACCGACGGCGCCGCCAAGGGCCTGGACGCCACCCGCGTCGCGGTGGCCGGCGACTCCGTGGGCGGCAACATGACCGCCGCGCTGACCATCATGGCCAAGCAGCGCGGCGGGCTGTCGCTGCGCGGCCAGGTGCTGTTCTACCCGGTGACCGACGCCTCCTTCGACACCGGGTCCTACCGGCAGTTCGCCGAGGGCTACTTCCTGCGCCGGGACGGCATGCAGTGGTTCTGGGACCAGTACACGACCTCGGAGGCCGAACGCGCCGAGATCACCGCGTCCCCGCTGCGGGCCACCGTCGAGGAGCTGGCCGGGCTGCCGCCGGCGCTGGTCATCACCGGTGAGGCCGACGTGCTGCGCGACGAGGGCGAGGCGTACGCCGCCAAGCTGCGCGCGGCCGGGGTGCCGGTGACCGCCGTGCGCTACCAGGGCATCATCCACGACTTCGTCATGCTCAACGCGCTGCGCGGCACGTACGCGGCCGAGTCGGCGATCGAGCTGGCCGCCGGCACGCTGCGCCGGGCCCTGCACGAGAGCTGACCGCCCGCGCCATGCCCTCCGCCTACGACCTCGACCAGGTGCGGCACGCCAACGCCACCGGGCGGGTGCCGGTGGTCTTCGTCCACGACCCGTGGTTGCTGGCCGAGAGCTGGGAGCCCTGGGCCGAGGTGTTCGGGCAGGCGGGGTTCGTCCCCCTCATCCCGGCCTGGCCCGAGGACGGCGGGACGGCGGCGCCCGCCGCCCACTTCGCGGCGCTGATCGGCGGGCTGGCGCGCCGGCCCGCCCTGGTCGGCCACGCCGCCGGCGGCCTGGTCGCGCAGATCCTGGCCGGGCGCGGGCTGGCCTGCGCCTGCGTGGCGATCAGCCCGGCGCCGTTCCGCGGGGCGCTCACGTACGGGCGTTTCCGGCACGCCGTGGCCAACGCCGTCGGCGAGGAGGAGGCCAAGCGGCTGTACGAGACGTACGCCGTCCAGGCGGCGGGCGACCCGTGGGGCCTCGACGGCACCGCGCCGGACCGGGGGCCGCTGCTGCTGGTCGCCGGCGAGATGGACCGCACGGTCCCGTGGGCCGCCGCGCACGCCTCCTACCTGTGGCAGGCGCGCAACCGGCACCATCGGACCGAGATCGTCGAGCTGCCGGGCCGCGGGCACTCGATGACCGTGGACAGCGGCTGGCGCGAGGTCTGCGGCACCGCCCTGACCTTCGTCGAACGGTTCGTGGACCCCTGACCGGCCCGCTCAGCCGGTGGCTCCATGCGTTGTCACCGGGGCCAGCCGGGCGAGTTCGGCGCTCACGCGGGCCGCCCGGACGGCGTCGGCGGAGGCTTCGTACAGCTCCAGGGCCTCCTGGAAGGCCGCGTGCGCCTCCTCCCGCCGTCCCAGCTCGACCAGCGCCCGGCCCAGGTTCGTCAGCGTCTGGGCCGTGGCCCGGTTGATCGGGCGTTTGCGCAGCTCGACCAGCGCCTCGCGGTAGTGGTCGGCGGCCTCCTGCCAGCGGCCGAGCGCGAAGTAGCCGTCGCTCAGCAGGTCCAGCGCCGCCCCGACGGCGTGCGCGACGATCACCGGCGTGCCGCCGAACGCCGGGTCGCGCAGCCGTTCCAGCAGCTCCAGCCCGTGCCGGACGGCCTCCTCGATCCGGCCCAGCCGGCGCAGGCCGTTGCCGACGCTGAGCATGGCCTGGGCGTACCCCTCGGGGTCGCCGGCCTGCCGGAAGCACTCCGCCGCCCGCCGCGCGTGCTCCAGGCCGGTCTCCGTGGCGCGCCGGTCGTCGCGCCCCCACAGCGCCCAGGTGGCGTAGGTCAGCGCCCAGCCCTGCTGGCGCACGTCCCCGGCCTCGCGGGCCAGCTCCAGCGCGCGCAGCGCGGTCCGCTCGCCCTCGTCGTAGCGGCCCTGGCAGTACGTGCGCGCCCAGGACAGGTAGTTCAGGTGCACCGCCTCCTGCACGCGGTCGCCCGACTCGCGGGCCGCGCCGGACGACAGCTCGAACACCTCGGGCCAGTGCCCCCAGTGCATCCACAGGTCGGAGAACCAGTGCATGGCCTCGGCCACCTCGACCACCCGCGCGTGCTCCCCGGCGCGGGCCGCCTGCCGCAGCGCGGCCAGCCACGCCGCGCCCTCGGCCTGGAGCCAGTCCTGCGCCTGCCGCGCGCTGCCCAGCTCGACCAGCGAGCTCCACCCGGACGGCGGCGCGCCGTAGCCCGGCTCGAACCAGCGCCCGGCGACGGTCGCGACGTCCAGCAGCCAGTCGTCCATCCGCCGCCGCGCCCGCCGCTGCGCCGTCATGGGCTCCTCGTCGGACAGCCGGGCGCGGGCGAACAGCCGTACCAGGTCGTGGAAGCGGTAGCGGCCGGGGTACGGCGACTGCAGCAGCCCGAGATCGACCAGCTCCTCCAGGGCGTCCTCGGCCTCGTCCGGGCCGAGCTCGGCGAGGACGGCAGTCATCGGCGCCCCGAAGTCCGGCGCGGCGGCCAGCGCCAGCCGCCGGAAGCCGCGCCGCGCGGGCGCCGAGAGCTGCCGGTACGACAGCGCGAAGGCGGCCGCCACCGACAGGTCGCCGGCGGCCAGGGACTCCACCCGGCGTCCCTCGTCGCCGAGGCGGGCGGCCAGGTGCCCGGCGGTCCAGCCGGGCCTGCTCTGCAGCCGGTTCCCGGCGATGCGCAGCGCCAGCGGCAGGTTCCCGCACAGGTCGGCCACCCGCGCGACCCCGTCCGGGTCGGCGTCGGCGCGCTCGGCGCCGACGATCGCGCGCAGCAGCGCGGCCGACTCACCGGCCGCCAGGTGCGCCAGCGGCACCTGGTGCACGCCTTCCAGCCCGGCCAGCGGGCGGCGGCTGGTGACCAGCGTCATCGCCGGGCCCTCGGCGGGCAGCAGCGGGCGCACCTGGGCCTCGTGCGCGGCGTTGTCCAGGATGACCAGGCAGCGCCGGCCGCGCAGCACGGCGCGGTACTGGCCGGCGCGGTCCTCCTCGTCGGCGGGGATGCGCCGCTCGGCCACGCCCAGGGCGTTGAGCAGCCGGGACAGCGCCGCGCCCGGGTCCAGCGGGACCGGGTCCATGCCGCGCAGGTCCAGGTAGAACCGGCCGTCGGGGAACAGGTCGGCCAGGTGGGCGGCGGCGCGCACGGCCAGGGCGGTCTTGCCGATGCCGGCGGCCCCGGAGACGGCGGCGACCACGGCGGGAACGTCCTCGGCCGTGCGGTCGGTCGTGCGGTCGGCCGTGTGGTCGGCGGTGCGGTCGGCTGTGCGGGCGGTTGGGCGGGCGGGCGTGCGGGCGGCCAGGTCGCGCAGCAGGCGCAGCTCCCGTTCGCGGCCGGTGAAGTCGCCCACGCCGCGGGGCGGCTCGCAGGCGCCCGGCGCGGCGTCCTGGCGCGGGCGGCCGGCGCGGGCGGCGTCGGAGAGTGCCGTGCGCCGCGGCTCGTCCAGCCGCAGCGCCCCGGCCAGGGCCTCGACGGTGCGCCGCTGCGGGCCCCGGCTGGCCCCGCGCTCCATGTCGCCGATGGCGCGCACGCTGACGCCGGAGGCGTGGGAGAGTTCCTCGATGGTCAGCCCGGCGGCGTGTCTCAGGCTCCGCAGCATCGTGCCGAACGACTCCGCCACCCGTCCCCCTCAGCGATTGTGAGCGGCGAAATCCCCCGAAACACCGCATACCAACCTTATCTGCCGGAAAACGGGGTGAGGTGCTGGTCGATCGAGGTGTACGTCACGGTCCAGAAGTCCTCGAAGACCTTGGGCGCCACCGGCGACGTCATCGCCACCTGGGTGAACAGCACGCCCACCAGCCCCTCCGACGGATCGGTGTAGGCCGTGGTGCCGAGCCCGCCGGTCCATCCGAACCGCCCCGGACGGGTGTAGAGGCGATCGGCCCGGGTGTCCACCTGAACCCCGAACCCCCAGCCGCCCGACCCGAGGAACGTCTCGGCGCCCGCCTTCTGGGCCGGCGACAGATGGTCGGACGTCATCAGCTCGACCGAGGCCCGCGACAGGATCCGGCCGCCGTCGTACCGCCCCTTCTCCAGCAGCATCCGGCAGAACGCGGCGTAGTCGAGGGCGGTCGACAGCAGGCCGGGGCCGCCGCCGCCGGACGGGAAGGCGGGCGGCTCGTGCCACGCGCGCGGGTCGGGCCTCGGCGTCACGCCGCCCGAGCCGTCCGGCAGGTAGCAGCCCGCCAGGCGGTGGAGCCTGTCGGCGGGCAGGTGGTAGCCGGTGTCGCGCATGCCCAGAGGCTCGAAGATCCGCTCGGTCATGAAGTCGTGCAGCGGCTTGCCCGCGGCCCGCGCGACCAGCACGCCCAGGACGTCGGCGCTCGTGTGGTAGGTCCACCGCTCGCCCGGCTGGAACATCAGCGGCAGCGCACCCAGCCGTTCGAGCCACTCGTCCGGGCCGTCGTCGGGGCCGTCGGGGCCGTGGTCGATCCGCGGGTCGCGCATCGCGCGCAGGATGGGCAGGTCGCCCTCCATCAGGAGCTGTCCGGTGCCCAGCCGGAAGGTCAGCAGGTCGCGTACGGTGATCGGCCGCCTGGCGGGCACCGTGTCGTCCAGCGGCGCGTCCAGGGCGCGCAGCACCCGGCGGCCGGCCAGCTCGGGGACGAGGTCGTCGATCGGGTCGTCGATCCGCAGGACGCACTCCTCCGCCAGGATCATCGCCGCCGCCGCGGTGACGGCCTTGGTCAGCGACGCGATCCGGAAGATCGAGTCGGCCCCGACGGCCGCCCCGCCGCCGCTCTCCAGCGTGCCCATCGGCACGACGTGCGTCTCGCCCCGATGATGGACGAGCCCGACCAGCCCCGGCACCTCCCCCCGCGCCACGAACCCGCCCAGCACGCCCCGCATCCGCTGTTCCAGTACGCTCATCGGTCCTCCTGAAGTGACGGGTCGTGACAATGACCGGACGGACCCGGAAAACTCATCGTCATGGCGTGTCCATCCGGGCGGGTCCCGTTCGTGGTTACGGCGTACGGCGGTCCCGCCGTACGCCGACCGTGAAGGGGAACACCGATGAAGTACATGCTGCTGATCAACGCCGGCACCTCCGACGAGCAGGAGCCGGGCGACTTCCAGGAGTGGATGGCCTACGACAAGTCCGTCCGGGAGGCGGGCATCCTGGTCTCCGGCGAGTCGCTGGCCGACCTGGTGACCGCCACCACCGTACGGGTGAGCGCCGACGGCACGCCCACCGTCACCGACGGCCCGTACGCCGAGACGCGCGAGGTCCTGGGCGGCTTCTACGTGATCGACGTGCCGGACCTCGACGCCGCCCTCGACTGGGCCGTGCGCTGCCCGGGTGCGCGCGGCGGCGGCTCGGTGGTGGTGCGCCCGGTCGCCGACTTCGATGCGTGAGATCGAGGCCGTCTTCCGTGAGGAGCGCGGCCGGCTGCTGGCCGCGCTCGTCCGCCGCTTCGGCGACCTCGACCTCGCCGAGGAGGTCACCTCCGACGCCGTCGAGGCGGCGCTGAGGCACTGGCCCGCCGAGGGCGTGCCGCCCAATCCGGGCGCGTGGCTGATGACCACCGCGCGGCGCAAGGCGGTCGACCGGCTCAGGCGCGAGCAGGCGCTGGCCACCCGGCTGGCCGTCCTGGCGGCGGAGGCCGAGCGGGCCGTCCCCGAAGCGCCCCCCGGCGAGGACGGCGGCCTGCCCGACGAACGGCTGCGGCTCTTCTTCACCTGCGCCCACCCCGCGCTGCCGGCCGAGGACCGCGGGGCGCTGACGCTGCGCTGCCTGGCCGGCCTGACCACCCCCGAGGTGGCGCGGGCCTACCTGGTGCCGGCCCAGACGATGGCCAAGCGCATCGTCCGGGCCAAGAAGAAGATCAGGGAGGCGCGCGTCCCGTTCCGCGTGCCCGAGGCCCACGAGCTGCCGGAACGGGTGCCCGGCGTGCTCCAGGTGATCTACTCGATCTTCACCGAGGGCTACGCGGCCAGCTCCGGGCCCTTCCTCCAGCGGCTCGACCTGGCAGAGGAGGCGATCAGGCTGGCCCGGATCCTGCGCCGGCTGCTGCCCGCCGAGCGGGAGGTCGCCGGGCTGCTGGCGCTGCTGCTGCTGGTGCACGCCCGGCGCGAGGCCCGTACCGGGCCCGAGGGGGAGCCGGTGCTGCTCGGCGAGCAGGACCGCGGCCTGTGGGACCGGGCCATGATCGAGGAGGGGTCGGCGCTGGTGGTGACCGCGCTCAGCGGCGGCCCGCCCGGCCCGTACGCCGTCCAGGCCGCGATCGCGGCGCTGCACGACGAGGCCCCGGACCTGGCCACGACCGACTGGCCGCAGGTCGTGGCCCTGTACGACGTGCTGCTCGCGCTCGACCCCTCTCCGGTGGTGGCGCTGAACCGGGCGGCGGCGGTGGCCATGCGCGACGGGCCCGAGACCGGGCTGGCGCTGCTGGACGAGCTGGCCGGGGCGCGGCGGCTGCGCGACTACCACCCGTACCTGCTGGCCCGCGCCGACCTGCTGCACCGGCTCGGCCGCCTGCCCGAGGCCGCGCAGGCGTACCGCGCCGCGCTCCGGACGGCCGGGAGCGAGCCCGAGCGCGCCCACCTCCGCCGCCGCCTGGCCGCGCTGGAGGAGGCCGGGCAGGAGGTTTGAGCACGGCCCTGACCAGGGAGAACTGCTGCGATGGGTGGAGCAGACGGTGACCGCTACCTGCCGATCGCCGAGCACGGCCTCATCGGCGATCTGCGCAGCGTGGCCCTGGTCGGCACCAACGGCACCATCGACTGGTACTGCTGCCCGGCCTTCGACTCGCCCAGCGTGTTCGCCGCGATCCTCGACGCCGACCGGGGCGGGGCGTTCGAGCTGGCCACCGACGTGCCGGCGCGCACCAAGCAGTTCTACTTCCCCGACACCAACGTGCTCATCACCCGCTTCTTCACCGAGAGCGGGGTGGGCGAGATCCAGGACTTCATGCCGATCATCGGCGAGCCGGGCGGCCGCGGCCGGCAGCGGCTGATCCGCCGGGTGCTCTGCGTGCGCGGCTCGCTGCCCTTCCACGCGCGGGTGGCCCCCCGCTTCGGCTACGGGGCCGACCCGCACGTCGTGCGCGAGGTCGACGGCCTGACCGTCTTCGAGTCCGCCCGGCTGACGCTCGGGCTGAGCGCCACCGTGCCGGTCGAGTGCGACGGACGCGACGTGCGGGCGTGCTTCACCCTCGTGGAGGGCGAGTCGGAGGTGTTCGCGCTGGACCGGATCGAGGCCGAGATCCCGCCGCTCGGCTGCCCGCACGTCGAGGCGGAGGAGGCGATGACCGCCACGGTCGCGTTCTGGCGCAAATGGCTGTCGGCCTCCCGCTACCGGGGCAGGTGGCGGGAGATGGTCCACCGCTCGGCCCTGACGCTCAAGCTGCTGACGTACGCGCCGACCGGCGCGATCGTCGCCGCGCCGACGACCAGCCTGCCCGAGCTGATCGGCGGCGAGCGCAACTGGGACTACCGCTACCTGTGGATCCGCGACGCCGCCTTCTGCGTCTACGCCCTGCTCCGGCTGGGCTTCACCGGCGAGGCCGAGGCGTTCATGTCGTTCCTGACCCGGCACGTCAGCCTGCGCGCCGCCGGCCCCAACGGCCCCCTCCAGATCATGTACGGCATCGACGGCCGCACCGACCTGCCCGAACGACAGCTCGACCACCTGGAGGGCTACCGCGGCTCGGCCCCGGTACGCGTCGGCAACGCCGCCGCCGGCCAGCTCCAGCTCGACATCTACGGCGCCCTGCTCGACTCCGTCTACCTCTACGACAAATGGGGCAAGCCCATCTCCAGCGACCACTGGGACGCCGTCTGCGCCCTGGTCGACTGGGTCTGCGACAACTGGGACCAGCCCGACGAGGGCGTCTGGGAGACCAGGGGCGGGCGCAAGAAGTTCCTGTACTCCCGGCTGATGTGCTGGGTCGCCATCGAACGCGCCATGCGCATGGCCGCCCGCCGCGGCCTGCCCGCCGACATCCCCCACTGGCGCGGGGCGCGCGACGACCTCTACCGGCAGATCATGGCCCATGGCTGGTCCGACCTGCGGCAGGCGTTCGTCCAGCACGAGGACGGCGACGTGCTCGACGCGGCGCTGCTGATGATGCCGCTGGCCAAGTTCGTCTCGCCCACCGACCCGAAGTGGCTGTCCACCCTCGACGCGCTCACCGCCGACCTGGTGTCGGACTCCCTGGTCTACCGCTACGACCCGGACGCCAGCCCCGACGGCCTGCGCGGCCAGGAGGGCACGTTCTCCATCTGCTCCTTCTGGTACGTCGAGGCGCTGGTCCGCGCCGGCCGGGTGGAGGAGGCCCGCCTGGCCTTCGAGAAGATGCTGACCTACGCCAACCACCTCGGCCTGTACGCCGAGGAGATCGGCCGGACGGGCGAGCAGCAGGGCAACTTCCCGCAGGCGTTCACCCACCTGGCCCTGATCAGCGCCGCCTTCAACCTCGACCGCGCCCTCGGCTGACCTCAGGGATCCCAAGGCGCGGTCCAGGGGTATCGGGGATGTCGCCGGAAGCTCATGATCGGTGTCACCCCCCGACCCGATGGGACATCTCATGCTGCGACCGATCCTTGCGGCACTGGCCCTCCTCGTGGCCGTGCTCGTCCCGCTCCCGCCCGCCGCCGCGATCCCGGGCGCCGGCTGGTTTCCGTGCCCGGAGGACCCGGCCGCCCAGTGCGCCCGGCTCACCCTGCCGGTCGACTGGGCCGACCCCGGCGGCCCGACGTTCGACCTGGCCGTGGCGCGGCGTCCGGCCACCGATCCCGCGGCCCGGATCGGCTCACTGGTGATCAACCCGGGCGGCCCCGGCAACTCGGGCGTGGACGCCGTCCTGCGCGACGACCTGCGCCTCAGCCCGGAGCTGGCGGCCCGCTTCGACGTGGTCGGCTTCGACCCGCGCGGCGTCGCCCGCAGCCATCCGGTGCTCTGCTCGCTGCCGCTGGCCCGGCAGGCCCCCGACCCGCTGACGCGCGACCAGGCCGGCTTCGACCGGCGGCTGGCGTACAACGCCCGCTACCGGCAGGACTGCCGGGCCCGTACCGGGCCGCTCTACGACCACGTGGACAGCGCGTCCGTCGTCCGCGACCTGGAGGCGCTGCGGGCGGCGCTCGGCGAGGAACGCCTCACCTTCTACGGCGTCTCCTACGGCACCCTCATCGGCCAGCTCTACGCGGAACGGTTCCCCCGGCGGGTCCGCGCGCTGGCCCTGGACAGCAACATGGACCACAGCCTCGGCACCGCCGAGATGCTCGACACCGACACCTGGACCACCCAGGACTCCTTCGACGCCTTCGTCTCGTGGTGCGCGACCGACCCCGCCTGCGTGCTGCGCGGACGTGACGTGCGGGCGCTGCTCAGAGACCTGCTCGACCGGGCCGGACGCGGTGAGCTGCGCCTCCCCGACGGCCCGCTCACCCCGTTGGCGCTGCTCCACCTGACGTTCAGCACCTTCTACGCCCCCGACTGGGCCGGCCTGGCCACGTTCCTGCGCGACCTCGACGCCGGCTCGGGGGCCGTGCCGCCGCTCGCGCCGCCCGTCCCGGACCAGGAGGTGTTCAACGACGTCACGCCGGTGATCTGCCAGGACTACCTGCTCCCCGTACGCGACCAGCGGGCCTTCGAGCGGCACCTGCGGCGGCTGGCGGCCATCGCGCCCGACATGCGGATGAGCCCGATCTCGGTCTCGCTCACCGTCGCCTGCCTGGGACAGCCTGCGCCGATCCCCGACCCGCAGCACCGGCTGCGCGTCTCGGGCACGCCGCCGCTGCTGCTGGTCAACGGCCTGCACGACCCGGCGACCGGCTACCCGTGGGCGCTGAGCACCGCCCGCCAGATCGGCCGGGAGGCCCGGCTGCTGACCTACGACGGCTGGGGCCACGGCGCCTACGGCCGCAGCCCCTGCCTGACCGGGGCCGTGGACCGCTACCTGACCACCCTGGCCCTGCCCGCCGCGGGCGCGCACTGCCCGGCGGCGCCGCCCGCGCGGGGCCTCACCGCCGGGCCTCGCCGTCCGGCGGGGCCGGTGCCGGGTCTGCCGGGCTGGACCCGGCGCTCCTGAGCGTTCAGGACTCGCCGGACAGCACGGCCGTCCCCAGGGACGCGCCGGAGATCACCCTCGCCGCGGTCGTCGTGGACGAACCGGAGCCCAGTTCGGTCAGGGCGGCCCGGTCGAGGGCGTGCACGGTGAACTGGTAGGTGTTGACCGACCAGGGGGAGCACGGCCCCTGGTAGCCGTACAGGGTGGCGCTGCCGCGGTAGTAGATCTGCCGGGCTCCGGCGGGGGCCGCGGGCCGGTAGGCGTGCTCGACGTTCTGCGGCAGCGAGGTCACCTCCGCCGGGATGTCGTAGATCACCCAGTGGATGAGGTTGTCGTTGTCGAGGTCCCGCATCACCAGGGCGTAGCCGCGGGTCCCGGCCGGGCCGCCGCTCCAGGTCAGGGGCGGCGACTCGTTGCGCCGGCCGGGGTCGGTCTGGCCGCCGCTGGTGCACTCGTGCGCCTTCGGGATGATCCCGCCCTGGGTGAAGGCGGTGCTGGTGAGGGTGAAGGCGGTGGCGTTCGCCGGCGCCGCGGCGGTGGCGGCGGTCGTCGCGGTCGTCGCGGCGAGCAGGGCGTGCAGCACGATTCGTCTGACGGTCACAAAGGGCTCCTGAGGGGGTTCGGTGCGCCGTTCGTTCGCGTCTGCTGTTCGTGGGGTGTGCCCGCAGTGTAGGCACCGCGGGGCCGCCTCCGCCACCACCGCGAGCGGCACACCCTCATGGAACCTGTCCGCCATGAACCGATATCAGGCTGAGTGGTCCGGTTTCTTTGTGATGCTCCTGGGAAGCAATGGCGCTGTCAGGCCGGAGGCACTCCTTCCCCACGAGGGGTGGCGACATCCGGCGCGGCAGAACGGGAGTGTGAAGCGTGGAAGTCACCGGCATCATCTCCGCCCTCATCATCGGGCTGGTCATCGGCATCCTCGGCAGGCTGGTCGTGCCGGGCCGTCAGAGCATCCCCATCTGGCTCACCATCGTGATCGGCATCGTCGCGGCCCTCATCGGCACCGCGATCGCCGCCGCGGTCGGCGTCGCGGACACCCGCGGCATCGACTGGATAGAACTGGTCATCCAGGTGGTGCTCGCCGGTCTGGGCGTGGCCCTGGCGGCGGGCCTCTACGGCAGACGCAGCGTCCGGTAGAGCGGAACGCGCCGGGATCCCGGAGTGCGGCGAACGCGCCGCGCTCCGGGATCCCGCCGTTCCCGCCCCCTTGCGCGGCAGACGTTTTCGGCATGGCCGGAACCGGGGCCGGACGGAGATCGTTGTGCGGGTCGGCTGCACACATTCGATCTTCGACAGGGAGAACAAGCCGTGGTCTTCAAACGCATGCTGGGCGCCTTCGGCGTCGGCGCGCCCTCGGTGGACACCGTTCTGGCGACCCCGCGCGTCCAGCCGGGCGGCACGCTGTCCGGCGAGGTGCGGCTCAAGGGCGGCGACTTCGACGCCGAGATCGAGCACGTCACCCTCGGCCTGGTCGCCCGCGTGGAGTTCGAGCACGGCGACGGCGAGCACGCGGGGGCGGGGGAGTTCTCCCGCGTCCAGGTGTCGGGGCCGTTCGTGCTGCGACAGGGCGAGGAGCGCACGATCCCCTTCCAGGTCGGCGTGCCGTGGGAGGCGCCGATCAGCCAGATCGGCGGGCAGCCGCTGCACGGCATGGCGCTGGGCGTGCGCACCGAGCTCGCCATCGCCAAGGCGGTCGACAAGGGCGACCTCGACGAGGTCGCGGTCGAGCCGCTGCCCTCCCAGCTGCGCATCCTGGAGGCGCTGCTGCAGCTCGGCTTCGCGTTCAAGTCCGCCGACCTGGAGGCCGGCCGCCTGTACGGCGTGCGCCAGGAGCTGCCGTTCTACCAGGAGATCGAGTTCTACCCGGCCGGCCGGTACGCCGGCGTGCTCGGCGAGCTCGAAGTGACCTTCGTGGCCGACCCGGCGGGGCTGGAGGTGGTCCTGGAGGCCGACAAGCGCGCCGGCCGCTACTCCGGCGACGCGATCGGCCGCTTCACCGTCAGCCACGCCGACGCCCTGCAGACGGACTGGGCCGCCGAGCTCGACCGCTGGCTGTCCGGCCTGGCCGCGCACGCCCACGGGGGCTTCGGGCACGGCGACCACCACGGCCACGGCGACCACGGGTACGGTGACCACCACGGCCACCATGGCTACGGCCATCACGAGCAGCACCACGGCGGGCCGGGCTGGGGCGCGGTGGCCGCGGCCGGCGCCGCCGGCGTGGTCGGCGGCCTGGTGGCGGGGGAGATCGTCGAGGAGATCTTCGAAGGCGACGACGACGAGGGCGGCGACGGCGACTGGTGATTCTCGACCGGTGATCCGCCCGTCACGGGCGGGTCACCCTGGTTCCGCCGCGCCGGGAAGCGAAGCAGGGACTGTGTCGCGGAGCAAAGTGGCAGAAAAAGGAGCTTCTACTCCTTTCCACTCTTAACGTATAGCGCACCGGGGGGCTTGCGGCAAGACCCCCGTCGTGGCGCAGAATCGTCCGCCGAGGCCAGACGCCTTGCCACGCGAAGACCGACCTCGTAGCGGAGCCACATACATGAATCCCCTGACCACCGGCGTGTTCGACCTGCCCGGCAACCTCGCCGCCAAGGCCGACCCGGCGCTGATCGCCGTCGACGAGAGACACTTCGCGGCCCTCGCCGAGAGCCTGGAGCAGTCGATCGCCGACCTGTCCGCCCGCCTCGACGCCGAACGCATGGCCCCCGGAGGCAAGGGCCGGCAGGCGCTCGACCGGGACCTGGAGATCCACCACCTGTCCGCCCGCCTGCGTACGCTGCGGCGCTTCGGCCTCGACCTGTGCCTCGGCCACATGGTCACCGCCGACCACCCCGAACCGGTGTACGTCGGACGGCTCGGCCTCACCGACAAAGACGGCCGCCGCCTGCTGCTCGACTGGCGTTCGCCCGCGGCCGAGCCGTTCTTCGGCGCCACCCACGCCAACCCCATGGGCCTGGCCAGCCGCCGCCGCTACCGCTGGACCCGCGGCCGGATCAGCGACTACTGGGACGAGGTGTTCACCGCCGACGGCTTCGAAGGGCACGCCGCGCTCGACGACCAGTCCGCCTTCATCGCCAGCCTCGGCGGCAACCGCTCGCCCAGGATGCGCGACGTGCTCGGCACCATCCAGGCCGACCAGGACGCCATCATCCGGGCCGGCTCCCGCGGCGCCCTCGTCGTGGACGGCGGCCCCGGCACCGGCAAGACCGTCGTCGCCCTCCACCGCTCGGCCTACCTGCTCTACTCCGACCCCCGGCTCGGCCACCACCGGGGCGGCGTGCTGTTCGTCGGCCCGCACCAGCCCTACCTGGCCTACGTCGCCGACGTGCTGCCCAGCCTGGGGGAGGAGGGCGTGCGCACCTGCACCCTGCGCGACCTCGTGCCCGAGGGAGCCGCGGCGGTCCCCGAGCGGGACCCGGAGGTGGCGCGGCTGAAGGCGTCGGCGGACATGGTGAAGGCGATCGAGCCGGCCGTCAGGTTCTACGAGAACCCGCCCGCCAAGGGCATGACGGTCAGCACGCACTGGTCGGACGTCCGGCTGAGCGCCGAGGACTGGGCCGAGGCGTTCCAGGCCGCCGACCCCGGCACCCCGCACAACGAGGCCCGCGACCAGATCTGGGAGGAACTGCTCACGATCCTCATCGACAAGCACGACACCCGTGACCAGCACGGCGAGGACGGCGAGGACGGCATCTCGCCGGAGCTGCTGCGCAGGTCGCTGCGCGCGAACCGGGAGCTGCTGGCCGCCTTCAACCGCGCCTGGCCGCTGATCGAGCCCGCCGACCTCGTCGGCGACCTGTGGACGGTCCCCGCCTACCTGCGGCTGTGCGCCCCCTGGCTCAGCCCGGAGGAGATCCGGCGGCTCCAGCGCGCGGACGCCCAGTCCTGGACGGTCTCCGACCTGCCGCTCCTGGACGCGGCCCGCCAGCGCCTCGGCGACCCGGAGGCGTCCCGCCGCAAGCGCCGGCAGGAGGCCGCCCTGGCCGTCCAGCGCGAGCGCATGGCCCAGGTCGTCGACAACCTGATCGAGGCCGACGACGACGGCGAGGGCCTGGTGACGCAGCTACGCCGGGCGGACCTCCAGCGCAACCTGGTGGACGAGTCGGAGCTGCCCACCGTGGAGCCGGACCTGCTCGCCGGGCCGTTCGCGCACGTCGTCGTGGACGAGGCCCAGGAGCTGACCGACGCCGAATGGCAGATGTTGCTGCTGCGCTGCCCGTCCAGGAGCTTCACCATCGTCGGTGACCGCGCGCAGGCCAGGCACGGGTTCACCGAGTCGTGGGCGGAACGGCTCGGCCGGGTCGGCATCGACCGCGTCGAGCTGGCCGGCCTGAGCGTCAACTACCGGACCCCGGCGGAGATCATGGCCGAGGCCGAGCCGGTCATCAGGGCCGCCCTGCCGGACGCCAACGTGCCGGTCTCCATCCGGGAGAGCGGCATCCCGGTCCAGCGCGGGCCGGTCGCCGAGCTGGACGCGATCCTCGACGCCTGGCTCGCCGCGAACCCCGAGGGGATCGCCTGCGTGATCGGGGACCCGGGCTTCCCGGAGCGGCCCCGGGTCCGGTCGCTGACGCCGGAGCTGTCGAAAGGGCTGGAGTTCGACCTGGTGATCCTCGTCGACCCGGACCGGTTCGGCGACGGCGGCGACGGCGTCGAGGGCGCGGTCGACCGTTACGTGGCGATGACCCGGGCGACCCGGCAGCTCGTCGTCCTCACGACCCCCTGACGGGGGCCCGCCGCCGGGTGCGCCGCGCCGTCCGTCGTCACGCACGCGCCCTGGCGGCGGCGGGGCCGGCCGGGGCGTTCGGGCGGACGACGCGGCGCTGCCGGGCCGGCTTGCCCATCATCGGGTTGGCGACGCCCCAGGCGGCGCTCTTGCAGATCAGCTCCTTGTAGACGGCGGCGACCCGCCCGGTCAGCACCCTGGGCAGGGCGCGGTCGTCGGCGGTGACGAACTGGATCAGGCCGTTGCCCCGGCCCAGCGAGATGCACTGGTTGAAGTAGTGCGGCGTGGTGTCCGGCAGCTTCCCTCCGGTCAGCCGGGCCGCGATCGAGTCGGCGGCCTGACAGGCGGTCGGGATGCCCGACGCGCACGACATGCGCAGCGGCTTGTCGCCGGGGCCCATCGCCATGGCGGCGTCGCCGACGGCGTACACGTTCGGGTGCGAGACCGAGCGCATGGTCGCGTCGACCACGATCTGGCCGGTGTCGCTGACCTCCAGCGTGGTCGCCCGCGCGATCGGGTGCACGGCGAAGCCGGCCGTCCAGACGGTCACCTCGGCCGGGATGGGCTCGCCGTCGGTGATGACGCGGTCGGCCTCGACCCCGGTGACGGCCCTGTGCTCGTGCACGGTCACCCCGAGCCCGGCGAGCACCTTGCGCACGTGCGCGCGGCCCTTCGGCGAGAGCCAGTCGCCGAGACCGCCGCGGGCGGCGAGGGCGACGTCGAGGTCCGGACGGGCCTCGGCGATCTCGGCCGCGGCCTCCAGCCCGGTGAGCCCGCCGCCGACGACGACCACGCGCCGCCCGGCGTCGAGCCGGGCCAGCCGCTCGCGCAGCCGCAGCGCCCCCGGCCGGCTGGCGACGTCGTAGGCGTGCTCGGCCGTCCCGGGAACGCCCTCGGTGTTCCAGCCGCTGCCGAGGGCGTAGACCAGCGTGTCGTAGGCCAGCTCCTCGGCGCCGTCCGCGCCGGTGACGGTGACGGTCCCGCGGTCGGCGTCGAGGCCGGTGACCGTCCCGAGCCGCAGCTCGACGCCGGTGCCGGCGAACATCTCGCGGAACGGCCGGGGCTTGAGGTCCTGCCCGGTCGCCACCTGGTGCAGGCGGACGCGCTCCACGAAGTCGGGCTCGGCGTTGACGAGGGTGATGGCGACGTCCTCGTGGCTCAGCCGCCTGGCGAGACGGCCGGCGGCGACGGCACCGGTGTAGCCGGCTCCGAGGACGATGATGCGGTGCTGCATTTCCTCGCTCCTGTCTGACGCGGGTTCGCCACCTGAACCGGACGGCCCGCGTTTTCCTGACAGGATCACGGTGTGAAGCGCGTCACACCGTCTCCACCGTGTCTCAGAAGGCTCTGAACAGCGGCTCCCCGTGGTCGCCGGCCGCCCAGCGCTCGGTCGCGCGGCCCAGCTTGTCGGGGTTGACCTGGTTGCGGAACGCGGCGATGCCCTCCGGGGTCACCTCCAGGCACATGACGCCGACGACCCGGCCGTCCAGGACGGCGACGACGGCCGGCTCGCCGTTGGCCGTCCAGGGGTAGATCTCGGGCGAGCCGCCCATGATGGCGCGCTTGGCCTTGCCGGGCTTGACCAGGCCCCACAGGAACTTGGCGACCGCGACGGCGCCCACGAACGCCTTGGCGCGGGCCGGCACCTTCCCGCCGCCGTCGCCGACCGCGATGGCGTCCTGGGTGAGCAGGCGGACGAGCGGCTCGGTCTGCCCGCTGGTGGCGGCGGCCAGGAACTCCTCGACGATCCGCCGGGCGGCGGCCTCGTCGACCTCGGTGCGGGCCCGGCCGTCGGCGACGTGCCTCTTGGCGCGGTGGAAGATCTGCTGGCTGGCCGACTCGGTGATGTCGAGGATGTCGGCGATCTCCCGGTGGGAGTGGTCGAAGGCGGCCCGCAGCACGTACACCGCCCGCTCGTTGGGCGACAGGCGTTCCATCAGCGTGAGGACGGCGTAGGAGACCGATTCGCGCTGCTCGGCGGTCTCGGCCGGGCCGAGCATCGGGTCGCCGGCCAGCAGCGGCTCGGGCAGCCACTCCCCGACGTACGTCTCGCGGCGGGCCCGCGCGGAGCCGAGCTGGTTGAGGCACAGGTTGGTGAGCACCTTCGTCAGCCACGCCTCGGGCACCTCGACGTGGCCCGTGTCGGCGGACTGCCAGCGCAGGAACGTCTCCTGCACGGCGTCCTCGGCCTCCGCGGCGGAGCCGAGCAGGCGGTAGGCGATGGCCTCCAGGCGGGGTCTGGCGGCCACGAACCGGTCGACGTCGTCCACGGTCAAAGGCATGGCCTGATCCTAGAACGTCCCCTTATGTGGTGGAACGCCGGTGTTGATCCAAGACGGTCCCGGGTAGAGAGGGCCGATGTTCGATGACTTCGCAACCGGCATGATCGACGTCGGCGAGACCGAGCTGTTCGTCCGGTACGGCGGCTCCGGCACTCCCGTCCTGCTGCTGCACGGCCACCCCCGTACCCACGCGACCTGGCACCGCGTCGCGCCCCTCCTGGCCCCCCACCACACGGTGGTCTGCCCCGACCTGCGCGGGTACGGCCGCTCGGGCAAGCCGCCCACCACCCCCGACCACGCCCCCTACTCCAAGCGGGCCATGGCCCGCGACATGGTCGCCCTCATGCGCTCGCTGGGCCATGAACGCTTCGCCGTCGCCGGCCACGACCGCGGCGCCTACGTCGCCCACCGCGTGGCCGCCGACCACCCGGACGCCGTCACCCGCCTGGTCGTGATGGACGGCATCCCCATCGGCGAGGCGCTGGCCAGGGCCGACGCCCGCTTCGCGGCGTCCTGGTGGCACTGGTTCTTCCTCGGCCAGACCGCCAAACCCGCCGAACGCGTCATCAACGCCGACCCCGACGCCTGGTACCAGGGCAGCGCCGAGCAGATGGGCCAGGAGGCGTACGAGGACTACCGCCGGGCCATCCACGACCCGGACACCGTCCACGCGATGTGCGAGGACTACCGCGCCGGCCTGACCGTGGACCGCGCCGCCGACGACGCCGACCGCGCCGCCTCCCGCCGCCTCACCTGCCCCACCCTGTTCCTCTGGACGTCTAAGGACGACATGGAGGACCTGTACGGCGACCCGCTGGCGATCTGGCGCACCTGGGCCGACGACGTGACCGGCCACCCGATCGACAGCGGCCACCACGTCGCCGAGGAGGCCCCGGACGAACTCGCCGCCTCCCTGCTGACCTTCCTGCGCGCATGACGCCATTCATGCCGTTTTCCGCGTTCCCCCACACCGCCGGACCCTTTCGGCGAGGATGGAGACCCTGCACAGCGTGGCAGGAGCGTCACAGAACGCGATGCGGAGAGGGGCGTCATGAGTCCTGGGCCGGCTTCGCCCGGCGGCGGCGGTCATGCGAGCAGAGCGGCCACGACCAGGGTCCGCGACGTCGTGCGCGATGTGGTGGCGGCGACCGCGCCCGAGGAACTGCTGCTCGTGGACGGGCTGGCCAGGCTCGACGACGACGTCGTGATCAAGCGGCTGGGCCGGCGGAACGACAGGCGTGAGCCGCTGGGATTCGGCCTGGGCGAGATCGCCGCCCTGGTGACCCCGGTGGTGTGGCTCATGGTCGACGAGGCCGCACGGCGGGTGGGCACGGCGGCGGTGGACGGCGCGGCGGCCAGGACGAAGGCCGTGCTGCGCAAGGTGTTCCGGAGGCCGGCGGCGGCCGTCTTCGTCCCCGACCTGACCCGTGACGAGCTCGCCGAGGTCCACCGCCGGGTGCTGGAGACCGCCGTGGAGCACGGGCTCGGCGACGGTCGCGCCCGGCTCATCGCCGACGCCGTGGTGGGCCGGCTCGCACTGGCCGCACCGCCGTCCGGCGCGCCGGAACCGGACGGCCCGAACGACGGCGCCCCCCTGACGAAGAACCAGTGATGCCGGGCACGGCCTCCGCGCCGCGGATCGACGAGCGGGCGATGGGCGCGGGCACGACCGTGCGGTTCGTGCTGCTGCTGACCCTGCTGCTGGTGAGCAGCGGTTCGATGATGCAGGTCGTGGCGCGCGGGTATCACGGCGGCTACGGGTACGGCTGCCTGCTCGCCGCCGGCGGCGACCCCTCCCAGGGCACCGACCGGGCCGTCTCCGCCAGGATCATCGCCTACCACGACGCCTACTGGGCCTGCGTGGAGCGCTACGAGCCCGCGGCGCCCTGGTGGCTGCCCCTCCTGGGGCTCGTCCTGGTGGCGGCGGTGGCCGTGGCGCTGTTCCGGTGCCTGCCGCACTGGAAGATCCGGCGGCGTCGCCTCGTACCGCTGGACGCGATCGACCACGACGGCGAGATCGGGCGCAGGATGGCGGAGTTCGCCGCCGTGGCCGGCCTGGCCCGCGTGCCCAGGATCGTCGTGGACCTGACGGCGGTCACGACCGACGCCGTGGTGTTCGGCAGCGACCGCCGTCCGATCGTGTGCCTGCACGGTGGCCTGATCGCCCGCAGGACCGCCGATCCCGGCGGCTTCCGCGCGAGGGCGATGCACGAGTTCGCCCACATCCGCAACCGCGACCTCACCATCACCTACGCCACCATCGTCGTGTGGCGGGTGTTCGTCGTCCTCGTGCTCCTCCCGTACGTCGCCTGGTACCTCACCGCCATTCCCACCTCCGCCCGGTCGCCGTTCTGGCCCGGCGAGACGGCGTTCACCACCCGGGGCCTGCTGCTCCCGGTCTGCATGATCCTCCTGGTCTATCTCGCCCGCTCGGACGTCCTGCGCAGCCGGGAGATCCACGCCGACCTCGCCGCGCAGCGCTGGGGCGCCGACCTGCGCTCTCTGGCGTTCACGGCGCCCGTCCCGGCCACGGGCCGGCTGCGGCGGGCGCTCGGCTCCTTCGCCGAGCTGTGGCGCATGCACCCGCGCTGGACGCTGCGCCGCGACGCCGTCACCGACTCGGCGACGCTGTTCGGCGTGCAGGGGCTGCCCATGTTCCTGACCGGGGCCGCCGCCCCGCTGATCGACGTCCAGGTGGCGGACTACCTGCCCCTCGTCGCGAGCGGCACCTGGATGGGCCGGCTGTCGGCCCTGCTGGTGGCGGGGCTGGTCACCGGTGTGGCCGGGATCGCGCTGTGGCGGGCCGTGATCCATGCGGTGCTGACCGGGCGTCGTGCGCCGTCCGGCGTGCGCGCCGGGCTGTGGCTGGGGGCCGGCGGAGTGGCCGGCGAGCTGGTGCTGAACCGGATGACGGTCCTGCGGTGGTGGCCGGACCACCCGGTGGTGCCGGCGCTGGTGCTGTTCGCCGGGGTGGCCTTCGCCTGGTGGACCGCGCAGTGCGCCGACCTGTGGGTCAGGGCCTGGCCGGGGCGTACGATCCGGCCGGCCATGCTGCTGGGGCTCGCGGCCGCGTGGCTGTCGCTGTTCGCGTGGTTCGTGTGGTGGCAGAGCGAAGGCGCGCTCCTGGCGAGCACCGGAACGATCGACCCCGCCGGGATGAGCCGGATGCTCCAGGACCTGTACGGCGCCTCGCCGCAGGACCATCCGGCCGTGCAGTCCGCGATCGGCGCGGTGTGGCCGCTCCTGACCAGCCTCGACACGCCGCTCGCGCTCTCCGCGGTCATGGCCCTGTGGGCGGTGCCCCTGCTCGCCTGGACCTTCCGCCCGATCACCGCTCCGCCCTTGTGGACGCTCGGCTCCTTGACCGGGCCCGGCCGATGGGAGGCCCCGGCCATGGGGGCGCCGCCGCGGCGGGTCCTGGCGGTCGTGCTGCTGGGGATACCGGCGAGCTGGGCCGCCGTCGCCGCCGTGATGGCATACATGCACACCTGGCAGCCTCCCGCCGCGGATCGCGGAGGCTTCTACGCCCTGGTCTACCAGGCGTGGGTGCTCGTGGCCCTGGTGGCGGCGGCCGGGGCGGCGGCCGCCGTCGCGAGCGTGCTCGCGAGCCGTCACCGGCTGCTCGTCGCGCTGGTCACCGCCGAGGTGGTGGCGTTGGGCGGCCTCGCCGGGCGCTTCGTGCTCGCTGCCGCGGACGGCTGCTTCCAGCCGCTCAACACCCTGGCGACGCGCTGCCACTGGCTGCCGGATCCCGCCTGGACGCTCGTGCAGAGCATCATGGGCTACGTTCTCGTGCTCGCCGCGGCTGCGGCGGGCATCGCGGCGGGCATGACGGCGGCCATCGCGGCGGGCATTGCGGCGGGCATTGCGGCGGGCATCGTGTCAGTGCCCGGGAAGCTGCGGTCCAGGACCCGGAGCGTGGTGCGCGGGCTCCGGCCCGACCCGCGGCCGAACGGCGGGCTCGCCGCGCGGCGAGCCGCCACGGCTGTGCTGTGCGCGGCGGCGGTGACGGTCCCCCTCGTGGCGGCCGCACAGCAGGAATCACCCGGATCCGCCACCCTCTCCCAGGTGCGGCAGGTGGTGGGCCTCGACGACGCGGCGGTGTCCACCGAGATCAGGCAGCTCCAGGTGAAGGCCTGGTGGGCGCACGGCGGATGGGACCTGCGCGAACGCTACCGGGCCGATGTCGTACGCCTCTCCAAGAGCCTGAACGACGCCGCCCAGGCCAGGCGCGGCTCCGTCGACCCGGCGATCTTCGGCCCCCTGTGCACCCACATGGGGGACATCGCCCGAGACGCGGGCCGCTACTTCGAAGCCCCCGACCGCGAGACCCAGGCCTTCTGGCAGACGTTCATCACCCAGGCCGGCAACGGAGGCCGAAACTGCCGGAAAAGCCTGGGGGACGAGAACGGCGACCTCTTCATCACGTCCATGAAGGAGCTCATCGAGGCCGGAAAGGCCCTCGAAGCGGTCACAGCCAGGATGCCCAGGTGACCCCGCCTCCCACCTACAGGCCCACCCCGGCAGACACCCGACGTCGGCGCGCACACCGGACCACGCGGACCAGGCAGCCCACCAGACCGACCGGAACGGCCGCCACCCGCCTTCTACGGAGGGGAAGCCCCAGGCCGGTTCGGCGCAGTGGGTCATGAGCCGGTCGATGTGGAGATCTGCACCCCCCATCTCCCCGCCCGCCCCTCCGCCACCGCCGGACCCCGCTTCTTCGCGGACCCCGTTCCTCCGCGAGCTCCGGTCAGGGCAGGCGGTCGCGGTAGACCTGCCGGGCTCGCTCGTACAGGGCCAGGTGATCGTCCACCTGGGCGGGGGCGTCGAAGCGGCCGGACTCGCGCAGGATCGACTCCAGCCGGTCCAGCCAGGCCAGGCACCAGCGCACGTCCGCCTCCCTGGCCACGTGGCCGCCCGCGACGTCGAGGTACACGGGGCTGGTGTGGGCGTAGGCGCCGCGCCGGTGCTGCGAGCGCGGATGCGGGCCGCCGCTCGCCACGGCCACCACGTACGTCGGTTCGCCCGCCGTCATCGTGGCCACCAGCTGTCCGGGAGGCCCCTGCGCGAGCACGCCCGCAGCGGTGCGGATCTCCAGTTCCTCCACCTCCGGCCCGATCGTGGAGACCACGATCTCCACCTCCTGCCCCGGCAGCAGCTCCAGCGTGTCGCCGGGGCCGTGCCCGTTCACCGTGAGCTCCAGCCACGGCCCGGTGGTGGCGAACGTACGGCCGTGCAGGATCGCCTCGGCGTAGGACTCGGCGGTGAGGGGTCCGGCGACGTTGGCGTACACGCGCTCCCAGCCGGGCGGGGCCGAGGCGGTGCCGCGGCGGCAGAACGACAGCACGGCGTCGGTCCCCGCCGTCACCGCCAGCCTGTTGCCCGCGCCGACGAGACGGCGGTACACGGCCGCCGTGGCCAGGACGGAGGAGTGGTTGAGCACGTCGAGCGAGTCGATCAGACCCAGCGCGGCGTCGGCCACGATCTCCCTGGCCGCGCAGGACCGTCCGCGATCGAGCACGACGTCCGGCGGGTCGTCCTCGCCGAACGCGGTGTGGAACGGGTGACCGTAGGAGATGATCCCGCCGAGCGCCCTCAGCTCCTCGCACGCCGCCGCGTTGGGCGGCCAGTCGGCCGCGCCGCCGAACCCCGAGTGGTAGCGGCCCGGCAGCCCGCGCAGCCCGAACGCCGTGCAGTGGCCGAGCACGTCGTTGCGGTACTCGACGCCGATCCTGGCCACGTGCCGGTCGTCGGACCACGGCAGGTCCTTGCCCACCCACTGCGCCAGCGCCTCCACGTCGTAGACGCGCTCGCCCGCCACGTTGCCCGCCACCAGGTTGAGCACGTGGAGGTCCTCGCCGTGCTGCGCGGCGGCGGCCAGCTCGGGCGCGGCGGGCTCCTCGCCCATCCAGTTGAGATGGACGTGCAGGTCGCCGCCGTACCAGCCGCGGGCGGCCGCGTCGTACAGCCGTTCGGGCGCCAGCTCCACCAGCGTCTCCGCGCCGGCCTGCGGAGTGACGGTCACTTCGGCGGTGCCGTACTCCATCCCCCTGGCCACGGTCACGGTGACGGGCTCGGCGGGCACGCGGACCACGAGGTCGTCGCCGTGGAAGAACGGCCTGCGATGCGCGTCCAGCTTGGGCGGCGCGCCGTCGGGGTACCAGCCCTGGCCGTCCGCGCTCGTCACGCTCCACCGGCACGGGAACCCCGCGCGCAACCGCACGCCGGCCGCCGCCACCCGCCTGCTCAGCGACGCCAGATCGACCGGCTGCCCGTCGACGACGACGGACTCGGCGACCTCGACCACCTTGGCCCCGCGCGCCTCCACCGTGTACAGGGTGCCGTCCACGGTCACGGTGACCGGTTCGTCCCTGCTGGAGTCGAGCAGCAACGCCGTACGGAACGGCTCGCCGTCCAGCACGATTCGCGTGACGGCCGCCACCGCGCAGCCGCCGGGCGTCAGGCGCAGCACGGGCAGGTTGTCCACGACGTCCCCGGCGAGCGCGTCACGTACCACCCGGTCGGCGTCCACCTCGCCGAGGTGATCCTCCAGCTCGGCAGCGGGCAGGTCGGGATAGCGCTCGGCCAGTTGGCGCAGGCCGGTGGTGTAGAAGTTGTAACGGCGGTCGAGGAAGACCGTCGCCCATGCCTGGACGACGTAGGACAGAGACGGTTCGCCCCAGCAGGGGCCGTGCGCGTCACGGAGCGCGCGGTACTCGGCCAGAGCGGCGGACACGGGACCAGGAAGCAACGCATCGTCACACATCGGACACTCCTCGGAGGGGACCCACCGTCATACTGACAGGGATCTCCCGCTGTGTCCCACTTCGCGGCGAAGAGCATGACCTCCAGCCGATCGACGCGCCCGGCATGTCCACGGGCTCGCAAGGTGCTGCGCCGCATCCTCGGCCGATCCCGGCCGCCCTCAGGACGGCAGCCAGCCCGGCCACCACGGCGGCACGTTGCCCACGCCGCAATTGAGCCCTGCAGCGCCGGTAGGGGTGCCGGTCGTCGCGAAAGCATAAAGAATCAGGCCGGCCGGGACGACCGCCAAAAGCGCGGCGGTGACCCAGAAACCCACCCGGAAAGCCGCGACGGCGGCGCTGCCGTCGGCTCGCCTCCCGAGCGCGCGGAACCCGGCGAGGAGCAGCGCGCCGCACAGGAAGACGGCCATGAAAAGCAGCCACCTGCCGCCGAGAAAAACCAGGCCGGCCAGCGCCTCGCCCGCGTCGAGATCGCCGAAACAGTACGAGAGCGCGCTGTCGACGAGCTGGCTGTCCGCCCACGCGACGGCCGCGGCGAGCAGCACGACCGCCACCAGAACACCCCCGCAGCCCAGGGTCCGGCGAAAATGCGCCCGCGCCTCCGTCGCACCGGTGCCGGCGTACCGCATGGGCCCCCTTTTCCGTACCTCATTGTCAGGCCGTGTCTTAGGTCGCTGGGAAGAATTCGCCGCGCCCGTCGCGGAGTTTTTCCGGGTCCGCGACGGGCATGAATTTCGCGGCAAACGTGATCAACTGTAGCCCGCGTCGGACGCCTGCTTGCCGCCGCCCAGGCCCATGGCTCCGATCAACCCCATTCCGCGGACCGCAGCCCGGCGAGCGTCAACATGCTCCCAGGCTGTGGTGGGCTGCGCAATATTCGTCAATGGCGGAGAGCGAATCCTACATAACGCTGTTCCAAGAGGTCAGTGCTCTCCACCGTCCTGCGCGCACTGTCAAAGGCAGTTTGCCACCTTCCATGCGCCGATGAACCACGCACAATTCCTCTGCCGACGCCGATCCACAGGGCCCCGGCGTTCACAACCGTGGCTCGGTATGGTGGAGGGCGTGCTGCACCCTGATGCGGTCCGTCTCGGTCGTGAAGCCGCTCGGCGGTTGGCGTTGTCCGGGATATGTGAGGTCAGGCCAGGTTTGACCGACAGGGAGTTCGCCTGGATCGAGATTGAGTACGGCATCGAGTTCGCCGACGATCACCGCGCGTTTCTTGCCGCCGGACTTCCCGTCAACTCCGCTCGGCCGGAGGAGGGTGCCACGTGGGAGCGCCCCTGGCCCGACTGGCGCGACGGTGAGGAGGAGCAACTCCGCCTTCATTTGGAATGGCCTGTGCGTGAGGTGCTGAATGATGTGCAGCGCGGTGCGTGGCTGAGGTCATGGGGAGCCCCGCCGGAGAACAGTGCGGAGGCGTTACGGATCGCGGGGCAGGAGCTGGCGAGGGCGCCGAAGCTCATTCCGCTTTATGGACACCGCTTCCTACCTGGTGGCCGCGGTACGTACGGCAGTCAGGTGCTGTCGATATGGGGAACGGACATCATCAGCTACGGCCGAGACCTTGCCGAATACGTCACCAACGACTTCTATCCGCGCGATGACGATGGAGGACTTTGGGACAAGGGAGCCGCTGTCTCAGTGTGGGGCGAATTCCTTCAGAAGAAGTCCACCGAAAGCGGCTGAAATTCTTCGACTGCCGCGGCAGAAGGAAGTGAACGACCAGGACGCGTTGCCTCACGTCGCAGCCCCGAGAAACGGCATGGCCGGGAAGAACACCATCGAACTCGCGGTTCTCATCGATACCGGCAAAACTCACCCAGAAACCATTGCGTGGTGCCGGCGGAGGCCACCAAGTACGGAGCTCCTTCCGAATTGATGAAGCTGACCACTAGGGGTATGTGTAGGGCGGAGGAGGCTCCTGGTAAGACAGCAGTCGAGCAAAGTTCGATGCCCCAACCAAGAACCTCGTTGCTGTCCTGTCGTGCCGCGATTCCGCTGACCCACCACACCCTCATCCGCTTGGCCGAACTCATCCGCACCCAGCGTGCCGAACGCGGTTCCCGGCGGCGTCGGTCGGACCCAGCCCAGCAGGCGCTGCTCGTCCTGGCCCACCCGCGCAACGGCGACACCCACGCCTGATCGGCCAACGGATTCGCCATAGCGTTGCGCCATGTTTGCGAAAGCCTGGACCTGCTGGCCGCGCTAGCCGACTACGTGGACGCCGCCGCAGGGCGCTCTACCCGACGTACATGGCCGTTCGCAGAGCATGATCCAACGTCGGTGAGCGGCGGGCCGTCGTGCCATCTCATGATCGGTACATGCCCGGTACGTGCCCATGCTCGCCCTCGGGGGCAGCGGGTGGCATGCCTGGAACGCAGAAGGACCTGCGTTTCCGCAGGTCCTTGGCCATCTCTCGATGGAGATCGTGTGTGCCCCCTGTAGGATTCGAACCTACGCACCCGGCTCCGGAGGCCGGTGCTCTATCCCCTGAGCTAAGGGGGCGACGAGTGATAAGGCTATCAGCATCTGGGGACCACTCGGCACCAGATAACGCTCCTTGAACGCATCCCGCGAAAACCCCACGTGACCGGCCCGCTACGGGCTAGCTTTGCGCCCGTGAGCGACGTTCTTGGCAAAGTACTGGTCGTGGATGACGACGAGGTCATCCGGCAGCTCATCGCGGTCAACCTGAACCTTGAGGGGTTCGAGGTGTCGACCGCCACCGATGGGCAGGACTGTCTGGATCGCGTGATGGACGTCATGCCGGATGTGATCACGCTGGACGTGATGATGCCCTGCCTCGACGGGTGGGCGACGGCGGAGAAGTTGCGTACGGAGGAGGCGACCAGTCACATCAAGGTCGTCCTGATCACGGCGCGGGCGCAGGACGACGACCGGAGGCGGGGGCTGGGGATCGGGGTCGACGCGTACCTGACGAAGCCGTTCGATCCGGCCGAGCTCATTCAGGTGGTACGGGAACTCGCTTCCGGGGCGCCGAGTTGATGGGGGTGTAGAACGGCGCCGGATGGTGTGCCGGAGGTGGTGGGAGCGGCGGAGGTGACGCCGCTCGGGCCGGCTCCGGATGCACGTCGGCGGCGACGACCATCGACGTGAAAGGCGCGACGTGCGTAGTTCGATCTTCGGCAACCTGGCCGGCCAGCCGCTTCCCGGCGGGTTCGCGCTGGAGAACCACAAGATGCTGCGGGTCCAGTTGCCGCACGAGGTGCTTGCCAAGCAGGGGTCCATGGTCGCCTTCCAGGGGCAGATGGACTTCGACTACGAGGGCGGCGGGCTCGGCAGGCTGCTGAAGAAGGCCGTGACGGGGGAGGGGGCCTCCCTGATGCGGGTACGCGGCCAGGGGCAGCTCTATCTGGCCGACAACGCCGACGACATCCACCTCTTCTACCTGGAGAACGAGGGGCTGACGGTCAACGGGCGGAACCTGCTGGCGTTCGGGCCGGAGCTGAGATGGGACATCCAGCGGGTTCAGGGCGCCGGGGTGGCGGCCGGTGGGCTGTTCAACACCACGGTGACCGGCACGGGGTGGGTGGCGGTGACCACGCACGGCACGCCGGTGCTGCTGGACGTGGCGCGGATGCCGACGTTCGTGGACGGGCAGGCGGCGGTGTGCTGGAGCACGGGGTTGCAGGTCGGGGTCAACCGCACGATGAAGGTCGGGGCGCTGATCGGGCGGGGGAGCGGCGAGGCCATGCAGCTGGCGTTCCGGGGGCAGGGGTTCGTCCTGGTGCAGGCCAGCGAAGGGGCGCCGGTGGTGCAGACGTCCTGAGGCCGTACGGCTCAGGGGGCTTGCCGGGCGTGGACAGGTAATTAGCTTATTGCCATACTGGATCGGTGGATGTGGATCTGGTCAAGGCGCTGGCCAGCGACAAGCGGCTGCTCATCCTTGAGTGGTTGCGCGACCCCGAGCGGCACTTCGGCCCGCAGCGTGACGGCGATCTGGTACGCGACGGCGTCTGCTCGTTGTTCATCGCCGAGAAGCTGGGCGTGAGCCGGCCCACCTGCGGCGAGCATCTCAAGGTGCTGGCCCAGGCGGGGCTGATCCGGGGCACGAAGATCAAGCAGTGGGTGTTCTACCAGCGCGACGAGGGCCGGATCGCCGAGGCCAAGGAGATGTTGAGCAGTGACTGGTGACGCCTACGAAGGTCCCGACGCCGCCGAAGGCGCCGATGGCGGAGAAGGTCGCGGAGCCTACGAAGGTCCCGATGCCGGAGAAGGTCGCGGAGCACACGCAGGGGCCGATGCCGCCGAAGGTTCCGAGGGTGGCCGGCGGCCGGACGCCTATGAGCGGCTGATCGCCGACCTCGATGCGGGCGGGGCGCGGTACCGGGTGATCGATCATCCGGCGGAGGGGCGTACCGAGCAGGTGAGCGCCCTGCGCGGGCACGGTGTCGAGCAGGCGGCCAAGTGCCTGATCGTGATGGTCAAGATCGGCAAGAAGCGCACCCGGCACGTGCTGGCCGTCGTGCCGGGGGACGCGCGGCTGGATCTGCAGGCGGTCAAGGGGCTGCTGGAGGGGACGTACGTGGCCTTCGCCGACAAGGAGCGGGCTGAGGAGCTGGCGGGCAGCGTCAGCGGGACGGTGTTGCCGTTCAGTTATGACCCTCGCCTTGAGCTGGTGGTCGATCCTTCACTGCTGGAGCTGCCGGAGATCTACTTCAACGCCGCACGTCTCGACCGTTCGCTGGCGCTTGCCACCGACGACTACATACGGCTGGCCGAGCCGCGCGTGGCCGACATCGTGGCGGCGGCGGTGCCGGCCGCCGGTTAGCCACCGGCGGGCCTCCAGGGCCAGGGTCACCGGGAGTCGGGTGCGGGCCAGTGGCAGCGGGGGGTGAGAGGCGGCCCGGGTCAGGCGCAGGTCAGAGCGGCGGGGGGTGAGAGGCGGTCGGGGTCACGTGGCGGGTCAGGGCGGCGAGGGTGAGGGGGAGCGGGTGCAGGCGAGGGGGGCGCGCATGGCTCTGCTCTGAGGCGCGGGAAAGTGGCGGGCTGCGGGAGCGACTCCTAGACGGAGGTGGCTTTCACGATCGCGAGCGTCCCCGGCGCGTGGTGCAGCATGGCCTGGCTGACCGAGCCGATGAGCATGCCTTTCAGCGTGCCGTGTCCCCGGCTGCCGACGACCAGCAGGTCAGCCCCCGCCGCCACCTCGCGCAGCACCTCGACGGGATGGCCGTGCAGGACGTCCTCGATCACCTCCACGCCGGGATGGCATTGACGGGGTATGGCGAGGAAGGTCCGCAGGGCCTCGCGGGTCTCGCGTTCGGCCTCCGGATCGGCGGGCCCGAATCCCGAGGGACGCGGCCAGGCGAAGGCCTCCACCGCGCGCAGCCTGGCGCCGCGCAGTTCGGCCTCGGCGAAGGCGAACTTCAGCGCGCGCAGGCTGCCCTCGGAACGGTCGACGCCGACCACCAGCTCACCACGCGGAACGGCGGGCGGGTCGCGGACCAGGACGACGTCCGTCTGGGCGTGCGCGGCCACCCCGTGGGCGACCGAGCCGAGCAGCAGCCCGCGTACGCCGCCCAGGCCACGACTGCCGACGACGAGCAGGTCGGCCTGCTCGGCGGTCTTGATCAGCGCGGCGCGGGGATCGCCGGGCACGAGTTCCGTGGTCACCTCGGCGCCCAGTTCGCGGGCCTGCCGTTCGGCGGCCGCGAGCACCTCGTTGGCGCCGTCGCGCATCCACTTGCCCACCTCCGCGTACCGGCCGGAGATCGGGCGGCAGACCCAGTCGGGCACCACGTGGGCCACGGTCAGCGACACCCCGCGCAGCACTGCCTCCTTGGCGGCCCAGTCGACGGACAGCAGTCCGGTCGGCGAGCCGTCGACACCTGCGACGATCATGGTCAGGCCACGTAACATTCCACTTCGGCGCGGCGATAGGCCAAGCCCTGTCTGGTGGACTCGTCGATGCACGCGCGCTCGGTCTTGCTGAGGAGCAGTTCGCCGCAGACCGTCACGCCGGAGTACGTCCGGCAGTCGAGTGAACGGTTGCGCCGGCCGATACGGTAGTTCTCCTTGACCGCCTGCCTGCACTTCTGGCGCAGGGCTGGTGTGTCGGCGTAGCGGCACTGGGCGGTCAGCGTCCGGTATTGCTGCTTGCTCACTTCCTGCTGCTCGATGCCGTCCCCAGAGGCGGCAGCCGGTCCGATCGTGGTGAGAGCCACGATCGCGGCCACAGCGGCGATCTTCATCATAGTTCCCCTGAGGGAGTCCGTACCGCCAGGGGCGATCGCCAAACCTCAGGGTGATCGCCATGCTGACGCTCCGGTACGACGAGCCCGCTCCCGGTTGGGAAGGACATGTCCTGCCGATCGGCAACCGAGCGCTCGGCGCCTGCGTGTCCGGGACGCTCTCGGCCGAGCGCGTCCAGTTCAACGAGAAGTGGTTGTGGACCGGCGGTCCGGGCATCGGAGAGCGGGGTTCGATGGCGCCGGCGGAGGTGGCCGCGATACGGGGGAACCCGCCGTGGGGCACGTTCCGGGCTTCGGGGCGTACCGGAACTTCGGCCGCCGTGACGGACGAGGACGCCCGCGGAGTGGTGCTCACCAGGAAATATTTCGCCTCGTACCCGGCGCACGCCATCGTCGGGAGGCTGACAGCGGCACCTCGGGGACGCATGGGGTTCATGTTGCGTTTGGCACCGCGCATGATGGCGGGGAGGATGTGACCGCTGAGGCAGGACGGCTGCGCGTCCGGGGCGTGCCGGCCGACAACGGCCTGGTGTACGAGGGGCAGGTGCAAGTGCTGACCGAGGGCGGCACCCGTACGGACGAGGGCGACCGCGTCGTGGCGACCGGTGCCGACAGCGCGGTGCTCGTCTTCTCGGCGGCCACCGACCACGCGCCCGTCCACCCCGGCTACCGCGGCCCGGCCCCGGCGGCGGGGGCACAATAGATCGAACTGCTGCCGGCCGCCTGGCGCGCGGCGGGGCCGCTCAGCTGCGCGGCCCCGGGTTCGCGCTCGACCCGAAGACTAGGGCAGGGGAGAGCTGCGCGCTGTCGCCAGCACGCTGAACCACGTGCGGTGCGTGGCGTTCGTCTCGTGCCAGGCGACCGCGAACCCGGCCGCGTCCAGCACCGCGAGCAGGTCGCCCGCGTCGCGGTGGACGAACCAGCGCTCGTACTCCGTCCGGTACGGCACCGGCTCCCAGCCCTCGCTGTCGCCCAGGGCGGTGGTCAGCGCGAGCACCCCGCCGGGGCGCAGCGCCGCGTGCCAGGCGCGCAGCGTCGGCTCGGTCTGCTCGGACGGCACGTGCACGAGGGCCGCGGCCGACCAGACGCCGTCCAGGGACGACGGCGCCAGCGGCGGGCGTCGCAGATCGCCCAGAACGGTGGGCACGCCGCGCCCGGCGGCGAGCCGGGCCATCTCGATCGACAGGTCCACGCCCACGGTGGTCAGGCCGCGTCCGGCGAACCAGGCCGACTCGCGCCCCGGGCCGCACCCCAGGTCGGCGACCGTGGCTCCGGCGGGCAGGGCTGCGGCGAACCGGTCGCGGAAGGCCGCGAACGGGCGTGACGGATTGGCGACCTGCTCGTCGAACTGGCGCGCGATGCGGTCGTAGGTGGCGGTCGTGTGCGCACTGGGATCAGACATCCCCTTGATCCTGCCACGCGCCGGGTTATGATCGCGATGACCAACGCGGGAGCCCGGTGCGGACCGGGCTGAGAGGACGGCTGTCAGCCGCCGACCGCCAGAACCTGCTCCGGATAATGCCGGCGAAGGGAGTTTGCGCGATGAGCGACGCGCGCTTTTCCAAGATCCACATCGGTGACCTGCAGGTGCCGATGCGCGAGGTCAGGCTGTCGAACGGCACGTCGGTGCGGCTCTACGACACCTCGGGGCCGTCGCGTACCGACCGCTCGGCGTGGGGGTCGCCGGTCACCCAGCTCGGCGCGGCGCGGCGCGGCGTGGTGACCAAGGAGATGGAGTTCGTGGCCGTACGGGAGGGGATGACGCCCGAGTTCGTCCGGCAGGAGGTCGCGGCCGGACGGGCGGTCATCCCGGCCAACGTCAACCATCCGGAGTCCGAGCCGATGGCGATCGGCCGGAACTTCCTGGTCAAGATCAACGCCAACATCGGCAACTCCGCCGTCACCTCCTCGATCGAGGAGGAGGTCGAGAAGATGACCTGGGCCACCCGGTGGGGCGCCGACACCGTCATGGACCTGTCCACCGGCCCGGACATCCACGCGACCCGCGAGCAGATCATCCGCAGCTCGCCCGTCCCGGTCGGGACCGTGCCCGTCTACCAGGCGCTGGAGAAGGTGGGCGGGCGTCCCGAGGCGCTGTCGTGGGAGGTCTACCGCGACACCCTGATCGAGCAGTGCGAGCAGGGCGTCGACTACGTGACGGTGCACGCGGGCGTGCGGCTGGCGCACGTCCCGCTGACCGTCCGGCGCAAGACCGGGATCGTCTCGCGCGGGGGCTCGATCATGGCCGCCTGGTGCCTGGCCCACCACCGCGAGAGCTTCCTGTACGAGCACTTCGACGAGATGTGCGCCCTGCTGGCCCGCTACGACGTGACGTTCTCGCTGGGCGACGGGCTGCGTCCCGGCTCGATCGCGGACGCCAACGACGAGGCCCAGTTCGCCGAGCTGCGCACCCTGGGCGAGCTGACCAAGATCGCGCACGCGCACGACGTCCAGGTGATGATCGAGGGCCCCGGCCACGTGCCCATGCACAAGATCAAGGAGAACGTCGACCTGCAGCGCGAGCTCTGCGACGACGTGCCCTTCTACACCCTCGGCCCGCTCGTCACCGACATCGCCCCCGGGTACGACCACATCACCTCGGGCATAGGCGCCGCCATGATCGCCTGGTACGGCACCGCCATGCTCTGCTACGTCACCCCCAAGGAGCACCTCGGCCTGCCCAACCGCGACGACGTCAAGACCGGCGTGATCACGTACAAGATCGCGGCGCACGCGGCCGACCTCGCCAAGGGGCACCCGCAGGCCCAGGCGTGGGACGACGCCCTGTCCGACGCCCGGTTCGAGTTCCGCTGGGAGGACCAGTTCGACCTGTCGCTCGACCCGGACACCGCCCGCGCCTTCCACGACGAGACCCTGCCGGCCGCGCCCGCCAAGACCGCGCACTTCTGCTCGATGTGCGGCCCGAAGTTCTGCTCGATGAAGCTCAGCCACGAGGTGCGGGCGGGCATGGCCGGCAAGGCGGCCGAGTTCCTCGGAAAGGGCGGCTCGATCTATCTCTGATCTTGGTGGAGGCCCCGGGCCGGCCCGCGCGGTCAGCCCGGGAGCGTCTCGCCGCCGATCGGGGCCAGCACCTCGCCCGTGTAGTACGAGGACAGCCGGTCGGCGGCGAAGAACACGTACGAAGGGGCGATCTCGTCGGGGTCGGCGGCCCGCTTCATCGGCACCTGCGCGCCGAACTTCTCCACCTTCTCCTCCGGCATCGTGGCCGGGATCAGCGGCGTCCAGACCGGGCCGGGGGCGACGGCGTTGATCCTGATGCCGCGCTCGACCAGGTTCTGGGCCATGGAGTAGGTGAAGGCGTTGATCGCGCCCTTCGTCGCGGCGTAGTCGATGAGGGTCTTGTTGCCGCGCAGGCCGTTGATCGAGGAGGTGTTCACGATCGCGCTGCCCTCCCGCAGGTGCGGCAGCGCGGCCTTGGTGACGCGGTAGTAGCTGTGGATGTTGACCGCGAACGTGTGCTCCCACTGCTCGTCCGTCAGCTCCTCCAGGCCGTCGACCGGCGCCTGGTAGGCCACGTTGTTGACCAGGACGTCCAGGCCGCCCAGCTCGGCGACCGCCTGCTCCACGACCGTCGCGCAGTGGTCGCGGTCGCCCAGGTCGCCGGGCAGCAGCACGCAGCGCCGTCCCTCCTGCTCGACCAGGCCGCGGGTGTGGTTGGCGTCGTCGTGCTCGTCGAGGTAGGCGATGGCGACGTCCGCGCCCTCCTTGGCGAACGCCACCGCCACCGCCCGGCCGATGCCCGAGTCGCCGCCGGTGATCAGCGCCTTCTTGCCCGCCAGCAGGTCCCTGCCCTCGTAGCCGCGCATCTCGTCGCGCGGCTCGGGGGACATCTCGTCCGTACGGCCCGGGTACGGCTGGCTCTGGGGTGGTGGTGTCTCCGACATGTCCGGCGATCTTCCCGTCACGGGGTATCGGTAACGTCATGCTTCGCCCAGATCAGCCCTTTCCGGCGAGCCGCGGCGGTCAGCCGGCGATGGCGGCACGCCGGAACAGGTCCGCGGGCATCTCCTCATCCAGCCTCCAGGTGACGGCCATCGGCAAGGAGGCGGGGCGCAGGTGATCAGGTGAGCTTGAGGAGGCCGGCGTCCACCACGCGGCGGCCGAAGGGGCGGCCGAGGTCGGCGAGGCGTTCGCAGTCGGGTTCGCCCAGGGCGCCGTAGGCGGGCATGGCCAGGGTGTCGGTGCGGGTTTCGAGGTGGTGGCGCAGGGACTTGCCTTCGGGGGTCAGGTCGTTGTCGGGGGTCAGCAGGCCGCGGGTGCGGAGGGTGGTCTCGGCGTGCGCCCACTGGTCCGGGGGCCAGGCGCGGCTCATGGTGAGGAACGGCTTGGCGACCTCGCCGCTGGCCGCGTGCAGGACGAGGGCTTCGAGGCCGGTGATGCCCTCGGCCAGCAGTGTCGCCACGTGGCCGTCGCCGCGGAACTCGCGCAGGAGGGTCTGGGCGTGCCAGAGCTGGAGGACGGGGTCGTCGGGCCAGGGGAGTGCGGCGTGGGCGGCGAACAGGGGGCGGCCCTGGGGGTGGTCGCAGGCGGCCTCGGCGGCGCGCCTGGCGAGGGTGAGCACGGGGACGAGGTCGGGAAGCTCGTGGACGGCGGCCCGGCGGAGGGCTTCGGCGGCGGCTTCGAGGCGGGCTTGCAGGACCTGGGCGGGGGTGACCTGGTCCCAGGGGAGTGAGCGGCGTACGAGGTCGGGGTTGAAGTTGTAGAACGTGGCGATGACGAGGTCGGCGGGGGCGGGGCCCAAGGGGGCGGAGCGTGAGGTGAAATATCCGGACATGCCGGTGAGGCCGAGGGCGGCGTAGCGGGTGGTGGCCTCGGGGACGAAATAGATCATCCCGTGGACGGGTTCCAGGCGACGCCAGGCCTGGCGGGCGGTCCGGGTGAGGTGCTGGTCCATGGTCACATCGGCCTTTCGCGGACGGCGACGGCGAGGGGAGTGCCTTGCGGGAGCGCCTGTCGGGTGCGGGGAGCGAAGATGTCGGCCCGCGGTCAGGCGTTCGGGGTGGATTGGAGGGTGGTGATGAAGCTGGACATTGCGGCTAGCCATCTGTCCGGGGCCTCGGCCTTGCGGCGGTAGAAGTCGGCCACCTCGGGGTGGGGCAGGATGTGGAACCGTTCGGCGGCCAGGCCCTCGATCACGGCGGTCGCCACGTCGGCGGGGTCGAGGATCGCGCCCGACGCCCCCACGGCGCGCGCCGTCAGGTGGTCCTCCTCGACGCCGCGCTCCAGCATCCCGGTACGCACGCCCTGCGGGCACAGCACGCTGACCTTGATGCCCTGCGCGGCGTAGTGGATGGCCACCCACTCGGCGAAGGCGATGGCCGCGGCCTTGGTGACGGCGTACGGCGCGTCGCCGGGGCAGCTCACCAGCCCAGCCGCCGAGCAGGTGTTCAGCAGGTAGCCGCCGCCGCGGGCGATCATGCCGGGGATGACGGCGCGGGCGGCGTGCACGTGGGCCAGGACGTTGACCGCGTACAGGGAGGTCCATTCCTGGAGGGGGGCGTCGAGGCCGGAGCCGCCGATGACGCCGGCGTTGGAGCAGAACACGTCCACCGGGCCGAAGGGGGTGGGCTCGGCCAGCGCGGCCACGTCGGACTCGACGGAGACGTCCGCGCGTACGGCCACCGCCCGCTCGCCGATCTCGTCGGCCACGGCCCGCGCGCCGGGCTCGTCCAGGTCGGCCAGCACGATCCCGGCGGCTCCTTCGGCGGCGAAGCGCAGGGCCATCGCCCGTCCGATGCCGCCGGCCGCGCCCGTGACGACGATCACCTTGTCCCGCACCCGCATGAAGACCTCCTGACCGACCAGCCGGTATCAGAACATGATTCTAATGACGGCGGGCCGGATGGGAAGGGATGAGAGGTTCCTCATCCTGGCCTCAGGATGGTCTCCTCCGAGCGGCGGACGCTCTACCTCATGAAACGCGTGCTGCTCATTCTCGTGGCGCTGACGGCGGCGGGCTTCCTCTCGGCCGGCTGGGTGCGGGCGGCCGGCGACGGGCCCGATCTGGGGGAGTCCGTCACGGTCTCGACCTCGCCGGGGACGCCGGTCGGCGACGTACGGCCGTTCACGTCGCCGGGAACCGAGGCCGAACCCGTCAAGCCGCCCGCGCCGAAGCCCGGAGGCGGCGATGATGATGGCGACGACGACCACCATCGCGCCTGGACCGGCGGAGACGACGACGATGACGACCGCGAAGACGATGACGGCGATGACGACGAAGACGATGACGACGACTGAGCGGGGAGCCGGATGCGGGTGAGTGCCCGCGCCCGGATCGTGGGCTGGATGCTCGCCGTCGTCGGCCTGGCCCTGGCGGTCTCGATCTTCGCGACCTGGACCGTCCTGCTCGCCCGCCTCGACGACCGGATGAACCTGGAGTTCACCAACGAGGCCGAGAAGCTGCGCAGGTACGCCGCCACCGCCCACGACCCCCGTACCGGACGGCCGGTCTCCGACGTGCGGGAGCTGCTCACCGGCTACCTGGCGATCAACGCGCCCGACCGCTGGGAGACCTTCTTCACCATGGTGGGCGGCAGGGCCGACCGGATCACCGCCGTCACGCCCCCGGCCCGGCTCGACACCGACGAGAAGCTGGTCAAGGCGCTGGCCGCGGCCACCAGGCCCGCCTACGGCGACACCGAGAGCGTCGAGGGCACGGTCAGGTACGCCGTCATCCCGGTCAGGGTGGCGGCCGACCCCCGTCCCGGCCATTTCGTCGCCGCCGTCTTCTACGACCGCCACCGGGGCGAGATCGTGGACGCGGTCGGCGTGCTCGGGCTGTCGGCGCTGGCCGCGCTGGCTCTGGCGGGGGCGGCGGGATGGTTCGTGGCGGGACGGGTGCTGGCCCCGGTGCGGCTGGTGAGCCAGACGGCCGAGCAGATCAGCGACTCGGCCGACCTCACCCGCAGGCTCAAGGTGACCGGCGACGACGACGTGGCCGCGCTGGCCGCCACGTTCAACCACATGCTCGACCGCTTGGAACGTTCCTTCGCCGTCCAGCGCACGTTCGTGGACGACGCGGGGCACGAGCTGCGCACCCCCATCACCGTCATCCGCGGCCATCTGGAGCTGATGGGGGACGACCCGGCCGAACGGGCGGAGACCCTCGCCCTGGTCACCGACGAGCTGGACCGCATGAACCGGATCGTGGACGACCTGCTCACCCTGGCCAAGGCCGAGCAGCCCGGCTTCCTCGCGGTCGAGGAGGTCGAGCTGGCCGACCTGACGGTGAGCGTGGTGGCCAAGGCCCGGCCGCTGGGCGACCGGCGGTGGCGGGTCGACCAGGTGGCCGAGGCGCGGATCCCGGCCGACCGGCAGCGGCTCACGCAGGCGCTCATGCAGCTGGTGGTGAACGCCGTCCGCCACACCATGGAGGACGATCTCATCGCGGTCGGATCGGCCGTGCGCGACGGGCGGGCCGAGCTGTGGGTGCGCGACAGCGGGCCGGGCGTCGCGCCCGCCGACCGGGAGCGCATCTTCCGCCGGTTCGTCAGGGGCGCGGGACGTACCGGCGGGCACGACGGGGCGGGACTGGGGCTGGCGATCGTCAGGTCGATCGCGGAGGCGCACGGAGGCGGTGTGAGAGTGGCGGACGTCCCGGCGGGGGGCGCTTGTTTCGTGATGACGTTGCCGCTGGTCAGGGCATGAACCGGATCCTGATCGCCGAGGACGAGAGCAGGATCGCGGCCTTCCTGGAGAAGGGCCTGCGCGGGAACGGCTTCGTCACGGCCGTGGTCACGGACGGCGTCGCGGCCTACGACCTGGCCGGTTCGGGCGGGTTCGACCTGCTGCTGCTCGACATCGGGCTGCCGCTCAGCGACGGGTTCACCGTGCTGCGGCGGCTGCGGGAGTCGAAGGTGGCCATCCCGGTGATCATCCTGACCGCCCGGGGCGGCGTGACCGACACGGTCGCCGGGCTCGAAGGGGGCGCCGACGACTACATCGCCAAGCCCTTCGCCTTCGAGGAGCTGCTCGCCCGGGTCAGGCTGCGGCTGCGGGCCGACCGCACGCCCGAGCCGACCGTGCTGCGCGTCGGCGACCTGGCGCTGGACCTGCGGACCCGGCGGGCGCACGTCGGCGACCGCGTGGTGGACCTGTCCACCAGGGAGTTCGCGCTGGCGGAGATCTTCTGCCGGCATCCCGACCAGGTGCTGACCCGCGAGCAGCTGCTCAGCCACGTCTGGGGCTTCGACTTCGACCCCGGCTCGAACGTCGTGGACGTCTACGTCCGCTACCTGCGCAGGAAGATCGGCCCCGACCGCATCGAGACCGTGCGCGGCACCGGCTACCGGATGAGAGCCGCCTAATGGGCGCCTCACGGCTCCCTCACCGGCGAGCCGCAGGCTGGTGGACATGAGAACGAGGGGCAAGACACCGTGACCGCCGGACTGGCGATGGACCTGGCGGCGATCACCGTCCTCGCCTACGGCCTGTACTACCGGCGACACCACCGGCGCGACCTGCTGTTCGCCTACGTGGCGCTGAACGTGGGCATCTTCGCGGTGGTCTCCCTGCTGCTGGTCCAGCGGGTGGACCTGGCGGTCGGGTTCGGGCTGTTCGGGGTGTTGTCGATCATCCGGCTGCGGTCCAGCGAGATCACCCAGCAGGAGATCGCCTACTACTTCGTGGCGATCGTCCTCGGGCTGGTGAACGGCATCGCCGCCCAGCTCCCGCTGACCGCGCTGCTCCTGGACGGCGTGCTCCTGGCCGTCGTGCACGTCGCCGACCATCCCCGCCTCCTGGGCCGCACCAGGCAGCAGGTCGTGACGCTGGACGTCGTGCACGCCGACCCCGAGCTGCTCAGGGCCGACCTGGAGAGCCGGTTGCGCGGCCGCGTCCTGCACTGCGTCGTCACCCAGGTGGACTACGTGCGCGACGTGACCGTGGTGGACGTGCGCTTCCAGATCGCCGAGGTGGCCCGATGAGGGACGCGGGCGCGCTGATGGCGGGCGTCGCGGCCGGGCTGCCGCCGGTCGGGCTGGACGACGTGCCGGAGCTGATGAGCCGGGTGGACCGCAAGTACGTGGTCAGCGTCCCGGCCATGGCCGAGCTGGTGGCCGAGCTGGGCGACCGGTTGTCGGTGCTGCGGATCGGGGCGTTGCGCCAGTTCCGCTACACCTCGACCTACTTCGACACGCCCGACCTGCTGACCTTCCGGCACCACCGGCAGGACCGGCGGCGCCGCTTCAAGCTGCGCACCCGTACGTACCTGGACGGCGGCGGCCGGTGGCTGGAGCTGAAGCTGAACGGCACTCGCGGCAACACCGACAAACACCGCATCCCGTACGACGCCGCACCGGCCGGCGAGCTGACCAGCGAGGCCATGGAGTTCGTCGGCGACACGCTGAGCAGCGAGCTGAGCGTCGTCGTGCCCGACGCGCTCGGTCCCGTGCTGTCCACCGACTACCGGCGGGTCACGCTCGTCGACCAGGCCGGGCAGGCCCGGCTGACCTGCGACACCGGCCTGCTCTGCCACGACGGGGGCCGCCGGGTGCCCGCCCGCCGCGACCGGGTGCTGCTGGAGTCGAAGTCGGCCGACGGGCGGGCGCTGGTGGACCGGGTGCTGCGCGGGCTGGGGGTGCGGCCGGTCAGCGTCAGCAAGTACTGCCTGGCGGTGGCCGCGCTGCGGGGCGTCCCGGCCAACCGCTGGCAGCCCGTCATGCGGGGATATCTTGCGCTATAGCGGCAGGCCGCCGGTCGCCGCGCTCGTCGAACCGGTCGCCTGGTAGGCCGCGATCGTGCGCTCGGCGATGCGCATCTGGTGGATCTCGTCGGCGCCGTCGGCGAAGCGGGCCCAGCGGGCGTGCTGGAACATGCTCGCCAGCGGCGTGTCGGTGGAGTAGCCGAGGGCGCCGTGCACCTGGATCGCCCGGTCGACGATGCGGTTGAGGCTGTTCGCCACGAAATGCTTGGCCATCGACACCTCCGTACGGAAGTCCTCGCCCCGGTCGATCTTGGAGGCGGCGTGCAGGACCATGAGCTTGCACTGGTACAGCTCCATGGCCGAGTCGGCGATCAGCCACTGCACGCCCTGCTTCTCGGCCAGCAGCGAGCCGTGGCTGTAGCGGTTGAGCGCCCGGTCCACCATCATGTCCAGCGCCGTCTCGGCCTGCGAGATCCACCGCATGCAGTGGGCGAGCCGCGCCGGGCCCAGCCGGTACTGGCCCAGCCGGTGGCCGTTGCCCCGGCCGCCGAGGATCGCGCTGTCGGGCACCCGCAGGTCCTCGATCACGATCTCGCTGTGGCCGGTCGAGCCGTGCATCGTCTCGACCTCGCGCACGTCCTTCCAGCCCGGGTTGGGCAGGTCCACCAGGAAGGCCGTGTTCGCGCCGCGCGAGCCTTCCGGCACTTCCTGCTCGGTGCGCGCGATGAGGATGGCGAAGCTCGCCCGGCGGGCGTTGGAGATGAACCACTTGTGGCCGTTGATCACCCACTCGTCGCCGTCCTTGACCGCCTCGGTGCGGATCAGGGTCGGGTCGGACCCGGCGACCTCGGGCTCGGTCATCGCGAAGCACGACATCTGGACGCCGTCGAGCAGCGGGCGCAGGTACTTCTCCTTCTGCTCGTCGTCGGCCCAGTGGAGCAGCGTGTGCATGTTGCCCTCGTCGGGGGCCTGGCAGTTGAGCACCCACGGGCCGATGCGGGTCTTGGCCGCCTCCGACTGCACCATGGCCAGCTCGACGTGGCCGAGGCCCATGCCGCCCCACTCCTTCGGCATGTGCGGCAGCCACAGGCCCTCGGCCCTGGCCCGGCGGCGGAGCTCGAAGATCGTGCGGAGGTAGGCGTCCCGGTCGCCCTCCTCCACGCCGGACATCGCGGGGATCACGGTCTCCTGGACGAAGGACCTGATCCGCTTGCGGATCTCCTCGTGCTCGGGGGCGAGAGTGAAATCGATGGCCATGACTCTCCTTCGGCGATTTCACCGATAGTACTATCGGTGAAACCAGGCACAAGTCCCGTGAGGCGATCGTGACCAGCACACCGCTCAGCAGGAGCGAGGCGAAGGACCTGACCCGCCGCAGGCTGCTCAGGGCCGCTCTGACCATCCTCGACGAGGAGGGCGAGACCGGCCTGACCACCGGCAAGGTCGCCAAGGCCGCCGGCATCGCGCAGTCGAGCTTCTACGTGCACTTCAAGGACATGCAGGAGCTGCTGCGGGTGCTCGCCGAGGAGAGCGGCGACCGGCTGCGCGGCACGATGCGGGAGGCCCGGCGCAGGGCCCGCGAGGCGCCCGGCGACCTCGAACGCCACCGCGACACCTTCCGCATCCCGCTGGAGGCGATCTGCCGCCACCCCGAGCTGCTGCGCATCCAGCTGCGCGCGCGGCACGACCCGTCCTCCTCGCTGCGCGACTTCGCCGCCCGTACGGCCGCGGCCTACCGCGAGCACCACGCGGCCGACCTGGCCGAGCTCGGCTACACGGCCGGCGACGAACGGGACCGGCGCCGCCTGGAGATGATCGCCGAGGGCGTCGACGCGGCCACGAACGCCCTGGCCATGGGCCACCTGGAAGGCCGCTACCCCGACCTGGACGAGTGCGCCGACATCCTGGTCGCGCTGTCCAGGGGCGCCCTGCGGCTGCTCAGGCACGACTCAGGCGGGACGGCGGAGCGGGGTGAAGGCCCAGGTCATGCGCGGCTCGACGGCCCAGCGGAACAGCCCGCGCACCCAGGGCGTGCACAGCAGGGTGGCGGTCAGGACGCCCAGTAGGAGTGACAGCGGCAGCCCCAGGCCGAGCCGCTCGGCGCCCTTCACCACGAACCCGTGCAGCAGGTACGCGTACATGGTGGCCGAGCCCAGCCCGCTGAACCAGGTGCGCCGGGCCGGGGTGACCGCCAGGAACGCCGCCACCAGCACCGCCCCCGCGGCCAGCAGCCCCAGCCTGATCGCGGTGCCGGTGAGGTCGTCCACGCCGATGGCCGCGTTGGAGTGCCGCCACCTGATCCACTCGGTCGGCACCCGCTCGTGCACCAGCAGCGCGACCGCGAGCCCCAGCCCCAGCACGCAGAACCCGGCCAGCCGCACGGAGGACCGCCGCAGCAGGGCGAAGTGCTCGGGCCGCAGCATCAGGCCCAGCACGTAGAACGGCAGCAGCGCGAACGTGCGGTTCATGGCCAGCTCGCCGGGCAGCCGGTCGAGCCCGGTCAGCAGGGACAGCGCGACGGCGACCGCGAGCGGCCACTTGAGCTGCTGCCACACCGGCGTGGACAGCCGCCACAGGAACAGCGAGAGCAGGAACCAGGTGAGGTAGTACGGGTCGAGCAGGCTCAGCTCGAACTTGCCGTACAGGATCGGGCGGGGGAGCGAGTAGGCCAGCTCGAAGATCAGGTAGGGGACGGCGAGGGTGGAGAGAAGTTTGCGCGCCTTGCCCCCCGAAAACGTGAAATTTCGGGATAAATAGCCGCTAAGTACGATGAAAAGCGGCATGTGGAAGACGTACACGTAGAAGTACAAAGCGTGGGCGAGCGGCGCGTCGCGCTGGTCCTCGATCAGGTGACCGCACACGACCAGCACGATGGCCAGGTACTTCGCGTTGTCGAAGAACGGGTCCCTGGCGGTGGCGGGCCGGGCGATGACGGGTGCGTTCACAGACTCCGCACCCTAGCCGCGGCCCGCCGAACCGCCGGGAAACCGGGAATGAGGGCTTACCGAAGAGCGGGTGTCAGGCCCGCTCCCCGACCGTTGGAGAGCGGGTGTCAGGCCCGCCCCTCGACCGTCGCCTCCATCGTCGCCTCCATCACCGTCTCCATCGCGGCGGCCAGCGCCGAGACCGACGGCCCGTCGAGCCGCCCGTCGGCCACGACCGTGACGACCCGCCTGCTCAGCGTGTCCTCCACGACGAGCGGACGGTCCCACGCGAGCGCCTGACCGACCCCGGGATACTCCGCCACCCGCACGAACCAGGGGTCGTCGCCGTCCTGGACGAACACCAGCGTCCAGTCCCGCCCGTCCGGGCCGGTCCCGGCCATGGCCACCCAGCGGCCCCGGCTGCCGTGCACGGCCTCCTCGTCCCCGGGGAAGGTCACCCGGCCGGTCGAGGCGCCGGGCGCGCGCCAGAAGAACCCGCCGTAGCCCGCGCCGGGACGGCCCTTGGTGGCCGAGCTGTTGACCTCCAGCGGCGAGCCGGTGAGGTTGGTCAGCGTGAACGCGAGGTCCAGGGCCCACGCGTCGCCGACCGGCCGGGCGGTGACCGTGCGCCGCTCGCGGGCGATCAGCCGGTCGCCGGGGCCGATCCACTCCAGCTCCTCGGTGAAGCCGTCGTCGGCCAGCCGGGTGAAGGCGACGTGCCGTTGCCTGCCGTGGTCGTCCAGCCAGGCCGGTCCCCGTCCTTCGACGTAGGTGCGGCCGCCCCAGAAGTTCGCGCCGCCCAGGTCGGCGATCGCCACGCCGGCGCCGAGGTGGTGCACGTGGTCGTCGGGACGCACCTCGGTGACGGTGACGCCGCCCAGCGTGCGCACCGGATGCAGGTACGGCCGCGGCGAGTCGGTGACGGGCAGGTCGGGCCGCCACTCGTAGGCCGCGACCGGCGCGCCCGCCGCCCGCAGCTGCACCTTCGTCCAGGGCGCGCCGAGCTCGGAGTAGAGCGCCAGCTCCGCGGCGCTGCGCGCGGTCAGCTCGGCGATGCCGGGCAGGAACCGGTGGGTGACCGCGCCGTCGCCGTCGCGCTCCACGGCCTGGTGCCGCTCGGCGATGGGCAGCGGCTCGGGGGCCAGCCGCACCGCGTCCAGGACCTGGGTGAACGTCTCGGTGCGGGCGAGCGGGACGAGCAGCTCGGCTCCCGTGCGGATGTGCGCGACCAGGTTCTCCAGCAGGCCGTCGCGCTCGTGCACGGTGGTCTCCACCGAGCCGTCGGCCCGCTCCACCCGCAGCTCGTCCAGCGTGTACGTGAGCGTCGCCCGCCCCGCCTCCCCGTGCACCACCAGGTACGGCTCGCTGCGGCCGGTCGCGCACAGCGACACCGCGATCGTGATCACCGGCCCGCCGGCGATCCGGACGCGCAGGCAGGAGGTGTCGTCGGCCTCGATCGGATGGGCGTGGTACAGCTCGGTCTCGACCGTCTCGACCGGGCCGTCCACCAGGGCGAGCGCGGTCGCGACGGCGTGCGCGAAGGGGTTGGTGAGCGCGCCGTCCACCACGTCCGCGCCGTGCAGCCTGCGCCGTCCGGCCCAGGACGAGCGGGTGAAGTACGACGAGGGCCGCTCCCATGCGCCCGCGCCGCCGATGCCGCGGACGCGGCCGAGCGCGCCGCTCGCCATCAGCTCCCGCAGCGCGGGCACCGCCCGCGAGCCGAGGCTCTGGAAGCCGACCTGGCAGGCCAGCCCGGTCTCGGCCACCGCCGCGGCGATCCGCGCGTGCGCCTCGGGGCTGGCCGCGGGCGGCTTCTCCAGCAGCACGTGCGACCCGGCGCGCAACGCCGTGACCGCGAGGTCGGCGTGCGTGTGGATCGGCGTGCAGACGATCGTGATCTCGGCGCCGGTGGCGGCGATGAGCTCGCCCAGGTCCGCCGACTGCGGCAGGGGGCCGCCGTCGAGCTCCACCGGCCGCACGTCGCAGATCCCGGCCGGCTCGACCAGCCCGGTGGCCGCGAGCCGGCGCAGGTTGTCCAGGTGGTGCCGCCCGTGCCCGGTCGCGCCCGCCAGGACGACCTTCACGGGGCCCGTCCTCACGCCCATCGCAACCCCAGTCCGGCGTGGCCGCCCACGCTCAGCACGCCGTCCTCGATCCGCACCGGGTACGGCTCGGCCAGCAGCCCCAGGCGGGCGAACGAGGCGTCCTCGACGTCCTCGGCCAGCGGCGGCAGCGGCAGCGCCAGGGCGAGCTGCCCGGACACCTCGCTGAGCAGGTGCGGATGGACCGGCACGTCGAACGCCCTGGCCAGCTCGGCGATCCGCAGGAACGGCGTGACGCCGCCGACGCGCACCACGTTCGGCTGGACGACGTCGCAGGCCCCCGCGGCGAGCAGGTCGCGGAAGCCGTAGACGGTGTAGACGTTCTCGCCCACCGCGACCGGCACGTCGGTCGAGCGGCGCAGCTCGACGTGCGCGCCCACGTCGTCGGCGGGCAGCGGCTCCTCGATCCAGTGCAGGTCGAACTCGCGCAGCGCGGACAGGGCGCGCCGGGCCCGGTGCAGGTCCCAGCGCTGGTTCGCGTCGATCATCAGCAGCCGGTCGGGCCCGATCACCTCGCGGACGGCCGCCACCCGGGCCACGTCGTCGGCCAGGTCGGGGCGGCCGACCTTGATCTTGACGCCGCGGTGCCCGGCGGCCACCCAGCGCCGCGCCTGATCGGTCAGCTCCTCCAGGGAGTAGTGCAGGTTGACGCCGCTGCCGTAGGCCGGGACGTGCTCCCGGCGCCGGCCCAGCACGTCGGCCAGGCCGGCGTCGCCGCAGCGCAGGTCCCACAGCGCCAGGTCGATCCCGGCCAGCGCGACCGTGGTGATCCCGCCGGGGCCGGCCTCGCGCAGGTGCCGCCACAACCGGTCCCACACCAGCTCGGGATGGGCGGGCAGGCCGATCAGCGCCTCGCGCAGGTCGTGCTCCAGCAGGGCCTGGACGGCGTGCGCGCCGATCTGCGGCGTCCAGGAGAACCCGGTGCCGGTGCGGCCGTCCGCCAGCGTCACGTGGCAGACGATCACGTGGTTGGCCGGCACGTCCGGGCCCCACGGGCGGGGCAGGGGGACCGTCCGCAGCTCGGTCCGCAGGCCGGTGATCACGAGGCCGCCAGGGCGAGCCCGGACCTGATCAGCGCGTCGAGCTCGGCCAGATGGTCCTCGGCCACGTCGACCAGCGGCGGGCGCACCGGCCCGACGTCGAGGCCGCGCAGCCGTACGCCGGCCTTGACCAGGGCCACCGGGTAGCCGGGCACCTTGTCGCGCAGGCGGACCAGCGGTGCGTAGAACTCGGTCAGCAGCCGCTCGTCGCCGTTCAGGTACGCCACGGCGATCTCGGGGGCGAAGGCGAAGACCGCGCTGGAGTACAGGTCGACGCCGATGCCGCGGTAGGCGGGCATGGTCAGCTCGGCGGTCGGCAGGCCGTTGAAGAACAGGAAGTCCGGGTGCTTCTCGCGCACCGCCAGGACGGTCCGCTGCATCCGGTCGATGTCGCCGAGCCCGTCCTTGAGCCCGATCACGCCGGGGACGCCGGCCAGCTCGACCGCGGCGTCCGGGGTGAGCACGACCGGGCCGCGCTGGTAGACGATCACCGGCAGCTCGGCGGCGACGGCGGCCACGTACGCGGCGAAGCCGCTCGCCGGACCCTGCGTCAGGTAGGGAGGCATGAGCAGCAGGCCGTCGGCGCCCGCCGCGCGGGCCGCCCGCGCCTGGTTCAACGCCGCGCCGATCGGGCCGCCCGCCCCGGCGAACACCGGGACCCGCCCGTCCACCACCTCGGCCGCCACCCGGACGGCCCGCGCGTGCTCGGCCTCCGACAGCGCGGAGAACTCGCCGGTGCCGCAGGCCACGAACACGCCGCCGGGGCCGTGCGCCATGCCTTGCCGGATGTGCTCGGCCAGCACCTGCTCGGCGAGCGCGCCGCCGGCGTCGAAGGGGGTGACGGGGAAGAACAGCACACCGCTGAGATTCATTCGGATTCCTTGAGTTCGGTTCGCCAGCTTCGCTTGGGCTCCCAGCCGAGCAGGCGGCGGGCCTTGTCCGTGGAGAAGGCGGGCGCGGTGCCGGTCAGGGCCGCCGCCAGCTCCTCGGTGCCCGGCACGGCCTGCGGCAGCAGTTCGGCCAGCGGCTCCCTGGCCAGGGCGTCGGCCGCGCCGGCGAAGAAGACCTCGCCGTCCGGCAGCTCGGGCAACGCCGCGACCAGCACGGCGAACAGCTCGCCGGCGTCGCGCGCGTCGATGTAGTTGAACAGCGAGACGCCGCCGATCCGCGGCTGGTCGAGCCGCTCCCTGACGGTGTGCCCCGACTGCGTGGGCGCGCCCGCCCACTCCTCGGGCGGGATGACGAAGCACGGCCGGACGGCCGCCATCCTCGTCCGGCCGGCCCGCGCGAACGTCTTCATGGTCTGCTCGGCCACCAGTTTGGACAGGTTGTAGGCGTTCCAGGGCAGCGCCGGGTGCTCCTCGTCGATCGGCAGGTACGACGGCCGCCAGCCGCCGGGCGCGCCGTACCCGATCACCGTGGGGCTGCTGGCCACCACCACGCCGGACACGCCCAGCTCCACCGAGGCCGCGCAGACGTTGAACGCGAGCCGGGTGTTCACCTGGAAGATCACTGACTCCGGCCGGCTGAACGGCGTCGCGATGGCCGCCAGATGGATCACCGACTCCGGCCGGAACCGGGCGACGACCTCGTACGCCTGGCCGGTGTCGGTGAGGTCGGCCGGTGACGTCGCGGCGGCCTCGACCGGCGTGCCGGGGGCCTGGTCCACGCCGATCACCTCGTGCCCGGCGGCGGCGAGCGTGGTGACGACGCTGCGGCCGAGGCGTCCGGCGCTGCCGGTGACGAGCACTCTGCTCACCGTGGGGGACTCCTTCAGGACTGCAAACAGTTGCACCAAACCTATGGGCCAGGCAGGGCGAGGCGTCAAGAGCCGATTTTCGACCATGGCTTCTACCTGGGAAGATGTGTCAGTGTCCGAGGGCGGGTTGGTCGGCAAGCGCTTTCATCGATGCCATGGTGCCTGCAAGCGGTTGCGTTAGGGTGGGTGGCTGTGACAGTGACGATTCGTGATGTGGCCCGCGCTTCCGGTGTGCACGTATCGACCGTGTCGCGGACGTTCTCCGCGCCGCACATGGTGAACGCCGCCACCCGGACCAGGGTGCTGACGGTGGCCGAGGAGCTGGGATACCGGCCCAACAGGGCGGCCAGGGCGCTCACGACCGGGCGTACCCACAACCTGGGCCTGATCGTGGCCGACATCGCCAACCCGTTCTTCCCGCCGCTGATCAAGGCCGCGCACGCCGCGGCCCGGCAGCGCGACTACCACCTGTTCGTGGCCGACACCGACGAGGAGCCGGCCGCCGAGGAGGAGCTGATCCAGGCGTTCTCCAAGCAGGTGGACGGCGTGGTGCTGTGCAGCCCGCGCTCGTCGAACAAGGCGCTGGAGCGGCTGGCCGAGCGGGTGCCGTTCGTGGTGGTCAACCGGCGGCTGCGCGGCGCCGCCACGGTGCTGATGGACGTCGGGCACGGCGCGCGGCTGGCGGTCGAGCACCTGGCCGGGCTCGGGCACCGCCGCGTGGCGCTGCTGTCCGGCCCGCCGGGCTCCTGGACGAGCGGCGAGATCCGGACGGCCGCCGAGCGGGTGCCGGGCGTCGAGCTGGTCGTCCTCGGGCCGAACGCGCCCACCGAGCAGGGCGGCCTGGCCGCCGCGGCCGCGGTGCGCGAGGCCGGGGTGACCGGGGTGCTGGCCTACAACGACCTGATGGCGATCGGCCTGGTCGAGGGGCTGGGCGAGCTCGGGCTGAGCGTGCCGGAGGACGTCAGCGTGGTGGGCATCGACGACATCGTCCCGGGGCGGCTCAACCGTCCCAAGCTCACGACGGTCGCCATGCCCACGGCGGCGGCCGGGCGGCTGGCGGTGGACCTGCTGATCCAGGAGGTGACCGCCACGACCTCGCTGGAGACGCGGCTGGTGGTGCGGGAGTCGACGGCGCCGCCCCGATGACCTGCAAACGGTTGTACTAATGCGCAGCAATATTCGTCCTACCTCTTCGCGGTAAGCGCTTGTCACCAGGGAAAACAGTGTGTCGATATATCGATAACGGCGATGTAACGCCTGCAAAGGGTTGACGGAACTTTCCCGGCAGCTATAGGAAAGCGCTATCCATTCACATCTCGCCGGAAGGTCCGTGATGACGAATGAGTTCCGTCATGGCTGACTCGGTGGCGGTGAGACTCCCGGACGCCGCGACCCCGCCCGAGCGGGGCGACCGTCGCGCGTCCAGACGTTCCCGCCGCGAGGCGCGGGCCGCCTACCTGTTCCTGGCGCCCTGGTTCGCCGGTCTGCTCGTCATCACGATCGGTCCCATCGTCGCCTCGCTCTACCTGTCGTTCACCGACTACAACCTCCTGGAGGAGGCCAAGTGGGTCGGGTTCGACAACTACGTCAAGATGTTCACCGAGGATCCCCGTTACCTGAACTCGCTGAAGGTGACGACGATCTACGTGGTCGTCTCCGTGCCGCTGCAACTGGCCTTCGCGCTCGCGCTGGCCCTGGTGCTCGACCGCGGGCTGCGCGGCCTGTCGCTCTACCGGTCGATCTTCTACCTGCCCTCGCTGCTGGGCGGCAGCGTGGCGATCGCGATCCTCTGGCGCAAGGTCTTCGGGGCCGAGGGCCTGGTCAACGCCGTGCTGGCGGTCTTCGGGATCCAGGGGCCCGGCTGGGTCAGCGACCCCGACACCGCCCTCGGCACGCTGATCATCCTGCACGTCTGGACGTTCGGCGCCCCGATGATCATCTTCCTGGCCGGGCTGCGGCAGATCCCCGCCAGCTACTACGAGGCCGCCGCGGTGGACGGCGCCGGCGTGTTCCGCCAGTTCCGGTCGATCACGCTGCCGCTGCTGACGCCGATCATCTTCTTCAACCTGGTGCTGGAGATCATCAAGTCGTTCCAGTCGTTCACGCAGTCGTTCATCGTGAGCGGCGGCTCGGGCGGGCCGGCCGACTCCACGATGTTCAACACGCTCTACCTCTACCTCAAGGGCTTCAAGAGCTTCGACATGGGCTACGCGGCCGCCATGGCGTGGGTCCTGCTGCTCATCATCGCCGGTCTCACCGGGGTGAACTTCCTCGCGTCCAAGTATTGGGTCTTCTATGGCGACACCAAGTAGGCCGCTGCCCGTGCTGTTCCGCCCGTTCAGGGGCGGCCGGGTGGTCAAGCACGTGCTGCTGATCGGGTTCGGCCTGGTCATGCTCTATCCACTGCTGTGGATGATCTCCAGCTCGCTCAAGCCCGAGGAGCTGATCTTCCGGCAGCCCGGCCTGTGGCCGAGCGAGGTCACACTGGAGAACTACACCGAGGGCTGGACGGCGCTGAAGCACCCCTTCGGCTACTACCTGTGGAACTCCGCGGTGATCACCGCGCTGTCGGTGGTGGCGAACCTGGTGGCCTGCTCGCTGGCCGCCTACGCCTTCGCCCGGCTGAACTTCCCGCTCAAGAAGCTGTGGTTCACCCTCATGCTGGGCACGATCATGCTGCCGCACCACGTGCTGATCGTGCCGCAGTACGTCATGTTCTCCAAGCTCGGGCTGATCAACACGATCTGGCCGCTGGTCATGCCGAAGGTGCTGGCCACGGACGCGTTCTTCGTGTTCCTGATGGTGCAGTTCATCCGCTCGCTCCCCAGGGAGCTGGACGAGGCCGCCGAGATCGACGGCGCCGGCTACTGGCGCACGTTCATCAGGGTGATCATCCCGCTCTGCACCCCGGCGCTGGCCACGACGGCGATCTTCACGTTCATCTGGACGTGGAACGACTTCCTCAGCCAGCTCCTCTACCTCAACAACCCGGACAACTTCACCGCTCCGGTGGCGCTGCGCACGTTCCTCGACGCCAGCAGCGACTCGTCGTGGGGCCCGATGTTCGCCATGTCGATCGTCGCGCTCGGGCCCATCTTCGGCTTCTTCCTGGCCGGCCAGAAGTACCTGATCCGTGGTGTGGCCACCACGGGACTGAAGTAGTTCCCCCACCCCCCGACACAGACGAATCCCACAGGAGGTAGAGCCGTGAGCTCTGGCAAGAAGACGTGGTCGGCGGCCCTGCTCGCCACCGCCGTGCTGGCGGTCACCGCGGCCTGCGGCAGCGGCGGCGACGACGGCGCCGGCGGGAAGGTCAAGCTGCGCTTCTCCTACTGGGGCAGCGACGCGCGGCAGAAGATGACCGAGGAGGCCATCAAGAAGTTCGAGGCCAAGAACCCGGGCATCGACGTCGAGGGCGAGTTCTCCGACTTCGCCAGCTACTACGAGACGCTGTCCACGAAGGTCGCCGCGAGCGACGCCCCGGACGTCATCACCCTGGAGATCCGCGGCCTTCGCGAGTACGCCGACCGCGGCACGCTGGCCGACCTGACCGGCAAGGTCCAGACGGCCGACATCGACCCCAAGCTGCTGGGCACCGGCGGCATCGACGGCAAGCAGTTCGCCGTCCCCACCGGCGCGAACGTCTTCTCGGTGGTGCTCAACCCGGCCCTGGTGGAGTCGGCCGGGCAGAAGGTGCCCGACGACACGAAGTGGACGTGGAAGGACTACGTCGACCTCAGCTCGAAGATCACCGCCAAGGGCGGCGGCACGGTCTACGGCACCCAGCTCAACTGGAACCCCGCCTTCCTGCAGATCTTCGCCGCCCAGCGCGGCGAGCCCTTCTACCAGGGCAACAAGATCGCCGTCACGCCCCAGACGATCGTGGCCTGGTGGCAGGTCATGCTGGACACGATCAAGGCCAAGGGCAGCCCGGACGCCGCCAAGACCGCCGAGGTCGGCGCGACCAGCGTGGACCAGTCGCTGCTGGCCACCAACACCGGCGCGTCCGGCATGTGGTGGAGCAACCAGCTCGGCGCGGTCGTCAAGGCGTCGGGCAAGGAGATGAGCCTGCTGCGCCTGCCCAAGGCGGAGGGCGCCACCACCGGCGGCATGTTCCTCCAGCCGGCGATGTTCTACACCGCCTCCGCCAAGAGCGAGCACGCCGCCGAGGCCGCCAAGTTCATCGACTTCATGATCAACGACGCCGAGGTGGGCGGCATCATCCTCAGCGACCGCGGCCTGCCCGCCAGCTCGAAGGTCCTGGCCGCGGTCAAGGACAAGCTGCCGCCCGCGGACCAGAAGACGCTGCAGTTCGTCGACTCCATCAAGGGCGAGCTGGCCGACCCGCCCGCCGCGCCGCCGAAGGGCGCCAGCGCCCTGGAGGACATGCTCAAGCGGTACACCGAGGAGGTCATCTTCGGCCGGATGGCCCCCGACGTCGCCGCCCAGAAGTTCCTGACCGAGGCCAACGCCGCCCTCGGCGGCTGAGAGGACGACCATGAGGTACGCGTTCGTCGGGCTCGGGCACCGCGCGCAGCTCTACGTCGACGCGCTGCTCGGCGAGTGGCGCGACACCGGCACGGTCGTCGCCCTGTGCGACACCAACCGCACCCGCATGGACTACTACGCCGAGCGGATCGGCCACGAGGTGCCGTGCTTCGCCCCCGCCGAGTTCGGCAAGGTGCTCGAACTCGCCGACGCGGTCGTGGTCGCGACCGTGGACGCCGCGCACGCCCGCTACGTGTGCGCGGCCCTGGACGCCGGCCGCGACGTCATCGTGGAGAAGCCGCTCACCGTGGACGCCGGGAGCTGCGCGGCCATCGCCGAGTCGGCCCGGCGGAGCACCGGAAGGCTGATCGTCACCTTCAACTACCGGTACTCGCCGCGCAACTCGGCCGTGCGCCGCCTGCTGATGGACGGCGCGATCGGCGAGGTGACGTCCGCGCACTTCGAGTGGACGCTCGACACCATCCACGGCGCGGACTACTTCCGCCGCTGGCACCGCGACCGGGCCAGCTCCGGCGGCCTGCTCGTGCACAAGTCCACCCACCACTTCGACCTGGTCAACTGGTGGCTCGGGGCGGCGCCGGAGACCGTCTTCGCGCAGACCTCGCTGCGCTTCTACGGCTCGGCCAACGCGCGGTCGCGGGGGCTGGCCGGCCGTCCCCAACGCGGCCGGGGCGCGCCCGGCCTCGGCAGCGACCCGTTCATCCTGGACATCGCCGCCGATCCCCGGCTCAAGCGCCTCTACCTGGACGCCGAGCACGAGGACGGCTACATCCGGGACCAGGACGTCTTCGGCGACGGCGTGACCATCGACGACAACATGGCGGTCCTGGTCCGGTACGACAGCGGGGCGCTGCTGACGTACTCGCTGAACGCCCACGCGCCCTTCGAGGGCTACCGGGTGGCGTTCAACGGGACGGCGGGACGGCTGGAGCTGGAGGTGGTCGAGCGGGCCTGGACGCCGCCGCACGCGGCGATCGACCCGAGCGCCGCGTCCAAGGAGCACGCCGCCGGGGCCTGGGAGCGGCTCACTTTGCGCCCCCACTGGGCGGAGCCGCGCGAGGTGCCGATCGAGGCGGGCGCGGGCGGCCACGGAGGCGGCGACCGGCTGCTGCTGGACGACGTGTTCCGCGGCCCGGCCGACGACCCGCTGGCCCGGCAGGCGGGCTACCTGGACGGCATCCGCAGCGTCCTGACCGGCGTCGCGGCCAACCTGTCGGCCGCCTCGGGCGCCCCCGTGCACCTGGCAGACACCGGCACCCGCCTTGCCTGACGGTTCCGCCCCGGCGGTGTTCGGGGAGCTGGCCGAGGTCGTCGGCGGGCAGTGGGAGCTGTTCCCGTCCCTGCCGGGTCCGCGGTTGCGGGCGGCGGCCCGGCAGGCGATCGGGGTGCCCGCCCTGACCGTCGCGGACGTGCGCGTCGAGCGCACGTGGACCGACGGCGACCTGCACGGCGAGGAGCTGTCGTGGACGGTCGGCTTCGGGCCGCGTACCAGGGCGTACCTGCTGAGACCGCGCGACCACGGCGGCCCGCTGCCCGGCGTCGTGGCGCTGCACTGCCACGCGGGCATGAAGTGGGCGGGCAAGGAGAAGATCGCCGACGGCCCGGAAGGGCCGTCGGCCGAGGTGCGGCGGCTGCGGCGGGACGTCTACGGCGGCCGGGCCTGGGCCGTGTCTCAAAGGATCGTGAGCCAGTCGTTGATGGCGGCGATGTGGACGGTGGCTTCGTAGCGGACGGCGAGTTTGTCGTACCGGGTGGCGA